>CAWFRX010000020.1:0-143436 GCA_963818345.1 uncultured Acidobacteriota bacterium | reverse complement strand
GTTTAATCAGGCTCGTACAAAACTAGAAGTGGCTGGGAACAAATAACTTAGATGAGCTTTGGTGTTATTATTCGTGCAGAGCGACGGCGATCAGGGCTGCTCTTGGCTTGAGTACGGCGAATACAGGCTTACATTCGAGATGACATGACTGAATCTTCCCCACCGGCCGCAAGCGACGGGCATTCCAGCGTTGACGTCTGCGTCGTTGGGGGCGCAGGGCACGTTGGTCTCCCCCTTTCGATCATATTCGCGTCCAAGAATCAACGAGTCCTGATCTACGACCTGAACGAGCGGTCGATGGACGTGATACGCGGCGGCCGAATGCCGTTCATGGAGCAAGGCGCCGAACCCTTGCTTCAAGAAGTGCTGTCCAAGGGCCTGTTAACATTTACGAGCCGGGCCGAGGATGTGGCCGGGGCAAAAACTGTGGTGATTACGATCGGCACTCCAGTTGACGAATTTCTGACGCCCTCTCTGCGCGTAATCACACGTTGTTTCGACGAACTGCTTCCTTTCCTCTCCTGCGAACAACTGATCGTGATTCGCTCGACCGTCTATCCGGGTGTCACGGAATCGCTCGCGAAGTACGTAGAGTCCAAGGGCAAGCGCCTAAGGCTCGCGTTTTGTCCGGAACGCATCGTGGAAGGCCACGCGATCGAGGAATTGCAGACCCTGCCGCAGATTGTAAGCGGCACCACGGCCGATGCGGAAGAGGACGCGGCTCGCCTGTTTGGCTTGATTGCCCCTGAGGTCGTGCGATTGGCTCCGATCGAAGCGGAGTTGGTCAAGGTCTTCAGCAACGCCTATCGCTACATCCAGTTTGCCGTCACCAATCAGTTCTACATGATCGCGACGGCGGCGAATCTGGACTACTATCGCATCCTGGACGGCATGAAGCGCGATTATCCGCGCTCGAAGAACTTTCCGTTGGCGGGCTTCACCGCCGGGCCATGCTTGTTCAAAGACACGATGCAACTGGCCAGCTTCTATCGCAATCAATTTGGCCTCGGCTTTCAGGCGATGCTGGTAAATGAAGGCCTTCCGCAATTCATCGTGGATCGGCTGGATACAAGCCACCCGTTAGATCAAATGACGGTGGGACTGTTGGGCATGGCGTTCAAAGCCGAGAGCGACGACCCTCGTTTTTCTCTCAGCTACAAGCTGAAGAAAATTCTCATGTTTCGCGCTAAGGCCGTTCTCACCACCGACCCCTATGTGAAAGAGGATCCGGAACTCTTGGACCTCGAGGAAGTCGTCCGCAGAAGTGACGTCCTGATTCTTTGTGCTCCGCACAACGTGTATCGGAATCTGAGCCTGGATCGCAAGATCGTCGTCGATGTTTGGAACTTTTGGGGACGCGGAAGTCTTTTTTCGCAGAGCCAACAGGCGGCTGGCTGTGCCTAGCCAAAGAGGTGCATTTTGAGCCGGGATCTCGAGTTCTGGACACCACAATTTGGGACGGAAGAGAAAGAGCTGCTCGCCCAAGTAGTGGATAGCGGCTTCTTGAACGACGGCCCGCTGACCTCGCGATTTGAACGCCAGGTGGCCGATTTGCTTCTCTGCAAGCATGTCGTGGCCACCACGAGCGGAACGACCGCGATTTTTTTGGCCCTGGCCTCCATCGGCGTCGGAGCAGGCGATGAAGTCATCGTGCCGGATGTCACTTTTATTGCAACCGCGAACGCAGTGTCACTGACCGGCGCAAAGCCTATGCTTGTGGACGTCGATCCACAAACCCTTAATCTCGCTCCGGAATCTACCGAACGCGCGATCACGCCGCGCACCAAGGCCATCGTGCCCGTGCATGTCAGCGGGCGCGCTGCAGACATGGACGCGTTGATGGACATCGCCAAGCGCCATGGTCTGATGATCGTCGAAGATGCGGCCGAAGCTTTCCTCTCGAAGTACCAAGGCCGATGCTTGGGAACTCTCGGCATTGCCGGCTGCTTCTCGCTATCGCCAAACAAGACCATCACGACCGGCCAAGGCGGTCTCATCGCTACAAACGATGACCGTGTGCATGTGCGGCTTAGAGAACTGAAGGATCAAGGGCGCCCGGTGCGAGGCAGCGGAGGAGACGATGCCCACAACAGCGTCGGGTACAATTTCAAATTCACGGATTTACAAGCGGCCGTTGGACTGGCCCAGCTCCAGGATGCGCCTCGCAGAATCGAAAGGATGCGCAGCATCTATTGCGGCTATCGCGACGGGCTGCGCGGAGTGGAGGGAATCTCCATCCTTCCTTTCCGGGTTGAAGAAGGCGAAGTGCCACAGTGGACCGATGCGCTCGTGAATCTCCGCGACGAACTGTATGACCATCTCACCAAGCGCGGAATGCGCTGCCGACGATTCTGGCATCCGATTCACACGCAGACGCCGTATCACGCACCCGCCAACCATTTTCCGAATAGCGCAAGGCAGATCCCGCACGCGATCTGGCTGCCCTCCGCATTCACGCTTTCGGATGAGGATGTCGCGTCGGTTTGCGCAGAAATTCGGCATTTTGCCGCATTGCAGGAAGTGTCGAGCGCGCGCCGAGAGCCCGCTCGTGGAATCGCCTGAGAATGAAGCCGATCGTCTCGCCAAACACGCGCATTCGCCATTCCGGGGATTTCGTCATTGGCGAGGATTCGATCGTCGATGATTACTGCTACTTCTCGACCAAGGTTCGCATCGGCCGATGCACCCATATTGCTTCGGGGTGCAGCGTGGCGGGTGGGGCGGACATGCAATTTGAGATCGGCGATTTTTGCAGCCTGTCGTCGGGAGTGAAAATTTGGTGTACGAGCGATGACTTCGTAAACGATCTGATCACCATCATTCCGCCAGGTGTCGAACAAGTGAAAGAAAATTTGATTCGCGGCGACGTAATTCTCGGAAATTACACGGCAGTGGGATCGAATTCAGTGATCATGCCCAACGGACGCATTCCGGAAGGCACCGTCGTGGGTGCGCTCAGTTTCGCGCCGGCGGGCTTTGCATTCGAGCCGTGGAGCGTTTATGCGGGGATACCCATCCGGTACGTACGGCCCAGAAATCGGGACAGCGTAATGCAGCAGGTCCGCAGACTGACGGCCATGCTCGAAAAACGAGATGCAACTCGCCTGGAATAATGCGTAACCGACCCAATGTCACGAGACCAGAGGACGCGGTAGATTCGGATGCCCAGCACACGAACTGACGATACCGCCGCATCTGCGCCAGGCCCAATGACTGAGCCGGTCGATCGACAAACCGTTGTTCTTTCGATTTTGCTCCCGGTGCGCAACGAGGGGATCAATCTCCGGATCATGGTGAAGCTTTTGAAGGCCGTGGTCGAGGTGCCTCACGAGCTTTTAATTGTGTATGACACTCCGGAAGATGACAGCATCCCGGTCGTCCGCGCCATGCTGAACGATTACACACATCTGCGGCTGGTACACAATCAGCGGGGCCGCGGCGTACTGAATGCGATTCGCGCGGGTGTGGACGCCGCTGTCGGAGAGTACATTCTCTTATTCGCCGCGGACGAAGTCGGACCGGTGCTGGCCATCGAAGACATGCTGGTGCTCATGCAAGAAGGCTGCGACATGGTCAGCTGCTCGCGATACGCGCACGGGGGACGAAGGCTGGGAGGTTCGGTGATTGGCGGCGTGCTTTCGCGACTGGCCAACCGTCTTTTTCATCGGATGGCCGGCTGTGTGCTAAGCGACGCCACAACTGGAATTAAGCTATTCCGGCGGTCGCTCTTCTATACGTTAAATCTGGAAGCGAGGCCCGTTGGCTGGGCGGTAACTTTCGAGATGGCCATGAAGGCGCAACTAGCCGGCTGGAAGCTCGGCGAAGTGCCGGTCATCTCCATCGACCGCCTCTATGGCGGAAAATCCACGTTTCGTCTCGGGCCCTGGACGGATGAATATCTGCGCTGGTTTAGCTGGGGCGTCCGGCATCTCCGCAAGGTGCCTCGGGCGAATCGACCCGTGGTACGCGTGCGCGCAGCTTCCGCGTTCCCCAGCACGGGCAAAGAAGAATAGCGAAATGGCGAAGACCTACCTGGTGACCGGCGGCGCGGGTTTCCTTGGCAGCGCGCTGGTGCGGCGTCTGCTTCGCGAGGGGAATCGCCTCCGCGTCATGGACAATCTGTCTCGCGGCCGCGTCGAGCGTCTCGCTGATGTGATGGCTTCGATCGAGTACGTCGCGGGCGATATTCGCAGTGCCGAGGAAGTCGCGCGAGCCGTCGAAGGCGTCGATTCCGTCTGCCACTTGGCATTCGTCAATGGAACGGAATTCTTCTACACCAAGCCGGAGCTCGTGCTGGAAGTCGGCGTAAAGGGCATCACCAACGTTCTCGATGCCTGCCTGCGCCATAAGGTGCCAGAGCTGGTGCTCGCTTCGAGCTCCGAGGTCTATCACAATCCTGCGGTCGTTCCCACTGGCGAAAATGTTTCCCTGTCGATACCGGATCCGATGAACCCGCGCTGGTCTTACTCGGCGGGCAAAATCATCAGCGAAATGATGGCGATCAACTACGGCCGCAAACATTTCCGTCGCGTGATTATCTTCCGCCCGCACAATGTCTACGGCCCGGACATGGGATGGGAACACGTGATACCTCAGTTCGTTTTGCGGCTCCAGGAATTGGCCGGGGCCTCCGACATTGTCCGCTTTCCCATCCAGGGCACCGGAGAACAGACGCGTTCCTTTGTGTTCATCGACGATTTCATTGACGGCTTGATGACGGTGATTCACAAGGGCCAGCACCTGGGCACTTACCACATCGGTACGCAGGAAGAAATCACCATCGCAGACCTCGCGCGAATGATCGGCGAACGTTTCGGAAAGCGCATCGAGATCGTACCCGGTCCGGAAGCGGCCGGAGGGACTCCTCGTCGCTGTCCGGACATTGCGAAAATCGCGGCGCTGGGATACGCGCCGAAGATATCTCTGCGCGAAGGCTTGGCGATCACGACGAACTGGTACCGCGACAACGCTCGGCTCGCCCCTGCGGCGAAAGCTGGAGACTAAGGGGACTTAAATGACGATCGTAGACACAGCACCAGCCGCCGCAGGCACTCGTTCGAGCGTCGTTGTCGAACGCTGCCAGATTTGCGACTACGCGCCGTTGCAGCAGATCTTGTTTCTCGGATACTTGCCCCCGGTCAACCAAATGAGAAAGATCGGCGAGCTTCCCAAGGAGCAGCCGGCTTATCCAGCCCTTTGGCTCACCTGCCCACGGTGCACGCTCGTGCAGCTCGGCCTGATTGTGGACAAGGAAATCCTGTTTCCGCCCGAATATCCCTACACCAGCGGCACAACGAAGATCCTCCGCGAGAACTTTGCGGAGCTTTACTCTGAGGTTCAGACGATCGTGCCATTGGAGCCTGAAGACCTGGTGGTCGACATCGGCTCGAATGACGGAACGCTGCTCAGCAACTTCAAACGCGGCGGTCACCGCGTCTTCGGCATCGAGCCTAGCCAAGTGGGCAATCTGGCGAACGAGCGGGGCATTCCCACAACGATCGCTTTCTTCGGCCCCGCTGCTGCCGAGGAAACGCGGCGCCGGCACGGAGCGGCGAAAATCGTCACGGCGACAAATGTTTTCGCCCATATTGAGCATACCCATGAAATTGTCGACTCGATTCTTCGGCTTCTTGATGAAACGGGCGTTTTCATTTCCGAGTCGCATTATCTTCTCAGCTTGGTCGAAACGCTTCAGTACGACACCATTTACCACGAGCACCTGCGGTATTACTCCGTGGGGAGCCTTCAGTACCTCCTGAACATGCACGACCTCGAAGTCATCCATGCCCGCCGGATTCCCACGCATGGCGGCTCGGTGCGGGTTTATGCCGCGCGTAAGGGCCAGCACCCGGTCCGGTCCTCAGTCGCGCAAATCTTGCAGGAAGAGGCTGCCGGCCTCGATGCGGAGCGCCTGCGTAATTTCAAGAGCCGCGTCGTCCAATCGAAGCTGGAGCTATACGGCCTTTTACGCGACATCAAGAAACAAGGACACCGTGTTCACGGAATCAGTGCACCGTCGCGCGCGAGCACGTTGATCCAATATGTCGGTCTCGACGATGGCATTCTCGACTGCGTCCTCGAGATCAACGGATCGCTGAAGATCGGCAAGTACATGCCCGGAACTCTCATTCCGGTGCTCGAGGAATCGCGGCTCTTCGAGGATCAGCCCGAATACGCTTTACTGCTCGCGTGGCATATCGCCGACGAGCTCATGCCCAAGCTGAAGGCCCGCGGCTTTCGAGGCAAATTCATCATCCCGCTGCCGAACCCTCGCGTCGTGGAATAAGCCGCGCTGGCGGAGTTCCTTTCTGAAATTGCGTATAGCCCCCACCCCCCCTGTTTTTACAAAAGAGTGCGCATCCGACTAATAGTAAAGGAGTTGACTTTCGCTCTGGCGCTAAAGAGTGAAGACAGAGCGGGCGAAGAGTGTGCACTCTCATGAAAACAAAAGACTTAAGATTTGGATGTGTGCGGAAGCGAGTGCAAATTGGTCGCATCGTGCTGCAAACAGAAGACTTGCTCATAATGTGACGGTGCTCGCGGGCCTTGAATTGGGGAGATTTGCTTCGTTCGTCGAGGCCACCTTTTTCACCAAAAGGGCACGCGGTATCCCTGCCGGATGAGCGGGGCAAGAGAACCTCGGACCTGATTGACGCGATCACAGCCTATTATAACATGGCAGTCAATACCGTCAGCGCCATCACGCGCCCCGCGCCGACACAACTGGCCCGGAAACCTGGTCGAAATCTTGGAGAATACGAGCACACCGAACAGTCCTAAGGATTACTCGCGTGAGATTCGGATAAGCGGCCGAACTTTGGGGGCGGAAGGATGAGCAGGGCTCCGGCGATGGCGGCGATCATCATTGCGGCTAGGCCGGCGCGATAGGAGCCGGTCCGGGTGAGCAAGTAGCCGAAGGCGTAGGGGCCGGCAAAGCCAGACACGCTGCCAACCGCGTTGATCATGCCTACGGAGGCGGCTGCGGCCGACTGACTTAGGACTTCCGTGGGTATAGCCCAGCCTGCCGGGAGGTATGCGGCGCAGATACACGTCAGGGTGAACAACAGAACTGAAAGCGAAACGGAATGGGGCTGGATCGCGATCAGGGCGAGCAATCCTGCGGCGGAAATAAACATCGGGACGGCTACGTGCCAGCGTCTTTCCCCGCGGCGATCGGAATGCCATCCGTTGATCAGCATGGCGACGAAGGCTGCGAAGTAGGGAATCGCGCCGAGCAGGCCCACGCGGGCGTCGGAAAGTCCCGATTGGCGCTTGAGCATGGTCGGGAACCAGAACATAAAACTGTACAGCGCGAAGTAATTGAGAAACGTCACCGCGGCCAGGAGTAACGTGGTGCGAGATATCAGCGCGAGCCACACCGGTTTCGCTCGCGCGGTCGACGGGCTCCTCCTCCTGCAACTTTTGTTCAAGCCACTGCCGTTGACCGGAAGCGAGCCAGGCCGCTTCGCGGGGCCGATCGGTGAGAAAGAAAAACGCAAAAGCTCCCAGCACAATGGCCGGGATTCCCTCGAGCACGAAGAGCCACCGCCATCCCTGCACAGCGAGCCACTGGTGGCCGAGAATCCAGCCGGCGATGGGCGACCCGATCACGAAGGACAAGGGAATCGCTGCCATGAAGTTGCTGGTGGCCTTGGCGCGGTCTTCATGAATGAACCAGTGGCTCAGATAGACGATGACGCCCGGGAAGAAGCCAGCCTCGGCCGCGCCCAAGACGAAGCGCGCCAGATAAAGCTGGTCTGGGGTATGGACCAAGGAGGTCAGCGCGGTCAGCGACCCCCAAGCGATCATGGTCACCGAAATCATGCGGCGCGCGCTCCAGCGCTCGACCAGGAGGCTACCGGGGATCTGCAAAGCCACATAGCTAAGGAAGAAAATGCCCGCTCCCAAGCCGAAGACGCGGTCGCTGAATCGCAGATCGCGAGACATGCCGAGCGCGGCATAGGCCAGGTTGGTGCGGTCAAGATAATTGGCGATGTAGAGAAGGAAGAGAAATGGCAGCAGGCGCACAGCGACCCGGCCACGGGTGACGCTGGCAACGTCGAGCGCGAGCGGCGCGACCACGCGGGAAGGGGCTACGGCCACTGCGTTTTTCTCCGGCGGAGTCAGTCGGGACGGGTGGAGTATATACGAGAATCCGGGCCGTTCGTTAGTTGCCGGCCTACGGTCGCGAGGGTAATAATGAGCGGCCAAATGATGAAGAGGGATTCGTCGACCCGCGCGGCGGGCGAGATGACTAGCTCGAAAAAGTCACAGCTTCTCAGAACAAAGGGCGGAACGGGTGAAGCCCCGGGACTGAAGAGTGTGTGTGATAACCGGGTGCAGAGTCACTTCAGGGCCTGAAGGCCCAAAGAAAATGCAGGCTCTATGTCGGGGCTGAAGCCCCGACCCCCTGGTAGCGACACAAACTCTGAAAAGCCCCGACCCCCTAGTTGCCACGCAAACTCTGAAGCCTTTCAGCAGCCAACGCGGGATGCGCCATTCTCAAGAATGGCGCTGCGGTGGCGGCCCATCAGGAATTGGTGTTCCCGGATCCCTGCGACATGCGGTGTGCGATCGCGCGTATCGAGAGGACCCTTGCGACAGCAATGCGGTGCGGTGTCTTGCTGGACCGGCAAGCTGGTATGCTGATGCGCTCGATATGGCAGCCGTGGGCATTGTCGTCAAGTACTTTGCGCTGGCGTTCAGCGCGCTGCTGCCCGTGATCAATCCGCTGGGGTCGGCATTGGTATTTCTCGGGCTGGTGGATGGCGCGCCTGCCGCGGTGATTCGCACCCTTGCGCGCAAGATTGCCATCACCACGGTGCTTTTCCTACTGGTGGTCGAGCTGGTGGGAACCGCGCTTCTGGCGTTTTTTGGGATTTCGCTTCCCGTGGTGCAGGTTGCCGGGGGGTTGGTGCTGGCCGCGATGGGCTGGAGCCTGCTCAATCAAGAGGGGCCCCACGCGCGTCAGGACCAAACGGAAAGTGCGGCGTCCAGCGTTGGGCCGCTGGATCAGAAGATTTTTTATCCGTTCACGTTTCCGATTACAGCCGGTCCGGGCACGGTGGTGGTGATGTTGACGCTGAGCGCGCACGCCTCGATGACGGCACTGCTGCCCGATGGACTCGCGCACATTGGGATTTTGATTGCCATCGTGGTTTTGAGCTTTCTGGTCTTTCTGAGTTACGCGTATGCGCCGAAGATTACCTCGTGGATGTCGCCCCAAACGGCGCACGGAATTTTGCGCATCGTAGCGTTTGTGCTGCTGTGCATTGGAGTACAGATCACCTGGAACGGCGTGCAAGCGATGCTCAAGACGGTGGTGCGGTCGTAAGGAACCGCCGGCGTCGTGCGCTCAAAAATTCGTCGCGCTCAGCCGCTCGCGGAAGTCGTCTTTCCAGCTGTCGGGGAACACTGCGACCTGCAGAGCCCGCTGTATCGACGAAAGATCCTCTTGGGTATAGCTGTCGGCGAAGTACAGGCGAGTGATTTCCGCGACCGAAACGGCGTGCGGGTCTCGAGCGATCACCTGGATCTCATCGCCCGCGCCCACTTCTCCCTCGCGGGTGACGGCGAGGTAGAAACCCGTGCGGCCGCTGGCGAGGAATCGGTTGACCATGTCGTCGGACTGAAATCGTATGGCCAGTTTGACGCAAGGAAGGCGCGGCTGCGTAACCACCACTTCCGCGGAACCGACCGAGAGCCGATCGCCCATGTGCAGCGTGGTTTCGAGCAAACCGTCGGTCGTGAAATTTTCTCCGAAGACCGCCATGGGCAAATCCTTGCCGGGCAACTCACGCTTCCAGTAATCGTAATGAGCGAGCGGATAGCAGTAGACGGCCTTGTGCGGCCCTCCGTGGACCGTGAGGTCGGCCTGACGATCGCCGTCGAGATCCAGCGTGCGCAAAGCGACGCGGCCTTTCACAGGTTGCTTGAAGATGGCCGTGGTGAAGTCTTTCCCGTGCCACGTAACTTGGCGTGGAAGACCGGTATTGACCGAGACGAGCTTCATGGCATCCCTCCTGTGCAGCCGTTCCTGCTGATCCTCAGGTCCGACTTCCTGCGCGATTGCTCGCGGGACTCGCGAAGTGTGGGATTAACGCCGCCGCAAACTCCGAGCAAGTGAGAGAAAAGTGCGGGCAAGAACCGCAGGAGCACGACGGCGCCTTGACCGAAGCGGCGATGGTCGGCGAGCCACAGCGTCATTTGCGTGACGGCTCGATAATTTCTGAGCATGGCGCGACGTTCGCGATCAAATGTTGGCAGCCAAACTTGGCTGTCTGTCGAGCACGCGCGCAGCGGCGGACGAAATGTGATGAGAGAGGAGCTCGGCGGTCATCAGGGCCTGCGCCATGCCGCCACCGGTGATGGGATCGGTCGATCCCGCGGCATCACCGAGCAAAACGACTCCGGGCGCGACGCCGGCGCGCGCGCGGCGCTCGAGCGGCGAAGCGCCCAGCAAATCGCTAAGCTGCTGCGCGCCGTCGAGGCGCGCGGCCAGCTCGGGCTGCGCGAGGGCCCAGCGACGGAAAGGCGCGTTCCGATGATTCTTCGCGCGCGGCTACATCCGCGAGTGCGGCCACGACGAATTCGCGATTAGGCAGTGGCGTGACGTAAAGCTCGTGGCCTCGCCCTACAAAGACATCGACCCAGTCCGATTGTTTCTGTGCCGGGCGCCAAGCGGAAATGGACGCGCATACCGAAGCGCTTGCGGCGCGTGGGAGCGTCTAAGCCGAGAGCGTGGCGAATGGGCGAGTGCGCGCCATCCGCGGCGACGACTAAAGACGCGCGATGCGGCTGGCCCTCGACGATCAGGCCGACGGCGCGGCCATGCTCAACGAGCGGCGCGTTCACTCGCGCGCCGGTATGAGCCGTGACATTCCGGAGTGGCCGCGGCGGCGGCGAAAAGGGCTTGGTCCAGATGCATGCGCCGCTGACCGTAGCCTGTTGCGGGCAGATCGGCGATCCGAGGAAAGCGGCCCTCGGCCACGAGGCCGACCGAAGTGGTAGCGCACACCGTAAAACGGCGCGCCGCCAACCCTCTGCGCCAAACCGAGCCGCTCTAGACGGCGACTCCGGCCGGGCATGAGTCCTTCGCCGCAGGCCTTTTCTTTGGGGAATTCGCCACGCTCAAACAGCTCGACCGAGAATCCTTGGCGGCCGAGCAAAATCGCTAGCGTCGAGCCTGCGATCCCGCCTCCGGCGATGGCTACGTCGACCATGCGTCTTCGTTCGTCTTCGTTCGATTCCTCGCGCTCGCCGAATGAGTCATGGTGCCACGTGAGATGCGGCTTTACCGACTTCGTTCGTTCGTCTGCGCTGCCGGACGCGGGAAGCCGATCAGATAGGTGATGGGAAGTGAAAGAAAGCCGGCCTTTTCCTCACCAATGTCCCATTCGTATTCGCTTGCGCCGGATAGGCCGTCGATAAGCTCGGCGAGCTCGTCAGGAGAATATGTGCGCAAGCAGGAGACCATGCCATCGAACAATAGGACCACGGGAATGACGGGAATTACGTAAGTCCAGAGCAGACGCGACCAGCGAAATGGGCGCAGGAATGGCGTGACCAGCAAGTCGGCAAGCGGAACCAGCAAAACCAGGAGCAAGGTGCAGGATGTGACGCCCGGGAGCTTCGAAGATGGCGATGCCTTGTCGTCGATTGACGGCGTCTTGAAGGATGGCCTGAGCTTGCTGTGGAGGGAAATGGTGGAAGGAAGCGAAGAGCGTGCGAAAGCCGTCGAGCTCCGGAGGGACTTCAGCGACATCGACGGGAGCCGCGTGGAAATGGATCCGGTTCCGAGAGGCGATTTCGCGCTGGCGGAAGGCTGTTGCATTTGGGTATTTGTCCGTGAGACAAACGGAAACCGGGAGGCGAATCCCTGGCCGGTCAAAGGCTTTGTAGAGCCAGAGCCAGGGTCCGCCGGCGCCTGAGCAGAGGTCCAGGATTTGGCGCGAGCCTGAATTTTCGAGCGGCGCGCCGAAGACGATTGACGATCGGCTGGTAAACATTACCAAGATGCAAAATCAACTGGAGCGCGTCGGTGACCTGGTCTCGCAGGAGCCGCCGGGAACCATGGCTGGTCGTGAATTTCGATCAGTTGCATCCTGCGCATAGGACGCTCTCTCGAGCGACGGCACATCCCAGACCAAGCGATTATAAGCCACGACCGGCGGATCGACGGGCTGACGGAAGCGACGCGCAAACGCTTGCCTTGCTGCGGGTTAGCGATGGGTTACCGTAAAGGAGTAACGCCGATGCTAACTGCCGCTGTATCGCTCGAATCCCTTTGCGCGCCTGGATGTGCGCGGCGCGATCGATATCCTGATCATTGCCGTGCTGGTGTATTACCTGCTGAATCTGCTGCGCGGGACGCGCGCGCTGCAGATGGCCGTGGCGATCCTGCTGCTGCTGGGCATCTACGAAAGCGCGCGCTGGGCGCAATTCGAGATGGTGGAGTGGCTGCTGGCGGCCCTGCTTCCCTATGTGGCCATCGCGTCTGATCGTCCTGTTCCAGCCGGAGATCCGCCGGGCGCTGGCGCGCCTAGGCCGCAACTTGACATTCGCGCGGTTTTCCGGGAGCGCGGCGGGATCGCCGTTCGACGACGTGGTGCTGGCGGCGAGCTATTTTTCGCAAAATCGCATCGGCGCGCTGATCGCCTTCGAGCGCGACGCGGGCCTGCACACTTATATCGAGAGCGGAATTGCGCTTGGACGCGCATCTGAGCCATGACCTGCTGCTGGCGATTTTTCGCCCGGGGTCGTCGATGCACGACGGCGCTGCGATTATTCAAGGGACGCGAGTCGCGGCGGCGGCCTGCTTTCTGCCGCTTTCGCTGAATCCCGCGATCTCGAACCAGTTGGGGAGCCGGCACCGCGCGGCCATCGGCGTGACCGAAGAGAGCGACGCCATCGCGGTGGTGGTATCCGAGCAGACGGGCGCGATTTCGCTGGCCGTGGGCGGCGCGATCGAAGTCGGTCTGACCGCGGAACAACTGGGCGAGCGGCTCGAAGGGATTTTCCGGCGGTTCCGTCTGACGATGGCGCTGCCGGCGCAGGGTTCGGGCACGCGCATCGCCGGCAAAAGCTGACCGGTGCGATTCCTTCGCCAAGTTGTGTTTCACAATTGGGATCTGAAGCTGCTGGCGCTGGCGATTTCGTTTTCGCTGTGGGCCGCGTATACGGCGGAGCCCTTCGCTGAGGTCACTTACTTCGTGCAGGTCGCCTTTCGTGAACATTCCAGAGGGGCTGGATGTGGCCGGAGTGCCGGCGGGCGTTCGCGTGCGAGTGCGTGGCCGGGCCGGGCTGCTGAGCCGGCTCACTGCGTTCGGAGGTAAGCTATCGAGACGGATCTGAGCGACGCGAAAGCCGGCGACACGGGTGGTGGAGCTGAAGCCGGAGGAGGTCGCCGTACCGTTTGGCGCTACCGTTGTGCGTGATCAACCCGCCGGAGTTTCACGTTTCAGTGGTACCGAGTTCGGCACCTCCGCCGCTAAGCGAATGAGCGGGGCACGGCAGCGCATGCTTAAAATGCAGCGATGCGGTGGGATCGATCCGCGTTCAAGCGGACGCGGGCTTGACCCACCTCTTCTATGCCTAAGGAACTCTTTGGAACCGATGGCATCCGCGGGACGCCGGGGCTATACCCGCTGGACGACCGCACCCTGTACTGGGTCGGGCGCGTGCTGGGCGCTTACCTGCTGAAGCAAGGCGGGCTCGCGGGCGGCAGACCATCCGCGCGCCGCGGGTGCTGATCGGAATGGACACGCGCGAGTCCGGGCCGCATATCGCGGGACAGATGGCCGCGGGCTTGACTGAGGAGGGCGTCGCGGTTGCTTCCGCCGGCGTCATCAGCACGCCGGGAGTGGCTTGCCTGGTGCGCAAGGAGAATTTCTCGGCGGGCGTGGTGATCTCCGCATCGCACAACCCGTACCAGGATAACGGCGTGAAACTTTTTGCCGGCTCGGGCATGAAGTTTCCCGATGAGATCGAGGAACAGCTGGAAGCCGAGATTCTGCGCCACCAGAACGGGCAGCCCCCAGGCACCGCGAAGCAGCTCGAGCCGGACCGCAAACTGGACGAGGATTACCTGGAGTTTCTGCGCGGCTGCGTGCTTCCCGGCGCCAAACTCGCGGGAATGAAGATTGTGCTGGATTGCGCGAACGGCGCGGCGAGTTCGCTGGGGCCGGCGCTGTTCACTTCGCTCGGCGCCGAGGTGACTGCGATTCACGACCGGCCCAACGGCCGCAACATCAATCACGACTGCGGGTCGTTGCATCCCGATGACCTGCAGAAAAAAGTGCTGAAGGAGCAGGCGGCGCTGGGCGTGGCGTTTGACGGCGATGCCGATCGCGCCATTTTCGTGAGTTCGTCGGGGCGCATGGTGGATGGCGACGGAGTGCTGCTGGCGGCGGCGCGTTATCTGCGTTCGGCCGGCAAGCTGAAGGGGACGCGCGTCGTCGGCACCACCATGACCAACCTGGGCCTGGAGCGGGTGCTCGAGGCGGAGGGCCTCTCGCTCGCACGCATGCCGGTGGGCGACCGCTACGTGCTCGAAGAGATGCTGCGCAGCGGGTCGAATCTCGGCGGCGAGCAATCGGGCCACATCATCTTTCTGGACGACGCCACCACGGGCGACGGCCTGCTCACGGCGCTGAAGATCGCCTGCCTGGTCGCACTGCGCGGGCCGCTCGACGCGCTGGTTGGCGACCTGAAGGTCTTTCCGCAAACCATCGTGAACGTGAAGGTACGCGCGAAGCCACCGCTCGATTCCCTTGAGGAAGTTTCGCGCACGCTCGGAGAAGCCGAGCGTGCGCTGGGCAGCTCGGGCCGGGTCGTGCTGCGGTATTCGGGCACCGAGCCCAAGGCGCGGGTAATGGTCGAGGCCGAGCATGCTGCGGATGTGGCGCGATGGTCGGAGCGCTTGGCGACTGCGGTGCGGTCCGCCATTGGGGCCTAGACGCAGGCGTTTTCGGCGCAGTGGAAGTCTCTCCCGAAGTACATAAGCTGAATGCTGCAAATCTGTGAAAAACTGTAGATGCACCGCGAGATCTGGCGCCTACCTGCGCGCGCAAACTAAACAATAAGTCATTAACATACAGCAGTTTAGCACGGAATGACCGAGGTTCCCGTACTGGCACCGCTCGTGCACTTATATGCAGCACTTATCGTTTCCCGGGGTGGATGGTTGCTGCTGCTTTCTGATTCAGGAGCAACGAGTTACGGGGTGGTTGTCGGGGGCCCATCGCGCGGGGCCCCCTTTTTATTTTTGCCGCGCTTACTTTACCTAGCCTCTCGGCCCGCTGATTCACGGTCGCTCTTCGCTCAACGCAACACTAGCTGCAGCCGGAGGTGCCGCCGCAGTTTTCGCACTTGTAGCAGGCGCCGTTGGGCGTCATGAGCATGCCGCACTCGGCGCATGTGGGAGCGCCGTCAAAAGCCGAGCGGGAACGGGGCGAGGGCGGATCGAGCTCGTCTGGCCTCGGACAGCGACAGCGGCGGGGCGACCGCCGGAACGGCGACCGGAGGGGCCGCGACTTCCGCATGCGCGGCCGGGACGGTTGGCGTCAGGTAGTCGGCAGAGATAAACCGCCCGCCCAGCCAGCGGCCGATGTAATCGAGCACGGACTTGGCATAGGGAATCGAAGGATGGCCGGTGAAGCCGGCGGGCTCGAAGCGCGTGTTGGTGAACTTGTCCACCAGGGCCTTGAGCGGCACGCCGTATTGCAGGCCGATGGAAACCGAGAGGGCGAAGCCGTCCATGAAACCGGAGAGCGTGGAGCCCTCCTTGGCCATCTTGATGAAGATCTCTCCGGGCTCGCCATCCTCATACATACCCACCGTGATGTAGCCCTCATGGCCACCGATGGAGAACTTGTGAGTGATCGACTGGCGCTCGCTGGGAAGCTTGCGACGCCGCGCGCGGATGAAGAGTTCCTGCTGCTGCGCGGCAGGTGAAGGTTCCGGGGCCTTGGCGAGGTTGGCTGCGACGGCCGCGGCCGGCTCCTTCTTGGCGCCTGCGGCGGAAAGCGGCTGGCTGCACTTGGAATTATCGCGATAGATGGCCACGGCCTTGAGGCCCAGCTTCCAGGATTCGATGTAGGCCTGCATGACGTCCTCGACCGTGGATTCCTCGGGCATGTTGATGGTCTTGCTGATGGCGCCAGAGAGGAACGGCTGCACGGCGGCCATCATCTTCAGGTGGCCGCGCCAGGCGATCGAGCGTCCGCCGCCGGCTGGAGCAAGCGAGCAGTCGAAAACGGCCAGATGCTCGGGCTTGAGCCCGGGCGCGCCCTCGATGGTGCCGGCGCGATCGATGTGGGAAACGATCAGCGAGGTCTCCTCCGGGCGAATATCCCAGGTGCAAAAGCGCCTGCGGGACGGAGTTGTTGACGATCTTGATGAGCCCGCCGCCGACCAGCTTTTTGTGTTTCACCAGCGCCAGGTCGGGCTCGACGCCCGTGGTGTCGCAATCCATCATGAAGCCGATGGTGCCGGTGGGAGCGAGCACGGTGACCTGGGAATTTTTGTAGCCGTACTTTTCGCCGAGGGCCAGCGCGGTGTCCCAGGATTCGCGCGCGGCGGCCAGCAGGCCGGGCTGAACATTTTCGGGCTTGATCGGGCGCAGCGAGTCGCGGTGCATGCGAATGACGTCGAGCATCGAATCGCGATTGACGGCGTAACCGGGAAAGGGCCCCAGCCGCTCGGCGATGCGAGCGGACTGCGCGTAGGCGTCGCCGCACATCAGAGCGGTGACGGCGGCGGCCATGTCGCGGCCGCCTTCGGAATCGTAGGGCAACGCCAAGCACATGAGCAGAGCGCCGAGGTTGGCGTAGCCGAGCCCGAGAGGGCGGAAGTTGTGGGAGTTTTCGGCAATTTTGGGCGTGGGATAGCCGGCATTGTCGACCAGGATTTCCTGCGCGGTGATGGTGATGTCCACGGCATGGCGGTAGGCGTCGACGTCGAAGATGCCGTTGGGCCCGAGATACTTCATCAGGTTGAGCGAGGCCAGGTTGCACGCCGTGTCGTCGAGAAACATGTACTCCGAGCAAGGATTGGAAGCGTTGATGCGCGCTGTGGCCTTGCAGGTGTGCCAGCGATTGACGGTGGTGTCGTACTGCATGCCGGGATCGCCGCAATGCCAGGCGGAGTCGGCCATTTTTTGCAGCAGGTCGCGGGCACGGAATTTGTCGGCGGGCGTGCCGTCGTTGACGTTGCGCGTCCAGAAGTCGCGATCATCCTGGACGGCTTGCATGAAGTCGTCGGTGACGCGCACGGAGTGATTGGCGTTCTGGAAGAAGACGGAGCTGTAGGCCTCGCCGTCGATCGAGGAGTTGTAGCCCTGCTCGATCAGCACATGGGCCTTGCGCTCCTCTTTCATCTTGCTGTCGATGAATTCCACGATGTCGGGATGGTCCACGTTGAGGATGACCATCTTCGCGGCGCGACGCGTCTTGCCGCCGCTCTTGATGACGCCGGCAAAGGCGTCAAAGCCCTTCATGAAGCTGACCGGGCCGGAGGCGATGCCGCCGCCGGAAAGCGATTCGTGGCTGCCGCGCAGGGAAGAGAAATTCGTGCCCGTACCTGAGCCCCACTTGAAGAGCATGCCCTCGGTCTTGACCAGACCCATGATGGACTCCATGGTGTCGTCGACACGAGTTGATGAAGCACGCCGAGCACTGCGGCTTGGCCTGCACGCCCACGTTGAACCAAACGGGCGAGTTGAAGGCCATCTTCTGTTCGACGAGCAGGTGCGTCAGCTCGTCGTGGAAGGCGTCGCGCGAAGCGGGCGAGTCGAAGTAGCCGCCGCGTTCACCCCAGGTGGTGATGGTGTCGGCCACGCGGCCGATCAAGTGCCGCACGGAGGTTTCGCGCTCGGGCGTGTCGATCTTCCCGTGGAAATATTTCGAGGCGACGATGTTCGTGGCCGTCTGCGACCAGGACTTGGGGACCTCGACATTCTCCTGGCGGAAGATGACCTGTCCCTTTTCGTTGCCGATCTGAGCGGTGCGCCGCTCCCATTCGACGGCGTCAAAGGGCGAGACTCGCCCATCGGTGAAATAGCGCTTGAACTCGAGGCCGGTCTTGGGCTGCACTTCAGACGTCGTTGCCGCACCGGTTGTCGTCTCTTGGTTCAGGGTCATCTTCGGTTGTGCCATGTCGCCTCCGCGCAAGTCGGGGTTCCCTTCCGCGGGGAACCCTATTATTTTACATCCATCCGGACCAGCCGGAGGACGGCGGCGCCTGCTTGTCGAGCAGGGGCCAACGATTCGGGGAAACCAACGAGGGCCGCGAGAGTCAAAAAATGCGAAAGCTACAGGCTCGCGTTCCGAGGCGATTTACAGCCTGCCAACGGAAGCGCTAACCGCAAAGACCGGCGGGTCGGGGCCGGCTGCGGGGAAATGCCCGCTTCCAAGATGTCTCGTGGAACCCGGACGGGCCTGCGGCTTCGCTGCGGCGCTTGCGGGGTTGGGGGCAAGGCCGCCAAAACGGAACCACTAAGTCCCCCGAATCTGAGGCCGCACGATAACGGGGCGGGAAAAAGATGTCAAGAGAAAACCGCAAGATGTCTGGCGATTTTTGTCTAAAGCATCTACATGTAGTGGTGCTGTTGAAGAGCAGTCCCAAGGGGCTGGGGAGGGCCCCGGCGGCTGACCGGCGTCGGCCGGCCGTGGCGACCCTCGCATTCGCTTTGCGCCGGTGGAGTGAGATAATCGTTGAAGGCGCAGTGAGGCTGGCGCATCGCACCCGAGCCGGGGCGGAGGAGTATGGGTCCAACGACAATGTGGCGTCGCGCATGGATTCCGGCGGTTCTCGCTTCGCTGCTCGCCGCGGCATGCCTGGCTGGGGCCCAGGAAATTCGCGGACAATCCAATCCTAACGATGCGCCGCTGTCGCTCGCAGAAATCCGCGCGCTGGTGGCGCGAGCGATCGCGGATCAGCACGCCAACGACCGCGAACTCGACGAATACGATCGCACTGAACACTCCATCAAGCGAGACTCCGGCAAAAACAGCGCTGCCGTGGAAACCGTCGAGCGCGTGGTTCCCGCCGGCACTGGCGACATCCGCGTGGAACTGGCGCGCAACGGCAAACCCGTCGATGCCATGTCGATCGAACAAGCCTGGCGAGATATCGAGAAGGCGCTGGCGGCCCGCAGCAATCCAGACGATCCCGCCATCAAGCCCGAGTATGAACGGGCGGCAGAGCGGAATCGCGCGCACGCCGAGATGGTCGACGCCGTGGGGAGTGCCTTTCGCTACCAGTGGGCAGGACGCGTGACGCGTGACGGCCGCCCGATGATCGAGCTGGCGTTCGAGCCGACCGGCACGTACAGATCGTCCGCGCGCTATGCCACCATATTCGCCCACACCGGTGGGCTCGTTTGGCTCGATGAATCGAGCGGGCAGGTAGCGCGTGTGGAAGCGCAGCTGCGGGACGACGTCCCCTTTGTGGCCGGCCTGTTCGGCAAGATCTATCGCGGGAGCCAGGTTACGATCGAGCAAGCGGAAGTGGCGCCGGGCGTCTGGTTCCCGGTGGTAGCGACCTACGACATCGAGGGCCGGAAATTTCTGTTCTCGGAGAGCATGCACGGTCAGATCGACGCCAGCGGGTACCGCCACCTGGGCCGGCCGGCGGAGGCGCTGCCATTGGTCCGGCGCGAACATGGCGGCGTGATCTCGAGCGAGCGCTAGGCCCAGCTGCGAGGCATTGCGTGCGGCAACGCCCCGGTGTAGAGTACGGGCCGCGTGGGGTAGCTGGGAGCCATTCGAATGCGGATAGCCAATGAAATTGGGCGTCCTGGCCAACCTGATGACTTACTTCTCTGGAGGAGCAACATCATGAAGAATCGATTTTTCGTGTGCCTGTGTGCCCTGGTGTTTGGCCTTGCCGTGGTGGCGATCGCAAACGATGAAGGGGATCAGTACGACGCGATGTTTATGAAGCCCGCGGTCGCGGCGAACATGGCCCTGCAGAAGGACGTGATGGGTGGCGACATGGGCATGGCTGCTACCGACGCCGGCGCCGTGCAGGCGGATTTTGCAAAGATCGAGGGCTATTGGGCCAAAAAAGGTGGCGCTGACGACGCCGTGGGCTTTGCCAAGGCCGTCGAGAAATCAGCAGGAGACGTGAAGTCTGCCGCTGCGTCGGGCGACAAAGACGGCGCCGCGGCCGCTGCCAAGATGATTGCAGCGGGTTGCGGAGGCTGTCACATGGCTCATCGCGTGAGATTGCCTGCGGGCGGCTTCGATCTCAAATAAAAGCTGAGCCGGTACTAAAACCCGGGTACCGAAAAAAATGGCGCTTCCGGCCCATTGAGCGATTTATGCCTGTCTGCGAGGATGCAGTCAGTGGGTTGGGAAGCCGCTGCGGGGACGACGGCTCCGAGCGATCGAAGTCGTAGGCGAGCTACCCAACCCGCCAACAGCCCACATGCCGGTAACCCCATGCGTGCTCCTTCTTACCGGCAACGTGGGCTTTTTTCCGTGACGCTGCGCGACGCCTACGCCAGCCTTTCTCACCGCGCTGGAACGTTTCTCATTACGCTGCCTCTGACGCCGCACCTCTCACGCTGATCTCATCCAAACGGGGCATCCGGCTGTCCAAGGGGCGAGCCGCCTTGCCCTTCGGGAAGCCATCTGCTAGCGTAAGCGTTTATCACTTCGACCTCCAATATCATGGATACGATCCAAATCACTTTGCCGGATGGCGCCAAGCAGGAGGTGCCGCGCGGCACCACGCCGGCGGAGATTGCGCGCAAGATTTCGCACGGATTGGCGAGAGAAGCGCTGGTCGCGCGCGCCGACGGCGAGCTTGGTGGATCTTTCGCGGCCGCTCGAGCACGACGCTTCGCTTTCGATCCTCACCGCGAAGGATCCCGATGCGCTGCAGGTCTTCCGGCATTCGGCGGCGCACCTGCTGGCCGCGGCGGTGCTCGAACTTTTTCCCGACGTGAAGCTCGGCATCGGCCCGCCGATCGACTACTGGCTTTTTCTACGAATTTCTGCGCGAGCAGCCGTTCACGCCGGAAGACCTCGAGCGCATCGAGAAAAAGATGCACGAGCTGGCCGCGCAGGATTTGCCCAACGAGCGCAAGCTGCTGCCGAAGGCCGAGGCGCTCGAGCTCTACCGCAAGTGGAATCAGAGCTTCAAGTGCGAACTGGTCGAGGAAAAAGCCGATCGAGCCGATGGTTTCGTTTTATACCACCGGCAAATTCATCGACTTCTGCCGCGGGCCGCACATCCCCAGCACCGCGCGCATCAAGGCGTTCAAGCTGATGAACGTCTCGGGCGCGTACTGGAAGGGCCAGGAGGGCAATCCGCAGCTGCAACGCATTTACGCGGCGTGCTTCTTCACGCAGGCGGAGCTCGACGCGTATCTGCACCGCCTCGAAGAGGCCAAGCGGCGCGACCACCGGCGCCTGGGCGCCGGAGCTCGATCTATTCAGCATTCAGGATGAGGCTGGTCCGGGCCTGATTTTCTGGCACCCCAAGGGCGGCCTGATCCGCAAACTGATGGAAGACTGGCTGCGCGACGAACTGCTGCGCCGCGGCTATCAGCTGTGTTTACACGCCGCACATCATGCTGCTGGATTTGTGGAAGACCAGCGGCCACGCCAATTTTTATCGCGAGAACATGTTCGGCGCGCTGGAAGTGGAGAAGGCCGACTATCAGCTCAAGCCCATGAATTGCCCCGGCCACATCCTGATCTACAAATCGCACCTGCGCAGCTATCGCGAACTGCCCTACCGCCTGGCCGAGCTCGGCACCGTCTACCGCTACGAGCGCTCCGGCGTGCTGCATGGCCTGCTGCGCGTGCGCGGCTTCACGCAGGACGACGCGCACATTTTCTGCATGCCCAGCCAGATCGAGGACGAAGTCGCGGCGTGCGTGGATTTCGCCTGGGCGGTGATGAACACGTTTGGGTTCTCGCGACTATCAGGTGGAGCTTTCCGAGTGGGATCCGCTGCACCCGGAAAATTACGCAGGCTCGGTCGACGATTGGCAGCACGCCACGCAGGCGCTGGCCAACACGCTCGATCGGCTGAAAATACCCTTCAAACGCATGGAGGCGGAGGCGGCGTTTTACGGGCCGAAGATCGACGTGAAGCTGATCGATGCGATCGGGCGCCCCTGGCAGCTCACCACCGTGCAATTCGATTTCAATTTGCCGGAGCGCTTCGGCCTCGAGTACGTCGGCGAAGACGGCAACCGTCACCGGCCGCTGATGGTGCACCGCGCGCTGTGGGGCTCGGTCGAGCGCTTCTTCGGCATCCTGATCGAGCACTATGCGGGCGCGTTTCCGCTGTGGCTCGCGCCGGTGCAAGTGGCCGTGCTGCCGGTCAGCGGCAAGTTCAGCGAGTACGCCAAGCAAGTGGCGGCGGAGCTAACCGCCGCGGGCTTCCGCGCGCTATCTCGACGACCGCAACGAAAAGCTGCAGGCCAAGATCCGCGACTCGGAGATGCAAAAAATTCCGTACATGACCGTGGTGGGCGGCAAGGAAGCGGAAGCGCACACCGTCTCGGTTCGCCACCACGGCAAAGGCGATCTGGGCCCGCGGCCGCTGGCGACATTCTTGGCCGACCTTCGCGCCGAAATTGACGAGCGGCCTGCGTCCTCCGACTAAACGAAGATTTTATGTCGAACCAAGAACACGGGAGTTTGTTCTCGAAGGATGCGCGGTCGGAGCCGCGAAAAACGGGCATTCTGCCGTCGCAGGAAATACGCGAGCTGATCCGGAACGGCAAGATTCGCTCGAGCGTGGCGATCGATGACGGCCAAATCCAGCCGGCCTCGATCGATCTGCGGCTGGGTACCGTCGCCTATCGCATTCAGGCGAGCTTCCTTCCGGGCGGTCGTCGCCCATCGCCACCAAGATTCGCGATCTGAAGCTGGCCGAAGCTCGACCTGACCAAGCCGGCATTGCTCGAGAGGGGCGCGGTATTTATCGTGCCGCTGGTCGAGAGTTTGGTGCTGCCATCGGACATCGGCGGCAAAGCAAACCCGAAGAGCACCACCGGGCGCCTGGACATATTCACGCGCCTGATCACCGACGGCGGCCTGGAATTTGAATGCGTGCCGAAAGGCTACTCCGGGGAACTTTACGTTGAAATCGTTTCGCGAACGTTCCCGATTATCGTGCAGGCGGGCACGAAGCTTTCACAGCTTCGATTTGTTCGCGGTAATCCGCCATCGGGCGACGGCGTGCTCGAGCAGCTGGCCGAGCGGGAACACCTCGTCTATTACGAAAACGGCGACGGCCCGCAGCAAGCGACGTCGATCGGGGACTCGCAAGCTGGTTCACCAGCCGAGCGAGGGCGGACGAGAGCAGGCGATTATCGATCGCGGGTTGCGGACCACGATTGACCTCGCCGGGGTCGGTGCGCCGGCGATCGTGGCCTACAAAGCGAAGAGCCATTGCCCGCCGGTCGATTTGAGCAAGGTGGGCGCGCATGCCGCGGCCGACTTTTGGGACGCTGATCGAGGGGCCGCGGTCCGGCGGGTTGGTGCTGGATCCCGGTGATTTCTATTTGCTGGCGTCGAGGGAAAGGTTCTGCATCCCCTCAGGCTGGGCGGCGGAGATGGAGCCGTTCGATCAGTCCATCGGCGAATTCAGCGTTCACTACGCCGGCTTTTTCGATCCGGGCTTCGGCTACGGTAATGCCGGCGAAATCAAAGGGACCAGGGCGGTGCTGGAAGTCCGGGCGCACGAGGTGCCAATTTTGCTCGAAGACCGGCAGATCGTCGGGCGGCTGGTCTATCACCGCATGGCAAATGCCCCGGACAAGCTTTACGGCCAGGCCATCGGCTCGTCCTACCAGAAGCAGGGTCTCGCGCTGAGTAAACAATTCAGGACGAGCGCGAGCCCCAAGTTGGCCTCCGCGCAAACCGCGAAGTAGCCCTCGGCGGTGCCTTCTCTTTAACGGCACGTTCTAACGTATCCAATTGAGAGATATCCGGGGTCACTCATGCTATACTCCGTGACCCGTGTCCCAGCGGGCTGAGGCCGCGGGACCCGAAGAGCGGTCGCCCAGGCATCCGCTGCGGAGGTGGATTTATCGCCGAACGAAGCTTTCGACCGACCGAACGCACGCGGGTAAACGATCGCATCCGCGCGCGCGAAGTTCGGGTGGTGGACGATGATGGCGGCCAGTTGGGCGTGATGCAGCCCTTCGAGGCCATCCGCATGGCGCGGGAACGCGGGCTGGATCTGGTGGAGATTTCGCCCACGGCCGATCCGCCGGTTTGCAAGATCACCGATTACGGAAAGTTTCTCTACCAGCTGAACAAAAAGGCGCACGAGCAGCGCAAGCATCAGAAGGGCACGCAGCTCAAGGAAGTGAAGTTCCGGCCGGCGACGGCCGAGCACGATTATCAGGTTCGCAAGAACCAGATCATCAGGTTTCTGGGCGAAGGGCACAAGGTCAAGGCCATGATCTTCCATCGCGGCCGCGAGATGGCGCACCAGGAAGTGGGCCGCGCAAAGATGGACCGGCTGCTCAAAGAGATTGCCGATCACGCGCTGGTGGAGCTGGGACCGCGCATGGAAGCGAATATCCTGATGGCCCTGCTGGCGCCCAAGAGGGGCGGTGGCGGAGGCGCCGCCAAGACCCGCGGCGACCGGGTGCCGCGCCGAATTAGATGAGCGCGCCGTACGGGAATCAGTAAGAGAAAAGGACAGCATCGTGGGAAATCATAAAGGCACCAAAGTAAAACTGAAACTGAAGACGCATCGCGGCGCCGCCAAGCGGTTCAAGATCACCGTCGACCGGCAAGTTCTGCGCATGCATTCGGGCAAGCGGCACCTGATGGGCACCAAGAAGCCGAAGCGCATGCGCCATTTGAAGAAGTGGCGCTGGTGAACCCCGTGGACGCGGAACACGTCAAGCGGATGCTGCCGTACGGCTAGATCGGCTTTCGTCGCATTTTTTGTGACACTTTCTCTGTCGTAATTTTTTGTCGTGCCAGGCAGCGCGTTATCCGCCACGGCGGGCCTGCCGGCCGACCGGGTCCGCTACGTCACCGGGCCCTCCTCGCTTCCGGGCGCACTGACGTAAGCGCCGCGGGGCGAATCCTCAACACGCCGTGGAGACGCTCGACGAGCGCTGCTCGCCGTCCGGTTTGCGCTTGGATCGCGCGCATTCGCGCGAGATCCGTGCGCGATGTCCGGCGACGTCGCGCGCATCCGGCTGCGCTCTCCTCGCAGGAGAAGATGCAATGGCCAGAGTAAAACGCGGCACCAAACGCCG
Source organism: uncultured Acidobacteriota bacterium (assembly GCA_963818345.1). Classification (GTDB taxonomy): domain Bacteria; phylum Acidobacteriota; class Terriglobia; order Acidiferrales; family UBA7541; genus Palsa-189. The sequence continues at coordinate 118,187 of CAWFRX010000020.1, read as the reverse complement.
CGCGCGCCGCAAGAAGTACGCCAAGCGCACCAAGGGCTTCTTCCTCACCAAGAGCAAGCTGTACCAATCCATGCAGGAGGCCGCCAATCGCGCCGACCGCTACGCCTATCGCGACCGGCGCAACCGCAAGCGGCAATATCGCCGGCTGTGGATCCAGCGCATCGGCGCGGCCGCGCGGCTCAACGGCCTTTCCTACAGCCAGTTGATGCACGGGCTCAAGGCCGCGGGCATCGAGATCGATCGCAAGGTGCTCGCCGACCTGGCCGTGAAGGATGCCGCCGGGTTCGCTCAGATCGCCGAGCAGGCCAAGGCGGCGGCCCCCAAAGCGGCGCCGAAAGCGCGAGCAACGGCGTAAGCCTGAGCGCTTTCCGTCGATGATCCATGGCTGACGATCCGACAACGAAGACGCTCGCCGAGCTGGGCGTCGCCGACGCCGAAGGCGTCGCGCGCCAATTCGGCGAAGTGCGCGTGCGGTTCGACCAGCGAGACCGCCGTTCCGGCGGATGAAGCCGCGCTGGGAGGAACTGCGCGACGCGTGGCTCGGCCGCAAGTCCGGCGTGCTCACGCGCATCACCGAGAATTGGCTCAAGACCGCCTCGCCCGCGCTGCGCCCGGCCGTCGGCCAAGCTCTCAACGAACTGCGCGCGCACGTCGAGGAGCGCCTCGAGCGAGCTGCAGCAGACCGCGGAAGCCGCGGCCGAGCAAGCGGCGCTCGCGCGCGATCGCGTGGACCTCTCGCTTGCCCGGCGTCGTTCGCCCGTCGGCTCGCGCCACCTGCTCCGCCAGACCTTCGCCGAGATCGAGCGCATTTTCCTTTCGCTGGGCTTCACGGTCGTGGAAGGGCCCGGAGATCGAGACGCCCTACTACAATTTCGAGGCGCTCAACATTCCCGAGCATCATCCGGCGCGCGACACCATGGACACGTTTTACCTCGAGACGCCGGCCGGCGCGCCGCAGCGGCTGCTGCGCACGCACACCTCGCCGATGCAGATCCGCACCATGGAAAAGCAGGAGCCGCCGGTGCGCATCATCGTGCCAGGCAAGGTCTATCGCCGCGACAATCCCGACGCCACGCACTCCTACGTGTTTCCACCAGGTCGAAGGCCTGGCCGTGGACACCGACATCACCTTCTGCGAGTTCAAGGGCACGGTCGAATATTTCGTGCGCGAGTTTCTCGGGCCGGCGACCAAGACGCGCCTGCGGCCGAGCTATTTCCCGTTCACCGAGCCTTCGGTGGAAATCGATGCGAGCTGCTTCGCGTGCGGCGGCAGCGGCTGCCGCCTGTGCAAATATTCCGGCTGGATCGAGCTGTTCGGCGCGGGCATGGTGGACCCGGCGGTCTACGGCTTTGTGAACTACGACGCCAAGCGGCTTTCGGGCTACGCCTTCGGCCTGGGCGTGGACCGGCTCTCGCAGCTCAAATACGGCATCGACGATGTGCAGCTCTTTTTTCAGAACGACGTGCGCTTCCTGCGCCAGTTTCCCTGACGCGCTCCGCGAAGACGCTATGAAAGTTCTCTACGACTGGCTCAAGGAATTCGTGGATGTGACCTCGCGCCCGCCGAGCTGCGCGTCGCGGCTCTCGCTCACCGGCACGGCCGTCGAAGGCCTGGAGGAGACGCCGGCCGGGCCGCTGCTCGACGCCGAACTCACCATCAATCGCCCCGACTTGCCTCGGCCACTACGGCATGGCGCGCGAAGTTGCCGCGCTCGAGCGCACGCGTCTGCGACGCGATCGACGTGACGCCTGGCGGAAGCCGCGGAGACGCGCAGCGAGCGCGACGCGCGTGGAGATCGAGTGCCCGGAGCTGTGCGGGCGCTACACGGCGCGCGTGCTGCGCGGCGTCAAAGTGGGTCCGTCGCCGGACTGGCTGCGGCGGCGCCTGGAAGCGCTGGGGCAAGCCTCCATCAACAACGTCGTGGACGCCACCAACTACGTCATGCTCGAACTCGGCCAGCCGATGCACGCCTTCGATCTCGACCGGCTGGCCGAGCGGCGCATCGTGGTGCGCCGCGCGCGCGCCGGGGAGAAAATGCGCACGCTCGACGGCGTCGAGCGCACGCTTTCGCCGGAGATGTGCGTGATTGCCGATGCCGCGCGCAGCGTGGCCATCGCCGGCGTGATGGGCGGCGCCGAGAGCGAAATCAGTTCCGGCACGCGCAACGTGCTGCTCGAATCGGCGTGGTTCGATCCGATCTCCGTTCGCCGCACCTCGAAGGCGCTGGGCCTGCGCACGGAAGCTTCGCTGCGCTTCGAGCGCGGCGCCGATCCGGAAATGGCCGAGCTGGCTTCGCGACGCTGCGCGGCCCTGATCCACGAGATCGCCGGCGGCGAAATCTTGGCGGGCGTGGTGGACGTTTATCCCGGCCGCCGCGAGCCGCTCGCGATCTGCAGCTTTCGCGCAAGGAGCTTTTGCGCGTGATGGGCGGCGACGTGCCCGACGGCGAAATCGAGGCGATCTTAGGCGCGCTCGGGCTTCGCGCCGCGGCGCATCGGACGCGGCGCGCGGCGCGCGGATTCACCGCTAGCGGTTTGGGAATGCACGCAGCCGTCCTGGCGGCAGGACGTGACCCGCGAAGTGGATCTCGATCGAAGAAGTCGCGCGCCACTTCGGCCTCGACAAATTCCCGGCGCGGCTGCCGCCGTCAAAGCAGCCGGCCGCGCGCTTGCCGCACGCCGAAGCCGAAGACCGCCTGCGCGAGCGGCTGATCGGCTTGGGCTATCGCGAGATCGTCACGATTCCGCTGGTGAACGAAGAGGAAGACGCGCTGTTCCGGCCCGCCGGCGTGAGACGCCGCCCGCGCGCGTCGAGAATCCTCTCGCAGAGGATGCCTCGCTGCTGCGCTCGAACGGCTTGGTCAGCATGGCGCACGCGCTCGCGTGGAATCTGAATCGCGGCCAGCGCGACGTGCGCCTGTTCGAAATCGGCCGCGCCTATGCCATGGAAAATGGCGCGCCCGTCGAGACGCGCATCGCTCACGATCGGCGCCACGGGCGCCGGCGCGGGAAAAAGGTGTAGCCGAGTCGGAGCGCGAATACGAATTTGCCGACCTCAAGGGCGACCTCGACCAGCTCGGCGAGCTGGCCGGCGGCTTCGCTTGGAGCGCGGCCGAAGCGGCGAGCATTCCGTGGGCGAATCCGGCGCGCGCGGGAGAGTTTCAGCTGGCTGACGGGCACATGGCCGACGCCGCAGACAGACACCGGGCGCGTGCCTTGGGCGCCGCAGGAGAAGCTCGCGCGCCGGGTCGCCGACCGATTCAAGATTCGCCAGAACGTTTTTCTCGCCGAGTTCTCGCTCGACCCCGTTTTACGACGCGGCTTCAGCGCGGCGCGTGGCGGCGCGAAATACCAGCCGATTTCGCGCTTTCCCGGCGGTCGAGCGCGATTTCTCGCTGATTCTGAACGACGGCACGGCGTTCGCAGCTGTGCGCGGGACCATCGAAGCGCTGGGCATCGCCGAGATCGTCTCGATCGAAGCGGTGGATCTGTTTCGCGGGAAGAATGTGCCGGCCGGGAAATTTTCGCTGCTGGTGCGCGTGACCTTCCAGAGCATGGACGGCACGCTCACCGAAGCGCAAGTGAACGAATTCTCCGCGCGCATTGTGGCGGCGCTCGAACAACAGCTCGGCGCCGTCGCTGCGCACGTCCTGAGCAGCGCTTGCTGCTTCAGGCCCGCGTCGTTGCGCTTGTCCGGCGGCCCGCAGTGGCGCACAATACGCGCCGCCTGGCTGAGTGTCGCGTCTCGAATCCGATCGGGGAGTGAGCATGAGCATTAAAGTCGAAATCTACGATCAGACCTACAACGTCGCCGGCGACCTCGACCCGCCTACGTCGAGGAGTTGGCGCAATACGTGGACGCCAAGATGCGCGAGATCGCGCGCGCCACCGGCCTGGTGGATTCGGTGAAGGTGGCCGTGCTGGCGGCGCTGGCCATCACCGACGAGCTGCAGACTCTGCGGCGACAGCCGCGGCGAGAGTCGCGAGGAGCTGCGCGAGCGCGCCGAGCGCTGCCTGAAGCTTGTCGAGCGCGCCCTGCAACAATCCGCGTAGCCAGCTCTGAGAACACTCCCCGCACGCAAGCCCGCGAGGTGACTTCGCTGATCTCGCGAACGAGCCCGATGGCAACCGCCTCGCGAATTCAATTGGACGCCTCGCGCGCGGCGGCTAAAATGGAAGTGGAGTTGGCCTGCGACGCGCGTGTTGGCGCGAAGATCTTTTGAACCAATGCTGGATCTCTGCGGTGCCCGGGTCAGACGGCCTGTGCGCATGTCCCGCAGCCGGGTTCGTCCCGGTTCCGGGAAAGCCTAAAGGCCGGCGCAGGGCGCCCACCTTAACACAGAGGTTCAGGATCTAGCGTCTACACGGCGAAGTGGACCGCTCCATTTTTTGTTTCTGAAGACGTTCGCTGTTCCCGTCGGAGCCGCTCATGCGGATTCTTTTCATCGGAGACATTGTGGGTTCGCCCGGCCGCCGCATCGTGGCCGAGCGCGTGGCCGACCTGATCGCGAACGAGCGGCTGGACCTGGTGATCGCCAATGGCGAAAATGCCGCCTCGGGTTTCGGCATCACGCCGCGCCTTGTCGAGGAGCTGCTCGGCACCGGCATCGAAGTTCTCTCCGGCGGCAATCACAGCTGGGACCGCAAGGAGATTCTCGATTTCATTCCGCACGAGCCGCGCCTGCTGCGCCCGGCGAATTTCCCGGAGGGCAGCCCAGGGAGCGGCGTTTATTGCGGCACCGCGCGCAACGGCACGCCCTATGCCGTGCTCTGCCTGCAGGGCCGCGTCTTCATGGCGCCGAATGACGATCCGTTTCGCACCGCCGACCGCGAACTCGCCAAGATTCCTGCCGGACTGAAAGTGATCGTGGTGGATATTCACGCCGAGGCCACCAGCGAGAAGCAGGCCATGGGCTGGTACCTGGACGGCCGCGTGACCGCCGTCGTCGGCACGCACACGCACGTGGCCACGGCCGACGAGCGCGTCCTGCCGGAGGGCACCGCGTTCATCACCGACGTCGGCATGACCGGCCCGCACGACTCCATCATCGGCATGGAAAAGGCGCCGATCATCAAGCGATTCTTCGACGGCATGTCCGTCCGCTTTGAAGTGGCCACCGATAATGTTCAGATGAATGCCGTGTTGATCGAGGCCGATCCAGAGACCGGCCGCGCGCTTTCGATCGAGCGGCGGCGCTACCGCATCGAAAATTGAAGCCGACAGCACTAGCACCGCTGCGATTTCGCGATCTCCGACCGCTGTTACAGGATCAGCTTCTTCGAGCAGCTCAGATCAGCTTTCTGCAGTTCGATGGCGCCCTGTGGAAATCCTGTGCATGACTGCTGTGCAGGCCGCGTCTCTGCCTTCGTCGAATTTTCGCTTGCCGCGCTCGGTACCTTCATGGACAATCACGCCTCGCTCGGATGAGGACTGTAGGGACGCCCAGCAATCCTGAGTTGCACGGAGCCTCCCGCAGGCGAGAGGCAAAGACTCTGGACCGTCGCGCTCAGGCCTAATCAATAAAAGGACTTAGCAGAACAGGAAGTACGGTTGTAGCGGTTCTTTTCCACAGGTTTTCCACACCTGTGGAAATAGAGCGTATGCTCTCCGCTGTTGGACATCGAACGATGAATCCTTGGGAAAACATTCTGCAGCACATGGAACGGCGGGTGAACCCGCACAGCTTTGCCACCTGGTTTCGCCCCACAAGGCAGGAAGGCCACGAGAACGGCAAGTTGGTTGTGCGCGTGCCCTCGCGGCCGTTTCGCAAGCGGCTGACCGAAACCTACGGCGAGCTGCTGCAGGCCGTGCTGGTCGAAGTCGGGCATGGCCGACACGCAACTCGAATTTGTTTGCAGCGAGACCCGGACGCGCTGCCTCGTGCGAGCACGCCCGACGCGTCGTGCAAGCAGGCGCGGCTGGACTTCGAGTCCGTGGATCATCAGCTCAATCCGCGCTACACGTTCGACACGTTCGTGGTCGGCGGCTCGAATCAGTTTGCGCACGCCGCCTCGCTGGCCGTCGCCGAAGCCGCCTTCGAAAGCCTACAACCCGCTGTACCTGTACGGCGGCGTGGGCATGGGCAAGACCCACCTGATGCAGGCCATCGGCCACATGGTGAAGGCGCGCAATCCGGCGCTGCGGCTCACCTTCATCAGCGCCGAAAAATTCACCAACGAAGTGATCAACTCGCTGCGCTTCGACCGCATGGTCAGCTTCCGGGACCGCTTCCGCTCGGTGGACGTGCTGATGGTGGACGACATCGAATTCATCGCCGGCAAGGAGCGCACGCAGGAAGAGTTCTTCCACACGTTCAACGCCCTGCACGATCTTCAGAAGCAGATCGTGCTCTCCTCCGACTGCCCGCCGAAAGAAATTGCCGCGATCGAGGAGCGGCTGCGCTCACGGTTCGAATGGGGGCTGATCGCGGACATCCAGCCGCCGGACCTGGAAACGAAAATCGCCATCCTGCAAAAAAAGGCGGAGACCGAGCGCTTCCAGCTTCCGGACGACGTGGCCGAGTTCATCGCGCGCTCGATCAAATCGAACGTGCGCGAGCTCGAAGGCGCGCTCACGCGCATGATCGCCTATGCATCGCTCACCGGAACGCCGGTCAACCTGGCCACGGCGCAACAGGCCCTGCGCAACATCATCGCCACGCAGGAAAAGAAGGTCACCATCGAGCTGATCCAGAAGCGCGTGGGCGAACAGTTTGGTCTGCGCGAGCAGGACCTGAAGGTGCGCTCGAACTCGAAGGCCATCGCCTTCCCGCGCCAGATCGCGATGTATCTGGTCAAGCAGCTCACGCACGCCTCGCTGCCGGAGATCGGCCGCCAGTTTGGCGGCAAGCATCACACCACGGTGCTGCACTCGATCAATAAGATCGAGACGCTGCGCCACACCGATAAAGACCTGAACCGCACGCTCAGCCGCCTGCTCGATTCGCTCGCCTGAGTATCGCTTCCGGGCATCGCCATCCGTGCAACGAATGCCGCGAACGGTATCCGCTGGTCAGAGTTGCGCCCTGACGTGCATTTGCCGTGTCGACGTGAGAGCGCTGTGCAGAGGAAAACGTGTGCAAACCCTGTGCGCTGATCCGCGCGCTGTGTGGATGTTTTCGCGGCCGACGGAGTGCAGGGCGCCTGCAATTTCCACACGACCGCGGCGTGAGGCGCGGAACGTCGTTCAGCGTTCAACTGTGCGAGGCTTGCGGACCGCTTGTGCGGATATCCTCGTTTCCACAGCGACGGCTACTACTACGGTCTTTATGCTCTTTATTAAAACAGGGTACAGTAGCCGACGCACCGTTTGATAAGTGAACGTTCCAGCGGAGGAAATCGGGATGGAATTCAGCGTGAAGAAGTTCGACCTCCTGGGAGAGCTGAATCTGACGCAGGGTGTCGTCGAACGGAAGACAACCATCCCGATCCTGTCGCATCTACTCTGTCGAGGCCAAGGGCAACAAAGCTCACGATCACCGCGACCGACCTCGAACTGAGCATCCGGACAGAGTGCGAAGCCAAGGTGAAGAAAGAGGGCGCCGGCACCATTCCCGCGAAGAAATTACTCGATCTGGTGCGCCTGCTGCCCGAGGCGGAGATACGCTTCAAACTGCTGGATAATCACTGGGTGCAGATCACCTCGGATCGGCGCACCTACAAGATGGTCGGCATGGCCAAGGATAATTTTCCGGGCGTGCCCGAGTTTCCGCATGCGCTGGTGAAAATACCGGCGAGCATTCTCTCTTCGCTGATCGCCAAGACGGCATTCGCGATTTCCATGGAAGATTCGCGCTACACGCTGAACGGCGCACTGCTGATCCTCAAGCCGGATACGATTACCGTGGTCGCCACCGACGGCCATCGCCTGGCGCTGGCCGAGACGGATCACAAGTTCGAGGGGCTTTCGAACGAGGCGCGCACGCTGGTCCCCAGAAAGGCGCTGACGGAAATCCAGCGCCTCGCCGGGGCAGGCGAGGCCAATGAGCGAGATCGAATTCGCGCGCGACGATAGCCATCTATTTTTTAAAATCGGGAAGCGCCTGCTCATCTCGCGCATCCTGACCGGGCAGTTTCCGAATTACGAAGCGGTCCTGCCGCGCGACAACAACAAGACCATCGCGCTGGAGCGGAATGAATTGAACGATGCCGTCCGGCGCGTCTCGCAGCTTGCCGATCAGCGCTCCCACGCTGTGAAATTTTCCGTCAGCTCCGAGGGCGTGGAGCTTTCCGCATCGAGTCCGGAATACGGCGAGGCCAAGGAACAGATCGAGAAGGAGTACAAAGGCGAGGCGATCTCGATCGGCTTCAACGGACAATATCTGCTCGATTTTCTGGGCGCGGCGGCCGATGGGCCGATCAGCATCGAACTCAAAGACGAACAATCCGCAGGGCAGTTGCGCCCCCTGGCCGACGAACAGTATCGCTACCGATACGTGATCATGCCGATGAGGATTTGAAGATCGTAGTCGGGCGTGTCACTCGATTGCTGGCGCGAACTCCATCGTTTCTCGGTCTAGAGAGTGTGGCTCTACTCTCTGTTTCCCATTGGACGCTTTGCTGAACGTGCGTTTCCGCCCGCAGAGAAACCGGCTGCGCGCGTATGCCGTAACCCATAATCACTGACAGTACAGTATTTACACACTCGAATATGCGCTGCGGCACTTGAGAACTGCCGGGAAATAACGTAAAATTGATTCGTCCATTGCAGTAGCTTGGGTTCCTTCAGAACAGCAGAATTTGTCGGGCTGAATATGGCCAAGCCACGCTGGTTCGCGCCAGACGCGAGCAGAGGCTGCAAGCTCGACGGCATTAAATAAGTCTTCGCCGCGTCCGCCTTCGAGTGATCGAAGACCGGACGGGATGGAGCAGGAAACCCTTCGAGTCCCGGCCCAGTGAAGTTGGGCGTGAGGACCACAGGGCAAGGCAGGCAACAAGAGCTGTTCTGCGGCAGCCTTCCCCTCCCAGTCGGTCAGGAGATGCACACAATATGGCAGAGAAAGAGACGGTGACCGGCAAGGCCCCGGGTCACCGGTACGACGCCACCTCGATCAAAGTCCTTGGCGGCCTCGAGGCGGTGCGCAAGCGGCCCGCGATGTACATCGGCTCGACCACCGAGCAAGGTCTGCATCACCTCGTTTGGGAAGTGGTGGACAATTCGGTGGACGAGGCCATGGCCGGCTATTGCGACGAGATCAACGTCGTGGTGCACGACGACAACAGCGTCACCGTTATCGACAACGGCCGCGGCATTCCCGTGGATATGCACGCGACGGAGAAAAAACCCGCCGCCGAAGTGGTCATGACGGTACTGCACGCCGGCGGAAAATTCGACAGCGATACCTACAAAGTTTCGGGCGGACTGCACGGAGTGGGCGTTTCGGTGGTGAACGCGCTTTCCGATTGGCTGGAGCTGGAAATCTGCGCGACGGCGAAGTGTGGGAGCAGTCCTACGCCTGCGGCGTTCCGAAAACGAAGCTGACCGTCACCGGCAAGACGCGCAAGACCGGCACCAAGATCACCTTTCATCCCGATCCGCACCATTTTTCAATCGACCGTTTTCAGCTACGACCTGCTGGCGCAGCGGCTGCGCGAGTACGCTTTTCTGAACAAGGGATTGAAGATCACGCTGCAGGACGAGCGCAGCGACAAATCCGTCGAATTTCGTTTCACCGGAGGCATCGTCGAATTCGTCAAGCACCTGAATCGCGGCAAACAGGTGCTGCACGATTCGCCCGTTGCCATCGAGGGCAAGCGCGACAACGTGGAACTGGAAATCGCGCTGCAGTACAACGACAGCTACACCGAAAACGTCTTTTCCTTCGCCAACACCATCAATACCGTCGACGGCGGCACGCACCTTTCCGGCTTTCGCTCCGCGCTGACGCGCTCGATCAATAATTTTGCCAGCTCCGCCGGGCATGCTCAAGGAACAGAAGGACGAAGTCACCATCACCGGCGACGACGTGCGCGAAGGCTTGGTGGCCGTCGTATCGGTGAAGCTGCCGCAGCCGCAATTCGAAGGGCAAACCAAAGGCAAGCTCAATAGCGACATCAAGGGCGCCGGTCGAGCAGCTCGTGAATGAGAGGCTCGGCGATTATTTCGACAAGCACACGACCGTGGCCCGGCAGCATCATCGGCAAGTGCATTGACGCCGCGCGAGCCCGCGAAGCGGCGCGCAAGGCGCGCGAGCTCACGCGCCGCAAATCGGCCATGGATTCCGGCGGGTTGCCGGGCAAGCTCGCCGATTGCCAGGAGCGCGATCCGGCACGTTGCGAAGTCTTCATCGTCGAGGGCGAATCGGCCGGCGGCTCGGCCAAGCAGGGCCGCGACCGCACGCTACCAGGCCATCCTGCCGCTCAAGGGCAAAATCCTCAACGTGGAGAAGGCCCGCTACGACAAGATGCTGGGCCACGAGGAAATTCGCGCCATCATCACCGCGCTGGGCACCGGCATCGGCAAAGACGATTTCGACGCCGCCAAGCTGCGCTACCACAAAGTGATTCTGATGACCGACGCCGACGTGGACGGCAGCCACATTCGCACGCTGCTGCTGACGTTTTTCTTCCGTCACATGAAGGAGTTGGTCGAGCGCGGGCACATCTACATCGCCCAGCCGCCGCTCTATCGCGTGAAGCGCGGCAAGATGGACCGCTACATCCGCGACGAGAGCGAATTTTCCGGCGAGCTGATGAAGCGCGCCACCGAAGACCATGTGGTCAAGGCCAAGGAAGGCGTCAGCCTCGAAGGCACGGGCCTGACGCAATTCCTGCTGAACGTGCAGGAGTACGACCAGGTGGCGGCGAAGCTGGTTCGCCGGCTGCGCGACCGCGCGCTGGTGGACCTGCTGGCCGCCAGCGAGCTCGAAAAGAAGAGCGACTTCGAGGACAAGAAAGCCGCTGGAGCGCCTGCTGAAGGCCATCGAGAAAGCCAAGCTCAAGGTCGAAGGCAAAATCACCTTCGACGAAGAGCACAGCCTGTACGAACTGACGCTCACCAACGGCGCGGCGCACCGCGGGACGCATCAACTGGGCGCTGGCCTCGACGCCCGATTACAAGCGGCTGCGGACGCTGGCGCAGCGCGATCGCCGAGTCCGATAAGCCGCCGTTTACGGTGGCGCGCAACGGCGACAAGGTGACCAAGGAAAGCGCCGCCGAGGTGCTGGCCTTTGTCCTGGAGGACGCCAAAAAAGATTTCACCATCACGCGGTTCAAGGGCCTGGGCGAAATGAATCCCGAGCAGCTCTGGGCGACCACCATGAACGCCGAGACGCGCACCTTGCTGCAGGTGAAGCTCGAGGACGTGGTCGAGGCCGAAAAGATTTTCACGACGCTGATGGGCGAGAACGTCGAGGAGCGGCGCAAATTCATCGAGGACAATGCGCTCGACGTCGCAGAACCTCGACATCTGAGCTTTCCGCAACGATCTGCCAACGATGATCTATCAATTGAGCTGGAAGACGCTGCCGGGACTGCGCGGCTTGCTTGTTCCGATTTCGCGCGCCGTGAAACGGCGACGCCGGATAGCGAGCGTGGTGTCGCCGTGAATTGGGCAGCGGGGCGGATCGCGACGCGCTGCTCGCTGCACTCGAAACGCAATTTGCCGCGGCGAGATTTTCGAATAACGCCGCGGCATTTGAAGCGGTGAAGAGCTACGCGCTCGAGCGGGTAGTCCCAGAAGCAGTTAGATCGCAGAAAGATATCCGGCGCGGCCGCTCGATAGCGGCCGCCGCGAAGAGGGAGCAAGCGAAGCGATGGCCGACGAACAGAAGCCGCACAACCATTCTCCCGGTCGATATCGAAGCCGAGATGAAGAAGTCGTACCTCGATTACGCCATGAGCGTGATCGTGGCGCGCGCCATCCCGGACGTGCGGGACGGCCTGAAGCCCGTGCAGCGGCGCATCCTCGTGGCCATGAACGACCTCGGCTTGGCCTCGAATCGCGGCTACCGCAAGTGCGCCAAGATCTGCGGCGACACCTCGGGCAACTATCATCCGCACGGCGAAGCGGTGATCTACCCGGCGCTGGTGCGCATGGCGCAGCCCTTCAACCTGCGCTATCCGCTGGTGGACGGCCAGGGAAACTTCGGCTCGGTCGACGGCGATCCGCCGGCGGCCATGCGTTACACCGAAGCGCGGCTTGCGCGCATCAGCGAGGAACTTGCTCGCGGACCTCGAGAAGGAAACCGTCGATTTCATTCCGAATTTCGACCAGACCCGCGATGAGCCGGTGGTCCTGCCGTCGCGCGTTCCGAACCTGCTGGTCAATGGCGCCTCCGGCATCGCCGTGGGCATGGCCACGAATATCCCGCCGCATAATCTGAACGAATTGATCGAGGGCCTGGTGCTGCTGCATCGAAAAGCCCGACACGCACGCTCAAAGATTTGATGAAGTTCGATTCCGGGGCCCGATTTCCCGACGGCCGGATACATCTCCGGGCGCGAAGGAATCCTGCAGGCCTACAAGACCGGGCGCGGCAGCTTCATCATGCGCGCCAAGGCCGCCATCGAGCAAGTCGGCAAGGACCGCGAGAATATCGTCGTCACCGAAATTCCCTACCAGGTGAACAAGGCCCGGCTGGTCGAGCGCATCGCCGACCTGGTGCAGAGCAAGAAGATCGAAGGAATCTCCGACGTGCGCGACGAATCCGACCGCGAGGGCATGCGCATCGTCGTCGAGATCAAGCGCGGCGAAGAGTCGCAGCTCATCCTGAACCACCTCTACAAGCTCACGCAGATGCAGGAATCGTTCGGCATGATCCTGCTGGCCATCACCGGCGGGCAGCCGCGCGAGATGGGCCTGGTCGAGCTGCTGCGGCTGTTCCTCGAGCACCGCCGCGAAGTGGTGTTGCGCCGCACGCGCTTCGACCTGCGCAAGGCCGAGGAGCGCGAGCATATTCTGCTCGGCTATCAACATTGCGCTGGATCACGTGGACAACGTCATCCGGATCATCCGCGGTTCTTCCAGCCGCGCCAACGCCCGCGAGAATTTGCACGACTATTTCCAAAATAAGAGCGTGCAATCATCCTGGCGGGCGAGAAGTCGGAAACGCTCAAAGGCGTCAAGCTCGACGGCAAGAAGTACGGGCTCGCCGACGATGTCATCGGCCTCAGCTACGCCCAGATCGACGCCCTCCTCGAATTGCAATTGCACCGCTTGACCCGGCTCTCGGTCGACGAAATTCTGAAGGAACTCGCCGTAATCCGGGAAAAGATCGCCGAGCTGAAGGAAATTCTCGCGAGCGAGAAAAAGCTGAAGCAGGTGATCGTCGGCGAACTGCGCGAGATCCAAAAGGATTTCGGCGACGAGCGGCGCACGCAGATCGTGGACGCGGTCGAGGAGATCAAAGTCGAGGACCTGATCGCCGACGTCGACATGGCCATCACCATCAGCCATGCCGGGCTACATCAAGCGCACGCCGGTGGACGTCTATCGCCACCAGTCGCGCGGCGGCAAGGGCCGCATCGGCGCGCGCACGCGCGAAGAGGACTTCGTCGAGCATCTCTTCATCGCCTCCGCGCACAGCTACATTTTGCTGTTCAGCTCGAAGGGGCGCGTCTACTGGCTCAAGGTTTACGAGATTCCGGAGGCGGCTGCGGCCACGCGCGGCAAAGCCATCAGCAGCCTGGTGAAGTTCCAGGAGGACGAGCACCTGACGGCGCTGGTGCCCGCGCGCAACCTCGAAGAGGCCGGCCGCTTTGTTTTCTTCGCGACGCGCAACGGCACGGTGAAGAAGACCGCGCTCGCCGAGTTCAGCAATCCGCGTCCCTCGGGCATCATCGCCATCAATCTGGATGGCGATGACGAACTGATCGGCGTCAAGCTGACCGACGGCAAGCAGATGATTTTCCTGGCCAGCCATGACGGCCAGGCCATCCTGTTCCGCGAGGCGGAAGTGCGCGCCATGGGCCGCCAGGCCGGCGGCGTGAACGGCATGGATCTGGCCAAGGACGATTACGTGGTCAGCATGGACGCGGTACAGCCCGACTTCGAGATTCTGCGCAAAGAGTCGAAGAAGGAGACGCGAAAACCTGGACGAGCTCGAAAACGAAGCGATCAAGGATTCGCTGACCTCGCTGATGCTCACCGTTTCGGAAAAGGGCTACGGCAAACGCACGCCGCTGGCGGAATACCGCATCACTTCGCGCGGCGGCAAGGGCGTGATCAACCTGAAGTCAACCGACCGCAACGGCCCGGTGGTCGCTGCGCTGCAAGTCGGCGAGGAGTCCGACGTCATGATCATCACCGAATTCGGCAAGATCATCCGCGTGCACGCCAACGAGATTCGCGAGGCCGGCCGGTCCACGCAGGGCGTGCGGTTGCTGCGGCTCGACGACGGCGACAAGATCGCGGCCGCCGCCGGCATCCTCGAAGAAGAAGCAAACGGAGAGAAGGAGCCACCGAAAGAGTCATGACGCCCGACGCAAAAGAAAGAAGACGCCGCGAGCAGTTCGCAAAGGCCAAGACCGCGAAGCGGCGCAAGGCTAAGAGCGTAAAAGCGCGGCGAAGCGCAAGCGGACCCAGCCGCACCAACGCACCGCCGCCCAAGGCGACACAAGGCAACGCTCAACGTGCTCGTGTGGCTGCGTGCGAAGAAAGGGAAACAGGTGCCGCTGGAGCGCGAGTTGAGGGCTTTGATCGGGCCCACCCGCGCCGAGCCCGGCTGCCTGGTCTTCACGCTCCATCGTTCCGCAGACCAGCCGCGCGAATTTTTTCTTGCACGAAGTCTGGGCCAGCGAAGCAGACCTCGCGCGACACCGGCAGACGCCGCACTTCAAGCGTTGGGTTGGACGTGCAGAGCGCCGATCCTGGAGTCGCGGCGAAGGTTTGTCGCCGAATAGCCAGGGCCGGCGGAACCTGCTCGCGCGAGCCACAGTTCAGTTCGCCGCAGAGTTTGCCGGCGCTCCACGTAATAGCCCGGCCGCGAGCGCACCTTCAGCCCCACGACGAGCTCACTTGTACTCTTGATCTCGTGATAGCCGGAAGTGCCGACTCCCGACCGGCCGGTACGTCAGCGTGTACTGCGCGTGGAGTTCGCCGCCGATCGCGTCGATCGCCGGCTCGATCGATTGGTCGCGGACGGTGGATTGGTAGAGCCCGCCGGTGGCGATGGTGGCCAGCTCGAGCGGATGCTCGCGGATGGGCGCAGTGGCGTGCTGCACGGCCCAGACGGCCAGCGCGAGCAGGTCGGCGTTGCCGCCGCGTGGCCGCTTCCGTGTCGGGAGTCTGAACCGTGCCGGGCGCGGGCGGCAAGCCGAAGGTCCCCGGCGGCGTGGCCGACGGCGCGCTGGCCTGTTTCCGCGGGCCGCGCGCCTGCGCAGCCGTCGAGGAAAGCCCAACCGAATAAATCGATGATGTTGGCACTGCTGCGCATCGCGCAGCACCTGCCCGAGTTTGTCCTCGCTTCCCGTGTCCACGGCCTCGGCCAGGGTGATGATCACGCGCCGGCGGGAGTCGGGACGATCGCGCAGAGCGGCGACGGCTTCCGCCAGAGCGTCGTAAAGCTTCGCGCCCGAGGTGCCTTGCTGCAGGTTCTTGATGGTGCTCTCGATGGCATCCTCGTCGCTGGTGAAGTCCAGCAGCTTGTCTACCTCATCGTTGTAGCCGATGACGGCGGCGTCTCCGCCTTCTCCCAGCACGGTTTGCGTGAAGAGGATGCCGGTACGCCGGATCGCGGGCAGCAGCGCCTGGATGCGGGAGCTGGTTTCCACGACGATGGCCAGCGAGATCGGCGCGCCGCCCATCTCGAAATCTTCGAGCTTCTGCTCCACGCCATTGTCGAAGATGCGGAAGTCTTTCCTGTCGAGATCGAGAACCAGCGTCGCCTTTGCCGTTGTGAACCACGGCCGGCATGCTCACCAGATCTCACTTTTACCCGTATGGACGCTCTGCGGCGTCTCAGTGGCGCTTGACCGGCTGCCCGGCTGGTGGGCCCATGGGTCCGGCCGGAAGATTGCGCGGCGGCTGGATAGGAATGACCAGCGAGCACCAGAGCTTGCAGAGCAGAGCCGCGCGCAGGGCGCTCGTCCATGGCGAACTGCTTAGAATGTTGTTTCATCGGCGCTCCAATATCGCGGCTTCGGTTGCGCCTCACCGGAATCAAGTGCTGCGACACAGTTTACTAGAATTCGACGCGCTCGGCCGGTGGCGCGTTGGTTTGGGCTTGCGGCTGCCGGTTGCCATAGGTAGAATGATGCGTCGCTCGTCGTCCATCACTCGGGAGGAAAAATGGCGCGTCACCAAACGCCGCAGCAACCCGCTTATCGCGATGCTTTGTTTATGGAAAGCGTGGCTGCGCGGCCCGTGCGAATTCTCGACGGAATATCTCGATCCGCTGGCCCGGATGCGGAAGGAAGGAGTCGGCGACACCGTCGTGATGTTTGGCTCCGCGCGGATCCTGCCGCGCGACCGCGCCCTGGCGAATCTGCAGCGCCTGCAGCGCTCGGCTGGGCGCGAAAGCAAGGGCCGCCACCGGTTGCGCTGCGCGACGCGCGCGCTGTGCTGAAAATGTCCCGCTACTACGAAGAGGCGCGCGAGCTGGCGCGGCGGCTCACCGTCTGGTCCTGACGCTCGGCGAACACCCCCGCCGGTTTGTGGTCTGCTCGGGCGGTGGACCCGGGATTATGGAGGCCGCCAATCGCGGCGCGGCCGAAGGCTGGAGGAAAATCCATCGGCCTGAGCATCGAGCTGCCGCACGAGCAGTGGCCCAACCGCTACATCAGCCCCGAACTCAATTTCCAGTTTCATTACTTCTTCATGCGTAAGCTGTGGTTCGCCCAGCTTGCCAAAGCCCTGATCGTTTTTCCTGGCGGCTTCGGCACCATGGACGAATTGTGGGAGATGCTCACGCTGCTGCAAACCGGGAAGCTGCAGCGGCGCAACCTGATCCTGATTTATGGGCGGCAATACTGGGACCGGGTCCTGAACTGGCGGGAAATGCTGCGCATCGGGCACGATCAACCGGCACGAATACGGTCTTCTGCAATTTGCGGATACGGTCGACGAAGCCTTCGATCGCATCCGCAGTGGCCTCGAGGAATTCCACATGGCGCCCGACGCGCTCTTTCAGAGGGATGACAGTCCGGCGCGGCGAGCAGTAAAACCGCGCTACAGCGCTCCTAATTCACGGATTGCAGGTCGCGAACACGGCCTCAAAGCGCCGTTTCTCGTCCTGATCGTGCAGCATCACGACGGGAGTGATGTGCAGGGCCTTCCTGCAATTGCGGCAGCTGGCCATTTCGCCCTGCAGGTCCTGCAGAAATCCGTCGGTGAAATGATAGAGCGCCCGGTCGTGGCGCGCCGCCTTTGGCGCCGTGCTGTCCGCAGTGCGGGCACACGAACTCCACAGTGTCTTCCTGGGGGTCGCGATCCAGCGCGGCCCAACCGGTATAGCGAACTCCAATAGTTTCCTCAGAATGTCGGCTCATCGCCCTGACCTCTACGCTGCGCAATTGAATGAACGCACCCTTATAGATGCCTGCTTCCCAAGAAATGATGCAGGGGGTCGGACGGACGAATCGTCAGAGTCAGGTCTAAATCGTAGCGGATGAGGCGGTCGCAAAGTCGGCCAGCTAGCTATCGCGTTCGGGCGGGACCAGCGAGCTGCGGTTGAGCAGGCCGCGCAGACCGACAAGCAGCAGGCGAGGTTGGGTGCGGCAGATGTGCCACAGGACGCGCGCGGCTTCGTCGCGGGTCACGCTGCTCAGCGACCGCCGCATCGCGTCATTCATCCAGTCCACCAGCCGGCTGTAATCGCTCTGCTGGAAGCGGTGGATCGAGCGGCGGATCAGCAGGTGCAGATCGAGTTCGCGGCGCAGGGCACGAAGCTCGCGGCTGCGTCCGCCGTTGAGGATCGCTTCGCTCACGCCCAGCGCGCCGCGAAAACCGGTAACCATCCCGCCGACGGTCGACACCTTCACCTGTCCGGCCGCGTCGCCGACCAGATAAACGTTCCCTGGCCCACGCGTGCGCTCCACAGGCACCCAGCCGTTGTAGACCGGTATGCGCGCGCCCTTGGAACGAGAGCGGCGTGAATTGGCGCTTCTCCATGAAGCGATCGAGGCAGCGGCGCGTTTCCTGCCCGTCCACTCCGATCAGTCCCAGCACGCCGCGATCGGCGGATTCGGGGATCAGCCAGTAGAAATACGGCGTGTCGTCGGGAATGAACCAGACGCGCACGGTGTCCGGCGGCATGCCGGCCGGCAGCTTCACCACGGCCTGAATCAAGGGGACCGTGGGCTGGCGCGGCCATCCCGCGGCCTGCGCCACCGCGCTCTGCGCGCCGTCGGCGCCAACCACGGCGCCGACGGAGACGCGCTCGCTCGCCGATTTATCGCTGCGCTCGAAGGTCAGCTCGATCCCGCTGCGCGTCCGGCCGGAGCGAGGCAAAGCGCCGGCCGAGATCGAAGCGCGCGCCATGCGCCTGGGCGTCTTCGGCAAGTTCGTGGATCAGCCGAGAGCGCTCGATGATCAGGTCGGGGCGATCCAGGGGGACCGTGGCCGAGCGCCCGTCGGTGAAGAGCTCGAATCTGCCGAATTTCGTTGACCACGGAGCGCTCCGCCAGCGGGCCGAGCAGTTCGCGCATGCGGTGGGTGACGATCAGGGTGCGAGGCGCGGGATCGAGGCGCTCGGCGCGCTCAAAAACTCGCACGGTTCTGCCAGCGCGCGCCAGAAGCGAAGCCGTAAATAATCCCGCTGCCGAACCGCCGACAATGGCAGTTGGACGGTCGGACGACGTTTTGTCCGCTTGCGTTGATTCTTGCAGCTTGTCCCTTCCTGATCCACTGAGGATTGGATTCGTCGGCGTTAGACGCGAGACAGGCGGAAGACTTTCAGCCTCTCCGCTCCAACTCCACCCTTGGCGCGATTGACTGCGTCAGCCTCCGCGCTAGACGCAGCACTGCTGGCACTTCCGAACCGAGGACGGCCCGCCTGAGGGAGTATAGCGAATCAATTCGATTAGGCAAGATGGAAGGCCAGTGAATCGGGGCGTGATTCAATTTGAAACTGAGTCCTGCTCAATCGCAGGAGATGCGTCGCAAACGTAGGGTGTCGAAACTCAACTCGCCGCTTTTGGCTTGGGTTTCTGGCGCTCGTAGGGAGCTCTTTCCAGAAGCGCCACGGCGACCAGCGCCAGCACAGACGGCGACGGCAGCCACCTCCAGCGCCTGCGCGGATCCGAGGCGGCTCACCAGCAACGCCAGCGACCCGAAACCGAAGCCCAACGCATACATCGTCAGCACCGCGAGGCGCGTGCCGAGCCCGCAATTGGCCAGGCGATGCCCGGTGTGATCCTTTCCCGGCGTGGCAAACGGCAGCAGGCCGCGGCGCGAGCGCGAGATGGAGACCATCACGGTGTCAAAAATCGGCACGCCCAGGATGAGAACCGGCACCAGCCAATCGGCGGCGCTGCGAAGCCCGGTCATGCGCAGTTTTAGGGACAGCGTGGCCATCAGGAAGCCGAGAAACATCGCCCCGCCGTCGCCCATGAAAATTTTCGCGGGATTGAAATTCCAACACAGGAAGCCGAGCGCTGCGCCCATGACGGCAGCGGCCAGCGTGCTGACCAGTACCTGTCCGCTGAGCGTGGCGAACACCGCAAAAAACAAGGCCGCGATCGCCGCGACGCCCGCGCAAAGGCCATCCATGTAATCGAAGATGCTGAACGAGGCGGTGATGCCCGTGACCCAGAAGACGGTGAACGCGGCGTCGGCCAGCGTGCCCACGCGGCCGGGAAAAAACACCGAAAAAACCTGCGCGTGAATGCCGGAGGCCAGCAGGATCAACCCGGCGAGCGGCATGCCCATGAACAGCTTCACCTGGTGGTGCAGCAGCCCGCGGTCGTCGAGGGTGCCCACCAGAATCACCAGCGTGGCGCCCGCGAGGATGCCCAGGATCTGCGTGCAACGCTTGGCTGCCAAACGAAACGCACCATTGCCAGCAGAACGCCGAAATAGATGGCCAGTCCGCCGAGCAGGGGAATGGGCTGGAGATGGACCTTTCGCGGGCCCGGGATGATCCACCATGCCGACGCGCAGAGCGAATTGCCGGACGGGAACGGTAACGCCAGCGAAGCGACCAGGCGATCGCGAACGCCAGAACGCCAATCACGGTCAGAGTCTCTCCCGAGCCTGGATCAGCGCACGCGGAAGCTCGCCGTGCATCGCCTGGAATCATGAGGCTCAAGGTTCGCGCAGCCTGCTTCCTGACAGCGTCCACGAAAGTTTGGAGCTCTTTCACTCTATCATAGGTCCGCGCGAGCTCCACGGGCGCGGCGGCTCATCTGCGCGCAGGCGTTGCGGGGTCGACCATGCACGCTGCGAACGGCCTCGGCTACCGCCGCGGGATCGTCGGGATCGGCGGCGACGCCGCAGCCGTCGCGCTCGGCGAAGCGCGCGACTTCGGTCTTGTCGGTGGCCACCGCCAGCAGCGGCCGGCCCGCCGCCAGAATGTCGTAGACCTTGCTGGGCACCACCACGCCTTCGAGGCCGCGCTTCACGGTGACCACGTGCAGGTCGCCGGCGGCCATGACGTAGGGCACTTCTGCCGCCGGGCGAAACGGCAGGAAGCGCACGTTGCGGCAACCGCGCGCCACTCCTTCGATCTTGGCTTTCTTGGCGCCTTCTCCGATGAAATACCAGGCCGACGCCCTCCGATTCCAGCATCTGCGCTGCATGCATCAGCGTTTCCCACGCGCCGTAGAAGCCGAGATTGCCGGCGTGAACCAGGACAAAGCGAAATTCGCCGCGAATCTCGCGCACCACGGGATGATCGGCAGGGCGGCAGCGTCTCGGGAAACGGCACGGCGTCGCGAACGATCGCGATGCGCGCTGGATCGACGCCCTTTGGCGAGGATGCGCTCGCGCATGTCTTCGCCCAGCACGATGACGCGCGCGGCGCGACGCAGCGCTCGCCGATGCAGCTTCTCCCAGCGCTCGCACCCACGACCCCGGGCGGACGATCTCTCCGCCGAGCGCCATGTCCGGATACATGTCGCGCATGTTGTAGACGAACGGCCGGCCGGAAAGTCGCGCGACGCAGCGCCCCGGCGATGCCTTCGATGGGAGGATCGGTCATGGCCACGCACCACGTCGGAACGAATCGTCAGCGCCCGCGGAACGGCCAGAGCGAGATAGGTCAGGTAGTTGGAGACGCGCCGCTTCATGCGAAAGCGCGGGAATGCCGTGGAGCCCACGCGCTCGACCACCAGATTGCCGTGCACCTCGCGCCGCATCAGATACGGCGGGTGACGCTCGGTGGGATCGTAGGACGGCCGGCCGGCAAGCACGGTGACGCGATGCCGCTCGGCCAGTGCGTCGACGACCAGCGCCGCGTTTTTTGCCGTCGCCGAGGTGTCCGGCGGGAAATACTCGTTCAGAACGAGGACGTGCAAGCGCCGGCCTCGGCGACGTCAGGGCGTCCTTGCGAATAGGCTCGACAGAACGGAGTCGCGAGCTGCTTAGCGGTCGGCGACACGAATGGATCGGCTCAGACGCGGCACCTCGCAGATCCATCGCGGCCTGCCGTCGGCCAGCGGCTCGCTCTGCCGACGGCGGCCGGCGAATCAGGAAATCGCCGAGCACCAGCGTGTCCATGCGCGTGCGCAGGAAGCAGTCGATGGCTTCCTCGGGCGGCAGACGATGGGCTCGTTGTCGTTGAACGAGGTATTCACCACGGCCGGAACGCCGGTCAGATTGCCGAATTCGCGGATCAGCCGCCAATAGCGCGGATTGGCCTCGCGCTCCACGGTCTGCAGCCGGCCGGTGCCGTCAACGTGCGTCGGCGCGGCCAGCGCGTCGCGCTTTTCCGGACGCACCGCATAGGCAAAGGTCATGAATGGCGACGGATGCGACTGCTCGAAAAATTCGCCCGTGGCTTCGGCGAGGATCGAAGGAGCGAAGGGCCGGAACATTTCGCGGTGCTTGATGCGGCGATTGAGGATGTCCTTCATCTCCGCGCGGCGCGGATCGGCCAGAATGCTGCGATTGCCCAGCGCGCGCGGTCCCCACTCGGCGCGGCCTGCGAACCAGCCGAGGATGTCTCCCGTCGGCAATCCGCTGCGCGGCGGCTCGCAGCCAATTCTTCCTCCGGCATTTCGGAGATTTCGACGCCGGAGCCGGCCAGGCCGCTCTGCTCGATCGCCGGTGCGAATCTGCGCGGCCGAATAGCCGGGTCCCCAGTAGGAATGCTTCATCACGAATTCGCGCGGGCGGCCCAGGACCTGATGATGGACGTAATAGGCCGCGCCGATCGCCAAGCCCGCATCGCCTGCCGCGGGCTGCACGAACACTTGCTCGAAGGGCGTGCGCTCGAAAATTTTGCCGTTGGCCACGCAATTGAACGCCACGCCGCCGGCCAGGCACAGCGATCTTCTGCTTGGTGCGTGGCGTGCAGCGCGTTCAGATTTTCGAACAGCACTTCTTCCAGGCGCGCCTGCAGCGTGGCCGCCAGGTCCTTGTGCTTTTGCTCGACGGGCGCGTCGGCCGGGCGCGTGGGCCCGAGCCGCTTCTCGAGGTGTTCGGAAAACAGCCTGCCGAGCACCGGCGTCTTGTCGGCTTCGCGCCAGCTCATGTCGGCGCCCTGGCGATGATGCGAGAAATATTCCAGCCCCAGGCGGAAACCGAGCGAGCCGTTGCGTGCGCACGATGCGGCGGAATTCGTCGAGATATGCGGGCTGGCCATACGCCGCCAGGCCCATCACCTTGTATTCGTCGCCGAATTTCCAGAAGCCCAGGTACTGGGTAATCGCGGTGTAATACATGCCCAGCGAATGCGGGAAGGCGACGGCGCCGTGCACGTGCATGCGGTTGCCTTCGCCGGTCGCCCACATGGTGCTGGCGAAATCGCCCAAGCCGTCGGCGGAAAGCAGCGCGGCCTGTTCGAACGGCGAGACGAAAAATGCGCTGGCCGAGATGCGCCTGATGGTGTTCGACGCGATGGAACTGCGCGCGAAGCTTCTTGGGGTCGATGTCGAACGCCTGCGCCAGCGCTTCGGGAATACCCACGAATTGCGTCAGCACCTTGGCGCGCTCGCGGGCGAAGCGCGGCATGCGCAGGGCGTAAAACAGCTTGGTGCCGCAGGCGCGCCCAGGGATTTCGCGGCACGGCGACGTGATCGACTTCGGCGAGCGTGATGCCGGCTTCCTGGAGGCAGTAGCGGATCGCCGCCACCGGAAATCCGGCGGCGTACTTCACGCGATTGAATCGCTCCTCTTCCACTGCCGCGATCAGCCGGCCGTCGGATACCAGCGCCGCCGAAGCGTTACCGTGATACGCGTTGATTCCCAGAATATGCACGCAAAAGTCTCCGGACGCTAATTCTTCAGTGATCGGCCCGCGAAGCTGGCCACCATAGCACAGAGCTGCGATTTGCGATGTGAGGCAAAATACTTACTCTTACCCCCACCCCCCACTGCTTTGCAACTGTTGATTCTGTGGGCGTTCTGGCGCAGACCTGCATAAGTGCTGATTTTGAAGGAGTTAGAACATATTCAAAGGGAGCCCCGATGTTAGTGCTAAGTCCTTGTTCTATAGCGAGTTGCAAGATGCGACCCAGCGGGCCCGAACTTGAAAGCGCTGGGACACTGCCGGTCCGGCGCCTTGCGCTCTGTGGAGCACCACCCCATCCCGGGTGTTTTCACGAAAGAGTACGCTAACGTATGAAAGTAAATGAGTTAGCTTTCGCTCTGGCGCTAACGAGCGAGCGAATGGTTTGGAAGTTGTTGGAAACGAGGCGATTATGCTTTTGGCGTTCGACAAAGAGTGTGCAAGTCGATGAGCGGGCGGTAGTTGTTGCTTTGACCTGTGAAGAAGGTGCGCAACTTGTTGAAAACAGGAGGTGCACTTTGCTGCCGTGCGCTCGAAAAGCAGATCCCTCGGCCTTGGGCCTCGGGATGACAGCCGATCGCTTGATGACAGGCGATCCCTTTCCCTTAAGGATGACAACCTGTCGCTGGGGAGCCGCAGGGTGATGCAGTGTGCGCTTGTGAGTCTGCTTGTCAGTTTGGCTGAAGATTGTTGGGAGAGGAGGAGATGTGCTGAACGCGACGGGAGAGCACGCTAGCTTGCTGCGTTGCGGAGACGATCTTTGGTCGCGAACATGCACCATTATAACATTGGCGTCAACGGCCTCTTCTCGCCCTTCGCTCCGCTTACCGGCAATGTGGCTCTTCTTCACCAAGACAGACTGGGAAATGGCACAGGCCCCTTAGGCAACTTGCGCCTGAGGGGCCTGTGGCTCCGTGCTCGACTTAATTCTAGGGGCGAGAGTCATCGGGAACGTTCAAGCGAAACCACTCCGACCGTGGTTCCGATTACTTCTCCGGAAACCACCAGTCTCCACGCGCCGATTTTGTTGCCGTCCTTCGGCTGTGTCATTCGAAGCCACCGGTTGCGTCTTGCCGAATCCTTGCGAAGTCATGGATGCGGCCGGAATGTTTTCCTTTAGCAAGTAGTCGCGCACGGAATTGGCTCGTTGCTCGGAGAGCGTCTGGTTCAGGGCCTCGCGTGCCAACGCTATCGGTATTGCCTTCGATCGCCAGTTTCAGATCCGGATAAGCCAGAACGATCCCGGAAATCTTGGCGAGCTTCTCGCGCGCCTCGGGACGGAGCGTGGATTTGCCGGTGTCAAACAGCACATCCGACAGATTCACGATGAGGCCGCGGGCGGTGTCGCGAGTGGCGAAGATCATATTGAATTGCTTGAGTAGATTGGCGCGCAGTTCTTCGCGATCCTGCACGGCTTGTGCGAGCTGTGAATCGGAACTGACGGCCGCGAGCTCGGTTTCGCTCGGATTCCACTTCCGCGTTTCGCTGACCTTGTTGAGCGTCCGCAGTAGCTAGATTGGCGTTTGCGGCGGCCTGGTTGGCATCGGCGGTGAGGGCGCGATTGCGATCCGACTCCGCCACAGGCGTTTTGCTGGCCTTGCTGGGCATCCGCGGTAGCGATTGATTGGCGTTTGCGGCGCGCCTGGTTGGCGTCGGCGGTGAGGGCGCGATTACGGTCCGATTCAGCCACGGCGTTTCGCTGGCCTTGTTGGGCATCCGCGGTCGCCAGATTGGCGTTTGCGGTGGCCTGGTTGGCGTCGGCAGTGAGGGCGCGATTGCGATCCGACTCGGCGACAGCGTCTCGCTGCCCTTGTTGTGCATCCGCGGCAGCGAGATTGGCGTTTGCGGCGGCCTGGTTGGCGTCGGCGGTGAGGGCGCGATTACGATCCGACTCAGCCACGAGCGTTTTGCTGGCCTTGTTGAGCATCCGCTGTAGCTAGATTGGCGTTTGCGGTGGCTTGATCGGCTGCCGCACGGCCTCGGTTGGCCTCGGCGGTTGCAGCTTCCGCTGTCATACGAGCCTGCGTATCGTTTTTGGACTTCGCTCGAGCGTCGGCCAGTTTCGCCGCCTCGACGTCCCTCGCGGCGTTGATGCGATCCGCGTCCATGCGCTTGACGGCGATCTCTCGTGAGTCATCCGCCGTCTGCACGACTTCGCGCGATGCGGAGATGAGCGCTTTCTTCTCGACGTGCTTGGCTGTTGCCATCTTGTCGGCCTGGTCCATCTGGCTGGCGGCCTTTTCGTAGCTGTCCGACGCGTAGGTGTCCGCTCCTGCGGACTTGGCAATTCGCACCGCGTTGCGCGCTTCGAAGAATTCGAGCGGCAGCTTGGAATTCAACACCACCGGGTCAAAGTGATAACCGGTGGGGATGTAGCCACCGCGATCGATGAGCTCATATTTGGCATCCACCACTTCGGTGGCTCCGACGGTGTCGGGCCGAATCGCATTCTCGGCGATCACGACGTTGCTGGGACGACGCACCGCATAATAAGGTTCCGCTGTGACGATCATCGCAAACGTCTGTAGGTCCGTCGTAACGTCCAGCTTGCTGCGATGGTCGTTGCCAACCAGTACCTCGCCCAGATTTACCGAGCGGCCTTCGGGCGAAATGGCCCAAAGAACATAGGTGAGATATTCAGTACCAAACGTCGTAGGATTATCGAGGCCTCTGAATTCGACGTCGATTTGCATGGCGCCGCGCTTGCTGTCGACCTTTGCTACGCCTGACGCAGCCGGGCATCAGGCCGGTGCCCTGGAAGTCTATTTTTGTGGACCCGCTGCGGTGTTCATATTTCACGGCGCGCGTTGTGCGGCTGACCACATTTTCGCCATACGTCCGGCGTCTGATCGGTGGGTTGTGAAGATTGATGCTTGAGCGCTGAACGAGTGTTGACGCGCCCAAACACACTAGGACTGCTAAGAACGCTGCGGAAGATTTCACTTTGAGTCTCCTTGAAAGCGTCTGAGGGTCGTAGTGTCGCACTCGGGGAATTGCCATTACTGTCCGCTATTGCACGTTTCAGGAGAATCGTGAAAAGAAGTGCTCTACTCGATACCATCGTAAACTGTGCCAATGTGAACAGACATTCGTCATGGCTGATTCTATTGTGGCTGAGCCTGAGGGCGTCGATACAAACGACGTCACTGGAAAGGGAGAAAAATACTGGAATCCCTGACTGGTAAGAAGTGCGCGCATCCAATCTGTTCTTGTCTGACGACAAACAGCAAGTATTGCAGTACGGAATGTGAAGCCATGGAAAAGACGCCCGACATCGACTGTCTGTGCGGGCATCCTCACTGCAAGGGCAAAACGAGTTAAGCGCCATTTCGCTGGAGTTCGACGTCGAGAATCGCCCAACCTCCCCGACGGGTTTCTCCAATTGTGAAATCGCCGGCAGTGTATCCTTAGCTCAGGAGCTTAGGCAAGCTCACGCGC
This sequence comes from uncultured Acidobacteriota bacterium, assembly GCA_963818345.1. Taxonomy (GTDB): domain Bacteria; phylum Acidobacteriota; class Terriglobia; order Acidiferrales; family UBA7541; genus Palsa-189. The sequence goes on along the minus strand of CAWFRX010000020.1, from coordinate 91,421 downwards.
GATCAGACGCAAGATCCGCTGAGCGGCTTCGTGCTTCCCGCACCCGATCGTTGAAAGGTTCACGAACATGCGTATCCGGGTAGGCTACGAATTTCTCTACAGTGTCCCCCAGCCCACGCCAATGATTCTGGCGGTCAGCATCCATTATTCACGCGCCTCCGACATCATCATTCCCGACTATGTGACCACTGATCCGTCTGTATTGATCACTGGCTATCGCGATGGGTTCGGGAATTGGTGCAACCGGCTGGTGGCGCCGACAGGGACGGATTCGGATTGCGGGCAGCGGCGAGGTGAGAGACACCGGCTTGGCCGACCCCGTGGTTCCTTCCGCCATGCAGCACCCGGTGAACTCTCTGCCTGAAGAGACGCTGGTGTTCCTGCTGGGAAGCAGATATTGCGAGACGGATCTGCTGTCTGAGGTGGCCTGGAGGACATTCAGCCATTTGCAGCGCGGATGGCCCCTGGTGCAGGCCATCTGCGATTTTGTCCATAACCACATCAGCTTCGACTACCAAAGCGCGCGCTCTACCCGGACCGCATGGCAGGCGTATAACGAGCGCGTAGGAGTCTGCCGCGACTTCGCGCATCTGGCGATTGCGTTTTGCCGGTGCATGAATGTCCCGGCGCGGTACTGCATGGGTTATCTGGGCGATATAGGCGTTCCGCCGCCCTACGGCGTACCGGATCTTGCCGCCTGGATCGAAGTCTATCTCGGTGGCGAATGGTACATATTCGATCCGCGGAACAACGTGCCAAGAATTGGTCGAGTGTTAATCGCCCGGGGCCGGGATGCGGCGGATGTGCCCATCGTAACGACCTTTGGTCCCAACGTGCTCGAGAGTTTCAAGATTTGGACGGATGAAGTTGCGGAGGGTCACGCTGCGGGGAGCGGGGGTATGGCTTAAGGCGTTTCTTATTACGGTCCGTGCACCACAGTTTCGCTGCCGTATACCTCGCGCAGTTTCTGTCCCATCAGAGGAGAACCAAAATGTTGTGGACTGTTTGCGCGATCCTGGTTGTGTTGTGGTTGATCGGTCTGGTTACCTCTTACACGCTGGGTGGGTTCATCCACGTCCTGCTCGTCTTGGCCATCATCGTTCTTGCGATTCGCCTGGCACAAAGGGGCGATCGGCTTCGGCGGAAGCCACGGCCGCGGAGCTAAGGTCTGCCGCACGGTGTGACGTGCTCCACGCCATAGATCGTGCAATCCGGCGTAGCGGTCGAGGGCCAGTTGCGGCCTCCTCCCGTGAATTCTTCTCTAGGTGATTTTGTTAGCGGCTGCTGTTCTTTGTTGCGGCGGTGTTGCGTGGGACTGGCTTGCCGTAGACTTCGATCCAATCCAGGCGCGAACCGCCTGCGCTTCCGTGTCCGGCGCCACGCATCAGGTCAGTGAAGCCGATCTCCTCGACTCTGCTGAGGTCTGGATAATCGACCCAGTAACCGTCACCGGTTTCGATGACCTTATTGATGTCCAGACGACGCCAGCGCACATCCACGAGCTGAATTTCCGACACGATCCAGGCCGTGGACATGGTCGTGGTCTTATCGCCGATGAGCCAGGTTCCGTCCGAGAGTTTGACGATGGGGTGGAGGTAACGAAAACCGCTGATGCGGGTTCGCCAACGGATGGTGGCCGCGCCGCTCAAATCGACGTCGTTGTTCTTGTCTCGGATGGTGATGGCGCAGGCGGAGGTACAGAGCAACGTCATCGCATAGGTCATGTTGTTGTAGGTTTGGTTTGAAATGCGAGAGCCGGGCTGGTCACCATACACGTGCACTTCCAAATTCGGGTTTGCGGCGTTTCCTTGAGTGATGGGCTGCTCGGGTTCTTCGGCGTTATTCACATTGGGCGCGTTCGGATCGATCTTCCAGTCCTCGCGGAAAAAAAGAGCAGGGAATTCGATTCGGGTGGATCTCGGCGGCTCTTGTCTCGCGGCTGGCGGCCCGCCCGGTCCGCCTCGGCCGCCCTGGCCTTGTGGGGCTTGACCCTTGGGGCGGTGGCGCCGTTTTGTGCGGAGATGCCTAATGCGGCGAAGAACAGGATGATGATTCCAATGGTGGATAAAGGCGCCCAGATTTTTCTCATGTTACCCCTCGCTTATTTCGAGCTTTGCTCGATTCCTATGGTGGAACCGTTATACACCCTCGGCGCCGGTTTACGATACTTCGTCCGTGACGCACGGGCGAGGAGCTAATCTGGTTATGGTGCTCGAGTGCAGATGAGGCGGTCCCAGTGTCCACGCGAAAAGCGGCTGAGGGATTCCTCCGCTGCGTGGCGGCCCGTCCCGTAGGAGCGGGACGCAGGAAAAGGCTGGCCGTCCACTTCGGTCGCGGGATGACAGCGCGCTTTTTAGGGTGGACGCGGCTCGGCCGGGCGACGCGCTGGGCGGAAAGCGCGCTCCCGCTGAGTGTTTGGCGCGGGGAATGCCGCATGTGAGACTACGTGAGGGCGCCGCCTGCGCGATACGCGTCGAGAAAAGGCCCCGTCTAGCTTCGGAAACAGTGGCTGCGAAGCCATTTGACTTCATCGTGAACCGCCGCCTACTATGCCAAAAGCCCCTCGATTCACGGGGTTCCCGGCCGATGTGCGGCCCAGCGCCAACGACACCGCGTCCATGGCGATTCCACGACATGCCTGAAACCATAGCCAGGCTGACCTTTTGGGGCGTGCGCGGCTCCACGCCGACCGTCGATCAAGCGACTTGGCGCTACGGCGGGAATACTCCGTGCCTCGAGCTGGTCACCCCGAACGGCAACCTCTTCATTCTGGATTGCGGCACCGGGCTGCGGACGCTTGGCAAACGCTGGGCGGGGAGCGAGCAGGCCGTCGAGGCGGACATCTTTGTCACGCATTATCACTGGGACCACATCCAGGGGATTCCGTTTTTCGCTCCGTTCTATTCGCCGAAGAACCGCTTCCACTTTTACAGCTTCTGCTCGGAATTCCTTGGCGCGGGCAGCCTGAAGCGCGTCTTCGAGGCGCAAATGGCATCGCCGTATTTTCCCGTGAACCTGAGCGCGATGTCGGCGGCGCGCGAATTCACGGAAATGGCCGGCGGCGATTGCCGCAAGGTCGGCGACACACGGGTCACACTCGCTTGCTGAACCACCCGCAGGGCTGCCTGGGCTATCGTTTCGAGACGCCGGCCGGCACGATTGTTTATGCCACCGACAACGAGCCTGGCGTGCCGGAGTTCGACCGCAGCTTGCGCGAGCTTGCCGCAGGCGCCGATGTGCTGGTGAATGATGCGCAGTTCAGGCCTGAACAATTGGCCGGCGACCGCAAAGGCTGGGGCCACTCGAGTTGGCTCGCAGGCGTTCGTCTGGCGAAGGAAGCGGGCGTGCGGAATCTGGTGCTGTTCCACCACGATCCGGATTCGTCGGATCAGGCGGTGGACGGGATTCTGCGCGAGGCCCGCAGCCAGTTTGAGAATACCTGGGCGGCTTCGGAAGGCATGGTGATGACGCTGGACGGGCGCGAGACGCAGGTGGACGATTCCCGCCGTGCGGCAAGGCCAACGCCGCGAAGCTCACTTCCGCGCGCGCATCGTGGGCGTCAAGCCAGACGGGCAGACCTTTGCGGTGGAAACGGTGATCCGCGATCTCAACTTGAACGGCGCGTTTGTTTATCTCGATCATGAGCCGCGGCTGCAATCCGAGCTCGAGGTGGTGATCGACAATCCGGCAGGGCCCGCGACCGGAAAAAGCCTGACGCTGCACGGTTACGTGGTGCGCGTCGAGCCGGGCCCGGATGCGAAACAGATTGGCGTGGGGATTGTGTTCACGGAGTAGCCTCACAGAGTTTATTCCTTCACTCGAGGTAAGTGCTCACCTTGCGGTTTTCGCTGCCACTGGTTTCGCCGACGCGGTGGGGCAGCCATTTTCAGTAAAACGCATGATTAGCGGTCCGCGGCAATCTTCGGAGTGGCGGCTCGTCCTCAGACGGCGAGAGCGGCGATGTCGAACGTCTCGCTACGCTACAATGACAGGCTGGACATTGTTGGCGCGGCCGCAGACTCGTTAGCGCGGCCACGTACTGCTGACACGGCTACACATGGGCCGACGCGAGCATACATGGTTGACGCGAGCACACCCGGGGCGCAGGCGAACGGCGACGGAAGGCGGATCGCTCAGCCGAAGTATGGTTTGAGCGCGACGTTGCGCGCGTTGCGCCACCGCAACTTCCAACTTTTCTTCGGCGGCCAATTTATCTCCCTGATCGGCACGTGGATGCAGAGTATCGCTCAGGACTGGCTCGTCTACCGGCTGACCGGATCGGCGTGGCTGCTGGGAGTGGTGGCATTCGCGGGGCAGATTCCGGTGTTGCTGCTGTCACCGGTGGCGGGCATCGTGGCGGACCGGCGCAACCGGCAGTACACGGTGATCGCGACGCAGACGGCGTCGATGATCATCGCGCTCGACTCTGGCAATTCTGACGCTGACCAGGACTGTGAAGGTGTGGGAAGATCATCGTGCTGGCGACGTCGCTCGGGGTCGTGAATGCGTTCGACGTGCCGGCGCGGCAGTCGTTCATTATCGAAATGGTTGGGCGCGAAGATCTGTTGAACGCGATTGCGCTCAATTCCTCGATGTACAACGGCGCGCGGGTCATCGGGCCGGCGATTGCGGGGATTCTGATTGCCTCGATCGGCGAGGGCTGGTGCTTTTTTGCCAACGGCATCAGCTATATCGCGGTGATCACCGGCTTATTCATGATGCGCGTCGACGCCACGGGAACTTCAGCGTACGGGTTCGGCGTTCGAAAATATCGTGGAGGGATTCCGCTTTGTACGGCAGGCGGCGCCGGTGCGGGCGATTTTGCTGATGGTCGGACTCGTGAGCTTGACGACGATGCCGGTGATGGTGCTGATGCCAATTTTCGCGGACCGCATTTTGCATGGCGGCGCGCGGAGCCTGGGCTGGCTGATGGGTTCGGCTGGGATCGGAGCGCTGTTGGGAGGGCTGATGCTGGCGTCGAAGCGCGGAGTGACGGGATTGGGGCGCTGGGTGTGGGTCGCGGCCATCGGCGTGGGGACGACGCTGATTCTTTTTGCGGCGTCACGAAATTTGTGGCTGTCGATGGGCGTTTCTGGGCCTGGCGGGATTTGCGATGCTCGTGCAAATGGGGTCGTGCAACACGCTGATGCAGGTCATGGTGCCGGACCGGCTTGCGCGGGCGCGTGATGTCGCTCTATTCCATGATGCTGATCGGGATCGGCCCGATCGGGGCGCTGATCTGCGGGAAGCTGGCCGAGCGGATCGGCGCGCCGTGGACGGTGGCGATTTGCGGCGTGGCTTCGCTCATGGGCGCCGCGACATTCGCCCGGCAATTGCCCGCGCTTCGCGGGCCGGCGCGCGAGTTGATCAGCCAGCAAGGCTTGACTGCCGACCAGCCCCCTGCTGCCGCGCAAATGCCGCGGCCCTGAGATCGCGCTCGGCGGTGGCCTCTCACAAATGGCGATTTAGCGGCGTAGCCGATAGGCGGACACGCGATCGAAGCTGGTGCCGTAGGGGTCGGCTTGCTGGTCGGGCTCGTCCATCTCGATGCGTGCGGTCCAGAGCAGCGTGAACGATCCGTGGCGGCTGAGGACGTCCGCACAGGTTGGATTGACGTAGAGAAGATCGGCGAGACCGGAAGCGGAAGCCGACGCGGCGGCAAGTCTCGCGGCCAACTGCTCGACCAATTCGCAGGCGAATGGATTATAGAGGTACACGAGTAGCGGCGTGCGTGGCCAGCGGAATTCCAGGGCGTCAGACTGCATGACGCGGATTTTCGCTCGCGGCCGGGCCAAAGCGCTCCAGGTTGCGACGTTTCGCCGAGCGATGCGCGCCAAGTTTTCGTTGAGCTCGACGCCGACGACCTTGCGAAACGGCGATTCAGCGGCCAGCAACAGCGCGCGGCCCTTGCCTGCTCCCACATCGACAAACGTGTAGGCGCCCAACTGGCGGGCGGCGGCCCCCGGCAGTGTGTCGCGCCAACGCCCGATGGCGCTGCGGAAGACGGAAGGGGCGATCGCGGAGTAGCCGTAGTTCAGCGCATCGTGCTCGCGGCCACTGGCCATCTCATCCGGAGTGAGATAGCCGCCCGTGTCGGTGCCGTACTTCGCATCGAAGGGATGAACGGCGTGGCGATTGGGCGCGATGTCCGACGCGGATCTTTGCGGCACACTGGCGGCCTCGGCTCCAGAATATCGCAAGAAGAGGGTTGGCGAGCGGATCGCATTTTTTTGCGCGGGAGCACTTTGTTTGCGGGAGCGGGCGATGTTAGACTTCGTCCATGGCCAAGAAAAAGATTGTCCCGAAGAAGACTGATAAAAAGAAGAAGGCGAAGCCTACCAAGGCAGCAAAGCCGAAAAAGACGGCAAAGACGGCAAAGGCTGCAAAGCGGGCAATCAAGACGGCCGGGGCGAAAAAGGCCACAAAAGCGGCCTCAGCTTCTCGGTTCGCGGCGCCCGCGCGAAAAGCCGCGCCGAGCCGCACGAGCCCGAAGCAAACTCGCACGCGGAGCCGCGGCGCCAACCCCGCCGGGCCGATCGAGATCAGAGGAAAAGGTTTGGGAGCGGACTCTGCGGGCCAGTCAGGCGACATCGAAGGACTGTCCGGAACGGCTCAGGCGGATTCGGAGAGCGTGGAAGAATTGTCCGAAGAAGGACAGGCCTTCGAGGCGGAAGCAGTGCACGGGGTGGAGGACGCACTGGATCCCGACGAGGGAGAGGTCACCACGCACGAAGTCCCCGAGGATGATGTTCCCGAAGAATACGACGACGAGGAACAGTAAAGCCGCGGGACGGCCCGGCCCGCGGCTCAGTCGGCTAGAGCACGCCACTACGGAAGCCGCTGCTACGGCACAAACGAGACGCCGCTCGTCGGCTACTGGATTGTTAGAATCTTCAGTTGCCCATCGAATGTAAGGCAGACCCGCCCACCAAAATAGACGGATCTTTCATTTTTGAGCGCGGAGTTGCGTGCGACAGTCGTGCGCGGAGCACTCCCGTCATGGCCGCGGGGATATACCGGCAGAATGCCTGACCCTCTCCATCGAGTCAGGCAACGCTGGTAATGCGCACCGCTATTATCGGCCGAACATGCCCACGTAGGCGGCTTTGCCGATGACGTGGCCGTCCATGGCTTTCAAAAGATCGGCTCGGCTCGATCCAGCCGGCAGGTCGAGCTTGGCGTCGAGGGCGTAAAGTTCGAAGGTGTAGTGGTGCGGGACGGCGCCCGGAGGCGGGCACGGCGGCTGGTAGCCATTGACGTTGCGAACGTTCTTGCCCTGCTGAATCCCGTCGGGCGAAGCGTCGGTTTGGATGCCGGCAGCGATCGAGGTCGAGGTGCCGGGCACATTCCACAGAATCCAGTGCGTCACGTCCGAGGAACCTTTGGTGGGCGCACCCTCCATATCGTGAAAAATCAGCGCAAAACTTGCGGTCGCCCTGGGGCGGGTTGCTCCATTGCAGCGCGGGTGAAGACCCGGTGGGAACCGCGCACGTGTACTGCGCTGGTATCTGGGTGCCCTCGGCATATGCAGAAGTCATGAGTTTGAACTTCGACGGTGGTGGCGGAGTTCCCTGTTGTTGAGCCATTGCGCTGCCCATCCCGGTCGCCAACAGAAATGCCAACATCGTGAGCCCTTGTCGCAGGTTCGTTCGCATCGCGTTCCTCCTGGTGTATCGGTTTATTGATGGTTGCGATCTGTCCAGTCTAACTGCTACCCGAACGATTATCAGCCGCAAGCCTGGATGTCAACACGATGTCAATCCGGGACGAATTCAAGTAGCTCGCGAGGCTAGGCCACTTGCTGCGGAGTGGCGGCGTTGCAGGCGGCGATGCGCTGTTCGAGGAAGCGGCGCTCGGTGGGATTGCGAGCGAGCGCGCTTGCGGCGAGGAAATATTTGCGCGCGTTTTCCGGCTGGCCGCTGCGCAACTCAAATTCGCCAAGCGCTGCGTGGTAGAAGGGATAGGCGGCCAGGCGGTCCGACCCGGCAATGGCTCGAACCTCTTCGAGCCCGCGCCGCGGACCTTCGCTCTGCGCTACGGCGATGGCGCGGTTGAGCGCCACGACCGGCGAAGGGCGCATGGCCAAAAGCTTGTCGTAGAGCGAGACGATTGCTGCCCAGTTGGTGTCCTCAGCGCGAGGCGCGGTTGCGTGCACCCAGGCGATGGCGGCTTCGAGGTGATATTCCGTCAGATCGGAGCCGGAAGCGGAAAGATCGAGCAGCTTTTGTCCCTCGGCAATGAGATGGGCGTCCCATTGCGAACGATCCTGGTCAAACAGAGAGCGCAGGTCGCCCGACGAATCAAGACGCGCTGGCAAGCGAGCGGCATGGAGGCACATGAGCGCGGAGAGCGCGTGCGTGGCCGGCGTCGAGGCTAAAGGATGCTCGCGCAGCAGCGCCGCGAGACGCATGGCTTCGCGGCAGAGGTCGGCGCGCACGGCGGACTCGGGCGAGGCGCCGTGGTAGCCTTCGCTAAAGAGCAGATAAAGCGCGCGGTGCACGGCCGGAAGGCGCGCGGCGAAGTCCCCGGCGTCCGCGACGTCGAACAATTTCTTCGAGCCAGCGAGCACTTTCTTGGCGCGCGAGATGCGCTTTTCCATCGCCGCGTGGGCGCTGACGAACGCGCCGGCCACCTCGCTCACACTTAAGCCGCACAAGATGTGGAGCACCAGCGCGACCTGGGCCTCCTCCGGAAGGCGAGGGTGGCAGCAGGAGAACATCATGCGCAGCTGATCGTCTTTGATCGCGCTGGCGCCGAAAAGTTCCTGGACGGCGGGGACAACGGTCCACTCGCTTTCGAGCAGGCGCCCGAGTTCGGGCGCGAACGTGCGCGCGGTGCGCTCGCGACGCAGCACATCGAGCGCTCGGTTCTTGGCCGTGGCCATCAGCCAGGCGGATGGATTCTCCGGCACGCCGCGGAATTTCCAGACCTCCAGCGCGCGGCAGAAGGCGTCCTGTACGACGTCTTCCGCCAGCGCGAGGTTGTGGACTCCGAAGATGCGCGTCAGAGTGGCGACCATCCGCCCGGCTTCCCGGCGGAACAGGTGATCGCTGGGATCCATCACATGTTCATTTGCATGATTGGCCGTACTTCCACCAGCTCCTTCCCCCTCGAAAATGGGGCAGCCCTTCGAGAGTTCAACCGCCTGATCGAGATCGCGGGCTTGCACCAAAGTGTATCCTCCCACGATGTCCTTGGACTCGGCAAAGGGGCCGTCGGTCACGGTTTTCTGGCTGCCCTTCACAACCTTGCCGCCCTTCTCGAGGGGATGGCCGGGGTGGGTGACATGGCCTTTTTCGCTGAGCTGCTTGAACCACGCCATCCATTTCTGCATGGTTTGTTGGATCTGCTCCGGGGACGTAGCCCATCACTCCACCACGATAAAGGTACAAAAAGTCGCTCATGATCGTTCCTCCTTAGGATTTGGTGTTGCATGTATTGAACGTTTGAGGGTTGCTGCGGCGGACATTTTTTCTTTGGTTTTTTTGGCCAGCGGGGTAGGCCGGGGACTGGGGGGTTGGCTGCCACCGCTCCTGCGGGTGGGGAAAGCGGGTAGTCCATGTTCGGAGAGTCTGGCCGCCGAGATGGCGGACCATGCAAAACACCGCGCGGAGGACGAGGCTTTCCTTGAAGACATGCCGAGCGTCCTGGGTCCGCTGGCAATGAAGGCGCTCGAGCGGATTCAGTCCATGCTGGATCTGGATTATGGCGGAATCGATTTTGGCTTGAACGCAACGGGAGCGATTCTGGTGTTCGAGGCCAACGCCACGATGGCGGTGAATCCGCCCTGGTCGGAGGAGCGATGGAGGTACCGCGTGCCCGCGTGTCAACGGATTCGAGGAGCCGTGCAGAACATGTTGCTGCAGAGGGCTGGCCGGATGGAGCGAGACGGAGGCCTGACGAAGCAAAGCTCAGGCCTCGCGCTCACTGCACCATAATTGACGGTTAGGACGAACTCTCCTTATTTGTTGGTTGATGTAGGCGCAGAGAAGCCAATCGGCTCTCCGGTTTCGAGAAGGCTCTTCAGGCTGCTCAGGATGGCGGGCCAGCCGTTGTTAACTCCCTGGAACGTGTTCGGATCCTTCTCGAGATCTTCGGGCAGCAGGTTTTCGTGGATTAGCCGGAGCCTGACTTGGGAACCCATCGGCGTGATTTCGTAGGTGACGCGCGAGAGGCTGTCGCGCTTGCCTGCTAGCTCGGGTTTATCCTTGGGGTTCCAGGTGTAGACGAGTTTGCGGCCTGGCTCGCAGACCAGGACCTCGCCGGCGTGATCGCCGTGGCGTTCGAAACCCTTCGGCGGGAGGATGCGGACGCTGCCGCCGGCCTTTAGTTCGACCTCGATGCGGAAGCCCATCCAATATTTCTCGGTGAAGTCGCCTTTCGTTAGGGCTTCCCATAGTTTTTCCGGCGTCGTGCGAATGTATGTCACGTAGATGAATTCGACCTTTTCCATGGCATTCTCCTTATTTGTTTTCTTCGAGGCCCCGTTTCAAATCGCTTAGCGCCTGGAGGCGATGGCGTTCATATTTGCCGATCCAACGCTCGTAGATCTCGTGCAAGGGCGCCGGATTGAGATAGTGCAATTTTTCGCGGCCGTGCCAGACGGTGGCGACTAGGTTCGCCGCGTTCCAGCAATGCGAGGTGCTTGGCGACCGCCTGCCGGGTCATGTCGAGGTGCTTGCACAATTGGGTCAAGGTCTGTCCGCTGTTCTTGTGCAACCGATCGAGCAGCTTTCGACGGCTTCGGTCTGCTAAAGCTTTGAATGCCGCATCCACGCGCCGTTCATAATATGCAACCATATGGTTGCCTGTCAAACTATATATGGTCAAGTGGGGGCGTTTTTACTTACGTTTGGCACTCCGGTAACATCGCGCTGGTGAAATATTTAGAGCTGCTCGGACAGGCACAGTCTCGCGATGGCACCTCGATGAAGCTGGTCCGCCGAGGCAACGAATACATCATCCTCGCCAACGGCAAGCCGCTGATGTCGAGCCGCATGCATGGCTCGGAGGAGGCGCTGGCAACGTTTGGCTGCAAGCGGGCGCGGACGCTGGAGCGAGCCTTGCGTGCTGATTGGGGGGCTGGGCATGGGTTACACGCTGCGGGCGACGCTCGATCTGCTTCCTGCGGACGCGACGGTGGTCGTGGCCGAGCTGGTGCCCGCGGTCGTGGAGTGGAATCGCGGCCCACTCAGCGCGCTGGCGGCAGAGCCGCTGAAAGACCGGCGCGTGCGCGTGGAGATCGATGACGTCGCCGTGACGCTTTCAGCGCATCCCGGCCAGTTCGATGCCGTGCTGCTGGATGTGGATAACGGCCCGACCGCTTTCAGCGCCTCGAACAACGGCGCGCTGTATGACGACGGCGGAATCGCCGCCGCGCGCTCGGCACTCAAGATGGGCGGAGTGCTGGCGGTTTGGTCGGCGCACGAGGATCGGAAATTCGAGCAGCGCTTGCGACATGGCAGGTTTGACGTGGAGGTCGAGAGCGTGCGCGCCCGGCTGAAAAAGGGCGGGCCGCGGCATACGATTTTTCTGGGACACAAATCTCCGGGGCGGTGAGGGAAGCTGGAGGTTGACAAGCGTCGTCTCGCGGCTAGGCTGGGCTGTGGACGTTGACGCAAAAGACCGGCGGGGAGTATGGTCTGTGCTCAGAAGCGTGGGTTCGGATTGGCCTCGAGCGTTGCGGTGTGAACATTCGAGCCACTTGGAGGAGACCGTGAACAAAGTCCTCTCATTTTTCGCAGTTGTCGTTTTCTTGCTCGGTGTTTCGTTGGGAGCGCGCGCCCAAGGCCGGGTTACTCTGTTGACGCCGGATCCAATCAAAGGGCAGGTGGACAAGATTGTTCAGCAGTTTGAGGCCAAGACGGGCGCCCAAGTGCAGGAATCGTACGGCACGGGCGTGAGCACTCGCAAAACGGTCGGCCAAGGCGGGGCTTTGGACGTTACGCTTCTGTTTGCGCCTTTCGACGATGCGCTCAAAACCGGCAACGTAGACAAGAGTACGCAGACGGTCGTCGCCAGGATGCGCTTGGCGATCGTGGTGAAGAAGGGCGCGCCTAAGCCAGACATTTCGACGGCCGCAGCGGCGAAGCAGACGCTGCTGAACGCCAAGTCCATCATCTCCGTGGACCCGGCGCAAGGGAGCGTGGGGGGCGCGGCTTTGCTGGCGCTGGACAAGATGGGGATCACCGATCAGGTGAAGCCGAGGATCAAGTGGGTCGCGGGCGGCGGCGAGGTGCAGCAGGGTGTGGCAAGTGGCGAGTACGAGATCGGCTTGGGTCCATATGTGAGCGATATACGCAACCCCGGGCTCGACATCGTGGGAGCTCTGCCAGTCGATGCTGCCACGCCGGTGGACATTACAGGCTGGCTGGCAACCAATGTTGGCGATCGGAAGACGGCAATGGCGCTTTTGGATTACCTGAAGTCGGAGGAAGCGGCGCCGATCTGGGAAGCAACGAAGATATTTCCGGTCACGAAGTAGCGTTTGCTCCCTGCGCATCGTGAGGGCGAGGAGGGACGCGTCCGCGGCGCGGCACCTGGCCGTAGGGCTTCGGTGCTAGGCGTCAATCGTGCCCAGGAACCAACGGTGCGTTGGCGCCGGATCGATGTCACAAGCCGCCCTTCGAATGCTATTTAATGTTGGTTGTGACGCCAGGTGAAATATTCCTTCTGCTCGGTGGCAGGGCGCTTTCGGATGTCGACGTGACCACGATGCGTTTCTCCTTCCCAACGAGAGTAGTAGCCGGCTTCATTGGCATCCCAGACGTGGTAGTCGCTGTACCCTGGGTCGTAAACGCGATAGCCGGCGCTGACGCGAGCCGAACAACCAGTCATGATGGCTGATGAGAGCAAAGCCAACCCCAGGACGGCCGACGCGAGGTGCTGAGAAAGACGTCGCATGTAGTCTCCTTTGACTAGAAGCCACTCACTCCTAACGCCCCGCCGAGTCGCGCAGAGGCGAACTCTGCAATGCGATTCATCACTGCGCTTTGATGTATTCCTCAGCTTGCTGGATGCTGCCTTTCACTAGATCCGTCTTGATTTCAGTAGTCTGCCCAGCTAGCGGACTGATCTCGGTCTCAAAGGGGCGGTAGCCGGGGAGTTCTATACGGACGTGGTGCTTCCCAGGGATCACCTCCATGGAATGGAAAGCGCCGCCGAAATCGCTGGCGTGCCCAATGTACCCGTCGTCGACGAATACGGCAGCGCGAGCGGGAGTGATGTTGAGCTTGAGAATGGCGGCGTTACTGGACGGGTACTGGGCGCGGGGATCCTTCCGCATCGCGACGTTAAGGATCTGCACCTGTCCTGGTTCGATCGCTATTTCTTGGGTGTAGCTCTGGTAACCAGCCTGCCGAACGGATATCTCGTGATGGCCGGGCAAGAGCATGATTTTGTTGTCTCCCTTGAGCTCTCTGAGATAGCCCACATATTGACCGTCGATCCAAACGCCGGAGTCCTTCTCGGCTTTGTTGGGGGCCGAAAAGCGCAACTCGCCCATCACCTGGCTTTGGGCTCGAATGTGTGTCGGTGCCAGAACCGACACTAGAAGTGCGAAACAGACCGGGATTCTCATTGGTAGTTCCTCCTTCACGAAGGGATTACGGCACGCCCATATCCAAAACGGCCGCTACGTAACGGACGTGTACAACATTGATTTAGGGAGGGTTATAGTCCGTGTGGGTGCTCCTGCAAAATGCCCGGCCACGGTAACATCGATGCTATTTTACATGGCGATGCCCCGTATTTCCTCGCACGGCAATTGCTCCAGCAAGACGGCAACTCATCTCGACAAGACCAGGGCGACCGCGGGGTTACCAGGGCGACAATCCGTCCTCCGGCCCGAATTTTCTACCCGCTCTTGCAAACTTTGAAGCGCCTAAGCCTTTCAATGCCGCCATTTAGGGCCGCCGCAGTTTGGTACGTATCGTGCATCTTAAGAGTTCGTCCGGTGAGGGGATCATGGACAACGGAATTCTTCGGTTCGTAGCAGAGGCTTACTTGTTGCTCCACCCTGGGGTCGTTGCGGCCGACCAGGCTAAGAAGGGCGACCAACAGCCCTCCGGCAACCACCCGATGGGCAGCAAGGAATCCAAGCGCGACGGATCGGAGCAAAAGAAAACTAGTTGACGCGGTGGTGAGCGCCATTCGCGGGGTAGAAAGGGAGGACAGGTCAATGGATAACGACAACAGATACGACACGAACAATGAGAACGGCTACAACAGCAGTTTGAGGATCGGCTACTTCATCGCAGGCGTGGGGATTGGCGCCATTGCGGGAGTTCTCTTCGCGCCAAAGTCCGGCGAGGAGAGCCGCGGCGACATGACGCGGAAAGTTCGCGAGCTCCGAACCCGCGCCGAAGATCTTGTGGAAACCGCGAGAGAATTTCCAGACAGGGTGAATCAAGCAGTGGACGCGGGCAGGGAAGCGTATCAACGGGCCAAGTCAGAAATACAGTAGGGACGGCACGGAGCCGGGGGCGCTCTACTTTTGCGCTCCCGGTATTTCCGACAAATCTTCAGCCGGTTCCAGGCTGGCGTCGACCTGCGAGTCGACCACGGTGGCCAAGGCAAGGACGTGTCGTCGAAACTCAATTAAGTCGGGCGTAAGCGAAGCGTCAATCGCCGAGACGTTGCGTTGGTAGCTTATCGATTTTTCCGCGGCACCGATGCTCGCACCGGCCAGGGGATCTGTCAGGTCGCGATCGAGTTGGTCTAGGCTCCGGGCGAGATCGTTCAAGTCAACCAGAAGAAGAAAGTCGAGCTTCAGTGTCTGCTTTTGCGACAGTTTTTGGATCTCCTCGCGTGTGTTTCTAACCGACTCCACACAAGAACGGTAGCTTCTCTCGAGTTCCAGTCGATCTTCTGGGTCAAAGCGCAGGGACTTCGTATCCACAGTTCTGAGCTGCGTCTGCCAGCGGAGCACGCCTGCATCGAGACGCTTTAGAAATACGGAGAACTCGCGATTGTTCATGAGATGTGGGACCGATCGAGCCGGACCCATTGGGTCCTGGGCATGGATAGGCGCCGCAGGGACAAACAGGGAAACAAGGGCCGCGACAGCGAGAGAGCGAATCATTTCGTCATCCCTTCTGATGGTGCTCAATCAGTTGGACCAGCCGCCCGAAGGCTCGGGAGTCGGCTATACAAAACGTCGCAGAAACGTATGGCTTCTCAAAGCAGTATGGAGCAAACCCATCGGGAAAAGATGCTGTACCGACGAACAGATCGAGGACAGGCTTCGGTCATGAGCATGAGACCGTGGTGGTGAGCAACGGGAGGGCGCCGCTATTAACGCGGCTAAGGTGCCAGCTAAGGTGCCTAGTAGTGCGAAACAGGCCAATGGGTGTATCATCATTCGGTTCTGGAGGCCGGGGAGATGTCGGGTCATCTCCTTCCTTGAGTTGGCTCAAATTTCAGAGATTGCCTGCGAGGTGCAGAATGAAAAATAAACTGATTGTGGGATTTGTATTGTGCGTCGGTCTTTTAAGTATTTGCGGTCCTCTGTTAGCGCATCACGGAAACACGGCTTACCAGGACAAAGTATTGGAACTTAAAGGTGCGACGGTCACGAAATTCCTGTGGTCCAATCCTCACAGCCTGATCGAGTTTGATGTGACAGATGACAGCGGGAAAGTGTCACATTGGACCTGCGAGACGGCTAGTCCCGAGGCGTTGAAGCTTATCGGCTGGAGCAAAAGTTCCGTGACGCCTGGGGATATGATCACGGTTTATCTCTACCAGGCGAAGACGGGCAACCCGGCAGGACGCCTCAACAAGATCGTGTTCCCCGATGGCACCACGCTCCACGACACTCAGCTCGGCGGAGAAGGCGGCGGCAAAACGGGGTACGGCCCAGACGCGGGTGGCAATAGGGAACCGCAGCCTAAATAAGGAATCGTCACCAAGAACCGGCGAGCAACTCTGCCCACCCAGGGTCTTCGCGCACGGTTGTTGTTCGGCCATGGAGGATTTTCACCGGCTCCGAGACGAAGCTGAGGAGGAAGGCAATGCGAAATCGAGTTTCCGAGCGCCTCGCTGCCATATTGGCTGTGCTAGCGATTTCGTCGGTTGCGGCGGCGCAAGCGCCCAATGGCCGGGGAGCTCAGCCGGGCTTTGTCGCAGCCGGAGTTCCCGCGATGCCCAATCCACCCGGGCCTGCTCCCAAGCATGACTTAACCGGCGCCTGGGTAGGCCCCCAAAAGATCGTGATGGGCCCTTACCCTGCGATGACCCCTGCGGGCGAGGCGGTCTTCAAGCTCAATCATCCGGTTCCGGCGGCAGGGCGGCAGGCACCTCAGGCCGCCGACGCGAAGCTGGCACCCACAAATGATCCCTTCATGATCTGCGATCCGCTCGGAGTCCCGCGAGACCTGCTGAACCACGCGGTCAGCATGAGAGGCGGAATTTGGTTCGAGCCGGTCGCGAACCGGATGCTCATGTTGTTTGAGCAACAAAGGGTGTGGCGCGACGTCTGGATGGACGGAAGGGAACTTCCCAAGAAGGTGGACGCGAGAGGCGCGCCGGATTCGAGATTTTACGGTTATTCGGTGGGCCATTGGGATGGGGACACCACGTTCGTAATCGATACGACGGGCCTGGATCCCAGAAGTTGGCTCGATGAACAAGGGCACCCGCATACGCCAGACGCACACCTGCAGGAGCGCTGGACGCGGCTGGACCAGTACAACCTTGAGGCAACGGTAACCGTTGATGACCCGAAATACTACACACAGCCCTTCCAATTAATGAAGACGGACTACTACTGGATGAAGGATCAGAATTTCGAAGAGACAATGTGCGTACCGTCGGAGGCTATCGAGTATCGGGACCGACTGGCTAAGGCGTCTGGCTGGGCTCCTGGCGAAGAGCCTGCAAAATAAGTTCGGAGGCGTTATAGCTCCGCTTTATTGGCGTAAGAACGAGTTTGACGTTTCAGCAGCGATGTAGCGCGGCCATCACTGAGCGGCAGCCGCGACGGGCGAGTTGGGAAGCGCGCCGAACTTGCGCAAGATGTTCTGCGTAGACTGCTGCGCAGCGCTGTTCTCGTAGCTGATTCCGCCGATCAAGACGTTCGAGAGTCCCCAGTTCCATTGCATCGTGCCGGTCGCGATGACTGTAGCTCCCGATCGCGCGGTGTAAACGGTCATATCTGAGTGACGCGTTTCACCGTAGTACTGATATGGCGAATAGGTGATGCGATACGTCCCCGCCGGAGAGTGACTCCACATCCGGTCAACCTCGTAGCCGAGCAGGCCGGTCAGGTGATCGCCGTTTTTTAATCCCGTCTGCTCGAAAATCCAGTGTGAAGCGTCCGTGATGACGATGTCGCCCTCGGCCGGCCAGGTTTCCCACATTTGGCCGACAAGCATATCTTCGGGCCTTCCTACGATGTGGCTGCGGTACCTCACCGTGGTGTATCTGCGCTGCTCCGAACTGCTGGTGTGGGACATCGGATCGGGGGATTCTTCCTTGAAACAAACGATCGTGCGATTCTCGGCTTTGGTGATGGGACTTCGTTCGTAGCGAATCTGCCAGTAAGAGACGTTGGAGCCAAAGAAGCCTAGATTCACTCCAACGTTGCGGGAGTCTTCCACGTTGTCGCGCATTTTCCAAGTCCAGTATTCATCGTGACCGACCACCAAGAAGGCCTTATGCAACCGCAGCAGCTCGCCCTGGACGTGGGTGTCGACGTCCGTTGTGTAGGTCACGTCGTAGCCTTGCGACTCAAGGAACCGCACCATGTGAAATTCCCAACATAAGAAGTCGCCGGTTCCGTACGCGGCATCGTTGTAGGGCCGGTTAAACGAAACCGCCCAGGCGCGCGGCGATGTGTAGAGCGACCGTCCGCCCCAGTCGTTGTAGGCTTGATAGGTATTCACAGACGTTTGGAATAACAGATCGGAAGCGCGCGTGTCGTCGCGCACCACAAAAATGATGTAGCTTTCCTTCCCGCTCACGTTGGCCGTGAGCTTGGCTACGTAAACCCCGCTCGGCCAGTCGGAGGGATCCAAGGAATTCGAGGTTTGCAGGACGTACGGGTGGTGCCAATCGCATTCGATCATGCCCGTCGCCTGTATCGGAGGATCGGGTTGTTTCGTGCCGGACAGGACCAGGGGCGTGATCATGCTCCGCGATCCTTGACCGCCGTACCAGCCGATGCGAAACACTTCGAGGGTGTACGTCGGCTCACTGGTGTTGACATAGAGGCTGATGGATTCGCCTCGATTGATACTGGACGCAGAGGCGTAGCCTTCAATTTCCCGGTTGGTGGCTGGGTTCGTTACGTGGAGCGCGGCAGCTACCTGCGGGCCCCCGACCATATCCGCGGCGTTCGGTACATTCACACTTTCCTGTCCGGCGCAACCGACCGCGAGGCCACAAGCGGCAATGCCAGCGCCGGCGAGAAGCTCTCTCCGAGAAAAGGCGGACTTGTTCGTCGCTGCGGGACGACCTTTGAGTTGTTTGTCGAGGAGCGCTTCTCTCCGCGCGAACAGCATGTCCTCAACACTAATAGTTCGCCTGGCCATAGGACCACCCACGCTCTTTCCAAAGATTTAGGAAAGACGCCGCCATCGCAGCGCCAAACAAAACGAGCAATCCCGCAGGAGCGAGGGTTTTCTCGTGAACGCAAACAAGTCTGCTGATGTGGTTCAACGAAAATTTCTATTTTTACAGACCTGATGGGGACGTTTATACACTGTAAATGTGTCCATGGGAACCAATTATTTCTCTTGGACGGTTTGCGCCGCGCCAAAGTGACTAGTACTCCCAGCTCGGAAGGTTTTTTTCGGCGAATTATTCTTGCGTGGGCCGTGCGCGGGTAAACGGAATGCCGTCGGACAGCAGGAGGGCCGCCCTGAGACAAACTCACCCATTGCACCGCCTCGCTGCAGCGGCGTAGAATTCGCCCAACGGTGCACTAAATCGAAGCTTTCGGCCGGATCTAGTGCGGAGGCGCGAAATGAAGCCAAGGCTGGCATCATCCCTTGCCTCGGTTCTGGGAGTTTTGCTGGCGGTTGTCCCCCTGCTCGCGCACCACGGGACGGGTGTCGCGTATGAGGTAGACAAGGAGGTAACGCTGAAGGGGACCGTAACGGAATGGATTTGGGCCAATCCCCACTGCGCGATACTCTTTGACGTAACCGACGACAAAGGCAACGTGGTGCATTGGGGCGCCGAGCTGGGCAATCCGCACTCACTTTCCGAAGCCGGCTTGAGTAAAGACGTCCTGAAACCGGGAGACAAATTGACCGTTGTCGGCCACCCGGCGAGGTCTGGCGCGCCGCGCGTCTCGCTCGAACATTTCGTGCTGGCCGATGGCCGAGAGCTTCCGGAGAAGGGCGTCAAGGGGAACGGCGTGAAGCTGAATGACGAGCCGAGCCAGTAAAAGATTTGGCCGGAGGAATTGCAAATGCGAAATCGACTCGTGGCTTCAGTCGGCATCCTTTTGGCGGTAGGCGCATGTTCATCTCCGTTGCTTGCGCAGACGTATGGCACCAAAGGATATTCGCCAGGCGCATGGAAGCCCGAAGAATTGCCGAAGGACCTTGCAAAACCCAAATCTTTTGACCCGCATGACCTGTCCGCCGTGTGGTCGATGCCCACGAAACCGGGCTACTTTGAAAGGCACTCTCTGAACGATAAGTGGCTAGACATCAAGGATAAGAGCGTACCCGACCAAATGAAGTCGGACACGTATCCTCCGCCCATGACGCCTTGGGGAAAGGCCAAGTTTGAGGCCACCAAGCCCAGCTACGGCCCGCGATCCGTGCCGCCCGGAGAGGGGAACGACGAGGTCTCGACCTGCGAACCGATGGGTTATCCGCGCGACTTGTGGGAAGCGAATCTGCGGCCGTTTGAGTTCATTCAGATTCCCGGTCGTGTGCTGCAGCACATGCAGTTTCATGACTTGTGGCGGACCATCTGGACCGATGGGCGCCAGCTTCCGAAAGATCCGGACCCCGCCTGGAACGGCTACGCGATTGGCCACTGGGATGGAGACACGTTCGTCGTTGAGTCTAACGGTTACGACGACAGAACCTGGCTCGATCATTTCGGGTCGCCGCACAGCGATCAGATGTACCTGGTGGAGCGTTACAAGCGCGTCGACGCCGACCATCTGGAACTGCAGATGACTCTCACCGATCCGAAGACGTATACGGCGCCCTGGGTGGGCGACAAGATCACCTTTGATAGGGCGAAGGTGGCTATCTTCGAAGAGATCTGTGCGCCGTCGGAAGAGAGCAACTTCAACGACAAGATCAGGGATCCGGCAGTTAAGAAGGCGCAACCGTAGTTCTCCGGCGAAAATCGCGAAGAACGCCCTCGGCTCGACTAAGCCCCGGTGCCTCATGACTGAGAAGCGCGGCACATTTTCCAGAACCACGCGCCGACGGGCGAAATTGTGATCCGCCTCTCGCGCGACTCTAGCGACTGCGCACTGGACCGGGAACGTTGGAGCTGTCGTCTCTCGATTCCAGGGGCTGCGTAGGAAAACCACGCGCGCGCCATCCGGCTAGTCCCTCGGCCAAGGGTCGGATGCGTGTAATCCCCAGACTTCGCAGTCGCAGGGCCATCTGTGCGGCAGTAGCTTCGTTGGGACAAGTGCAAAACAGCACGATGTCGCGGTCGCGCGGAATTACATCCACGGCTTCCTCCAACTCCGCGGTGTCCATATGCACAGCCCCTGGGATCGTCTGCGGCTCTGCCTCGAACTCTAGAGTGTGACGTAGGTCGACGATCACAATATCCTCTCCCGCGTTCATCCTTCGATAGAGTTCTTCCGGGCTGATCCTGCCGATGCGCAACTCGCGAAGGAATCGCCAGCGATTAAAATATTTCCAGCCGACGTAGAGCAGCAACCCGGCTAAAAGAACGGCAAAGAGTCCGCGGCCTAGAAAAGCCAAGTGAGACGCGACGTCCTCAAGGTCGCCGCTGAAAACGTATCCCGTTCCGGTGTAAGCGCCAACCCACAGCATCGCACCTAAGCCGTCGAACAGCACGAACCGCTGTAAGGGCATGCGGACGGTTCCCGCGAGCGGAGACGCCACCGCGCTCATACCCGGAACGAATTTTGCTACAACCAGTTCCCAGGGTCCGTTGCGCTCGAAGCGAACCTGCGTGCGGCGGACGCAAGAGTCAGGCTCGAGCGAAACTCGGCACAGCCACTGCAGAACCTTCATTCCTTTGAGGCGGCCCAGTTCGTACCAGAACGAGTCGCAAATCACGACCGTGGCGATCGGCAGAGCGATCACCAACTCGAGATTCATGCGGTGCCTTCCCGCCAACGCGCCCGCCGCGAGCAGAATCGGTGCGGACGGAAACGGAAGACCCAATTGCTCCGCCAAGACCCACGCAAACAGGAGCAAATAGCCGTAATGCACGAGGAATTCGACCGTTGCGCTCATCTTTTTGTGAATGTTTCGTCGTCAGGCATTCCGTCAGCAACCCGCGTGCAGTTGGCTGGCGGATTCCTGGAATTGCGTTGCCAATCCGAGCGCGCGCTTCACGCGTGTCAGCAGATCGTCGACACGGTCACACTGCGACATGTTCACACTTCGACGAGGATCAGCGACATGTCATCGGTCGCAGGGCCAGCGCGCCAAGCCGCGACGCGATCAAGGATTTGCTGCTTCATTTCCGAGAGTGACAAGGCGGAGGCTTCCCGCGCAAGTTCGGCGAGACCTTTGACGCCGAGCATCTCGCGCCGGGAATTGAAATTGTCGGTGAAGCCATCCGTGTACAGCATGACCCGGTCGCCGGCTTCGAGGGGAATGTGGACGGCCGACTCCTGGCGCACAGCGTCGTCAAAACACCCCAGGATCGTGCTTGCCGATTCTAGAAATCGCGGTGATTCACCTGGACGAAGGATCATGGCAGGAGGATGGCCGGCGGAGGAGAATTCGAGTGAGCGCCCGTCGCGGCTGAGTCTTGCTGCGGCCATCGTGAAATACATGACAGAGCCTTCCAGGTGTTGAAGGGCGAATCGGTTGAGATGTTGGAACATCGGGGCGAGTTCGGCACCGGCCTCGATCAGCGAAATGGTCTCGGTGTAGATTCTATTGGCGACGAGTGCCGAGCCAATACCGTGGCCCGAGACATCGCCGAGCAGCAGCGTGAGGTAGTCGTCCCCAGGGGTAACCAAGCCGTAATCTCCCCCGATTGTGCGCGCGGCTTGATAGTAGGTCTCTACGGAAGTAGCGGCCCACGTGAGGCTCCTGGGAGCCAGGCTCTGTTGGATGCGCGCGGCCAGGAGGAGGTCTTCTTCCATGGCGCGCTCGCGAGCTTCGAGCAACAAATTCGCCCGGCGCAGATCTGTCTCGGAACTCTTCTGCTCCGTAATATCCGTGAAAGTAACAATCGCAAAGACGCGCCCGTCGGGATCTTCGAGTTCCCGCGCAGAGATCACAACCGGCAGGCGGCCCCCGGCGAGTTCGGGCAAATAGAATTCGAATCGATCCTGACCCTGGATTCGTCCCTGTGCGATGCGGCTGAGTAGCCAGGGAACGTCTTCCGGCGGGAACAAGTCCTTAACATATCGGCCTACAAGTTCATCATCGTTCCGGCCCACCATCTCCCGGAACACAGTATTGGTATAAACAACCCGTGGGCATTCATCCGTAATGATGACGCCCTGATTCAGGGTCTCCAGAACGTCTCGGACCTGTGCGATCCATTCGGGTTGCAGTTCACTCAAAGAAGCCCTCTTTGGTAGCCGCTCGAAAGATACGACGCGCCAGTGCTCTGATCACGCGTGACGAACTGCCTACTCCCTCTTGGCGCGGGACGCAAAATATTCGCTCAAGCTGGCCTCGGCTTCGCTCACGCAACGCTGCGCATTTTGGTCGAGCGCCGCGACGACTGAGGAGACGTCCTTGCCCTTCACGGGTTCATCATGCGAGTAACTGTGCGTCCATACGATAGCGCCAGTTTTGACCTCGCGAAGTTCCAATCCCAAATCCAAGCGGGCCGCGAACGTGCTGCCAGACAGCTCCTTGAAATCGTACAGGTTCCCTTGCAGCACAAAATCTCCGTGAGAACTGCTGGACAGCAGGGAGACCGCGCTGTATCTGTGCGACGCTCGCAGGGAACGCCACAAAAGCTCCTGCATCATTTCGGTTGGAGGTTCCGCCCAACGGTGCAGTTGATAAGTGCCCATCTCCTCGCTGTCGGTGGCGTACACGAGCCGATCTTCGCGGTACAGATGCGAAGCTTTTAGCGGGCCCACGAGCAAGGCAACCGGAAGCGGATCGCTCGGGGGGGCAGCACTCGCTTCTGCGGGTGCCGTGAGCTGGTAGTATCTGCTCTGGGGGATTGCGCCGCAACCGCACAAGCCCACCACCGCGATCGCCAGCACAAGCAACGCAGCTTTCGCCATCACGAACCTCCAAGGTACTATTCCGGCGGCCAATTCGACCTCATCGCGCGTCACCGGGCTTGTGCTCGGGCGGCGGGCTCGAACGTATCAACAGGTAGGGCCTCGCTTTGATCGTGTCCGTAATTTCCTTGAGGTTCTCGGTGACATCGCGAAGATTATCAATCGCTTCATCGATATTTTCGGAATTTACATCGACCGTCTGATCGAGCCGCCCCGTTAGCGTCACCGCCGTAGCCAACGACTGACGCAATTCCAGCACGGCCTGATGAATGTCCGGACGGTCCTCGCCGATGAGTGCGTCGACGTGATCGAGCGCTTGATTGGCAGTGGCCGCCGTTTTGCGGAGATCGTCGAGAACAGGTTGCAACTGCCCACTCACATCATTCAAGTGTCCAAGCGTGGACTTCAGCTGAGGGCGATTCTCTTGAATCAGCCCACGCGAATCGGCCAGCACTGCGGAAAGATTCGAGCGATTCTGGGCGCTCAGGAGGTCATTGACGCGGCTTACGGTTACCTTCAGCTCGACTACGCGATCATTGAGCGCGGTCAGCAGTTGCTGTGCCTGCGGCGTGATCGCTTGGACCTGCGCCATGAGCGTATTGAGATCAACATACGCGTCGGATGGCAACTGCGTTCCCGTCGGCGCATCCGGGGATCCGGGCATGCCGGGCACCACCTCGACGTGGTTATCCCCGAGCGGCGTCATGGACATTATCTTCACGCGGCTGTCCATCTTGACCGGCAAATCCGCGTCGACGCTGAACGTCATCTCGATCCGCGATGGGTCTTGCGGGTCTATCCGCATCTTTTCCACGCGGCCTACTTTCGGGCCGCCCGAATAGCGAACCTCGGTTCCCGGTTCGACGCCGCCCGCGAAGTTGAAGTAGGCGCGGTAGGTCTTCACTTGACGGCCGGAAATTCCGCCCACGGCGAACACGGCACCCACCAGCAAACCCGCGGCAACCAACACAAACAGCCCTACCATCACTTGTTCGCGTTTCGCTTGCGTCACGTGTTTCGCCTTTCCCTGGACGTGCGACCGCTTCCTGTGTGGTCGCCTGTCAGCATCTGGAGATAATCCATCTCCTGAGAAACTTCCGGTTCGGCCACGCGGTCCAGAAATTGGCGCACGCGCGGCTGGGTGCTGGAGCGCATCTGTTCAGGCGTACCGAAGGCCAGAATGCGCCCCTTGTCAATCAGCATCATCTGGTCAGCGATCAGGAACGCGCTGGCCAGCTCGTGCGTGACGACAATCATGGTCATGTGAAACGCTTTCTTGAGCTGCAAAATCAGATGATCTATGCCGGCAGCGATGATCGGGTCCAAACCCGCCGACGGCTCATCGAAGAACAGTATCTCCGAATCCATCGCCAGGGCACGCGCTACCGCCGCGCGCTTCTGCATGCCGCCGCTCAGTTCCGAGGGTAGGTAGTCTTCAAATCCCGACAAGCCCACTTGATCGAGCTTCAACCGGACGATGATTTCGATGGTTGACGTTTCGAGCTTGGTATGTTCGCGTAGTGGGAGCGCCACGTTTTCTCCCACGGTCATCGACCCAAATAGCGCGCCTCCTTGGAACGACATGCCTATCTTTTTGCGAATCTCGTCCAGTTGCGCGCGAGAAATCGCGGCGATGTCCTGACCCTTCATCCAAATCTGTCCCGCACTGGGCCTCTCCAGACCAACCAAGGCGCGCAACAGCGTGCTTTTGCCGGATCCAGAGCCGCCCAGAATCACCAGGGTCTCAGAACGCGCGACATCGAAACTGATGCCGTGCAGGATCTCCTGCTCTCCATACTGAACGCGCAGGTCCTTCACCGAAATCACCGTCTCTGGTTGCTGGGAATCCTCTCTGTCATCAGGCATTTTGCACCTTGCTCGCTCCGCTTACCGTCCGGAAATGAAAAAGAAAATAGCCGTGAAGATAAGATCGACCGCGATCACCGAGAAAATGGAGATGACCACGGACTGCGTTGTCGATCGCCCTATCGCTTCGGCTCCTCCCGTCGTGGAAAGGCCTTCGTAGCAACCCACTGCGGCGATGGTGATGCCGAACATGACGCTCTTGATCAGACCGATCGCGACATCGCGAAAATAGAGCGCTTCGAGCGAACTGCGCATGTACCGCACCCAGGTGAAATCGGCTTGCGCCACGCCGAAGAGTGACCCTCCTAAAATGCCCATCGCGTTCGCCCAGGTAGTCAAACACGGCATCATGAGAATCATGGCCAGAAATTTCGGCGTCACCAGGAAGTCCACCGGCTCGATGGCCATCGTTTCCAGGGCGTCGATTTCTTCCGTGATTCGCATGGTGCCAATCTCCGCGGCAAACGCGGAACCGGATCGCCCGATTACGAGAATGGCGGTGATCAGCGGGCCAAGTTCGCGTGTTACGGAGATCGCCACCGTACTCGCGACATAGCTCATGGCTCCCAGTTTGCGCAGCTCGTATCCGCTTTGCAGCGCCAAAATCAGTCCGATGAAAAATGTGATCAGAGAAAGAATGGGCAGCGCACGAACGCCGATCTCGGTCGCCTGTGAAACGGCGGCCTGCCAGCGCAGAGGTTTCCCTCGAAAGGGACCTACAAATGTGTAGTACGCGGCGCCGGCTATCAAAGAAGCCAAGCCGCCCAAGTACGCCACGCAATCCGTGACCGTTTCGCCAACTTGGGCGACGAAATTCAGCATGATCGGCGTAGCCTCGCAGAGGGTTCGTCACACAACGGTCAGGCTTCCAAGGCCTTTTCCTCGGTGTCATAGATTTCAAAGATCGTCAGCAGTTTCGATAGCTGCAGCACCTCGTGCGCGATGGGGCTAAGGCCAAACAAGATCAAACGCGAACCCACATCGCGAGAAGCCTTGAGGCCTTCCACGAGAGAAGCGACACCAGAGCTATCGATATAATTCACTTCGAGCAGATTGAGAATCACCCGAGGCGTGCGTTTCTCTCGAAACTCGATCAATACGACACGGCGAACCTCGCCCGAATGCGCCAAGTCGATGTCGCCAGAAATGTCTAGTATTGTCGTCTTGTCCAAGTGCCGGGCTGAGATTTGCACCGCTTCACTTTCCTTTCGCGATCCGGGGTTCCGGTTTCGGGGTGGGCAGATACTTCACCAAACGAAGCCGATTCCTTCTGGCCTGCCTCTGGTATTGCATAACATCAACACCGCCTTGAATGAAATGCAGCCCCAGCCCGCCGGGCCGAACGTCCTCCAAAGAACGTCCGCACAGATTCTTGCGATCGGCAGCAGCGCCGCGGTCTATCAGCACGATCTCAAGGCCATTTCGCTCTTTGCCGCTCGTTCGCACTTCTGTGCGGCGGCAAAAGAGATGAATCGGCTGCCCCGGGCGTCCGCGATAAGCGTGGCAGATAATATTGGCAAGCGCTTCATCGACGGCGCGCGTCAATGCCCTGCAGGCCTCGGCCTCAAAGCCCAACTCCTCCGTCAAGCGCATCATCGCGCTTCGCACCACGCACAGAAGCTCTGGATTACTGGGCAACTCAAGCTGGAGGAGCCAACCCGCACGATGCAACTTGGGGCCTCCCTTCCAAGGTTAAGGTGAACCACATAGATAGGAGCAAAAGCATACCCGTTCAACTGCGTCGAGGCTAGTTTCCGCCGCGCCGCATGGCCACCATTCCGACTGGCTCAATTCGTCGACGATCCTCCAATCGGATGCTCACGCGGGGCTAATCGGCGCAGAAATCCAAAGCCATCGGTCATTGGAGGATCCCTTTTTCTCAGCCGAGAATGAGCTTAGCGGCGCGGCCCGCAATCATGTGGGTCGACGCGGCTGTCCCTGGCCCCGTAATGATCTGGGGCATCACGGAGGCGTCCGCGACGCGTAAGCCCAAAATGCCGTGCACGCGAAGTTCTGGGTCGACAACGGCGAGCTTATCGACGCCCATTTTGCAAGTACCGACCCCGTGACCAAAACTCGCCGAGGCCAGTCTGGCAAGTTCTTGGATCTCCTCGGCGCTCGCCTTGGGTCCTGGAATAAGTTCGCTCTCACGCAAATTGTCGAAGGCACGCTGATTCCCGAGTTCGCGCGCCGCTTCGATGGCGCGCACGACGGCCGCAAAATCCTGGTCCGTGCCCAGGTAGTTGCCATCAATCACGGCGGCATCCTGAAAGTTGTTGCTCGCCAAGCGGACGGCGCCTTTGCTCGTCGGCTGCACGAGAGCTGGCGCGATTGTGAACGCGTCTGCTGGAGGAGTTCCAAAGCGCGAGGCTACTTCAGGCGTAACCACCGGTAGTTCATGAAGCACGAGACTAATGTCTACACGATCCGAAAGACCGCTCGACAAATAAGCCTCTGCTTCGACAGCGTTGCTGTCGGCCGGCCGATCCGGCATCTTGCCTTTGTATTTGAACACGACGCCGGACACCAGCACATGGTCCTGCAGATTCCCGCCTACGCCGGGCAGGTTTTCGACGACGTCGATTCCAAAGTTGCGAAGCGCCTGCGCTTCTCCAACGCCCGAGAGCATCAGAAGCTTCGGGCTATTGATGGTGCCCGCGGCGAGGATTACTTCCTTATCGGCCGCGATATCCTTTACCGCGCCGTCTGTCATTACTTTGACGCCGAGGCAGCGAGTGCCTTTGAAATTCAGCCGCACGACGTTGGTATTGAGCAGGAGAGTGAGGTTGGGCCTCGACAACGCCGGGCGCAGGAAGGCGCGGGCGGCGCTCACGCGAGTTCCGTCCAGGTCGATGTTCATGTTGATGTAACCAGCGCCGGGGCGCAGCGGTCCGTTCACGTCATCCAGAACGGGCATGCCCATCTCGCGGGCGGCGTCGATGAAGGCTGGAGCTATGGGATGAGGATCTTTGGGGCGACGGATGTGGATAGGGCCACCCGTTCCGCGCCAGGCATTGGCGCCGCCTTCCCAGTCCTCCTGACTTTTGAAGACGGGAAGGACGTCGGCGAAGGCCCAGCCCTTCGCTCCACTCTCCGCCCACCCGTCGTAGTCACGTTGCATGCCGCGTATCCAGACCATGGCATTGATGCTGGTGCCGCCGCCAAGAACGTGGCCGAGGGCCATATTGAACTTGCGATTGTACAATCGCGGCGAGGGGACGATAGGCAGGTGGTAATCGAGCGGACCGGCGACATTGTAAAACCAGACGCTGGGATTCGCGATCGTTGGTGCGTCGTCGGGTCCTCCGGACTCGATGACGAGGACTTGCGCGCCCGACGCGGACAATTCCGCGGCAAGAACCGAACCCGCCGCGCCCGCTCCCACCACGATGAAGTCATATCGCTCTTTCGATACGTCAGTCATTGTGGACTCCCAAAGCTTAAAATCTGATTCGAATAGCGGTCTCGGGGCCCCGACTGCTGTCGCAAGCCGCCCATCGTTTCGCGACTCCGTCCTTTATCGCCCGTGACGTCGCGGTGACGACTAGCCTGGCCTAGACCTCAACCTCTTTTCCCGAGGGATCGCTGTGGAACCTTGTGGCACCCCCCGTTTTGAAAGACCCGGCGGTGCCATAGCTATCCTCGAGAAACTGAACATAAGCGACTTTCCCGCCCTCGAAACGCGCCAAGAGGCCAAACGGAGACGTGATCTCCTTCCCGGTCACGTTCGATTTGTAGGTAAAAGAGCCGAAGAAAGCCACGCGACTGCCTTGCTCGATGGTGTCGGTGACCTTGAAATCGAGTGTTTTCCAGTAGCGCTGGATTGTCCCAAAGACATCGCACAGCTCCTGAGGCCCTTTGTGGGTGCCTGTCCAAGGCTCAATTTTCTTCAGCTCCGGATTGTTGAAGTTCAATGAAACATAGATGACATCCGGCGTCATGAGTTCGCGGAGCACTTTGATATTGGTTGTATTCTGCAAAATCTCTTGAAGCACGGCAGTCAAATTGGCCGACATATGATCGTCCTTTCTTTCGTTCGTTTGTTCTTTCCGTTCGTACGGACGAAAATTAGCGCGACCGACGGGCTTGGGGAGCGCCTCTATCTCCTCATTCGACTTGTCTCGCCTTGTGTGAACGGCGCTGCGAGGCGCGTCCTAACTAGCTGGAAGCTTTGACAACATCGAGCGTCTGACCGGTCATCTTGCCTTCGATTGCTTTTACGTAGGTTTGCGCCACTTCCACTGCAGGGACGCCCGGGGCGGGGTCCATCTTCAACGCGAGAAGGGTCTCGCGAACCCAACCTGGGGCGACCGCGTTGATGCGCAAGCCGCGCGGAAGCTCCAGCGCCGCGGCGCGGGCGAAGGCTTCCACACCGGCGTTAACCACGCTGACTGCCACGGCGCCGGGAACCGGCCACCGACTCAGGAGCCCTGATGTCAACGTGAATGAGCCACCATCCCTAAGTGATTCAATGCCGAGGCGCACCAGGTTGATCTGACCCATCAGCTTGTTCTTGAGGCCAAGTTCGAAGTCGGCATCGGAGAGCGCGGACAAAGGGCGAAAGACAGCCTGGCCCGCAACGCTCACGACGGCGTCCACCTGTCCGGCTTTTGCATAAAGATTCCGAATGGATTCGGGATCCGCGAAATCCACTTTGAGGGCCGACCCGTTGAGACTGGCCCTAAGAACCTCATGATTCACTTCGAGCGCTCGCGCCACAGGGGTGCCGAGTAGGCCTGTGGCGCCGATTACCAGAATCTTCATCGTTCTTTCCTTTCTGGCGGGGGGAGCTTGGCCTAAAACAAAGGGCCTTTCGTCACTCCCCTCGCCGCTTGGGTCGATCCTTTACCTGATCGATCCACCTTCGGACATGGAGAGGACAATTTTCGAGCTTGATGCCATCGGCCTCGCAACCGAGGAGAAACTTGACCGCGTCCCGGCTGACGAGGGTCACGTCCGTCAAATCCAAAATCAGCTCCTGCCCAGATGTCTCGACGGCGAGAAGTTGTTGAAGCTGGTCGATATCCTCGGTTGTCTCAATTCGGCCGCTGATTGTGAAAAGAACTCGACTATTCCCTGTCCTTTGAGTCCTCAGCATGCAAGCTCCCCTTGCTTGAAAATAGGAGACGCGGCCGGTATTTCATTTCTCTGGGCCTCAGTTGAATGAAGGACGGATTGAAGAAAAGCAACTCGGGAGCCAACCGTAAGTTGCTGAGAGCAAAGAGTCAGTCGTTGGCAGCAATGTCCGACATTTCGACAGTGACGAAATTCCGGGCAGAACAAGCGCCGCTAGCCAGTTTGACGACGAGGGCTGAATAAAGGATCTATCCCGTCGACGTGATCGGGTCGCTCACCCTCCTGCTGGAGACTGCTTCTTGGCACCAAAAGCATGACCCACTGGCATTATACCGCGTATGTCACACCTGCGTCATCTATCGCCTGAGGCGAAATCGCGGGGAGTTCAACTCCGTGGCTTCGGCTTGAAACGATTTTTGTCGATGCCTAACGACTGAATCTTCGATTCGAGTGTGGACCGCGCAATCCCTAGCTTCGCCGCCGCGCCGGACGGTCCGAATACTCGTCCTTCGCTTTCTTGCAGGGCTTCTTCGATCACTTCTTTTTCTTTAGCTGCCAGTCTCTGCGAAAGGTACAGCTTGCCGCTTGATCTCTCATCACGAGACTGTTGGGACAGCCAGCTTGCGTCCACCGTAAAGATCTCCGTTTCCGACAGGATTACCGAGCGTTCGATGATGTTCTGAAGTTCGCGTATGTTTCCGGGCCAAGGGTACGACTCAAGCAACTGCAGGGTCTTCTTGTCGACACTCCGGATGTTCTTGCCCGCTTTGCGTCCATAGCGATCGATGAAGTATTCGACGAGCAAGGGAATATCCGCCCTTCGCGCCCGCAACGGCGGCACCTCGAGCGGAAATACGTTTAACCGGTAATAGAGGTCCTCGCGGAAATTCCCACTGGCCACGGCTGTCTTCAGGTCACGATTCGTCGCCGCGATCACGCGAACGTTGACGTGGATCGGTTGCCTGCCCCCAACCCGCTCAAATTCCCGCTCCTGTAAAACTCTTAGAAGGGCAACTTGGGTGTCAGCCGATAGTTCACCCACCTCGTCCAGGAAGATCGTTCCACCCTCTGCCAGTTCGAACCGGCCGATTCGACGCTGCATGGCGCCCGTGAACGCCCCCTTCTCATGGCCGAACAGCTCCGAGGCAATCAGATCACGCGGGATTGCGGCGCAATTCACACTGACAAATGCGCGCGAGGCGCGCTTTGACCGCCGGTGGATCGCGCGGGCGACAAGCTCCTTGCCGGTTCCCGTCTCGCCGGTAATCAGAACCGTGGAATCGGTTGGCGCAACCTTGGAGATGCGCGAGAGCACAGTTTGCAAAGCGGGCGAGGTTCCAACGATCTCCTCGAACATCGACGCTTTGTCGATTTCTTCGCGGAGCGCGACGTTTTCGTGTTGGAGTCTTTCCTCAGTTCGCTTCCGGTCTTCGATATCGGTACACGCGACATACCAGCGTCTGATCCGTCCCTTGTCATCGCGAACCGGGTTCGCACGAGCCAGGAACCAGCGGTACGTTCCATCGCCCTTGCGCAGCCGCAACTCTAAGTCGTACGCGGATCCTTCAGAGAGAGCACGATCGAAATAATCCCGGTCCCGCGCTCGGTCGTCTGGATGAACGAAAGCACTGTGCGCAGGCGTCTGCCGCCACTCCTCCAAACTAAGGCCTGCGTAATCGAGCGCGACGCGGTTGACGTGAAGACGTTCACGGTTGGGTCCGTACACGCCAATAAGTTGGGGCGCGAAGTCCAGCATCTGCTGAAGCTCCGCCTCACTTTTCCGCATTTCCTCCATTAATTGCACTTGTTCGGTGACATCCATCCCGGTACCGACGAATCTCCGGGAACTTCCTTCCTGAGTCGCGGGAACGCCCACGCAACGAACGCTTCGAATCTGTCCGCCGGGCCACACGATTCGCTTTGTGAAGTCGAATGGCCGATCGCTCGTCAACATCTTTTGAATCTCTTGTCCGACGAATTCCCGATCCTCCGGATGCACCAAGGCCAAATATTCTTTCTTCGTCGGTGGGGCGCCTGTAGGGTCGAGTCCGTAGATTTGAAACAATTCCGAAGACCAATACTCGAACCCGGCAGGGCTAAATGCCCAGCTGCCTGTATGAGCAAGCCGCTGTCCTTCCGCGAGATAGAATTCGCTTCTTTGCAGCTCTTGGGTACTCCTCTGCAATTCAGAGGTTCGGGCCGCGACTTTGATTTCTAATTCGTCGCGGGCCTTGCGAAGCTCTTGCTCATTCGCTAGTAATGCTTCTCGCGTGCTGCGTAGCGCCTTGATAAGGAATGCGTTCTGAAATGCTGTCGCGGCGTTATTCGCAGCTACGGAAAGCAGTTGCTGATCGGACTGGTCGGGGAAACCGGGGCGATCGGACGCCGCCGCGACGAGCCCGCGTTCGCTGTTGACACCGATAGGAATCACAACACCGCAGCGGGACCCCTCGACCCCGTTAACGTCGGTCACGATTTCTGTCCGAGAAATTTGGCCGAACTTCGCGAGGTGTTGTTGCAGCCATTCCGGAAACGCCTTCCAGGAATTCCCCCGCGTCACCTCGGCGACCCGACCCCCTGCGGGATCGCACAAGCGCACAAAAGCGAAATCCAGCTCGAGCGATCCGATCACCAAATCGGCGAGATCGGCAGCAATGGCGGGCGGTTCTCGTCCCACCCATGTCTCTGGGATCGTCGAAAGCGCCAGGAGATCCCTTACCGTTGCACGAAGGCGGGGCATCTCCGTAGAGAAATCTACGGTCATTTGAGCGATTCTCTATGCGACGGCTGTCCGCGATAAGCGGCGTTGTCGCAGCTCATCGAGAAACTGTTCGGGAGGAACGAAGAACGGGTTCTCTCGCAATAATCCACCGATGATTACAAGCGGGTGCGTGCGCATGATGTCCATCGCCACCGCTGCGCCAAATTTGGACGGATTGTAGTTGCAGATCACCGGATCGTTGTGTTTGGAAAGAACATGATTGAGTCTTGCCTCATACTCCAAAAGGTTGTGCGTGGCAGGTTTGTCGAGAAACAGCCAGTCCATATGATGTCCCGCCAGTCTCGTAAGTGGGTAGCCGGCGGACGCCCCCGATTCGATTAGCTTTTCGACGGTCGCCAGCATTGCATCCTGATCGAACCGGTGGTCCCGCACATATGCGTCGGTCCACGGGAGCACCTCCAGCTGGCCGGTGTCCATCATCTCTTGTACAGCTATACCCGCCTGGGCGAGACGCTTCAAATGCTCCTGCCGATTCTCGGGATCGACAATATGGGCAGCCTTTTCGCCCCGGTCAAAGCCATCTTTGTAGAACGAGCCGAGCACTCTGTGCTCCTCGTCGATGGTATTGAAGAAAGCGCAGACATGATTTCGCCCAGCGAGGTTGACCCCGGCGAGTTCTACTGAATGTTCGTGCGTTGTCATAGACCACCCTTCGAGCGGCGAAAGCCGATCAAGCCTTAACGTCCAGGCCGGTGACAACCACAGTCCTATGCCCCGCTAATTTTGTGAAAGCGATCATACTCGCTGCTTTCCAATGCCGTGCCCGATCACAGCTGGTGCATTGGGCCTGACAGTGTATCGCCAAGCAAAAACCAAACGCAATCAACGCGAAAAACGGCCTGGCATTCGAAGCGGCAGCGCTCCTGTTGCCCAAATCGCTGTGCGCTGCCGCATTGTTGGCATCCGTACGGCGGAACTGGCTGCACCCATGCAGGGGCTTTGGTGCCGTGACGGAGCGCCTTCAGCGTTCGCCCTCGGAGAGCTTTGGCGAGAAGGCGATTCCTCGTCGGCCTCTCCTTGCCCTCACGCCTTGACGAATTCTGCCTCCAGAGTGATCGTGACTTCGTCACCGACAAGTACTCCGCCGGTTTCCAGCGCAGCGTTCCAGGTCAAGCCGAAGTCCTTGCGATTGATCTTCGCGGTCGCCGCGACGGCAATCCGGGTGTTGCCCCAGGGATCCTTGGTCGGAGGCGTCGGCCCTTCCACCGCAAAGCGAACCTTGCGCGTAACGCCGCGAATGGTCAGGTCGCCTTCGACTGCCAATTCTCCGTCGCGGACAATGCTGATGCCCGTCGAGTTGAAGTGCAGGGTGGGAAACTTTTCGACATGGAAGAAATCCGCGCTCTTGAGATGAGCGTCACGCTGGCCATCCCGGGTTTCGAGCGAGGCGGCTTCGATGGTGACCTCGACACTTGAATTCGCCAGCTTGGATTCATCCAGGGTCAACACTCCCGAAACCTTGGAGAATTGGCCTTTCACATTGGCGATCATCATGTGCTTAACCTTGAACTCAGCGATGGTATGAGCTGGGTCGATGTTCCAGACTGTCGTGGAAGCTTGCGGTAGTGGCGTTGCGCTGCTTGTCATGTTGGTCATCCTTTCCGTAATTTGATTTCCGTGCCCAAACCTTCTGCCAGCTTAGATGCGTTAAGACGATAGTCGTTGCAACACTTGTTAGCCCCAAAAAATTATTCCTTCGCCGAGCGGGCGGCAGCCAGCAACTCCGCGAGCGCCACGAGTCGGTCTTTTCCCATATGCCCCAGCTGCTTCCGGTGGATCTTCTGGACCGGTTCGTCCAGCCGATTCACCAGTTTCAGGCCCTCGGAGGTGAGCCGGGCCAGCACCAATCGCCGGTCTCGGCTTTGGCGAGCGCGCGAAATCAGGCCGCGCTTTTCCATGCGGTCGAGGAGCCGGGTGACGTCGGGATCGCGGGTAATCATGCGGCTCGCAATTTCCCCGCACGGGAGGCCTTGAGGCGATCCTCGCAGGATGCGTAGGACGTTGTATTGCGTATGGGACAAGTCCTCGCTTTTGAGCACCCAATCGGCCCCGCGCGTGAGCATGTCGGCCGTTCGGAGCAAGTCCAAGAACGCTGTTTCCTCTGGACTTCCTTCGCGCGGGGTTTTGGTTGATCGATGCACACAAGTAACAGTAGTCGTTATAACGACCATTGTCAAGACGTAGTTATAGGGGCATCATGGAACCTGCGGTTCGATGCCCGTGTTGGACGCCGAGGAGCCAATCATGACCAATGCGCAGTACAAAGTTTTTGAAGCTCTCGATCCTTTCTTCGAAGTTGTCCTGGAAGGCTTACGCGGACTCGTTGACGGCAACCACTATTTTGACACGTTCGCCGAAGAGGCAACCTTTGAGTCCCGCTATCACTTCCCCGGTTGGCCTGCGACCATTCGAGGACGAGCCAACCTGATGGCCGCCCTCTCGGGATACGGCAAGACGATCAAGCTTCACTCCGGCGACGCACTTGTTGTGCACCGCTCTGAAGATCGTCGCGTCGTGATCCTCGAGTACGAAGTGCACGGAACAATCCTCTCCAGTGGCGCACGCTATGACAACAGGCTCATCTCGGTCGTCACCGTTGAGAATAGAAAGATCGTTCATTGGAGAGACTACATGGATTCTTTAGCCGCCTGGACGGCGTTGAACAGCGCCTCTCAAAGAACTTGAAACGCCCTCCGGCGAACTCTCAAAGGGTTCGGCGCACGGATGAGCCGTGAAGCGTTCTTGCCAGGTAGCTGGATGCGTGCTCCGCGCATGGCATCGGCGAAGGATAGCCTCTATATTTCGTTCAGAGGATGTCGCTAAATCGCAGAAGGTGCGGAGAACTGCTCTTTGATGCTGAATTCACGTCGTCTTCCATAAATCCGCTCGCGATAACTGCGGGACGCCCCCAGGCGTCGCGATCGACAAATACAAATGGCTGGGGCAAGTTGAATCAGAAATAAGACGTAGAGCGGGATTCTCGCGAAAAGCCGAGTTGAGGAAGAGAGAACCGTCTAAGCCCTGACTTGTGGGATCACTGAGCAGACTACAGCAACGTAATGGCAGATGCTGCCAGCCATCACGAATAGGTGCCAAATAACGTCGATTTCTTGGAAATTTGGTGGGCCCGCCTGGACTTGAACCAGGAACAAACAGATTATGAGTCTGCTGCTCTAACCAATTGAGCTACGGGCCCTTACGAACTTTTCGACTCCGGCCTTTCGAAGGCGCATCAATTAATTCGCCTTTTCCTCGGGAGCAATTACGGGACAATGATCGCACGGAGAGCCTTGGAGCATTCCTCCATCGCGGCCTTCGACTCGGCCGGTTCCGGCATTACGTAGCGCCGCCATCGTCGCGCTTATATTCGCATGACGCGTGATACTTTGCACGGTCTTGCCCTTCATGCCAAGGTAAGGATCGATCGGGTACAACGGCATCTGACCGAAGCCGCGCCCCGATTGGAGCGGTTCATCTGGTGGAAGGGCTGACTTCGATCTTACACCCTGATACAATTCCCGCCCGCAGGCCAGACCCTGAGTGATTGAGACCAACGAGAACAGAGCCCGCCGAACACCCTGCTATATGCCGCTGCACGCCACGCCGAGAAGGAAGACGAATCAGCTATATAGGACTTCTGGAATAATCCGCTGGCCCAAGGTTCAAATCCTTGCGGGCCCGCCGATCCTTTGCGCGCGGAGGAGGCAGAAATGTCGATTCGACCCGTAAAGCGGCTGATCAAATCGAAGCCCACTCTCGAAGGGGCAGGTGTGCACTTGCGGCGCGCGTTCGGTTTCGGCGCCACTTCCGAGTTCGATCCTTTTCTTTTGCTGGACGATTTTCGAAACGACGTTCCGGCTGATTATCTTGCGGGGTTTCCGTGGCATCCTCACCGCGGCATAGAAACCATTACCTATGTGCTGGCAGGAACGGTCGAGCATGGCGACAGTATGGGTAATTCAGGAGCCATCGGCGCCGGCGACATTCAATGGATGACGGCAGGCAGCGGAATCATTCATCAGGAAATGCCGAAGGGAGATTCTGCCGGCCGCATGCATGGCTTTCAGCTGTGGGCGAACCTGCCCGCGTCGCTCAAGATGACGCCGCCTCGCTACCAAGAGGTGAATGCGGCGGCGATCCCCCAGGTAAAGGATGACGACGGGACCCAAGTACGCGTGATCACCGGAAGCTTCTGGGGAAAAAAGGGCCCGGTGGATGGCATCTCTGGCGATCCAATTTATCTGGATGTGACGGTGCCTTCGGGTCGAAGAAAAACGCTGCCCATCGAGACGACGCGGCACGCGTTCGCTTACGTGTTCGCGGGCGC
This sequence comes from uncultured Acidobacteriota bacterium, assembly GCA_963818345.1. Classification (GTDB taxonomy): domain Bacteria; phylum Acidobacteriota; class Terriglobia; order Acidiferrales; family UBA7541; genus Palsa-189. The sequence goes on along the minus strand of CAWFRX010000020.1, from coordinate 53,987 downwards.
GGGGAAGTTCTGCAATGCGTCCGGTCCGCTTGCCGTGCCAACCGAGCCGGTCGGCTGGTTGGACACCACGCCGCCTGCGGACGCGGAAAACCGATCGCTGGTGCTATTCGATCGAGGGGATGAGGTGGTGGTGCAGGCGGGCGAGGACGGGATCCGGTTCTTGTTGGTATCCGGCAAGCCGCTCGAGGAGCCGGTCGCCTGGTACGGACCCATTGTGATGAACACGCAGGAACAGCTCCGGCAGGCATTCACGGAGTTACGCGAAGGGACGTTTCTAAAAGAGAAGGGCTGAGTAATTCTCGACGGTTTGCTGAGAAGCACCAGCCTCGGGGCGTCGTTGTCACAGCGGTCCTCTGGTCCGAAGACAGTTGGTTACACCTTAGTTCTCAAGGTTCCTTCCAAGTGAAAATGAGAACTCGTGAAGACACCGTCTGATAGCGCTGTCATCGAATCGGGGCACACTTCGGTGCCCTGCGCAGCAGACGCGCGCCCCTGGATCCTCGCGGTAGCAATTCTCGGGTCCAGCATGGCGTTCATCGACAGCACGGTGGTGAACGTGGCTTTGCCGGCCCTGCAAAGTAGCCTCGGGGGCACGGTGACGGACCTCGAGTGGGTTGTCGAAGCATACGGCTTGCTGCTCGGCGCATTAATTTTGGTTGGTGGTTCACTGGGCGATCTCCTGGGCCGCAAACGGATGTTCCTGGCCGGCGTGGCCGTCTTTGCAGTCGCCTCTGTTGGCTGCGGCCTCGCGCCGAACATCCGTTTATTGGTGCTTGCAAGGGCTGTTCAGGGATTAGGGGCGGCATTTCTGGTGCCAGGCAGTTTGTCCATTATCAGTGCGTCCTTCCCTGAAGCCGATCGCGGCAGGGCCATCGGGCTTTGGTCCGGCTACACGGCGATTACAACCGCGGCCGGTCCCGTCCTGGGCGGATGGTTGATCGAACACGCGTCTTGGCGCTGGGCATTCTTCATCAACGTTCCACTAGCCGCCGGAGTCATCGCGCTGTCATTGTGGCGCGTTCCCGAAAGTAGAAGTCCGGAGCGTGGAAAGGTTGACTGGGCGGGCGCATTCATCACAATTGCCGGCCTCGGAAGTCTCGTTTACGGGCTGATTGAATCCTCGCGTTTGGGTTGGAGCGATCCTCTTGTTTGGGGAAGCTTGGCAGGAGGCTGCCTGTGTCTTGCCGCGTTCGTTCTTACGGAGGCTCGTGTCAATTCGCCTATGGTCCCTCTGCAACTCTTCCATTCTCGCGATTTCACCGGCGCGAACCTCATCACGCTCTTTCTGTACGCCGCTCTCGGTATTTTCTTTTTCGTTTTTCCGCTCGATCTGATCCAAGTGCAACACTATTCCGCCACAGCCGCGGGCGCGGCTGCACTGCCTCTCATCCTTCTTATGTTCTTCCTGTCGCAATGGTCCGGCGGACTGGTCGCCCGCCGCGGCGCTAGAGAACCGCTGATTATCGGCCCGCTCATCGCTACCGTGGGATTTGCTCTTTCCGCTGCGCCATCCGTTGGCGGCACATACTGGAGGACTTTTTTCCCCGCGCTTGTGGTGCTGGGTCTCGGATTAGCCGTTAGCGTCGCTCCGTTGACAACGGTGGTCATGAATTCCGTCGATCAGGCTCGTACGGGGACGGCTTCTGGAATCAACAACGCGGTCGCCCGAGTCGCCGGACTGATTTCGATCGCGGTGCTCGGCGCGGCGATGACGAGCGCCTTTCGGCTGCATCTGAATCACAGCTTGGCTGGGCTGGTTATCCCTGTACCAGCCATGCGCGATCTTCAGTCGAACGAGATTAGGCTCGCGGCACTGAGGGTTCCGCCAGAAGTCGATTCGAACACCGCAGCCGCAATTCGCGCTTCCATCGAGCAGTCGTTTGTATTCGCGTTTCGCGTGATCATGACGATTTGCGCGGGCCTGTCCGTCACCAGCGCCGCATTTGCCTGGATGATGATGAAGCCGCGACGCCTTAACTCTACGCAGCGAAGCTGATTGTTTGGCGTGCGGAACCACGCTCCCCGGTCGACCCTGGCGTCGGCGTCAGCGTCAGCCTTTGCGCCAATCCTTCCAGTCGCGCTGAGTGGCCGCACTCATGGCTTTGCACGCCTGGTGCAGCCAACGGCGGGGTCGCTTCTTCAGGTCGCGGAGGATGCGCGGAATGGCCCGAGCGGCTACCAAGATGGATGTTGGCCGTCTCCCAGCCCATGGCGTACAGCAAGCGTTCTTCGTCGCGCTTGGCGGGGAGCATGAACAGTTCGATGCGCGAGCAGTCTGGGGCCAGGCGCCTGAAAAGCCAACGGCCCTCGGCGCGCACGAATGGATCGAGAACGCGCACGGAGCGGTCGATGATCGTCGAGTAGTGAAGCTCGCTTACCGACTGTTTTCTCGCCCAGACCCAAGCCGAAGGAACGAGCGCCTTAGCCTCGCGAGCGATCCTTCCTCCGCAATAATCGGCAATGAAAACGACGCGCCGATGCCCCAAACTACCGATGCCTGCGACGCGCTGTTTAACCTTGTAGAGCAAGCGCCGCGCTGGCAGCATGCTCTCGATGCCGCCGCGAACATCGATGGGCACGGCACCTCTCCAGGGCCGCTGCTGTGCCATGCGGCTCCAGAAATGGACGGGATCGCGCAGCCTGGTGAAAGCGATTTGGCGCAGCCAGACGTGGTTCTCATCGAGGACATAGGGCCTGCCGCCAGCCTCGAGCGCGTCGCGATAGCCATCGAGAATGACGTCACTGGCGAGGCGGCGACGAACGGCCAGGTGGTTAGCGTCTGTGGCAAGGTGCGCACTAGTGACCAGACGCACCAGATCAAGCGTGTAGGGGAACGTGTGCGCTTCATCGAAATCGTTGCAGCCCCAGATGAGGCGTCCTTCGGCATCGCGCCAAGTCCCGAAATTCTCGATGTGCAAATCGCCCACCGCGAGCAGGTGTGGGGCTTTATCCAGGTCGGGACACACTGCGCCCCAAAGTTGCATCCAGCGATAGAACGTCGCGCGGAAGAATTCGAAGAGGGAATGCCGCATGAGGTCATGTTTGCGCGTGAGATCGGCGGCCACCAGCTTTGTGTGACTGGCCATCCATTTCTCGTAGCTGGCGGTCGCGGCCTGGATGTTCATTTTGGGACGGAAGGCGCCGCTCGATGCTGCACGATACTGCATAACGAATTCAATAGGGGGTCGGGGGCGGCGGTCATTCCAGGGCTGCTTCCAATCGAAGCAGCGCTTCAGCAACTTCATCCGGATCGCTAAGCCGGAAACGCGCGCGTGTCGGGCGCCGTTTGCCGACGAGAACAGACACGCCCCGGCGAGCAGCGGCAAAAGCGGGCTCGTCGGAGTAATCATCGCCGAAATAGACGGGCAGGGCACTGCGGAACTCGCTGGCCTCCATGCATCGACGGAGAGTGGCGCCCTTGTCGGGGACGCACAGGGGCATGATTTCGATGTCGCGCAAATTCTCGCGGACACGAAGCTGCTTGCGAAATGGACGCAAAAGAAAGGAGATGCGGCGGCGCGCGGGCTTATCCATGCCGGGCTTTGCTGCCAGAACATGCACAGACAGACTATTCGTCTTGTCTTCGACCCATATGCCCGGAAAGACGGAAAGATTCTCGCGCAGGATTGCGCGCACACGGCGAAGCGCGATTCCAGCAGAGCGGGGAATCGCCGACCGGCGGCCGCGCTCCCAACCGTAGAGGCCCACACAGTGGACCTTATGAACGGCGATATAACGGACAAGTTCGTCGCGTCGGCGGCCGCTGATCACCGTGACGCGGACGCGGGAGAGGTTGGCGAGACGACCGAGGAGACGGCGCGTGGACGGCGCGAATCGTACTTGGTCGGGACGTGGCGCGATGGGTGCGAGGGTACCGTCAAAATCGAGGAACAGCGCCACTCGAGAACTTTCGCGAACGCGGTGAGCTACCTCTTCCCAATGAGACAGCAGATGGGGAAGAGTGCTAGGGGAACCGGTCATGGTGCCGGCGGAACCTCGATCCGCTCCGATCCCTGGACGCGAATGTCGGTGAGATCGGAGAGCAGATTTGCGGCCCAGCGATAGACATTGCGCTCGCGGACGTTGTGCCGCATGCGCCGCATGCGTTCGGCTTGTTCCTGCCGGGTCATCTCGAGCGAGCGATAAATGGCTTCGGCCACCTGCTGCACGTCGTAGGGGTTCACCAGGAGAGCGTCGGTGAGCTCGTGCGACGCGCCGGCGAAAGTGCTGAGGATTAGAACGCCCAAGTCGTCATCCCGCGAAGCGACAAATTCCTTAGCCACCAAATTCATTCCGTCGTGCAGCGAAGTGACCATACAGAGTGAGGCGGCGCGGTAGTAACGAGCGATCTCCTCGTGCGAATGGTGTCTCTCGAATAGGACGATGGGCTTCCAGCGCCCCGCCTGGAAACGTTGATTGATGCGCTCGGCTTCGGCGCGGACTTCGTCGATGAATTGCCGATAGCGTTCGATGTCGGTGCGGCTAGGAGCGCCGATTTGGATCAGTGTAAAGCGGCGCTGGTAAGTCGGGTGCAGGTCGAGGAAATGCTCGACGCTGCGGAAGCGTTCCAGAATGCCCTTGGTGTAATCGAGTCGATCGACGCCGACCCCAAGCAGGCTGGCTTCGACGCCGAGCTCGGCACAGAGCGCCGCTCGGTCTTGCCCGGTGTTGCGCCACTCGACCAGCTCCGGCGGCGTCTCCGGAAAGGCGACGCTGATCGGATAGGGGCGTATTCGGGTCATGTGCCCGCGGCGGTTGACGGCGAAGCGATCCCACTCGGTAAGAGCTTCGAGAGCACGGTCAACCGTTTCCATGAAATTGTTGCAGTGCGCCTGAAGATGGAAGCCGATGAGATCGGCACCCAGAAGGCCGTCCAGCAGTTCGCTTTGCCAGGGGCAAATGCCAAAGGCCTCTGCGTTCGGCCAGGGAATATGCCAAAAGATGGCCACGCGGGCATCCGGGCGCGCTTCCTTGACCATGCGGGGGAGCAGCGCGAAGTGGTAATCCTGGGCGAGAAGAATCGGTGAATCGGCGCCTTCCATCTCCTCAAGCACGGCGTCGGCAAAGCGGCGATTTACACGCTGGTAAGCCAGCCAATCTTGGGGCCGGAAGATCGGTCGGGTGTGCGCGATATGGCAGAGTGGCCACAGGCCCTCGTTGGAAAATCCTTCGTAGTAGCCCTTCTCCTCTTCGGCCGTGAGCCAGACGCGACGCAGCGTGTAGCTGGGGTGATCCGGCGGTACGCGGAGATGATCGCGAGCATCAACCGTTTCGCGATCGGCGCTGCCAGAACCGTGGGCGATCCAGGTGCCATTGCAGGCCAGGAGCACCGGTTCGAGTGCCGTGACCAGGCCGCTGGCCGGAACGATCACGCTCGACCGAACGATCCTTTTCGCGGATCACGTGCATGTAGGGCTCGCGATTGGCGACGACGAAGAGCTTTTTTTCGTCGAGCTTGTTGCGCAGGCTCACGTGCAGCCGCTCGGCGGTCCAGATCGAGGAGTTGGAGTCGCGCAGACGAGCTTCTTCCTCCGCAGATGCGCGGGCGGCAGTGAGATCGTTGGCCAGATACTGCACTTCCTGGTGGAGTTGATGAAACGCCTCGCCTTCGGGAAGAATCGGCGGAGCGTGCTGGCCGCCGGCGCGGAGTGTGCGCAGCCACTTCGCTACGTTGACCACCGGATCGGTCAACTTCGTGCGGACAAGGAGCAGGGCGAGACCGGTAATCAGTACGGTCTGTAGGAGAGCGGTGAACAGCGCATCGCGCAGCGTCTGAGTGACTCGCGCGCTGATGTAGTCGGTGTCATAGAAGATGGCGATCGTTCCGTTGCGTTTTCCGTCGGCATCCAACGGCAGCTTGTAGGCGTATAGACGAGGTGTGACCGTCCTTGAAGAACGTGCCGCTGCCACTCGCGGACGCGACGGGATCCGATGCCCCCACAGGAAGGGACTGGAACCGCGAGGGTAGCCCAGTTGTGACCACCAGCGGCGCCCCGTTGATGTCGTAGATGGCAATCCCCTTCAAATGCTCGTGCTGGCCGATCTTATCGACCAAGCGCTTGAGGGCCGGCAGCAAATTACGTTCCCGGAGGTGTTCCGCGTTCTCTTGTACGCTGTCGGCCAGACCCTCCGCCTGGCGGGCCAAATCGTTACGGAGATTCTTCCTTTCCGTGCGGACCTGGTCGCCGGCAAACAGCAGGGCCACGGCAGCCACGCTCAAAGCTAGCGGCAGTGTAAGTTTCAGCGTCGAACGCATCGCATGGCCTCCAGAACGGACTCGACCGCAGGGCCGAGTAGACCCGTATCGGGGCTGGGTGGGCAAAGAACAAAACTAGCGACAGAAATTGTACCACTCGAATAGATCACACGGGCAACGGGATTGGAGTAACTCTGGCGCGGGACCTACAAGGCGGGTCGCCTAGAACCAATCGCTGCGATAAGCAATCCACCAGCTCGCCACGCCTATCGGAACGTTGGCTGCCAGAGCCCACCACAGTGGGAGGCTGAAGTCAGCGACGAGGCCCAAAACCGTGAAGGTGGTCCAGAAGACTTTTCGTTCCACAGTCCAATCTTAACCTATGCTGGCGGCTGTCCTGGCGATCCTGTCGCCAAAGTTCCACCAGAGAACCGGCCGCGTCTGGTCTAACCGATGATGCAATCGCTATCTCGGTTTACAGACCTCGAAAGCTGCGTTAAGAGCATCACGTTCAGAGATTAAGGTTGCGCCGGTGTTCGGGCCGAGGTTGCTGCGTATACCGTTCATCGGCGCATCAATTTTGTCTTGTAGTGGAATTGTGCGCCGGGCCTTTGTGGTGGTAGACTCCGCGAATGGCCAAGAAAAAGCCCGCTCGCAAAGCCAAAGCCAAAAACCAGGACCAAGACCAAGAAGAAGCCAGCGCCGCCCCGAAAGGCTGCCCGCAGCAAAAAGAAGGCAGCCCCAAAAAGAAAGGCCGTCCGTTCGACGCCGAGGACAGGCGTCGCAGTGGTGGAAGTGGCCGAAGTCGACGTGATCACGGAGCCGGAAGAGGTCGTCATCGACGACGAGTTTCCCCCCGATTACGGTGGGAGCGAATAAGTCGGCATCGCGCCTGTAGCGGGTGGCCAGGCCGGTGGCACCAGCGCAATGGTCCTGCGACGCGTGGGTACTTTGTCGACACGCGGATCGCCAACCCAGGGCAACCCCAGCACGCCCGAGCGACTCTCAAGACTCACGACCAATGGCGGTAAGGATTGTTTTGATTGACGTTGAGTGACACGAGGCGCTAAACTTCGGGTCTCGTAGCAGAGGTGAGAAATGGGTAAGGGCCGCTGGGATTTTCTGTTGCTGTCTATTGTCCTCAGCGGTAGTGTGCTCCTACCCGTCGGCTCTCAAATTGGCGCGCACGCGCAGACCGACGCTCCATCGCAGCCATCCGCAAAGCAAACCAAGCAACAAAAAGCAAGCGACAAGCAGCTCCTAAAGGAACTAGAGACCCCTTACAAGAAGTGGCTGGACGAAGACGTCGCGTACATCATCAGTGCCGCCGAGCGGAAGGCCTTCCTGCAGCTGCAAACCAATGAGGAGCGCGAGGAATTTATCGAGCAATTCTGGCAGAGGCGCAATCCGGACCCGGATTCCTCCGACAACCCCGTAAAAGAGGAACACTACCGGCGAATTGCCTATGCAAACGAACATTTCGCCTCGGGCATGGCGGGCTGGAAGACGGACCGCGGCCGGATGTATATCATCTGGGGCAAGCCGGATGATCTGGAGTCGCACACCCTCGGAGAGACCTGGAACCGGCCAATGGATCTCGGGGGCGGCGAAACCCAGACATATGCCTATGAGGATTGGACTTACAACGAGATGGAGGGGATTGGACAGAACGTAACGGTGGAGTTCGTGGACCAGTCCGGCACAGGCGAATTTAAGCTGACCTCCGACCCTTCGGCGAAAGACGCTCTTACCAATGTACCGGGCGCGGGCGACACCTTGGCAGAAGACGAGGGCCTGTCTTCACGGCAAGCACGTTTCCTGAATTCGGACGGCTCGACAATGCCGGCGCCTCTGGGCGGGTTCCGATCATCCTCGCTGGACGAATTTAGCCGGATGGATCAATACAATAAGGTACAGCAAGCGCCCCCGGTCAAATTCAAGGACCTCGAATCCATGGTGACGTCGCGAATCGTTCGCGACCAGATTCCCTTCACCTATCGGTTTGATTTCCTTCGCGTCACCGGCGACACCGTGCTTGTTCCCATCACCGTGCAGATCCCGAACCGCGGCATGGGCTTCAAAGTTAGCGACGGAGTGCATACCGCGACGCTGGACTTATTCGCGCGCATCAGCACGCTGTCCGGACGGGTTGTGCAAACGTTCGAAGACACCATCCGCCGCGACTTCCCCGATTCGTTGCTGCAGCAGTCACTCGAGGCGAGTTCGATCTATCAGAAAGCAGTGCCCCTGCGCCCCGGCCTGTACCGGCTGGACATCGTTCTGAAAGACGTTGGCAACAATAACGTTGGCGTCGTGAACGCGCGACTGGCGGTGCCGCCGTTCGACGACGACAAGTTGGCAACTAGTTCGCTGATTCTGGCGGACCAGATGGTCCCGGTCGCTTCCAAAGAGATCGGAATCGGGCAATTTGTCATCGGGTCGATGAAAGTGCGGCCGAAGCTCGATCAATCATTCACCACGGCGCAGCAGATGGGCATCTTCCTGCAACTCTACAATTTGAAGACGGACGAGAAGACCCACAAGAACAATGCCTCCGTGGACGTGCAGGTGTTTCAAGGGGACAAGCAGGTCGCGCACCTTGTGCAGACCTCCGAGCAGCTGAAACAGACCGGTGAAGAGATCACCCTCGAGCAGTCGGTACCGCTGGCGGCGCTGCCCCCGGGCAAATACCGATTGCAGATTCAAGCGACCGACGCGATCGCGAATCAGACGGTCTCCCGCACCACGGACTTCACCGTTTCACCCGTGGCCCCCGATAGCAAGGCCGCGGCTCAAGCCTCTCCCGGGAGGTAATGGATTGTGAGATTCCTACGAGGGGTCGCCTCCGGCTGCGCTTTGGCGGCGTTGCTGTACCTCGCCGCCCCTGCACAAGGCGCGCCACGCTACGGCCAGCTCTCGGGCGTGGTGCTGGATCCCGCCGGTCACCCACAACTGGGCGCCTCGGTTTCAATCGATCCGGAAGGTTTGGGCGGTCACAGTACAGCTCAGCAAATACTCACCGATCAAAACGGCGTTTTTGCGCTCCCGCGGTTGCTCCCTGGGCTGTACGCGATGCGAGTCACCTTGGCTGGATTTATGCCCACCATGCAGCAGCACATTCGCGTGGGCGCGGGCTTGACCACATTAGTGCGCATTCAGATGGATTCGGTGTTTTCGTCGCTCGACCAGATGCGCCGTCAGCCCTCGCAGTCCACCGAAGCCGACGATTGGAAATGGGTGCTGCGCACGTCCTCGGCGACGCGCCCCGTCTTGCAGTTGCTCGACGGCACCGTTGTCATGGCCGGAGTAGAATCCTCCAGCGGCGACAGGCCACAACCCAGTGCCCGCATCGAGATGACCGCCGGATCGCGCCAGCCTGGCTCCGTCTCCGCGCTGCCTGGGCTTCCCGCGACCGCGGCCTCTTACGATCAATCGCTCGGAAACATCGGCCGTTTGCTGGTCGCGGGCGAGATGACGTACGGCCCCGAAGAGGGCACGGGCGCTACGTTCGCGAGTATCTGGCTTCCTAGCGGGCAGCTTGACCAAGGCTCGGAAACGACCGTGGTTGTGCGAGAGGCACGCTTTGCGATGACTGGCCAGATGGCGCGCGACTTGCGCGCCGAGCACTCCGGTCAGCTTACCGTGAGTGACCGGGTGATGGTGGACTACGGGGCGGCCTATGTGGCGGCCGGCGTGGGGGAAGTTACAGCGACATTGCGGCCTCGCGCCAGGATTGGCGTGCATCTCACCTCGCACTGGAATGCCTCGTTTTCAATGGAGAGCGAGCCCGGCTCCTATGGTCTCCGGACGCGCACTCCCGAACTGGAATCGGCTCTCGATTCGCTCGATACGCTGCCCGTCCTGATCTGGCGAGACGATCGCAGTACCCTCGAAGGCGACTGGCACGAAGAATTTGCGGCCAAACGCGACGTGGGCGCACATGGCAGCATTGAAGCCGCCGCCTATCACGATGACGCGCGGCATGTGGCGGTGTTTGGTTATGACGAGGACTCGCAACCTAATTCGTCACAGGCACCCATCGTCTACGCGCATGACGGTGGCGCCGCCAGCACCTGGGGCTCACGAATAGCCTACCGGCAGAAGCTCTCGGCCCACCTTGAATTGGCCGGAATCTATGCCTGGGCTGGCGCGCTCTCCCCGAACGGCAATCAGACTGGCGGGCCAAACGAACTGCCCGATATGCTTCAGACGCGCTATCACCACAGCGTCGCCGCCCGCTTGTCGGGGCGGGTCCCGCGCACGAAGACTCAGCTCGCAGCGAGCTATAAATGGATCAACGGAACCGTCGTCAGCCGCCAGGACCTTTTCGGCGAGGCCGCCTTTGGAATCGATCCCAACCTCAGCCTGACGATCATTCAGCCCTTGCCCTCCTTTCGGGCTCTTGGCCACTGGGAAGCTGTCGCCGATTTTCGGAATCTGCTGGCTCAGGGCTACGTGCCGGTTAATAGCCAGGGGGGCCAAATTCTATTGATGCCGGTGGTGCGTTCGTTCCGGGGTGGGGTGAGTTTTCAGTTCTGAAGTTGACATACCAAAAAGCATAACCGATCCTTCCAGAAACTGAATTGCGGCCTCCCCATTTCTGAGATGTTGACCTATCTACATGATGGGGAAGATGTTACGATTAATTGAAATTCATATTCCCTGGTAGATGACGTGCACGGATCGGGCTAGCGGGTTCCATTTCGGAAAGCGCCTCGATGACGGATCATATCGACAATCTGGGGTTGCGGCTGGGCGCTATCCTGCTGGTCCTGGCGACCCTAGGCGCAGTCGCGTTTGGCGTCATCAATTTCCAACAGCGAATGGCGTTTGATGTTCCCGAGGATGGTGCATCTTGGGTGGATCACGCTCCAGGCGTCCAGGCGCTCGACGTCGCACCAAATTCCGCGGCCGAACGGGCGGGCATCAGAGTCGGCGACGATTTGGTCGCCATTAATGGCGTTCCGGTCCATCGCACTGTTGATGTCGCGAAGCGCCTCTGGGCTTTGGGCATCTGGTCTCAGGCGCACTACTCGCTGGAGCGCCAGGGGAGACCGTTTGAGGCGCTAGTGGTTGTCGCGCCGGCCGCAAAGCCGCTGACGCTTGAAAACTATCTTCGTGCGGTAGGCCTGGTCTACCTTTTCATCGGATTCTTCATCTTCGCCAGGCGCTGGAGTGCGCCCCGCGCGGTCCATTTTTACGTTTTTTGCCTCGTGTCGGCGGTAATGTTCTCGTTTCACTATACCGGCAAGCTCAACGGGTTTGATTGGGAGGTCTATTGGTGCAAGGTCGGGGCGATGCTCCTGGCGCCCGTTCTGCTTGTGCATTTTGCGCTGCTCTTTCCCGGAACGGGGAAAAGCACAGCGATCCTGGCGCCCGCTCGGGGTCATCGCAGCTTATCTGCTGCCGGCGGCCCTGCTTGCGATCCACGTGGAGGTCGCGACCAATCTGCTGGGTTTTGCGCCTTCGCTGGCGGCGCGCATCGCGCTCGACCAACTCGAACTCGTTTACCTGGGACTCTACTTTTTGCTGGCCGCAGCGATTTTTCTGCGGAGCTACCAGCGCGCCCCTAACGGCGTGGTGCGCCAACAACTGAAATGGGTGACGGCCGGCACGCTGGCAGGTGCGGTACCGTTCGCGCTGTTGTACATCCTGCCCTACGCGCTCGGAGCGGTGCCACGGCCCTGGATGAATCTCTCCGCGCTTTCGCTGGTGCTGTTGCCCCTTTGCTTCGCCTACGCCATCGTTCGCTACCGCCTGATGGACGTGGACATTATCTTCAAGCGCGGCCTGGCTTACACCGCGGCCACCGCAGGCGTCATGGCCGTCTACGTCGCCATGGTCGCGCTGGTCGGCGCGCTTGTTTCACACCGCATGGCCCAGCGGCCTGGCCGGCGAGGTCATCGCCATTGTGGTCGCGGCCTTCCTGTTTCAGCCGTTCCGCGACTGGACGCAGGCTCGCCTTGATCGGCTTCTTTTATCGCGACCGGCTCAATTACCGGCGCACCCTGATCGAATTCGGCCGCACCCTCACGAGCGAAGTGCGCATGGAGCCGATGCTGGCCTCGGTGATGGACCGGCTTTCGCAAACTCTGCTGGTGGACCGCCTGGCCATCTTCCTGGAAGACCCCGCTGCCTCGGGCCGCTATCGAGCTCGCGCGATCAACGAGCGCGAAGAAAAGCGAATCCTTGACCGAGTCCTTGGACCTAAGCTTTCTTTCGCCGGAGCGCCCGGCACTGCAGCGCGGCTATCTTTTCTACGAATCGTCGCGCGCAGCTCGCGACGAGAGCGAATCCGTTCGGCGAACGCTCGAACGGCTGGATTTGAACTATTTCATTCCGTGCCGCGTGCGGGACCATACCATCGCCATTCTCGGTTTGGGAAAAACGGTGGACGGCGATTTTCTCACCAGTGAAGACGTCGAGCTGCTCTTCACGATCGCCGGCTATGTCGCCGTCGCGCTGGACAACGCCCAGCTTTATTCCTCGCTCGGAGCAGAAAGCGCAGCAAATCGAGCGCCTGAAAGACTTCTCCGAAAATATCGTCGAATCGCTGAACGTCGGCGTGCTGGCCGTGGATCTCGAGGGCCGGGTGGAATCCTGGAATACGCAGGTCGAGCAGTTGACGGGCGTGCCGCGGCAAGAAGCCATGAACCATCCGCTGGAGGAAGTGCTTGCCCGCCGACTTGGCAGCCGAAATTGCCGGCACGGGCCAACGAGCAACGCGTCTCCAGCATCTACAAATTTCTGCTGCGCAATCGCGCTGGGCGGAACGCTGTTGGTGAATGTGTCCGTGGCGCCGCTGGTGGGCAAGTCGGGAGAGCGGGTTGGCCGGCTCATTCTGCTCGACGACATCACGCAGCGCACGCGCCTGGAGGAGCAGCTCCTGCAAACCGAGAAGCTCAGCTCGCTTGGGCTGCTTGCTGCGGGCGTGGCGCACGAAGTGAATACGCCGCTGGCAGTGATCTCCAACTACATTCAGATCCTGGCCAAGCAGTTACCGTCCGAGGATCCGCGGCATAAGCTGATCGAGAAAATCGTGAAGCAGACTTTCCGTGCCAGCGAAATCGTCAATAACCTGCTGAATTTCTCGCGCACCGGCGGAGCAGAATTCCGCGAAGTCGATCTGAATCAAGTGATCGAGGAAACGCTCTCCCTGGTCTCGCATCCGTTCCGGACCGCGCGCGTGCAGGTGATTCACAATCTGGACGCCGATCTGCCTGCCGTGTTGGGCTCGGGTAACCGCTTGCAGCAAGTTTTCCTGAATCTTGTTCATGAATGCGCGCGACGCCATGCCCTCCGGCGGCATGCTCGAGGTGCGCACCTTCGCGAGCAACGGCTCGGTTGAAGTCGAAGTGGCCGACACAGGCTCGGGCATTTCGCGGGATAACCTGGCGCGAGTCTTCGATCCGTTCTTCACCACCAAAGCCACGGGCCGAGGAACCGGCCTGGGCCTCTCCGTCAGCTACGGCATCATCAAGGAACACGCCGGAAAGATCGATGTGCGCTCCACTCCGGGCCAGGGCACCTCCTTCCGGCTGGAATTCCCCGCCGCAAGGAAAGCGGTTCATGCCTAAGGGCTCCATCCTAGTCGCCGACGACGAAGTGGAAATTCGCGAGGGCCTCGAACTCCTGCTGGAATCCGAAGGCTATAGCGTGACGACGGTGGGAACGGGCGAATCAGCCCTGGCGCGTGTCGACGAGCAACCCTTCGACCTGCTCTTGCTCGACGTCAGCCTGCCCGACTGCAACGGCCTCGAGCTGCTGCGAGAAATCCACCAGAGGGATGCCAGCCTGCCGGTGGTGTTGATCACCGCGTATGGCTCCATCGACATGGCGCGCACGGCGTTCAAAAACGGCGCGCGCGACTACATCACCAAGCCGTGGTCGAACGACGAACTGCTGGCCCAGGTGGCGCTGGCGGTCGAAGGCCGGCGACTGCGCGAAGAAAACGTGCAGCTGAAGCGCGCGCTCAAAGAGCGCTACAACTTCCCGAACATCATCGGCAAGAGCGAGCGAATTCTTTCCGTGCTGGACCTCGTGGCGCAAGTCGCGCCGTCGCGCTCAACCGTGCTGATTGCCGGCGAAAGCGGCACGGGCAAAGAACTGATCGCCAAGGCCATTCATTCCGCGTCGACGCGCGCCGATAAGCCGTTTGTTCCGGTCAACAGCGGTTCGATTCCCGGTGGACCTGCTCGAGTCGCAGCTCTTCGGCCACGTCAAGGGCGCCTTCACCAGCGCCGTGGCCTCGAAAAAGGGCCTCTTCGAGATCGCCGACCAGGGCACGATTTTCTTCGACGAAATTTCCACCGTAAGTCCGGAAACGCAGGTCAAGCTGCTGCGCGTGATTCAGGAGCGCGAATTCATGCGCCTGGGCGGCACCGAAACGATCAAGGTGGACGTGCGGATTTTGGCGGCCTCCAACGTCGACCTGCTGCAGCTCGTGCGTGAAGGCCGCTTCCGCGAGGACCTTTATCACCGCTTGAATGTGATCGCGCTTCATTTGCCTCCCCTGCGCGAACGCCGCGAGGATATTCCGCTGCTTCTCGATCATTTTCTCCGCCGCTTCTCGGAAGAAAACGACGGCCGCTTGCGGACGCTTTCAGTCCGGCGGCCCTGAAACTGCTGATGGATTACGATTGGCCGGGGAACGTGCGCGAACTAGAAAATGCCGTCGAGCGCGGCGTGGTGCTTTCCACGCAGGAGCTGCTGGATGCCGATCTGCTTCCGGAGACGATCCGGGCAAGGGCTTCGGGCGGAGCCGGCTGCAGCTCGCGGACCTTCTGCACGTCATTTTCGACCTCAGCCGGACACGCCGGCGAGCGGAGCGCGCGTCGCCGTCCCTGTTTCAGATTGTGGAAGAGATTGAGCGGCGCGTGATCGTGGACATGCTCGAACGCACTGGCTGGAACCAAACGGAAGCGGCCGAGAGATTTCAAATTCCGCTGTCGACGCTCAACCAGAAAATCAAACGGCTGGGCATCGAGACGCGCCGCCGCAGTTCCAGCCGCAGTCTCATCCGACCCCGTCGCGCACACCGCCGGCAAGTAGAATCTATTTGTTCGGAGCTTGCGCAGCCGCGGCCCTCGCGGCATTTTTGCTCGATCTCGTGCGACGGGCTGCTGCAGGCTTGTAGCCGCGCGGCATCAGCGTCGTAGTCAGATCCACGCCGGAAAGGTCCACGCCTTCCAGGTCGGTCTCCCGAAGAATGGTCACGCCCATATCGGCGCCGGCGAAGCGCGCGCCCTTGATATTCGTGCCGCGGAAATTCGTGTTTCGCAGATTCGCGCGCTCCAGGCAAGCTTCGACTGAGGTCGCAGCGGAAAAGTTCGATGCCGCTGGCCTGCGCCTCGGTAAGGTTGGCGCCCGGCAGGACGGCTTCGGTCATGTCCGTGTTCCGCAAATCGGCGCCGCGCAGATTCGCGCCCGAAAGGTCCGCGCGCGTCAGCTTGGCCTGCTTGAAATTCGCGCCCTCCAGATTCGCGCGCACCAAGATCGCGCCCGGTAGGTCCGCCTGGCTGAAATCCGCGAAGCGCAGGTCCGCATCGGTGAGATCGGCGCGCGCCCCGCCCGGCTGCCCGCGATGAAATTTCGCGTGCGCATCCAGAATTTCGCTCAGTCGCTTGCCGCCGTGGCGGATGCTCTTCGGCTTGCGCAGGCCCTTCGGCCCGGCCCCGGAAAGAAGATCCAACAATCCCATCGTTCAGACCTCGATCGAATTCGGTGATCCGCGAAGCCTGGGAAAATCGCGGCTGCTGACTTTGGCCGCGGCCGCCGAGCTTCGCTTCGCGACAAATGCCCATCGATTGTACCGGAAAGCGCGTGCAAAGGAGTCTGCGGACACTGCGCACCGTGTCTGCTCAGCAGCCGCGATTGTGATAACGTGAGCCAATATGAACTGCTTGACTCCTTGAAATCAGCGCGCGCGGGTTCGCCCGCAGCGTATCGTGCTGCCCGAGGGCGAAGATGCGCGGGTCATCGCCGCCGCGGCGCAAGTGGTTCGAGAAGGCTACGCGACCGTCACCTTGCTGGGCCGCGAGCCTCTGATTCGCGCAGTGGCGGCGGAAGCGGGCACTTCGCTTGACGGCATCGCTCTGCTCGAGCCGGCCGCCAGCCCCGCGCTTCGACAATTACGCTGCGCATCCTCTACGAACGTCGACGCGCCTCCGGCATCGACCTTCGACGAGGCGCACGCTCTTACGCGTCAGCCCATCTATTTCGCGGCGCTAGCCGTCGCGGCGAGCGACGCGGACGGCACCGTCGGGCGGCGCTGCGCACCCCACCGCGGACATCTTGCGCGCCGCGCTGCACGTCATCGGCCTGGCGCCCGAAGCCAAGCTGCTCTCCAGCTTCTTTCTGATGATTCCGCCGCCGCGGGCTTGCAGACGCTTCGACGCCCTGGAGTCAGCGGCCCGCTGCTGTTCGCCGATTGCGCGATCGTGCCGCAGCCCACCGCCGAGCAACTTGCCGAGATCGCGCGCGCTACGGCGGAAAGCGCGCGGACGATTCTCGAAGTCGAGCCCCGCGTAGCCCTGCTCTCGTTTTCCACGAAAGGCTCGGCGCAACACGCCCACGTGAGTAAGGTACGCGAGGCGCTGAACATCCTTCGCGCGAGAGCACCGGAGCTCGCCGTCGATGGCGAACTGCAGGCGGACGCGGCCCTGGTGCCTCGGTGGCCGCTCGCAAGGCACCCGGATCGGCCGTCGCGGGCCGCGCCAACGTTTTGATTTTCCCCGATCTCGATTCGGGCAACATTGCCTATAAGCTGGTCGAGCGGCTTGCCGGCGCGCAAGCGCTCGGGCCGATCCTGCAGGGACTGGACCGTCCGGCGAACGATCTATCGCGCGGATGCTCGGCGGAAGATATCGCGAACGTCGTCGCCATCACTGCGCTTCAAGCCCAGGCATCTCAAGGAGAGGACTGCGACAGGCGTGCGGTAAAGCGCGCCACGGAATCGGCATCGGAGTGTTGACGGGATGTCGGAGCAGAGCAATCGATGAAGGCAAATTCCCGGGTATAGCAGCAAGCGGCGAGTCCGCTTCGCGCAAGTGGCTCGGCTTCGCGCTGGCGATATTTTTGACGGCCGCGGTTAGCTTCATCCTCCACGCCACGCCCGCTCCGCAGACCGCGTCGGAACAGACCGACGGAGAAATCGTCGCGACACTTGCGACCGGTCACGTCGTCTGGTGCGTGACAAGTGATGCGATCCTGGTGGCTGCCACTCGGAGGAGGAGGCGAACAGGGCTCGCACCTGCCCGTCATCCTCCCGATCAGTTCGTTTCGAGTCGGCGTTCTGCTCGGCGCGTGGACTGGAACCAGGGCTCGGTCGGCAAGAGAGTGCGGCTGGATGCGGAGCTGCCGCAGGTCGCCTCCAACGCGACTCGCCGCCCGGCACCGGCCCAGAAGGATCTCAGCACGTCCCAACGATCTGAGCGACATCGAGCAGATCGGCGTCGGCGTGCTCGAGATGCTGCGCCCGCTCGTCAGCCAGCTCCACCGCAAACTTGACCTCGCCCCCGACGAGCCGCTCGTCGAGCTGTTGCTGGCGGACTACGCTGAGAATTACGGTCCCGAGATTTGGAGTCTGCAGTTCCGCATCCAGCAGCAAACATCTAGGCAACGACTACTGGGACACGCGGATCCTGCGGCCGTCCTACTATCAGCTTTACCCGCCCGAGAAAGGCTCTGCGCGTACGTTCATGGAAGTGCAATACCCGCCGAGCCTGCCCACGCTTGGCCTTGTGGAGCGGCTGGCGCACAACGATCCGTCAGCCGAAAGGATCCGCAGCGATTCCCCGGTCGGCAATCAAGCCATGGCGGCGATTGCCGATGGGCACAGCGACAAGGCGCTCGCCGAACCGGTCGCCGACTTTCTTCGCACGATACTCCCAGCCGTTACGGACGCGCAGGCTGGCTTCATTTTTGCGAAACTCGATGCCAGGCGAGGGTTTCAGTGGTTGCTGCCGCCGACAGAGGCACCCCCGCCGCCAGCGCAAACCAAACCCTCCGAACCCGGGGCGCCTTCCCTGCGGAAGTACGTTCCGCCGCCGAAATAGGCAGCAGCCGGCCGAGAAAAGAAGACCGAGGTCTCCCGTCAGGAGCTCTTGCCGGCAAACTGCAGTTTGACGCGCGCGTTCTTTTCCGTGACCAAGCGTTCGCAGTTCCCGCTTGTATTCCGTCAGCAGGTGCGCGACGCGCGGATCGAACGTCGCCACGATCTCAGCCGCATAGATGCCCGCGTTGACGGCTCCTGGCTTGTCGATCGCCATGGCCGCGACGGGCACACCGGCCGGCATTTGCACGGTGGAAAGCAGCGAGTCCATGCCGTTAAGCACCGTCGTCGCCATGGGCACGGCGATGACCGGCAACGTGGTCAATGCCGCCACCACTCCCGCCAAATGGGCCGCCCCGCCCGCCGCCACGATCAGCACCTTGAGACCGCGCGCGATGGCCGTGGTCGCATATTCATGTGTTCGCGCCGGCGAGCGATGCGCGGACGTGACTTCAATTTCAAATGGAATCGAAAATTTCTCCAGGATCTCGCGCGGCTTCCGTCATCACCGGAAGATCGCTGTCGGACCCCATCAGAATGCCTACGATTGGCGTTGAATTCAGATTCGTGCCTTCCGCTGACTTGCTCAAGCGTCCCCTTGCCTTTCTTGGTTCCTTAGCCGCCGCGTTGCCAAGCCCGGCCTGGCCTGTCTGGCAACGTCAAGCGTCTACTTCACCACCCTAATCTCCTGACACAACACTCGCTGCGGTCCGCGCCAAGCCGATGTCCCGGCGATAGCGAACCCCATCAAATCGTATCTTGCTGGCCGCCTGGTAAGCGGCGTCGCGGGCAGCGCTGAGCGTTGCCCCTGCCGCCGTCACGCCAAGCACCCTTCCACTACATGTATAGTATGACCGCCTCTTGTACTCTGTCGCCGCGTGAAAGACGGCTACGTTTGGTGTCGTGGCGGCATCAACCAGGCCTTCAATCTTTTTACCCACCTCGTAGCTACCCGGATAGCCGCCGGATGCCATGACCACGCATAAGCTGGCCCCTGGGTGCCACTGAAGCTGAACGCGATTGAGCGTTCCGTCCGTCGTCGCGGCAAGTGCCTCTGCCAAGTCGAAATCCATTCGCGCGACAATTGCTTGCGTCTCGGGATCCCCCAGGCGGCAATTGAACTCCAGGACTTTGGGTCCTTCGCGCGTCAGCATCAATCCAAAATACAGAAACCCTCGATAGGTCAGTCCGTCTGCCGCCAAACCTTCGAACGTTGGCCGCACGACCGTGTCAATGATTTGCCGTTCGAGCTCAGCGGAAATGATGCCATCTGTGGAATAGGCGCCCATTCCGCCGGTATTTGCGCCTTCGTCGTGGTCGAGAGCGCGCTTGTGGTCGCGTGCTGGCACGCAAGGGAACAAAATGCTCGCCGTCAGCAAGCACAATTAAGGACAGCTCCTCACCCCGCAGGGCCTCTTCGAGCAACATCACCTTGCCGCCGTCTCCAAGCGTCGCGTCTTTCCATCACGCTCTCGACGAAGATCCTCTGGCCTCGTCGCGCGACCCTGTAACCAGGACCCCCTTGCCGCCGCACAAGCCGTCCGCCTTCATCACCACCGGCCAGTCCGACCGACTCGAGCGCGCGGATAAGCATCGGCGGCCGAGTCGCAGACGGCATACATCCGAGCCGTCGGAATGCGATGGCGCTCGAGAAACTCTCTTTGCGAACACTTTGCTTCCTTCGAGCTGAGCGCACTGCTGCGAAGGTCCGACCAGGCGCAGCCCTCGGCGCGAAAACTCATCCGCGATGCCGAGCACGAGCGGCTGCTCGGGGCCAACCACGGTTAGGTCGGCCCCCAGACGCGCCGCCAGATCCGCCAATCCGGCCGACGTCGTTGATGTCGGCTGGGACGCACTCCGCATCTTGCGCAATGCCGCCGTTTCCCGGAGCGCACCAGACCTTTTCGTACCGACGCGCAGCGCCGCAAACGCCAAGCCAGCGCGTGTTCGCGTCCGCCGCTCCCGATCACAAGAATTTTCATCGCGCCTGCCACGATAATGGGAGCATGCGCCGGTGTCAACGGCCCTCAGCACTGCGCTTGCGTCCCATTGACGATTGGTGCTCTCATCTGAAGGCCATGCAACTCGTCCGCTCATTCCGTGGGATCTCGCTGCGATTCTGCTCGTTGCTGGGGATTGCCGTGCCGTGGCGCGGAGCCGTTCGCGTGCGCGCGCTGCTGGCACGCCCAGCCTTGAGTTCCAAGGCGCGAATCGCGATCTACGCCTCGACGATCGCGTTTCAATGGCTGCTCGCCGGCGCTCACCGCTTGGCGGTGCGTCGCGCGCGGATGGAGCTTGCCGAGTCTGGGTCTCGCGCTGGCGAATCGCCCGGCTCGCCATCGGCGTTGGCCTTGGCCCTAGCGGCGGCTCTCGCGCTTGTGCAATTGGCAGCATTCCGTCAGCTTGGCCGCGTTGCCCCCGAGCGGCGCGGGCGCCTCACGGAGATCGCAGCGCAAGTTGATGCCGCAGAATCTGATCGAGGCGTTTCCCTTTGTGGCCTTGGTTTGCACGGTTAGCTTCTGCGAAGAGTTTCTCTATCGCGGCTTTGTTTATCTCCGCGTTCCAGCGCGCTTTCGGCGGCTCCGCGGCCGCGGCGATCCTGGGCTCGTCGATCCTGTTCGGCATCGGGCACGTTTATCAAGGCCGCCGCGGGATGATTAACACTCTCTGTTCTGGGCGCGATTTTTGCCGGGGTGCGATTCTGGACGGGCAGTTTGGCGCCGTCAATTCTGGCTCATCTGGCCGTCGACCTGGTTGCCGGCTTCGGAGGCTCGCGCTGGGCGCTGTCCCACAAGCCGCGCGGAAGGCGCCGCCACCGCAGGAGCAGGCGCAGACATCCGCCCCTAGTAACTAAATAGTAACTATGCACGCTTACTCGTGAATAACTATGCCGGATGACGCGCAAGACCCTCTCTCGATCGAGCAGATCGCCTCAGCCCTGTCGCCGTTCACAGGCAGCATTCATATATCGAGCGGACCAGATCGGAAAAGATTCGAGACTACGTCGAGCTCTTGATCACATGGAATCAGTCGATTAGCCTGACGGCGATCGATGACAAGCTGGAAATCGTCAGCCGACACTTTGGCGAGAGCATTTTTGCGCTCGCAGCGGTCCCGATTCGTCTGGTCGGCTGGCCGACGTTGGCGCGGGGGCCGGTTTCCCGGGCTTGCCACTGAAAATCGCTTCCGAGCGCTTGAGCGTCGTGCTCCTGGAGCCAAATCTGAAAAAATGCGCCTTTCTGAACGAAGTGAAGCGAACATTGGGCCTGAAAGACGTCGAAGTCAGCCGATCCCGCTACGAGGATTACCAGATCCGGAGGCTCCATTCGATTTTGTGTGCGCGAGGGCCCTGGGAGACTACCGGCGGCTGCTGCGCTGGGCAAGGCGTGCTCTCGCACCCGATGGGCACGTTGTGCTTTGGCTCGGAGATGAAGATTCCATTTTAGTGGGCAGGACTCCTGGGTGGTCCTGGGACCTACCGATGCCGCATTCCGGAGTCGAATAAGCGAGTGATACAGGTTGGCCGACCGCTGAGCGGCTGAGCGTTCCACGTGGAACGAATTATCACGCGGTGTTCCACGTGGAACAGCATTTCGCACGCGATTGTTCCACGTGAAACATCTTGCGAATGCACTTCCACGTTCTGCTACATTCCGCAGCGCTTGTCTGGAGCGTGCAATTGGCGCGCATAATCGCCATCGCCAATCAAAAAGGCGGCGTCGGCAAGACGACAACTGCCGTTAATCTGTCCGCTTCTCTGGCCGCCTCCGAGCAGAAGAACCCTTCTCGTCGACTCCGACCCGCAAGGAAACGCCAGCACCGGCCTTGGCTTCGCCAAAGACCCGTCAAGAAGGAACCTCTACCACGCACTCGTCATGGGCGAGCCCATCCGCAACGTCATCCTTAAGACGTCCGTCGATGGGCTCGACATCATTCCCTCCGACAAGAACCTGGTCGGCGCTGCGGTCGAGCTCGTCAGCTGCCGAGAATCGCGAATTTCGCCTGAAGCAGCTTCTCGAGCAGGTTCGGCAAGACTACACCTACGTCCTGATCGACTGCCCCCCATCCCTGGACCTGCTCACGGTCAATGCCCTGGTCGCCAGCGATTCCGTCCTTATTCCCGATCCAGTGCGAATATCTGGCGCTCGAGGGCGTCTCCGAACTCCTCGATACTCTGATGAGAATCCGGCAGAACGCTGAACCAGAACCTGGCCATCGAGGGCATTGTCCTCACGATGTACGACGACCGCACCACGCTATCCCGCCAAGTGACCGCCGATCTCAGAAGCTTTTTCGGTTCGCAGGTATTCGAGACCGTGATCCCGAGAAACGTCCGGCTGGCCGAAGCGCCCAGCCATGGGAAGCCAATCATATTCTACGACATTCATAGTAAAGGCGCCGAGGCCTACATCCAACTTGCCAAGGAGGTAATCACCAGTGGCCAGAAACGCATTGGGGCGGGGGCTGGGAGCACTCATTCGTGAGCCGGAGCCGCTGCCCGTCTCCCCTACGCAATCCCCGGAGCCGACCGACTGTTCGTTCGCCGGCTGCCGCTCAGCTCGTCGACATCGATCTGATCGAACCAAGCCCCTACCAACCACGCACCCACTTTCGGGAAGAGGCGCTCGCGGAGTTGGCCCAGTCCATCCAGGCAAGCGGAATCATCCAGCCGCTCGTCTTGCGTCCCGTCGGCTCGCGGTTCCAGTTTCTCGCCGGGGAGCGGCGCTGGCGGGCCGCGCAGCGCGCCGGACTGGCTCGCGTCCCGGCCGTGATGCGGGAAGTGAACGATGCAGCCGCGCTCGAAATCACGCTGGTTGAAAACATCCAGCGCGAGGACCTCAACCCAGTTGAAGAAGCGCGCGCCTTTGAGCGCCTGATGAGACGAGTTCCACCTCACGCAGGAAGAAGTTGCGACTCGCACCGGCAAAGACCGCACGACCATCGCCAACGCCGTTCGGCTCCTTCGCCTGGAAAAACCTGTGCTCGACCTAATCGAAGATGGCCGCATCTCGCCCGGACACGGCCGCGCTCTGCTGGCCATCACCGATCCAAAGCTTCGCGTCGGTCTGTCGCACAGCGGGCAGCGCGCGGAGGTTTGACGGTCCGGCAACTCGAGAGGTTGGCGTCGCGCAGAAGTCGCGCGCCCGTCAGCTCGCACGGACGCGCCGCCGATCGACGCCGAATACGCGCGCCGCGATCGAGCAGCTTCAGCAGGCGCTGGGCACTCGGGTGACGTTGCGAGAGCCCAGTAGGACCCGGCCAGGCGAGCTGGTGATCGAGTATTACGATGCGGCGCAGCTGGCGGGCATCTACGAGCGGCCTGATGGAGTAATACTATATACGTAGTATATAGAACAGACTCTTGTGCACCGTTTCACGAGCCCTGCGAGAATGAGTCGAGTCCGGTCTCGGATCGTCGAGGTGAAGCCGTGGCTTGGAAAAGACTCGAAGCGTGCCCGCGCCGCGCGAATCCGGTGAATGGTCCGGCTTCCTCGATAAGTCCGTTCGCCTGCAGGGAACTCTCGAATTTCCGGGAACGTTTCGCGTGGAAGGAGAAATCAAGGGAACGATCATCTCCAGCCAGACGCTGATGCTGGGCGAAGGCGCTCGAGTAGAAGGCCAAATCGAGGGAAATCACGTTATGATCTCGGGCCGATTCGACGGCGTGATTTTTGCCAAGGGCCGAGTCGAGATTCAGGCCAAGGGAACTGTCACCGGCGAGATTCATGCGCCGTGCCTGGTGATCGAAGCCGGCGGAATTTTCGACGGGCAGTGCCACATGCTAGCCGCCTCGGAATCCGCGAAGCCGCTGACGATTCCGATTCGAGCCGCCCAAAACGGTTAACCAGCCTTTCGTGCACCCCATCGAAGCGCGTTTCATCCGCGCAGCTGCAGAAGTGTGCCGTGCGGCCTGATGGATACCGTCACGCACGGAATCGTCGGCGCGCTCATCGGCAAAGCTTTTTTCGACGACGACCCGGGCCGACAGCGCCCTCCTGGCGCGAGCAGCCTCGCACACGCCGGGCGCGTCGCCATCATTTCCGCGACGCTCGGCGCAATCTTCCCGGACATTGACGTCTTTGCCGGACCGCTCGCGCACAACAGCCTGGCCCTCATCGACCTGGCACCGGAACATCACGCATTCGCTGATCGTCTTGCCGCTCTGGGCTGTCACTGCTGGCTCTTTCTCACCCGCTGGCTTGCCGCGACGTATCCGCTGGCCCGCGCCCTCGATCAGCACCCTGATCGGCATCTATGCCGTCGGGCTTGGCAAGCCACATTTTTCTCGATCTGATCACCTCGTTCGGAACGATGGTTTGGAGCCCGCTCAACTACGCGCGCCCCGCATGGGATTGGCTGTTCATCATCGATCTCACGTTGACGTCCCTGGCGCTCGTGCCGCAGCTTGCCGCGTGGGCGTTTCGCCAGCCAGACGGCGCCGCGGCCGCGCCGTATCACTTTGGGCACTGTTCTCGGCTGCGGCTTTCGCCGTTGCAGCCGCTGGTGCGCTCGCTGGATGTGCCTTTTCCCACGGTCGGCGCGTTCGGCGCCTCGCTGGCATTCGCCGGCTTTCTGATTTTGCCTTTGCGGCGCGGCTCGGGACCAGGACCGGCCGCGCGAAGTGGTGCCGCATCGGAGTTGCGCTGGTTGCCTGCTATCTCGCTTCGCGGGCGGCATGCACCACACGGCCCTGCAACGCATGGTCGAATTTGCCGACGAGCAGCGTCTGCCGTATCAAAGCATTGCCGCGATGCCGCTGCCGCCCTCGGCGGCGCGCTGGGCGGGGCTGATCAGCACGATCGAAGGCGTCTACCGCGTGCGAGTTCAATCAGTTCGGCGGCGAGCCGGTGAAAACTCCAATACTTCAGCGATCCCCCGCCGAATCGCTACCTCGCCGCGGCGCGCCAACTCCCGGACATGCAGAAATTTCTGTGGTTCGCGCGTTTTCCGGTCGCCGCGTTTTATCGAGCGGGACGGCCAGCACTGTCGTTCAGATCACCGACCTGCGCTTCTATGGCAATCGGCCGACGGAGGTGCAAGCCGGGTGCCGACGCGGCTTTCGACTCAGGATTCACTTTCGAAGTTGTCTTCGACCCAGATGGCCGCGTGCTCTCCGATCACTGGCTGCGCCGGACTGATTGCGTGAAATGAAGCCGACGACCGGCGCCCGTAGGCCGAGCCTAGTTCGCTTCGGCTGGGAAAGAGCACGACGCGGCGGTCGTCGCCCAGCCCTCGCTGCTGCTGCGGACGCCAGGCTGATCCTTCAGCACCAGATGCATGATGCGGCGCTCGCGTGGCGTCATGGGGTTGAAGCGGAAAGGCAGGTGAGTTTCGCGCACGCGCTGAGCTGCGACTTGCGCGGAAAGCTTCAATTCAGCCAGTGCGACTCGCGCGGTAGTTGCCGCAATCGAAGCGCACCCGGTCGTGAAGCTGCGGATCCAAGCGCAGCCAGCGCACTGCGATGTATTCGAGCGCCTTGAGCAATTCGGCGCCCGCGCTCGAGAAGCAGGTCGCGATCCGGGCCGTCGAAAACCACGACGATCTCCGGAGTTTCCAGTTCCGTCGGCTGCTCGCCGGTTCGAGCCACTCGATGCGATATCGCAAATCAAACCCAGCCGCGCCTAGCGTGGCGTCCAGAAAGCGACGCAGCTCGTCGCCGGTCCCAGTCGTGATCCAGTTTGCCGTCTTGCGAAACGTTCGCGGACATGAGCCGGTCTTCCTGAAACTTTGCGCGGACAGTGCGGTTCCGCCGGACGCGGCGCTACTGCTTTTTTGCCTTTGGTGGCGGCTTGAGCGGCGACGTCCGGTTCAGATGCCACTGCTGCACCATCGCCACGAAGTTACTTGTCAATATATATAACACCAGGCCGCTCGAAACCGGAAAAATATGAACATCCCGCCGAACATGAGGGGCATCAGCGCCATCATTCGCTGTTGCGAGGGATCGGTGATGGTCTGCGGCGTCATCTTCGTCACCGCGTACATGAGCAGCGCCATCACCACCGGCAAAATGTAATAGGGATCTTTGCCCGACAGGTCGTGAATCCACCCGACCCAAGGCGCGTGACGCAGTTCCAAGGTGACGGTCAGCATGCGGTAGAGGCCGAACCATATCGGCATCTGGATGACGGTCGGCAGGCAACTCCCCATGGGGTTGATGCCTTCGCGGCTGTACACCGCCATCACTTCCTTGTTCATCTCCTGCTTGCGCGGATCGCGCATGCTGTATTTTTTGTAACGATCCTGGATCTGCTTTATCTCCGGCGCCACCTTCTGCATTCGCTGCATCGAGCGCCAGCTCTTGACCTTGAGCGGGTAGAGCAACATGTTGATGGCCAGCGTCATCAGCACGATGGCCCAGCCGTAGTTAGGCACATAGCCGTGCAGCCAGCGCAGCGAATAGAACAGCGGCTCGGCGATGAAACCAAACCAGCCGAACTGCACCAGCCCGTTCAGCGGCGGCCGGACGGCCTTCAGCGTGTCGAGATCCTTCGGCCCCACGAAAACGCGGAACGCTTGCGGTCCAGTGCCTGCAAGGCCCGCCGCCACTTCCGGCAGAGTATCCTGCTGTGTCTTGCCGTCTGGTTGTTGAACGTTTCGGGTCAACTGCCAAGCCGAAAGCGTCAGGTTGTCTGGCGACTGGCTGGACCGGGCGGCGCGTCGGGCGGCAAGAACGCTGCGGCGAAATAGAGGTCCTCGATCCCTACCGCGTCGAACATGCCCGGCTGATCGGCGGGCACGTTGGGCTGGCCGGACGCGCCAAGTTTCTTGGTGGTCAGCGGGCGTCATGTTCCCGTCGCTGCCGGTAGAACGCGAGCGTCTGTATGGCCGCGCGGAAGGCAGTGGCGTCGCCAAATCCGCCGCGCCAGGCGACGCGGTGGGCCACAGGCTGGCCATTGTGCCGAACCGACGTTTCGAGTTGCAGCGATGTAGCTGCGATCGAACTTCCAGCGCTTGGTGACTTCGAGCTGGCCGTCGCTCCAGCGGAATTCCACTTCCGCGGGCGCGTTAAGGGTCGCACCCGGAAGCGTCGCGCCGGACTGGGTCACGACGTACAGCCCCTGGTTGGCCGCGGATTCGAGTTGCGGATCGCCCATCTCGCAGCGAAAATGGCCAACCGCCAGCCGCTTGCGACGCGTCGGATTGTATGAGGTCGAGCGTGCGCGGCGGCTCGTGTTCGTCGGTGTACTTCTTGAGTTGCCAACTGCGCGCCACCGCGCCGCGATTGGACAGCACCACGCGGTACAGGTCGCTCTCAATCGTGATGCTCTGCTCCGCGCTGGCCGAGACGGTCGCGACGCTTTGCCGCAGCGGCACCGCTCGGTTTCGCCGCGCTAATCTGCGGAGCCGCGGGCGGCGCAACGCGCCGTCGCGGCACTTTGCGTGATCGTCTGGGCAGGCTCCGAGGGCGATGGCGGCGGTGCCTTGTAGAAGAGGCCCCAGCCCAAAATCACGACGAGCGCGAGCGCCGCGGCGATCATCGCGCGCGTCTGGTCGGACAGTTCGCTCCAGTCCTTCACCTGCCCACCTCGCGACTCGCGTCCTGCCCGCCGGCTTCGTCGGCTTCCGGCACGGGATCATAACCGCCCCGGGTGCCCGGCCGGCAGCGCCACAAACGCGCCGCTGCCAGACGCAAGCCGCGACGCGCGCCATGGCGCGTGATCGCTTCGGTCGCATAATGCGAACATGTGGGGTAGAACTTGCAAGCCGAGAACATCAGCGGTGAGAGAACCACTTGGTAGAAGCGCACAGCCGATCAGAAGCAGCCAAGCAGCGGCTCGATTCAGCCAGCCAGGTTCCGCAGCAACCCCAGCAACTCCGCTTCGAGCGGAGCAAATGCCGCCTGCGCCACCGATCGGCGCGGATGAATGACCAGATCCCATCCCGAGGGAATCTCCGAACTGTTCCGCCGAAGGATTTCGCGGATGCGCCGGCGGATCCGATTGCGCACCACTGCGTTTCCGACTGCCTTCTTTACGCTAGACCCAAAGCGGCTCTGCGGCCCCCCGTTCGCTCGATAAAAAATAACGAACCGCGCCGAAGACCGCCGCCGCCCGCTGCGATAGACTGCCTCGAAATCGCTGCGGCGCAGCAGTCGCGCCGCGCCAGGGAATCCCTGCGCCGCGCGCTCCGGTGTGTTTAGATGGGCGTGAGGCGATGGCGGCCCTTCCTGCGGCGCGCCGCAAGGACCTTCCGGCCCCCTATGGTCTTCATGCGCGCGCGGAAGCCGTGCGTTTTGTGGCGACGGCGCACTTTAGGTTGAAAGGTGCGTTTCGGCAACGAGAGCTCCTCTGTCTCCGGCCGACAGGCCGGGGAAAACATTCAGTCTAGGCGACCGGCCAGAAGCGGTCAAGCGACCAACGGAGTTGGATGCAGGGCAATTCGCGCTTGCGGCCTGCCTTTCCTCCTATGCCTTGCTTAGCAGGCGCTCGATCGTGGCAAAGAGTTCGTCGGTGCGCAGCGGTTTTGAGACGTAAGCGTCCATCCCGGCACTCAGACACCGTTGCTCATCGCCTTTTAGTGCGAACGCCGTTAAAGCAACGATGGGAACGTGACCCTCCGAGTTTGCCTCCCGTTCGCGAATGGCGGACGTGGCTTGGAAGCCGTCCATCTCCGGCATCTCGACGTCCATCAGCACGATATCGAATGTTTCCTTTTCAAGAGCGGTCACGGCCTCTCGACCGTTTGCGCCGACAGAGACAGCGTACCCTCGTTTTTCAAGCAGGCGGACCGCGAGAACCCGGTTGACCTCATTGTCTTCTGCCCACGGCGACCAGAGCAGAAAAAAGAGAAGCGCGCCTGCGGCTGCGAACATCGTTGGGTTTCGATTGATTTGTCTATAGTTTGCGCGCATGGGGCAGTCGATTTCGGCAACTCTTTCTCGAGCGAGACAAATATCCAGCCGAGCCTTTAGAGAAACAGAGATGCGTGACCGTTCGCTATCCGGCCGATGCGGAAAACAGAGCAGTGTCATGACCCGAAAAGAGAGCCGAGACGCGCAGTCTCTCAGCGCTCACAATGGACCGGATTGCTTCAAATCGTCCGGACTGACAGTAAGGGGGAACACAAGTATAGTCCCGACAAATTGGCGGGAAACAAGGAAACTCGCGCGTGGTGTTGTGAACACAACGGTGCCAGCGACCGCAAATCCCCATTGACGCGCCGCGGATTTGACACAACTGCATTCCCACGAGACTCTGAGAGCGAATTCTTGTCAGCTCCAGCCAATATGGAAAGGCATGGTCTAGGCTAAATGAAAAAACGTACACATACCATGGCGCGGGCGAGCGTCGCGGCCCTGATCGTCCTGATTGGATTCCTGACGCTGGCCGGCGGCGCATTCGCTCAAATCGGCTCAGGCGCCACGCAGCCGCAGGCCTCGCAGGCTGCGCAACTCCCTCTCTCCGGGCGCACCGGACAAACGGGAGGCGTCGCGGCGGCAGAGGCGCCCGTGCCGGGGACCACGACCAGCGTCGACACGCTGAATCCAACGGTGCAGGTGCAGGGTCCCTTCACCGGCAGCACCAGTAGCGTCGCCAAGATGCCTTTCTCGGGCAAGCTGTCGCTGCGCGAAGCCGTGCAGCGTGCGCTCCAGTACAACTTGGGAAGCGTCGGCTTGGCGCAAGCGGTGCAACAGGCGCACGGCCAAAGCAGGACCGCTCGCAGTAGCCTACTCCCCAACTTCAATGGCGATGTCGCCGTGACCGAGGAAACAGAGAACCTGGAGACCATCGGTCTCACGTTCAAGTTTCCGGGCTTTTCCATTCCGACTCTGATTGGGCCGTTCAGTTACACCGATGTCCGCGCGCGCCTATCACAGACCGTGGCGAACATGACCGAACTCAACAACTATCGCGCCTCCAAAGAGACACTGACGGCCAACCAGTTCACGGTGCAAGACGCTCGCGATCTCGTGGTGCTCGCGGTCGGAGGCGCTTACCTTCAGGTGCTTGCGGCGCAGGCGCGCGTCCAGGCGGAACAGGTCGAGGTCGACACCGCCAACGCTCTCTACATGCAAACCATGCAACAATTCAACTTCGGGAAAGCCGCTCAGCTGGACGTCAACCGCAGCCAAGTAGAATTTCTCACCGAGAGGCAGCGGCTGCTGACCCTCCAGGACGACGCGGCCAAGCAAAAAATTAATCTCGCGCGGCTGACCGGCTTGCCCGTGAATGCTCAA
The DNA here is from genome assembly GCA_963818345.1 of uncultured Acidobacteriota bacterium. Classification (GTDB taxonomy): domain Bacteria; phylum Acidobacteriota; class Terriglobia; order Acidiferrales; family UBA7541; genus Palsa-189. The sequence goes on along the minus strand of CAWFRX010000020.1, from coordinate 23,558 downwards.
TACGAACTCACCGATCAAATTCCTTTTTCCGCGGCGCCCACGGTGGGAGTCGAAGACGCGCTGAAGAAGGCGCTCGACCAGCGCGCGGACTTGAAAGCGGCGCAGGCGCAGGTGCGGGCAGCGGAGCGGGCGCTGGCCGCAGCGAAAGATGAACGCCTGCCGTCTCTGGCGGTCAATGCCGATTACGGCGCGATCGGAAGCACCCTGCCGAGGCGCACGGCACGTTCACCGTGGTCGCCACGCTAAGCGTTCCCATTTGGCAGGGCGGCCGGGCAGCAGGCGACATTGAGCAAGCCACGGCGACTCTGACGCAGCGGCAAGCCGAGCTCGACGACCTGAAAGGCCAAATCGAAAGCGATGTGCGCAACGCTTATCTCGATCTCCAGGCCGCAACGAGCCAGGTGGACTTGGCTCAGCAGAACATTACGCTCTCCCAGCAGACGCTAGGCCAGATGCGCACGCGCCTCGAGGCCGGGGTCAGCAACAATGTCGAAGTCGTGCAGTCCCAGGAAACCGTCTCCTCCGCGCAGCTCGATTACATCAACAGCGTGTTTGCGCACAACATCGCCAAACTAAGCCTGGCCCGCGCCATCGGCAACGCAGCCGACAGCCTCGCGCAATTTCTGAGCTTGCCCTGACCGACCCTGGTTCGTGCGCCATTTTGAGTACCATAATCGGGCGTATACCCCCCCACCCCGGTGTTTTTACAAAGGAGTGCGCACGCGCATGAAAACAAAGGAGTTGACTTTCGTCCGGCGCTGACGAACGCACAAAGAACGGGCAAGGTCTTGAAAACATGGGAGTTGATATTTCGGGCTGCACGTGCAGGAGCGCGACAGACTGCGCAAGATACTGGAACCCCGGGCTGCTCCGGAACGAGGGGCAGAACGGCAATCGCGCGCGAAGAGAGTGGGAGCTAACGCTAGCCTTCGGGGGTTCTCGCAAGCGGAATGAATGTCGAACGTCATGCGTGATGATAACAGTTTAGTTCCTAGAGGTCAAGGATTACTTGTCGGTTACTTATAATGGCCGCGGGGCGTTCGAACATGGTACGAGTTCGAACTCACTGCACCCTACCGCCAGAATTGGGCGAATGATACTACGGCTCAACCACAGCCAAGGTTCAGGCAGAGATAACTAAGAGCGCGCCGTGTTCCTTGCGCGTTGGCCGGACCGTGATTTCAATGTCTTGGCGAAGAGCGGTGAGGAATTCCATCAGGCGTCCAACGGAGAAATTTCCAGCGCGGTTGCGCATGAGCAAGGATACCTGCGGCTGCCGCACTCCGAGAATTTTGGCGATATCGACCTGTGTCAACTCGCTGTCCTTGAGGATCGCGTAGATTTGCAAGGTGAGTTGCGCTTTGAGCAGCTCTTGCTCAGGGTTGCGAAGGCCAAGGTCCGCAAAGACGTTTCCACTGCCCACGGAAACGCGGGCAACGCGATCGTTTCTCTTCTTTTTTTCTTTTTGGTTTTCATGTTAGTTCCGCCTTTCTCGATGTTCCCGCTCGGCTTCCAGGAGCCGCTGCCGAATCAAATCCATCTCCCTCGCGGGCGTCGCGATGCCTTTTGTGGACTTCTTCTGGAATACATGCAAAACGTAGATGGCGTCCTCAAAACACACGGTGTAGACGCCCCTCCAGGCACTGCCGTGACGCGAGACCACGATCTCGAGCACGCTGGCAAGGCCGAAGCCTTTGAGAGGCTTCGAGGCGGGATCGGTCTTGCCTTGCTGGGCGGCAAAGAGCGCGTACCCAATGTCGATCCTCACCTCGCGAGGGAAAGACCGCAAATCCCTGAGCGACGCCCGACCCATTTGACGGGTTTCAGCATGCTCCTTTCGTTATACCAGTATACATATGCCCATATATTTCGTTCCACCGTATACACGTTCTTGGCGTGGTCGTAACCACCGGCGGTTTGAGTGAGCGCTGAGGACGGCTCTTCGAGCGTCAACGGGCGCCGTCACGTCTGAGGTTGATGGAAGCCGTTCGTTGACCCCGTTGATTGACCGGGGCGAGGGGCTCTCCTAGAATGAATTGAGGCCGCGCGGCGCGGCGGGCGGACACTTCGAGCATGTTTGATAATCTCACCGAAAAATTTCAGCGCGTATTCAAGAATCTGCGCGGCCAGGGCAAGCTCAGCGAAGAGCACCTGGACGGCGCGCTGGTCGGCATTCGCGAAGCGCTGCTCGACGGCGACGTCAACGTCGAGGTAGCCGACGAGGTGCTCGCGCACATCCGCGCAAAGGCCCTCGGCTCGGAAGTCCTGCTGCAACTCTCGCCCGATCAGCAAGTGCTGAAGATCGTCCGCGATGAACTGCTCGAGCTGCTCGGCAAGCAGGCGCGCTCCTTGTTCAACTCGCGTCCGCCTTCGGTCTGGCTGATCGTCGGATTGCAAGGCTCGGGCAAAACCACCACCACCGGCAAGCTGGCGAAATGGCTCGCCGGCCACGGCCATCGGCCCCTGGTGGTTTCGACCGACGTTTACCGCCCGGCCGCGCGCGAGCAACTGGCGCAAGTGGCCAAGGCCATCGGCCTGCCTGCTGGCCTGGCGCGGGCACCGATAAGCCGCTCGAAATCGCGCGCGGCGCGATTCGCGAGGCCAAGCTCTCCGCCTCCGACGTGATCCTGGTGGACACCGCCGGCCGCCTGCACATCGACGATGAGCTGATGTCCGAGCTCGGCCAGCTCAAGCGCGAGTTGCAGCCCGCCGAGATCCTGTTCATCGCCGACGCCATGACCGGCCAGGACGCGGTGCGTTCCGCTGGCGAATTTCACCGCCGCCTCGGCGTCACCGGCGTCGTTCTCACCAAGCTCGACGGCGACGCGCGCGGCGGCGCGGCGCTTTCCATCGGCAAAGTCACCGGCGCGCCGGTGAAATTCGTCGGCGTGGGCGAAAAGTACGACGCGCTCGAAGCCTTCTATCCCGAGCGCATCGTCTCGCGCGTTCTGGGCATGGGCGACATGCTGTCGCTGATCGAGCGCGCCGAACAGACGCTCGACCACAAAAAGGCCGCCGAACTCGAGCGCAAGCTCCGGCGCAGCGAATTCACGCTCGAGGATTTTCGCGACCAGTTGCGCCAGGTCCGCAAAATGGGTCCGCTGCAGCAGGTGCTCGGCATGCTTCCCAAAATTGGGCCGCTGGCGAATCTTCCCAAGGACGCCGAGGTCGACGAATCGCGTCTCAAGCACATCGAGGCCATCGTCAACTCCATGACCAGCGGCCGAGCGCAACGATCACGGATTGATCGACGGCAAGCGGCGCAAGCGCATCGCCCGCGGCAGCGGCACCTCCGTGCAGGAAGTCAACCAGGTCCTCAAGCAGTATCTGCAGATGCGCACGATGATGAAGCAATACGGCGCGCTCGCCGCGCAAGGACGGCTGCGCGGCCTTGGCAAACTCAAGGATGCGATGCAAGCGCGGCGAACCAGGGCCTGACGCTAAACCCGAAGAATGAAACGCGCGGTTGAAGCAGGCCGATCCGCGCCGCTGCGCGTGGCCGAAGAGCGAGTTGGCCCTGCGCTATCACGACCGCGAGTGGGGCGTCCCGGTCAAAAACGATCGGAAGCTGTTCGAGTTTCTGGTTCTCGACGCCATGCAGGCGGGCTTGAGCTGGGAAATCATTTTGCGCAAGCGCGAGGGCTTTCGCGCGGCGTTCGATGGCTTCGATCCCAGTGAAGATCGCCCGTTACGATCAGCCGCAAGGTGCGGCGCTTCTGGCGCGATCCGGGCATCGTCCGCAATCGCCTGAAAATCGAGTCGGCCATCACGCAATGCGCGCGCGTTTCTAGCCGTGCAGAAAGAGTTTGGAAGCTTCGCGCGATACATCTGGCAGTTCGTCGGCGGGCGCCCGCGCGTGAATCGCCGGCGCTGGCTCAAGACGTTCCGGCGCGCACTGCCGAATCCGACGCCATGAGCCGCGCGCTCAAGAAGCGCGGCTTCCGTTTTGTGGGGTCCACGATCTGCTATGCGTTCATGCAGGCTGCCGGCATGGTCAATGACCACGCCACGGACTGCTTCCGGCACGCGGAACTTTCTCGCATCATGAACGGTTGGCGAATTCGCTGTTCCGAGATAGAATGATAAACGGAGGTATTTCGCGTGCTGTCTATTCGTCTGGCTAGGGTTGGCAAGAAAAAGATGCCGAGTTATCGCATCGTGGTGATCGACAAGCGGCGCCCCCGCAACGGCCGCTTTGTCGAAATCGTGGGAACCTACAACCCACTGAAGAATCCGGCGGAGATTAAGCTCGAGGCCGAGCGCATCAAGTATTGGCTGGGGTGCGGTGCCCAACCAAGCGATACCGTCGTAAGTTTCCTGCGCAACCAGAAGATCGTCTGACGCGTGCCGACTTTGCCAGGCGATTTCACCCTCCAGCAGGACATGTTCCAGCCAAGCTCCCTGCTGATACCGACGAATGCGGAGGGTTTCTCATGAAGGAGCTGGTTGAAGCGATCTCGAAAGCTCTTGTGGATCATCCAGAAGACGTTCAGGTTCACGTTGTCGAAGGCGAGCAGGTGATCGTGATGGAGCTTCGCGTTCATCCCACCGACCTCGGAAAAGTGATTGGCCGGCAGGGCCGCACGGCGAAGTCGATTCGCACCATCCTGGGCGCGGCTGGGATGAAACTCAAAAAGCGATTCACGCTTGAAATCCTCGAGTAGTGGCCTCGAACCCTTCTCTGGACTGACCCTGGCGCGCATCCTGCGGCCTTGGGGTAGGCGCGGCCAAGTAGCCGCTGAAGTTCTGACCGACTTTCCGGAGCGATTGACGGCCTTGGCGCAAGTGTGGCTTTGCGACGGCCGGCGCGCACCGCGACGCATCGCGATTCCTCTTGCCGCATGCACCTGGGGCAAGCCATCTTCCATTTCGCGGGCATCGACAGCATCAACGATGCGGAACGCCTGCGCGGCCTCGAGGTACAAGTTCCGTTCAGTGAACGCTTCGCATTCCGCCCGGACCGCCACTACATCTCCGACCTGCTGGGATGCGCGGTGTGGGAGCAGGGCGCCGCAGGGCCGCTCGGCACGGTGCGCGAGGTTCAGAACGCCGGTGAGGGCGCGAGAGGGCCGGCCGAATCGTGGCTTCTCGCCGTCGAGACGCCGCGTGGCGAATTGCTGATCCCACTCGCAGCCGAAATCTGCACGCTCGTTGACACCGACGCCCGCCGCATCGAGGTGCGCCTGCCCGAAGGACTGCTGGACCTGAATCGCGTGACCCCTCTTCGTGTAATCTTCATTTGCATCGAGGCTGGGTGCTGCACCCATCGCGCCGCAAAAAGCGCAAAAAGCAAAAGAGGGATACGCCATCGCCATCCGTTTTGACATCGTCACGATCTTCCCGGAATTTTTCACTGGGCCGCTGGACCACGGAATTATCCGCCGTGCGCGCGAGGCTGGCCTGATCGACGTGGGCGTCCAAGATTTGCGGGCATTTACGCACGATCGGCATCGCACCGTCGATGATCGCCCGTTTGGTGGCGGCGAAGGCATGGTGCTCAAGCCCGAGCCGCTGTTCGAAGCGGTTGAGGCACTTCTCGGCGCTGAGGCGTCTGCGACTTCGGCAACGCCGACGAAGGCCGCATCCATGGCGCCGGTGAGTGCAGCCCCTGTGGCTGCATCGGTAATCTTGCTCTCGGCTTCCGGCAAGCTCTTCCGTCAGTCCGCGACGCGGCGTCTGGCGACGCTCGATCGCATCGTTCTGCTCTGTGGCCGCTATGAAGGCGTGGACGAGCGCGTCGCCGAACATCTCGCTACGGAGGAGGTTTCGATCGGCGATTTCGTGCTATCGGGCGGCGAACTCGGCGCGGCCCTGATTTTGGAGGCAGTCACGCGCCTGCTGCCAGGCGCGCTCGGCAATGAGGCTTCCACTATTCACGAGTCGTTCTCCGCGCCACAAGGCAGCGAGTCGCAAGACGCCGCACACACCGCGGGAGCGGGTGAAAGGTCGCCCGCCTCCCGCAGCGCGCCGCCAGCTTCCTGGCCTCCGGAAGCGCAGCCTCTACTGCTCGATTTTCCGCATTACACGCGGCCAGCAGAGTTTCGCGACTGGCCCGTCCCCGAAGTTCTGCTCGGCGGAAACCACGAAGAGATTCGCCGTTGGCGCCACCGCATGGCTCTGGAAAAAACGCGCCGTAATCGCCCCGATCTGCTCGGCAATTCTGCCTTGGACCCTCAGTAGCAGTAACCGATGATGGCACAGGGCCAGCCTCTAGGGTTATTTCACATAACGTGGCAGGAGAAAGATGATTTGGAATCGGGTAGCGTGCAATTCCGGGAAGTTGCGGGGTCGGTGGCCGAAACTTTAGCGCTGGCGATCGCGAACGTGAGGCTGCGCGAGAAGTTGAGAGATCAGAGCATTCGAGATCCGCTCACCCAGTTGTGCAGCCGGCGTTACCTGGAAGATGTGGTCTATCGCGAAATCGGCGCGCTCGACGCACGGGTGCGCCGATTGGCGTGATCATGATTGACATGTACAACTTAAGACAGTTTAACGACTCATTCGGGCATCCTGCCGGCGACCGGTTATTGAACAAGCTGGGGGCGTATTTGAAGTCTCGCGTTCGTTCCGAAGACGTGCCGGCCCGATATGGCGGCGAAGAATTTGCGCTGATTCTGCCAGGAGCCTCGTGTGAGATCGTTCGTGCCAGGGCGGAAGCGTTACGGGAAGGATTTTTTAGCAGCGTGGCGTCGAATATGGAAGGTCTCGAACGACTCGACGGAGGCCTCTCGATTTTTTGCGGCGTGCCGCTGTTTCCGGATCATGGCACACGTGTAAGAACTTTTCCGGGCTGCAGATCAGGCGCTCTACGAGGCGAAAAGAGGCGGCAAGGATCGCGTCGTTGTTTCGGCGGGCAGGATCGAGGCGCCGCTCGGAGCGTGATGGTGGCCTGACGCAAAGAATACCTCATGGAGGTTGGTTTTCCGTGCGGTGCGCGACACAGGCACGGGGCGTGTTTCTTGCAATGCGGTTTTCTTCAGTCTATGCTTGGCGGCCGACGACAGACCCGAAAAACGAGGAGCCTATGAAGCGTTATCTTTTTGTGTTTGGATCGCTGTTGGCGTGTGCCGCCGCCGTTTTGGTTCAGGCGCAGATGCATGCACCAGGACCTGCACCGTACCCGCCCTTTACGGCTGAGCAGGCGAAGCTGGGCAAGCAACTCATCGCCACGACACTGGAAATCCGCAAGGACATTACGAATAATTCCTTGCCGGCTGAACCGTACAAGATCATCGGCAATCTCTACTTTGTCGGCGATCTCAACGGGGAGGCTTTCCTGCTGACCTCGCCGCAGGGTGACATCTTGATGGGCGCGACGGATCAGGATGCGGTAGGAAACGAAGAAAAAAGCATCGAAAGTCTGGGCTTTAAGTTGACCGACATCAAAGCCATCATCGTCAATCACAATCACGGGGATCAGGCTGGCGGCGCCTCGGAATTGAAGGAGAAGACGGGCGCTCCTTTGATGGCGGCATTCTCCGAGATTCCGTACATCGAGCATGGAATGTTCAATCCTCCGGCAATTCCCGCACCTGCGCCAGAGGCACCGGGACCGGGAATTGGGGGGCCGGGGGCTCCGGGCAGTCCGCGACGTTTTCCTGCGGCCCACGTGGATCGCGCGCTGTTCGATGGCGACGTCGTAAAGGTTGGGCCTCTCAGCGTCACAACTTATTTGACGCCGGGACACAGCCCTGGGTCGACCACGTTCGCTTATACCGTTCGAGACCGCGGGCGAGATTACAAAGTAGTGGAGTTTTGCTGCTGGGAGTATCCCGATGACCTCAGCAAGAATGCCTACATTACGGAGGCGACGGTCCGGCATACCTTCGAGACGCTGAGCAAGCTCTACCCCGTGGACATTTATCTGGAGACGAGTGTTTCGAATTGGAGCGGTATTCTTAGCCAACCCTCGGGATCGCTTCGGGAGCGCATGGCAGCGGCGAAAACTAATCCAAAGCTGTTTGTGAATCGGGAGATTTTCAATGACATCACAGCTGCCCGCGAGGTTGAATTCGAAGACAAGCTGGCCAAACTGAAGGCGGCGAACCACTAGAAAACAGGGCAGAAGCAGCGCCGCGAACTCGTTTTGTGGAGAGGTGTTTCTGCGCCACAAGAGGAGGCGTTGGAACACCATAGTCAGGCGGGTCCGGTTAGCGCCCAATCGATGTGCTATGATGAGTCATGAATAAAGCCTACAGACTGGTCTTTGCATGCCCCAAGGGCGGCCACTACATCAATCTGCAACGTAAGTGCTTTAAGCCCACGCTCTCCGAAAACGAAGCGATGACGCTCTTTGGAGATGAGGATATCTCCTGCGAAAGCCCGAAGTGTGGCTGGCAGGGGAAGGCTTCGAAAGCCAAAATTCTTCGGATCCTGCCCTTCGCTTGGATATTCTCTCCGGCGAGCTAACAAACACGTCTGCGTTCCTCTTCGGGATGACCGCAGGATACTGGGGCACGGCGGTCGCGACTAGACGCCTGAGCCCGTACGTCACCACGGCCCTGGACCACCCAGCAGGAACGTCAAGCGTAGCGACCAGACGAAACCGACTGAGGGATTTCTCCGCTGCGTGGCGGCGCGTCCCGATGCGCGGGAAGCGGAAGAGGACGGCCGCCACCTCGGTCGAAATGACCGGTGGTTGATGCGGCGAGCCAAGGTTTTCAGAGTGTCGTGGCGCGGGAGGCCGAGCTAGCCGGCTCGGCTGGTGATTCAGCTTCGTCCAAATTTTTTCGCACCCACTCGTTGAGCACGAAAAGACTCCACGGGCGGGCCCAACCTGTTTGACCAAGCAAAAAACTCTGCCAAACCGATTGGACTGCCTTGGCGTCGAGCAGGGGCGCGAGCGAAGGCGTCAAACCGCTGCCTCCATTTAGGCACGCGGCAACCTCGAGGCCGAGCGGGCCGCGCAGCCAGCGTTCCCAAGGAAACGTGAAGGTTTTCTTGGGTTGGCGGACGGCGTCGGTGGGCAGCAGGTCTTTCAGCGATTCGACCAGGAGCGCTTTCGACAGGCCGGGGCCACGCTTGGCGGAGTCCGGCAAACCGAGCAGGCATTCGACGAGCGGGTGATCGAGGAGCGGGACGCGAACCTCGAGGGAGTGATGCATGCTCATCGCGTCGGTGTCGCGGAGCAGCGTGTCCAGCATGTAGGTGCGCAGCTCGAGGCAGGAGACCGCGGAGTCGCCCTCGAGTTGTGCGGCCTGCGCGACGGACTGGGCTAACCAATCACGCCAGGAAGGCGGGCGGCCGTCGGCACCGTTGTGCGCAGTGGGCTGCGCGGCGGGCTTGTTGGGCTGCGACGGCGGGCCGGTCGCGAGTTCGGTCGCGGCTGGCAAGCATAGGCTTTCGGCCTGCGTGGGCGTGAACAGGATGCGCGTGAAGAAATAGGGATGCGGCAGCGCGCTGGGGTCCTTCCAAATCTCGACGGCTTTGCGCAGACCATCGATTTTGCGCGGGCGCTTCGAGTGGCGGCTGCTCTCCATCACTGCCCAGGCTGTAGCGTTACGCGCCGCTGCAGGCACGTAACGCGTTAGCGCCGACCATTTCGCCACGCGCGGCGTCAGGCGGAAGGTGGGATACCCACCGAAGACTTCATCGCCGCCCAATCCAGAAAGAGCGACTTTCAGGCCAACCTGGCGCGCGGCCCAGGAGACGAAGAATGTGTTGATGCCGTCCATGCTGGGCTGATCGAGCGACTCGACGGCTTCGCCCAGGCGGGCTTGCATTTCGCCGGCCGTGACCAGCAATTCGCGATGCTCGGCGCCGAAGTGCTCGGCGATTTTCCGCGCTGCGGGCGCTTCGCTGAATTCGAGCTCCGGGAAAACGACGGTGAAAGTGTGCAGGCCGCTGCGTTCGCGGCTGGCGAGCGCGACGAGCGCCATCGAATCGAGACCGCTGCTCAGGAAAAGACCGAGGGGCACGTCGGCAATCAGGTGGCTGCGCACGGCCTCCTCGAGCAAGGGCCGCACGGCTCGCGCGGCGGAGGGCAGATCCTTGGGCGCGTTCGCCGAGGAGGCTCTCGCGGCGGCGCCGAGGTCCCAATACAGCTTAGGCTTGGCGGCAGCCGGAGCGTCGCAAGAAACCATCAGGGAGTGGCCCGGCGGCAAGGACAGGATGCCCTTTACCAGCGTCGTGGGTTCGACCACCGAGCCGAAGAGCAAGTAGGCCTCGATGGCTTCGGGATTGATGCGCCGCTCGATCGCACCACTTGCGAGCAAGGCGCGCACTTCCGAGGCGAACAGGAGCGTCCCGTCCGGCCGCGGTGTAGTAGAGCGGCTTGATGCCGAGTCGATCGCGGGCAAGCAACACGCGCGGGCGGCGAGCGCTGCCGGCGTGCGCGCGGGTCTGGCCGCGGCCGTCCCAAAGGGCGAAGGCAAACATGCCGCGCAGATGCTCGAGGCAGCGTTCGCCCCACTCTTCGTAACCGTGGACGATGACTTCGGTGTCGGAGTGCGTGCGGAAATGGTGGCCGCGCGTTTCGAGCGACGAGCGGAGATGCGGGAAATTGTAGATTTCGCCGTTGAAGACGACGCAGATCGAGCCGTCTTCGTTGTAGACGGGCTGATGGCCGCCGCCGAGATCGATGATGCTCAAGCGGCGCATGCCTAGGACGGCGAGCGGCTTGGCGAGCACGCCTTCGTCATCGGGGCCGCGGTGAACCATTGCGGCTAACATGTTGCGGACGCGAGTTTCGGCTAGAGGCTATGTTCATCGCCGATCGCACCGCAAATGCCGCACATGTTGTGTAACTTTAGCGCGGCGTTGGCCGCGGTGCCATGGATTATGACTATGACGCGGGCTGCAAGCGGAGCCGGAACGGCCACGCGCGAGCCAGAGGTTGTGTGGCTGCAACGGGCTGGAATTGACTCGCACAGGCAGAGTGCCTGTGCTACCACGGCGGGCCGCAAGCTGAGCCAGTTGGCGTGTTTGGTAGCAGGGCGCATGGCGCTTGGCGGGACTTGCGCTATGAAGGCATTCTTCGCATGATGCAAACAGGCATGGAAAATAAGCAGACCACCGGCTGGCGGAACGCGATCGCGGATTACACCGACCGGCGCGTGCTGCAGGTTCTGGCCATCGGCTTTTCCAGCGGATTGCCGCTGATGCTTATCTATCTGACCCTTTCGGCCTGGCTCGCCACGGCGCACGTCAAGCGGTCGGCTATCGGAGCGTTCGCCCTCGTCAGCTCTTTCTACGCTCTCAAATTCCTGTGGTCGCCTCTCATCGATCGGTTGCCGCCGCCATTGCCGATGGGACGGCGGCGCGGGTGGGGTCTGAGTATTCAAATCGCACTGATCGCGGCAATTCTGGCCCTTGGATCATGCGATCCCAAACGCAACCTGGGCACGATGGGGATATTGGCCGCTGTTCTGGCCTTCCTCTCTGCGAGCCAGGATATCGTGATTGATGCGTGGAGAATCGAAATCCTCCCCCTTGAGCTTCAGGGCCCAGGGGCGGCCATGATTCAAACTGGCTATTCCTGGGCATGCTGGCTTCTGGCGCTGGCGCTCTGGTCATCGCCGCGCGTTTTGGGTGGTTCGCGGCATACGCCATCATGGCCTTGCTGCTCGCCGTCAGTACGCTGACCTTTATGCTTGGCCCTGAGCCCGTCGTATCCAGGGAAGCTTTTCGTCGCCCGCGTGCTACCCAGGGCATGTGGGGATCCGTTGGAGATTGGTTCTCGACTGCGGTAGTCGGTCCTTTCTCAGACTTCATGCGTCGCCCTTACTGGGCGCTCATCCTGTTCATCATTCTCGACTACAAGCTGGGCGAGGGCATGGCCGCGGTCATGTCAACGCCGCTGTACATCTCTCTTGGTTTTACGCTTAATGAGATCGCCTTGATCTCGAAATTCTTTGGTCCCTTCACCGTTATTTTGGGGGCGCTACTGGGCGGAGTCATCACCGTGCGCTTTGGACTCCTCCGCTCATTGGTTTTCTGCGGAATCTTGCAAGCGGTCGGGAACCTGACGTACGTCCTTCAGGCCGTAGGCGGCCATAAGATCGCCTACCTCGCGCTCTGCGTCGCGGCGCAAAATATAACCACGGGCATGGCCGGCACTGCGCTTGTCTCTTTTATCTCGAGTTTGTGTTCGCCCAAATTCACCGCCACGCAATATGCCCTTCTCGCTTCGCTCGCATTATTGGGCCGGACGGTCGTGGGGTCGACGGGCGGCGCGCTTTCGGAAGCGATCGGGTGGGTGCCCTTCTTTCTGCTGACCACCCTGGTTACGTTACCGGCGCTGGTATTACTCGTTTGGATCGAACGGCGGGATCCGAGGCAGACGGCAGAGGCGGTGCCTTTGACCGCGTCTAGCAGGTCTTGAGTCTGTCTGCAGATCCAAACCTCGGACCCAGGTTTCAGAATTCGAAACCTTGGGCACCCGACTACATCCACAAATAGTTGTCGGTTGCGAAGTAAAAGCAGATCCCTCAGCCTGCGGGCCTCGGGATGACAACGTTTCGTGCGGATTACATTTTCGGTGGGTCGTTCTGGGCAAACCCCTCTACAGGCTGTTCTGGCTCCGTTCTGGTACGCACTTGTGGCGCACATCGCGTTGTGTGTTGACACTAGCGCGAGGTGCACGGCGTTCCAATTTTACTGGGCGGCGCGCTAGTTTTCGGGCTTGCCTTCAGGGCTTACCACGGTGACGGGTCCGTATTTCGCCAGGGCGGCGCGTATTTGCTGGGGGTCGCCTACACAAACCCATTGCAGGTGCGCGGTGTCGACGTATTTTTTTGCGGCGGCTTGGACCTCGACGGCGGTGACGGCGGAAATGCGGTCGGGATACTTATCCCAGTAGTCGGCGGGCAAACCAAAGTGTTGAGCTTGCAGCGCGTTGTTCAGCAATTCGGCGGGGCGCTCGAGCGATAGCGCGAAGCCGGCTACGATTGCGTGGCGGGCGTCATCGAGTTCGCTCGCTGGGACGGGCTCGTCGCCGATGCGCTTGAACTCGTAGAGGAATCGCTCCATCGAGCCGTCGGTCACCGGCGTGCGCACGGCGGCGTTCGCGGCCCAATCGCCCGGATAGACTTCCGAGGTGAAGCGACTGTACGCGCCATAGGTGTAACTGTGTTCCTCTCGAAGATCGAGGAACAGGCGCGATTGAGGGCCGCCGCCGAGGATTTGGTTCATCACTTCGAGCGCGTAGTAATCGGGATCGGTCCGGGGGATGGCGCGGTCGGCGGCAAGGATATAGGTTTGCACCGAGCCTGGGCGATCGACGAGCGTGATCTTCGCGGCTGCGGAGCCGCCGGCAAGTCTCTCCGAACGCTGGGCGGCGTAACGGGCGGCTCGCCGGCGCCCGCCCAAGCGGCAAACTGCTTGGTGATGAGCGCGCGCATGTCGTCTGTTTTGAAATCGCCGATGACGCCGAGAAGCGTGTTGCCCGGGCGGTAGTAGCGATCGTGAAATTGCTTGAGGTCATCCGCGGTAACTTTTTCGATCGATTCCTTGGTGGGCGAGGAAAGCGACAAAGGCGGTTCGCCATATAGCACGCGGCGCATGGCTTGTTGCGCGAGGAAACCTGGATTCGAAAGGCGCTGCTCGAGAGCGGCTCCCTCGCGGCGCTTGTACTGCATGAGTTCGTCGGCTGCGAACGCCGGGTGCAACACGATATCGTTCATCAGATCGAGGATGCGCTCGGTATCGCCGATGAGCCCTGACGCGGTGACGGTCGTGTAGCTCGCGCCGAACGCGGAATTGGCGTTCAACGTGGCGCCGAGCGTATCCACCTCGGCGGCGAGTTGCGCGCTGGTGCGGCGTTCGGTGCCCTGGCGGAGCATGTCGGCGGTGAACGACGCCAGACCGGGGAGTTCGCCGGGATCGCCGAGCTGCCCGGGAGTGATCCACATCGTGAAGGCGACCGTAGGGAGTTTGTGATCTTCGACGAGGATGACAGTGAGTCCATTCGGCAATTTGGCGACGGTGGGGCGGGGAAGCTGAACGCGCAGGATTTCTTTGTTCACCGGCGCGCGGTTCAGGCGCTCGATTTTGCTCAGCGGCGTGGCTTTGTCCTGCGCTCTGGCGGCGCCTGCGCCGAGACCTGCAAGGGCGACTAGCAGGGCGGCGATTAAAGTTGCCGCACGCGCGGCGAACCCGGAAGGCCGAGCTAAACGTGGCATGATCGCTCTCCCCCCTGATGCCGAATTTTGCGTAGCGATGCGCAAGGCCGCGGTCACTCCGCCGGCGCGGACGCTGCGGCGTGGTCCGCTGTGGCCGGAAGCGTGATGACCACGGCCCGCTGGTCCCGGACGAGATACTTTTTGGCGGCCGCGTTCACTTGCTCGAGGGTTACTGCCTGCTGTTTATCGATGGCCGTGTTAATTAAATTTGGATCGTTAAAGAAGACGGCATCGCGGCCGATTTGATTGGCCGTGTTCAGGACCGAGCGGCGCTGGTCGATGAACCGGCGCAGGAGTTGGGTTTTGGCTTTGGCGAGTTCGTCGGGTGTGACGCCAGTCTTCGCGACTGCGGCGAGCTCGTCGTCGAGCCCCTTCTCGAGGTCTTCGACTTTCACGCCCGGCCGCGTGGTCGCGGAAATGTAAAGCAGGCTGGGTCCGATGCGTGCGTCGGCACGAACCGTAACCTGTGAAGCCAGCTGCTTGTCCTTGACCAAATGCTGGTACATGCGCGAGCTCTGACCTTGCCCGAGGATATCGGCGAGTTGCTGAGCGGCGTCGTTTTCCGGAGTGTTGCCGGGCGGAATATGGTAGGCCATCTCGATTCGCGGCAAGCGGGCCAGCGGATCGTAGATGGTTTCCCGGCGCTCACCGTAGTGGGCTTCTTCGGTCAAGTCGACCTTGGGTGGCGCGGGCTGCGAGGGAATCGCTGCAAAGTACTTTTTGATTTTGGCCAGGGCTTCATCGGGATTGAAGTCGCCAACGAGCGTGAGGACGGCATTATTCGGAGCGTAATAGATGCGGAAGAAATCGGCGACATCCTGAACGGTCGAGGCGTTGAGATCGATCATCGAGCCGATGGTGGAATGTTTGTAGGCGAAGTTGTCGTAGGAAAGGCTGTCGATGTCGATTTCGGCTTTGCCGTAGGGCTGGTTATCAACGGACTGACGCCGCTCTTCCTCGACGGTTTGGCGCTGGTTCTCGAAATTGGCCTGGGTGATATTCAGGGCGCGCATGCGATCCGCTTCGAGGTAGAGGCCGAGATCGAGCTGATTTTTCGGCAACTCCTCGAAATACATGGTGCGGTCCTCGCTGGTGGTGCCGTTCATGCCGCCGCCGTTGTTGAGGACGAGAATGAAGTGCTCGCCTTTGCCCACATTTTGCGAACCCTCGAACATCATGTGTTCGAAAAGGTGAGCGAAGCCGGTTCGACCGGGCTTTTCATTGCGGCTGCCGACGTTGTAGCAGACATTGATGGCGTAGACCGGAGCGCTGTGGTCCGGGACCAGGATCACGCGGAGGCCGTTGGGGAGACGGGCATCTTTCAGTTCGAGGGGCGGCACCTTGACGTCGGCGCGGACCTGTGTCTCGCGCCCAGCTAGTGAGAGGACAATTGCGGGGAGCAGGACAGCGAGACATTTGCGCAGACTGACCATGGCTGACCTCCCGGCGAGCTACCGTGGCCCCTGTCTTCTACTATCGAGAGCGGGCGGCTGCTACTCGACGGAAATCTTGGTGCCCTGTTGCCCGGCGTTCGACAAGTGCTCGATGCGGTCGTCGATCACTGTACGGATCGCCTTGAGGAACTCGACCCGCGAGTTTCGCAAGTGCCGCCGCACTGCGGGGGAGACACCCACGCGCGCGCGGAAGAGGTCCAAGAGTTCGTAGCACAGGCAGCGCTCGTGAGCAGTGCCTTGGCTGCCTTGGGTAGCGGTGCTCTCATTCGTTTGTTCGTTCATTTTGCCTCCAACATTTCGACCGTGAGGAGTCCGTTCTCTAGCGTAGCGCGGGAGGGGGACAGCATCACCATCGTCCTGGGAAGGCCAATGTGGCGGCGCAGCGTCCCGATCTCGACGACCAGTTCATCGCCCTTCTTGAACAGGCCGATTTCACCTTTGGTAGCGAATGGCAGATGGACCCGAATTTCATACACTCCATCTCGTTTTCCAAAGGTGTAAGGCTTCTCCGTTCGAGTGACAGCCGACGGGTCCTCGCTTCCAGGATACAGCAATGCGGCCAGATCATGTAACCGCTGCTTGCCCAGGACTTCGTGTGAGAACAAGGGGACACGGCGGACGGGAACCGGCGCAAAATATTCCTCGATCTCGCGAAGGACGTGCTCCTGCGTCGTGTGCCAGTCGTTGAACCAGGCGTCCATGACCTCAGCCGGGAGTACGCGATTGACGATGATGGAATCAACGGTAAGCCCGTGCAGCGAGAAATATACGAAGGCGCGTTGTGTCTCGCGCAGAACCATTTTCTCCGGATTAGTGACGAGGCGGACGCTGGTGGTTCGCGGGTCTTCCATGACTTCGTCGATGCCCTGCAATTTTTCGAATAGATCGCGGACATTCACAAAGTAGTTGTCGGTTGGCAGCTCGAAAGGCGCCACGCGATTGGCGATGGGCCGAACAACTTTTAGCAAGTTGCGCTGAAAGGGAAAAATGTGCTTCATGTACCAATCGAGCGTGGTGGGCATGCTGATGAATCGAAGAGATTCCGCGGTGGGGGCGGCGTCGAGCACAATGACGTCGTAGCGCTGCTCCTGGCGGTACTGATTTATGTACATCATGGCACTGAGCTCTTCCATGCCGGGGAGAATGGCAAGTTCTTCCGCCTCGACGCCGCTAATGCCAGTGGTTCGCAACACTGAGCTCACGTACGAAGAGATTTCCTGCCAATGACGCTTGATCTCTTTTTGAATGTTTAATTCGAGGATGGCGAGCCGATCGGCGATCTGTAGCGGATCGGAGGTCTGCGCGTGGAAGAGGTCGTTGTCCAGGTCAAAGCAGTCCGCGAGGCTGTGCGCTGGATCAATGCTCATGATCAAGGTGCGGTGGCCAAGCTCGGCGAGTTTCATTCCGGTCGCGGCAGCGAGGCTGGTTTTGCCGACGCCGCCCTTACCGGTAAACATGAGAATCCTCATGGGAACATTATAGAGCTAAGAGGGTGATCTCAACGGGCAGAGAATCACGCGGGAGGTTCTCACAGGAATGCCCACGCGTCTTTTGGGCTCAAACTCTCCACTCACGAGCGAATGAAGTAAGGGTAGAAACTACCTATCGACTAGGAGGTTATTTGTAAGGTTTGTCTGAGGGCCTGCTCTATCGACAAATTCGCGGTGAGGCCTTACTATCGTGTGGGACGGCTGAATCCTCCGTTGGCATGGGAATGGGTCTGCATTGGTGGCGCTCATATGCCCCTGACTACCGAACTGCTGCTAAAGGCTAGACTCCGCCTGCTTCAGATGCATTATGAGAGTAGGGTCGGACACGTTGGCGGAAATCTATCGTGTCTCGACATTTTGATGGTCCTTTACCACAATTCGCTCGGGAAGCACGACGAATTCGTATTGTCAAAAGGACACTCCGCAGGCGCTTTTTACGTCACACTTTGGTCCGCAGGACTTCTCAGCGACGACGATCTAAAGAGCTTTCACAGGGACGGGACTCGTCTGAGCGGTCATCCCCCCGTGCACAGTATTCCCGCGATTCCTTTTGCAACCGGTAGTCTCGGGCACGGGCTTGGTCTTGCCGCGGGTCTTGCCTTGGCTAAAAAATTGAAGGGTGAAGAGGGTCGGCTGTTCTGTCTGACGTCCGATGGCGAATGGAACGAGGGGTCGAATTGGGAGGCACT
This sequence comes from uncultured Acidobacteriota bacterium, assembly GCA_963818345.1. GTDB lineage: Bacteria > Acidobacteriota > Terriglobia > Acidiferrales > UBA7541 > Palsa-189. The sequence continues at coordinate 5,805 of CAWFRX010000020.1, read as the reverse complement.
AATATTCAGCCGCCATCAGAGATTGAAGATCACGCTCGTTGTCGACCTAAACGGCCTTCAGGGATTTGGAAGGACATGCGACATCGCTGATCTGGAGCCTCTGCCTGAGAAGTTTCGGGCATTTGGCTGGCGTACTCTCGAGGTGGACGGCCATGACGTTGAAGAGGTCACGGCGGCCTTCCACCAGCGCGACGATGGTCCCATGGTCATTGTGGCGAGGACGAAAAAGGGCTACGGGATAGCGTCTATGGAAGGCCGGCTTGAGTCGCATTACCTGCCGCTTTCAGCGGAGTCCTATCAACAGGCTGTCGAGCAATTAACTACTTTATGCGCCAAGCATTCTGCAGCGCTCTCCTAGAATTAGCTCCCAATCCGGCTTTCGTGTTTCTCACCGGCGATCTCGGATTTCAAGCGCTTGAGCCACTTCGCGATGAGATGGGTAAGCGCTTTATCAATGCCGGCATAGCCGAGCAGAACATGGTTTCCGTGGCGGCTGGTCTCGCTAAGGCAGGGCTGCGCCCTTGGGTGTACAGTATTGCGCCATTTCTCTATGCGCGCGCATTCGAGCAGATTCGCAACGACGTCTGTTTGCACGGTATGCCCGTGGTCCTAGTCGGGAATGGCGGCGGTTATGGGTACGGAGTCATGGGCAGCACTCATCACGCCATCGAGGACTACGGCGCGCTGTTGTCCCTCCCCCGCATGCGTGCCTATCTTCCGGCCTTCGATGGTGATGTACGCGAGGTCATCAAACTTCTGATGTCGGCAAACGACCCCGCGTACCTGCGTCTGGGACTTTCAGAACAGCCGAAATGGTTGTCGCCGCCACCGTTTGCTGCTTGGCGTCATCTGCTGGCGGGTGACGGTCCTACCGTCGTGATTGCTGGCCCGCTCGCGGGGGGAATCGTCGATGCGCTCCATAACTCTGAAATAGGTTCTGACGTTTGGCTGGTCTCGGAACTGCCCATCGCAGAACTACCTGCGGAGTTTTTGGCCAGCGTTCGCCGCTCTAGCTACTTGATGGTAGTGGAAGAGCATGTTTGTTCGGGCGGCGTTGGAGAAATGCTTTCGCATCGGTTGATGCTCGCCGGGACTGCACCTAAGCAGTTCGTCCATCGCACAGCCTTGGGCTATGTCTCTGGACGATATGGATCGCAGCGGTTCCATCGCGCAGAGTGCGGCCTCGACCCATCTAGCGTCGTCTCTGAAATCACTCGGGCTGTCTCAGCATGAACGAAGGCCTATCGCTTGAACAAAAGATAGGCCACCTTCAGGGACCTATCCTCGTGCTGGGAGGGAGCGGTTTTGTTGGCGCGAATGTTGCGCTGACGCTTTTGCGTTACCGCGATGACATCTTTGTCACCGCGACGCGTTTGCCCGCTTGGCGCCTGGAAACGCTGCCACCGAATCGGGTTAAAGTAGTCGATTTGCTGATTGATTCCAATTTAGATGAACTGCTTGAAACCGTTCAGCCGCGAACAATCATCGATTGCGTGGCGTACGGCGGATACTCGTTTCAAACGGATGATCAGCTGATCTACCAGACCAATTTCAGTTTGGTCTCGCGCCTTCTCGCACGACTCGAGGCGCGCAAAATCTCGGCCTATCTTCATGCCGGTAGTTCATCGGAATACGGCGACAACGCTTCGGGCCCCAGTGAGCAAGCTACCTTTGCACCGAATAGCCACTATGCGGTCTCAAAGGTCGCGGCGGCCAATCTTCTCTTCTATTATGGAAAAAAGAGAGGCTTGCCGTGCGTCAATCTCCGTCTTTATTCGGTATACGGGCCGCTTGAAGATTCATCGCGGCTCATTCCTAACCTGGTGCGGTGCGGCGTCGAAGGCAAATACCCAGAGTTTGTGGCGCCAAGCATTTCTCGCGATTTTATTTATATCGATGATGTTGTCGAGGCATTTATCGATATCGCCTTGAACTTTACAGCCGATGATTACGGATCTTCCTTCAATATTGGCACGGGTCAAAAAACAACGATCAAGGATTGCGCCGCCCTCGCCAAGGACATTTTTTTGATTCCGCACGACCCCGACTTTTCGATGGCCAGTCGGCATTGGGACGTGAAGGATTGGTACGCCAACATCGACGAGGTACGGTCACGGATCGGCTGGGTTCCACGAACACATTTGCGCGAGGGTATCATCAAGACCGCGGAATGGTTCCGAGGGCTGGAAGATAAGGGAAGGTATCTTCAGTCCTCAAAGCAGTTTGGCCTGGATACCAAGCACAGCGTCTCGGCGGTGGTCGCTTGCTACAAGGACAATGAGGCAATCCCCGTGATGTATGAACGGCTCAAAACCACCCTCACGAAACTCAACATCGATTTTGAAATCATTTTTGTGAACGATGGGAGCCCCGACGATTCTGAGGAGATTATCCGGCGGATATCTCGGAATGACAGGAGAGTTTTGGGTATTTCACACTCGCGCAATTTTGGCTCACAAGCAGGGTTTCGCAGCGGGATGGAGATTGCGACCAAGAACTCCTGCGTTTTGCTCGATGGCGATCTGCAAGATCCACCGGAACTGATCGAAGCCATGGTTGCGAAGTGGCGCGAAGGATATGACGTAGTCTATGGGCGTCGCGTAGGGCGCCAGGCGCCGCTGTTCATGCGAATTGGCTACAAATCCTTTTATAGGATCTTCGATTATTTTTCATACGTTAAGATCCCGCACGATGCGGGCGACTTTTCGCTTATGGATAAGCGTGTCGTCGACGCTGTTCTGACGTTCCCGGAACGAGACTTGTTCTTGCGTGGCGTCCGCGCGTATGCAGGCTTCAAGCAGACAGGAATAGACTACGTGCGACCGAAACGGCTGTTTGGCGTCACAACGAACAGTTTTCTAAAAAATATTGGCTGGGCCAAAAAGGGAATCTTTTCTTTTACCTACGTCCCCCTGGATATTATGAGTACGGCCGCGGTTATTCTGCTGGGCATCACGGGTTTTGTCACGGGCGCGCAGGTGCTTGCTAAACTGTTATTCCCACAGCTGGCTCCGCGCGGCATAACGACTTTACTTGTCGCCGTTCTTTTTTTTGGTTCCTTAAATCTTCTCGCCATCAGCATCGTTGGCGAGTATCTAGGTAAAATTTTCGAAGAGGTCAAAGGAAGACCCCATTTCATCCGTCGAAGCATCATTAAAGAAGGTGAAATTCGATTTGCCGTGCTGAACCGCGAACACGACGCTGAATCCTAACCGCATGGTCGATTCTTCGCAGCACGCGCTCATTCACAGAACGAACATGTGCCTTGGCTATGCGACCATTTCCGAAAGGAAGCTGTGATGATCGGGAAGTGGGTGGACCGCTCCTGCCCGCTATGCGGTTCTGCAGACCAGTCGCGGGTCGTCGCAGAATCGAATATCGATCTAACTAAGTTAGACGGATTCGCGTTCGCATCGAGAAAAAGACCGGAGTTGATGCATCCGAGGCTGATCGAATGTCCCGATTGTGGCCTGCTCTATGGAAGCCCGGAGCTAGCGCCCGAGGTGCTGGCAGAAGCTTATCGCAACGCCTCCTTTGACAGTGGTCTTGAAGCAAGATACGCAAGCAATACCTACGCACGGGAAGTCTGGAAGATTGTTCCTCGATTGCCCGATCTGAACGGCTCGTTGGATATCGGAACCGGGGACGGTGCATTTCTCGAGCAGTTGATTCATCTCGGATTTGAGAATGTCAAGGGCGTGGAGCCATCGGACGCGCCTTACGACGCGGCGAAACCAGAAATTCGCGAAAGAATCCGCAAAGGTTTGTTCCGGTCTGAAGATTACCGGCCCGCTGGATTTTCTTTGGTCACTTGCTTTCAAACGATGGAACATGTTTGGGATCCGCTCGGAATCGCTGGAGCGGTGCTTCCTTTGCTAAAGACCGGCGGTGGTTTCGTAATCGTGGTTCATAACCGTGACGCGTTGTCCGCGAGACTTTTGGGCTTGAAATCGCCGATCTTTGACATCGAACACTTACAACTGTTCAACCTCAAGACCGCGCGCGGCCTGCTTGAACGTGCGGGCTACCAGGATGTGGAGGTCGGCCCCTTGTGGAATCGCTATCCTCTGCGCTATTGGATGAAACTCTTTCCGTTCCCAGATCGTGCAAAAACCGCTCTTCTGGAATTGGCGCTGATTTCCCGAATGGACAAGATTCTTGTCTCGCTGCCGGCCGGCAACTTGGTCTGCGTGGGATTTAAGGGCAGATAGGCGGCACTTGCCGGGTGTTCTGGGCAAACGACTGGTCGGCAGAGCCGCGGACGCCCTCGCGAATCCGGTCGCTCCCTCATAGGACGGGGCCGCGCTGGCAGGGGGGGAATGACCGCGCCGGATGCTGATCGCCGCGAGCGTCATTTTTTTCGAAGCGGCAGGTAGACGAAATCACACTGCCGAATGGGAGAGCCATAGGGAGTATGGAAAGTCGGTTCCTCCACTTCGAAAAGCTTAAGTGTACCGATCAATGCCATCAACCCATTTAGATTGCGGGTATAGCGGCCGCGATCTAAACGACGAATGAATCTAGCTTGCCACCTATCCTTTTGTTGCAGCACCGGGTCCAGAAGATGAATCGTTTTCCCTGGTTTCAGGCAGTAGTGCAACTCCCTCAGGACGGTGACGAACAACTCGTCCGTGAGGTGGTGCGCCGTGCCTGCGAAGAGGATCTCGTCGAAGTAGTCCGACGGGTAGGGTCGGGAGCGGATGTCGGCGGCTAGGAATTTCGCACTGGGATGCGTCTTGAATTTCTCTTTAGCGGCATGGATCGCCTTTGGATCAATGTCAATTCCGTAGTAATCAAATTCCAAAAATACTTCCGCGATGTGACCGGTCGCGCAGCCGAAGTCCAGCAGCCGACCCGGCGGCCTCAGAACGGATCTGTACAACTCCCTTTTGAAGTCGGGGGAGCCCAGAACGTCCTGAATCACGTTCCACAGCGGTCGTCTTGGTTCCGAGGTCATTCGCCCGTCTCCCTAGCTTCGCCCGATCTCTTTCGACGAGTCACGCCGACTTCCCGGATTTCAAGGGCGCCTGTAAAGGGCCAAGTTCGTTCCACAACAAACCTGCCTGACTCCAGGCAGCCACTCGACGATCGGTTCAACTAATTTGAGAAGCCGGGCCGCCGCAGTGGGACAAAAATACGGGACGATGCAGAAAAACTTCTGGCTGACTAAGCGAAATCCCTCCTGCTCGAACCATCGGTTGAGACTGGGCGGCCAGTAAGATTTCTCATCGTGCTCGCGATGGTATGCGGACGTTGTTTCGATGAGCTTCGTGACCGGGTTGTATCCATTTGGTTCTAACGTCAGCACGAATGTGAAGTGCTTTGCCAGTTGCGCGATGGCCTTCCGCGGCCTATCAAGATGATGGAGCACGCCTCTGGCGATTGCCAGGGCCTCTCCCTCCGAGCGTAGAGCATAGATGTCTCCGACCTCAAAGGTGACAGAGCAGGAAAGATTCGCTGGGATTCGGCCTTTGGCAGCGGCGATGGCATTCGCGGCGGGTTCGATGCCGCGAATTGCGATCGGCCGGAATCTTTCCGCAATCTCCAGTGTGAAGGTTCCGTCGCCACATCCGATATCTGCAATTCGGATAGACGCGTTTACATGCTCGACGAGCATACGGAGCAACTCGTCGGTTTGTCTGCGCGATGCGTATCGGGAGGACCATCGATCGACAGACGTGTAGATGTAGCCCCCGTGGGCCTCGGTATCTGCATTGAAAGCGGCAATACTTCGCTCTAGTGGAGCGTCGCGGTTGTTCTTCACTGGGTGTTCCGGTTCACGAATACTAGATTCGGAGGCCGTTT
>CAWFRX010000019.1:0-199171 GCA_963818345.1 uncultured Acidobacteriota bacterium | reverse complement strand
AAAAAGAAGATCGCCCCGAAGCTGAATCCTCCAACTACCTCTTCGCCCCACGTCTCGCGAAATACGTCCGCGGACTTGTACAGCGTCTCGACCGGCCCCAGGTTCTCGGCGGCCAGAACAGGCACGACGAAGAAGCTAGCCAGCGTCCACACGAGTCCAATCATGCTGGTGATGAAGCGCCCCACGAAACCCAGCCGCTGCTGCAGCGTGTTCAGCAGTATGCCCACGGTCGCGGCCAGCAATGCCCACTGAACGATGCTCCACTTGCGATTCCAGGCCGCCTGCATTCCGTCGTTGATCGTCGCCCGACCTCCGCTCAGCCGGTTCGCCGCGATGCTGACCAACGCCACATTGAAAAAGATCGCGATGCTGTAGGTCACCAGGTAGAAAAGGAAAATGAACGGCGCCATCGCCTGCTCCAGAGCCTTTTTTGTCTGCCCGGATCGCGAGGAAGCGCTCCCGCCGGAACCATCACTAGCAGCCCCACGCCGAAAATCGTCACCGTGGCACACACGCAGAAGATTGCCGAAATCACGGCAGCCACAGCAAATTCTTGTCCGACTTCAAGATCTGAAAGCTTTGCGCCAGTAGATCCCAGCTTCGCGAAAATGTTCCCACCTGACTCTCCTCAACCGCGATTTACCGCAAATCCGTGGCGTCGCGTTGGTGTGGAGCGCCGGGCTGCCTTGTGCCATTTCGATTTATCCTTTGAAGGCTAGACGGCACGCTTCGGTGCTGTTTACAGAATCATACTTGCTGCGAAGCGCGGACGGAGGGACGAAAAGTTCCACGTTTGCGGAGATAGCAAAGATGGGGCACTCGTGCGCAAAGATGAGACAGCCGCGTTATGATGAGGCTTACGCACAACTTAACTTAAAGGTCGGGGAGCGCAGCCTAACCATTGGCCATGTCCATCGTAGACTTGCGGCAACTCAATTCGCGGCAAATCGAGCCGCTGCTGGCCGAAGAAGCGCAGCACTGGAGGGATGAGCTGCGCTGGGACTACCGGCCCTCGCTCGAGCTGATCAAGAAATTCGTGGATGCCAAATCGCTGGCTGGCTGCGTGGCGATGGAAAACGGCCGGGCGCTGGGTTACGCGTTCTACGTGGTCGAAGAACACAAGGGGCTGATCGGCGGGCTGTACGTCTCTCCGCAATACCCGCAACTGGAGCTGGCGCGGCAACTGCTTGTCGGGCATGCTGGAGACTCTGCGGGCCATTCCGGGAATCGAGCGGATCGAAGCGCAATTGATTCCGTTCGGCTGCGATTTCGACGGCGGCTCTGGCGAGCAAGGCTTCCGCATCTATCCGCGGCAGTTCATGCTGCTGGATCTGGACCGGGCCACCCTGCCCAGCGACGCCGCTGCGAGCTCCGGGCCTGGCTGCTCGAGCGCTGGGACGACCGCCAGTTCGCCGCGTGCGCCCGGCTGATCCAACTGGCCTACGCCAACCACATGGACGGCGAGATCAACGACCAGTACCGCAGCGAATCCGGCGCGCTGAAGTTTCTGAAGAACATCGTCATTCTGCCGGGCTGCGGGCAGTTTCTGGCGCAGGCCTCTTTTGTGCTGCGCGCGCCGCACAGCCATGAACTGGTGGGCGTGGTGCTGACTTCGGCGGTGGCGCCCGGCATCGGCCACACCACGCAAATCTGCGTGATGCCCGGCTACCAGGGGCATGGGCTGGGCAGGCGGCTGATCGACGCGACCATCGCGGCGTTGCGCGAGCGGGGCTACACGGCGCTTTCGCTCACGGTGACCTCCAGCAATCAGAACGCGCGTGCATCTCTACGAAAAGATCGGGTTCCAGAAGATCAAGACGTTCACCGCGGGAGTTTGGCAGCCGGCGCGCGTCATGGCTAGGAGCGGTCGCGCAGCAGGCCTTTGAACTCGGCCATAAACTCCTTCACGTCCTTGAAATCCAGATAGACCGAAGCAAATCGCACGTAGGCGACCTTATCCAGCTGCTTCAAGCGTGACATCAGCATCTCGCCGATTTCCGTCGTGGTGCGCTCGCGCTCCGGCGCGTCGTGGACGAAGCGCTCGACCTCATCCACCAGCGCTTCGAGTTTGGCGGTCGGCACGGGGCGCTTTTCGCAGGACTTCAGCAGGCCCTGCAGAATCTTTTGCCGGTCGAAGCGCTCCCGGCGGCCGTCTTTCTTGATCACCATGTAGGGAATCTCGTCGATGCGCTCGTAGGTGGTGAAGCGGCGGCTGCACTTCAGGCATTCGCGGCGGCGGCGAATCAGATCGCCCGTCCTGCCCTCGCGGGAATCGATCACCTTGTCGTCGCTGAAGGAGCAGAACGGGCATTTCACCGCGGGATCTCCCGGATCGCTCTTCGAGTCCTGGTTTCGCGTGCCCGAGCCGAGTCCGACCGGCTCACGCCAACCATCGGCACGTGTTCTCCGGACTCCTCGGCTTGCGTCTCGGCTTTGGCCAGCTTGCGCAACTCGCCCACTCGACAGTCCCTCATGAATCAGCAAGCGGAATGCCCACGAGGGTCGAAGCGGCAAAGGTGATCAGCCAGAGCACCACGGCGATGGCCGCGGCGGGCTCCTGTTCTACTCCAAAGATTGTGGTCAGCGCAATGAAGCTGGCGACTTGCGCGCCGCCGCCAACGCCCGGCAGCTGCAGCGTGGCGCCACCAGCGTCACCGCGAGCAGCAACATGGCGCCGGGAAAATTCATTTCCGAGTGGGCGAAGTCACTGGAGAACGCCTGGGAGATCCACAGATAGGTGAGCGCCCGAGCGCCCAATGCGCCGCCGTGTAGGCAGTCGCCACCAGCAGTCGGACGCGCGTGCGAATGGCCTGCAGTCCCTCGCTGAACCCAGTGACGATCGTGGCGGCGCGTCCCCTCCAGCCGCCGTCGGTTTGCCACGCTTCAGGCGACGGTCCAATGACTCCGGCGCCGTGCAGCCGGAAATAGACCATCAATACGCATGACGACCGCAGCAGCTCCCAGCAGCACCCAGCCGCCGGCTCGCGCGCTGGTCCAGCCAGTCGGTGTTGGCGCCGGCATCGGACAGCTCTCCGGGAAAACCAGCAGGCTCAGGCTGGCCAGGACCACGGCGGCGGCGAAATCAAAGATCCGCTCGAGCACCCAGATGCCGAACATGCTGGCTACCGGCAGGCGGCTCTTGCGCGCCAGCAAGCAGCGGACGAACCGGCTCTCCTGGGCGGCCGAGGACAAAAATGGCCGCGAAGCCCATGATCGTCGCCGCTGAATACGCCGGAAAGGCGGCCTGTGCCGAAGTAACTCGAAAAGTGCTGCCAGCGCACGGCGCGAATCACATACGTGGCGTAGATGCCGACCAGCGACAGCAGCAGCAGCCAGATGTTTGCCTCGCTCGACCGCATGGGTGAATTTGCGCCAGGTGAAATCGGCGAGATGAATCCGTGACGGGAAGTATAAGCAAGCGCGGCCAAGCGCCGCCAGCAACAATGACGTGCCAGCAATAGCCTGCGAAGATTGCCGCGCATTCGCTGGCGAGCGTAACCGCAGGCGAAGGGGGTGTCAAGGAACGGCGCCGGCTACATCGACTTGCACTTAGACGCTAACTCTAGCGCTCGACGATGCGCTCCAGAACGCGAGAAGAAATCGGGATAGGATATGGCCACGCAGTCGGCGTCGCGAATCGCCGAGGGCCTGTCCGCGCCCAGCGCGGCGATGGCAAAAGCCATGGCCATGCGGTGATCGCCTGCGGGATCGATTTCGGCGCCGCGCAAGCGGCCCGCCGCGCGTCCCTCGACACGCAGTCCGTCGGGGCGCTCCTCGACCTGCGCGCCCATGCGCCGCAGATTCTCCGCGAGCACGGCGATGCGGTCGCTCTCTTTGACGCGCAACTCGGCGGCGTCGCGAATCTCGACGCCGTCCTCGGTGTAAGGGCCGAGCGCCGCCAGCATCGGCAGCTCATCGATCAGTTGCGCCACGACTTCGCCCGAGAGCACGCCGCCCGTGAGCGGCGAATGCTGCACGCGACACGTCGCCAATCAACTCGCCGGACTCGCCGCGCACGCGAAACGATCTTGACGCGGCGCCCCAGCCGGCACAGCACGTCCAGCACGGCGGTGCGCGTGGGATTCAGGCCGACGTTGTGAACCACGAGATCGGAATCCGGGAAGCACCAATGCCGCAGCCAGAAAAAATACCGCAGAAGAAAGATCGCCGGGAATTGTGAGCTTGGCGCGGCTGAAGCGGCGGCGGCCGGTGATCGATGATCGTCCTGCCCTTGCGCCGCAGCGAGGCGCCGAACTCGCTCAGCGCTACTTCGGTGTGGTCGCGCGTGCGAACGGGCTCTTCGACCGATGTCTCGCCTTCCGCAAACAGGCCCGCGAGCAAGACCGCCGACTTCACCTGCGCGCTGGCCACCGGCAACGTGTAGTGAATGGCTGCAGCGGCGAGCCGTGAATCTTCAGCGGAGCGAAATTGTCGTCGCGGGCTCGATGCGCGCGCCCATGCGCGTCAGCGGCTCGATCACCCGGCGCATCGGCCGCTTGCGCAACGAGGCGTCGCCGGTGATCGTCGAGTCAAACGATTGCCCCGCGAGAATGCCGGTGAGCAGGCGCATGGTGGTGCCGGAATTTCCGGCATCGAGAGCGCGGCGCGAGCGGCGCAGTCCGTCTAGGCCCGCACCGGTGATGGCCACCTGGCCGCCGCTGGCCGCCGGAGGAGCGCTCGATTCCGCACGCCCAGACGCTCCAGGCAATCGAGCGTGCTCTGGCAATCGGCTGCCGCCGCGTAACCTGTGATCTCGCTGCGGCCCTGTGCCAACGCCGCGAGCATCGCGTAGCGATGGGAGATGGACTTGTCGCCGGGAACTTCGACGAGCCCGGAGATCTTGCGCGCAGGAACGATCGTTCGCTTCGACACGCCGGGATTCTAGCATGCCGTCCGATTGCCCCAGAAACGCAGGGCAGCTGAACTAAGTGGAATACCTGCCGTCAGCAGGGCAACGCCGTTAGCGTGCCCAGGCAGGTGCCAGTTTTCGCAATCTGAGATTGGCAGGTAACTTTCCTCTTCTGGTAGACGTAAAATAGAAAGCGATGCTCAGGAGGATGGCGATGCGAGCGCGAAACGTTTTGACCCTGTTGGGGCTGGCGGGCCTGCTGGCGATGGCAGCAGCGTGGGGGCGCTCTCAGCAACAGCCGCAAACACCAGCAACAACCGCAGCAACCGTCAGCTACGGCCGAATCACGATGGACGATGCCCGGCATGGATATGGGCAATATGGATATGGGCCACGACGAACAAAACCAGGTGGAGTCGGGCGCCATGCACGCCATGCAGCCGGGCCATCACATGGAAGGCCCGCACATGCGCATGACCGCGCTTCGCCCGGTGCAGCCTGGCGACGCGAGCGCGCCGAACAGATTGTCTCGGCCCTGCGGCAAACGATCGAAAAATACCGCGATTATCGAGTGGCGCTCGCCGACGGCTATCGCATTTTTGCTGCCGAACCTGCCGCAAAGCCGAATACCACTTCACGAATTACTGGAATGGCTTTCTCGAAGGATTTACGTTCGACCCGGCGCGGCCGACTTCCCTGCTCTACAAGAAAACTCCCGGGGCGGCTGGGAATTGATCGGCGCGATGTACACCGCGCCGCGGACGCGACACGCTCGATCAATTAAACGAGCGGGTTCCTCTCAGCATGGCCCGGTGGCACGCGCACATCAATCTCTGCTTGCCGCAGCGCGGCGGGGCAGCGCACATGGACCGGCAAAATTCGGCCTGTCGGGATCGATCGCGACAGCCCAAGCGTGCATGGAGGCGGGCGGCCGCTTCTTTCCCCAGATTTTCGGCTGGATGGTGCACGTCTACCCCTTCGAGCCGCCGAACCAGATCTGGGCACAGTAAGGGGGCTGGCCGCAATAAGGGCCTGAGCGCTGTAACGCCGCCGGACCAGCGCGATTGCTTCCCACCGAAAACTGCGAGTATCATCGGGAGGATGCTCACCAGCGCGCCGTCGAGACTCGGCGCACACGAGCGCGTTAACTCCCGTTACGTGGTGACAACCGATGATTTCCTCGCCGACCAGCCCGAGACGTACGTTTTCCTTTCTACTTCAACGGTTTGCGTTGCTTGCCGTAGCCTTGGCGCTCGTTAGCGTTTCCCTGGCTGCGGCTGACGGGCCGGAAATCCTTCCGCTCGATCAGGTCAAGCCGGGCATGACCGGCTATGCCTATACAATTTTTGCCGGCGACGAGATCGAGAAGTTTGACTTGGTGGTCATCGGAGTCCTGCCGAATCTGATCGGGCCCAAACAATCCATTATTTTGGTGCAGTTGAAGGGACCTAAAGTCGAGCACACGGGCGTCGTCGCAGGTATGAGCGGCAGCCCGGTCTATATCGACGGCAAACTTGTCGGCGCGGTCTCCTTGAAGTTCGGCATGTTCGTGAAGGAACCGTTGGCTGGCGTCACGCCCATCGAAGACATGCTCGCGCTTCCGACCGAAAACCCTTCGCCAGCGCGAGGGACGGCCGTGGCGAGCTCGCAACCAGTGGCGCCACTCAGGTGACAATTACTCGATGGCTTCTGCGGCGACTCCCAGAAACGGGCGAATCTCTGCGCTTCCCGGTGCCTACCGAGTGGGCCCGTGCGGCAGGAATCGCCGGCGGAGGCTTCCTCGAACCCATCGCTACGCCGCTGGTCTTTTCGGGTTTTGCCCCCGCGACCGTCCGGCAATATTTCGGCCGATTGGGAGCAGTACGGCATGGTCGTCAGCGCCGGGCGGCACCGCCGCACCCGAGCCTGACGACGCCAAGATCGTTCCCGGCGATATGGTCAGCATGGTGCTGGTGCAGGGCGATCTTTCGCTCGACGCGGCCTGCACCGTGACGGCGATCGTGCAGGACCGCGTTTATGTTTGCGGCCATCCGTTTCTGGGCATCGGGGCGAGCAACATGCCGATGGCGCGCGGACGCGTTCTGACGACGCTGGCCTCGGATTTTGATTCGACGAAAATCGTAAACATGGGAGGCGTGATCGGAACGATCACGCAAGACCGCGTAACGGCGGTCATGGGCAGCATGGGCGCGGCACCGGCGATGATACCGGTGGACCTGTCCTTTACCACACCAGCGGGCGAGAAAAAGTACAGCATCGAAATGATTTCCGACCCCAAGCTGACGCCTCTGCTGGTGGGCTTGGTCTCGTTCAATGGTTTGACGCAAAATACGACGTACGGCGAAGGGACCACGCTGCGATTGAGCGGCGACGATCCAGATCAAGGGGCATTCCCCTGTTTCGCTCGCGAACATGTACGCGCCGACCGATCAGTTCGTGCCGGACGGTGCGTTCGTCGCTGCCAGTGTGCAATCGATTTTCTCGCGCATTTTCTCGAACCCTTACGAGACGCCGCAGATCGAACGCGTGACGTTGCGCCTTGATAGCGTGCCGGAACGGCGCATCGCCACGGTCGAAAATGCCTGGTCGGAGATGAGCGAAGTCTCTCCGGGCGATCCAGTGGTGATCAAGGTCATGCTGCGGCCCTACCGCGGCGCGCCGATCATTCGCGACGTGCCGATCACGATTCCGGCGCAGGCTGCGCATGGCACCACCTTGCGGGTTCAGGTGAGCGATTCCGATTCTCTCAACCGGCTGACGAACCTGTTCACTGCTCAGGGGCGCCTGGGCGGGCTCGAACAACTCATCACGCTGCTCAACCGCGAACGACGCAACAACCAGCTTTACGTGACACTCATGAAGCCGACGCCGACGTTGATGGTCGAGGACAAGGAATTGCCGGACGCTCCTTTGTCGGAGATCAACGTCATGGACCAGCGGCGGCTGCCTGGCAATTCGGTCCTGCTACGCGAATCCTCGGCGGGGGAATGGTCGGTGCCGATGGACGAGGTCATCGCAGGCTCCGCGTCAGTGCTCATCAAGGTCAAGTGAACCGTTGGCTGGCTCGCGGCGCGCGAGATTCGGCGCCGCTTTTCCCGGGAGCTTCAGCATCGCCCCGGCATGGGGGATTTCATGCGTCAAAAGAACGCACAACCGGCCGGTACGTTTCGGGTGGGCTCGATGGACGCGCAGCATGGCGGCTGCGCTAGCCGCCGCTCTCGCGATTCTGATCGTTTGGGCCGCGCCAGCCGTCGCGGAACACACGCGTTTCTGGCGCCAATCCGATTTCGAGGACTTCGACAAGGGCGTCGCCCACGGCGTGGCGCTTCGGAGCGACGGCAGGATCGTGCTGGCGCCGAAATTTGCGCCGTTTATCGACGCCAATCTTGCTTATCTTTGGTCCTTGCGCGTGGACTCGCACGGGAACCTCTACGCGGGCGGCGGCACGAATGCAAAAGTCTTGCGGATCGACCCGGCCGGAAAGATGACAACTGTCTTCGAGTCCGACGAGCTCACCGCCCAAGCTCTGGCGCTTGATAAGAACGACAACCTCTACGTGGCGACCTCTCCGGACGGGAAAGTCTACAAAGTCACGCCAGCCGGCCAGAAGTCGGTTTTCTTCGATCCCAAGATGAAATACATCTGGGACCTCGCTCTGGGAAATGACGGCACGCTCTACGTCGCGACCGGCGATTCCGGAAAGATTTTCGCGGTGTCCGCCAGCGGAAAGGGCGAGGAATTCTACACCAGCTCCGAGACTCACATTCGGGCGCTGGCGCTTGACGGCAAGGGAAACCTGCTTGCCGGCACGGAGCCAAACGGACTGGTGATGAGGATCCCGCTTGCCGCTCCTGCTGCGGCTCCAGCGCAGAAGCGCGACGCGACGAAGAGCGATTCGGCAAAACAAGATTCCGCTGACGATCCCAAACCAAATGTCCGCGATGCCTACATCGTTTATGAAACGGCCAAGAAAGAAATCACCGCGCTGCTGCCTGACGGCACAGGCAAACTCTACGTCGCCGCGATCGGAGACAAGCAGCGTGGCACGCCGGCGTTTCCCGCAACCCGCGCAACAGGGCCAAAACCAGCAAGGGGCGCCCGCCGTGCAAAACGGACAGAACCTCACGGTGACCATCACCGCAGGCGCCAATCCCCAACAAGCCGCACCGTTCTTGCCTTTCCCAACCCTGGCTTCCTCATCCGTCTATCGTATCGAGGCCGATGGCTCGCCGGAAGAAATTTGGGCTTCGCATGACGACAGCGTGTACGCGCTCGGGCTTTCCGCCGACAGCAAGCTTTTGCTCGGCGTGGGCAACGAAGGCTCGGTTATTGAACTTGACCAGAATCACGTGTTCTCGCGCCTGGCCAAGACAGCATCCGAACAGGTAACCGGCTTCGCGCGCGCCACCAATGGCAAGGTCTACGTCGCCACCTCGAATCCAGGCAAAGTCTTTTCGCTCGGGCCGGACCTCGAGTCTGAGGGCAGCTTCGAATCGCAAACCTTCGATGCACATCTTTTTTCACGTTGGGGACGCCTGACGTGGTGGGGGCAAAACGCCACGAGCCCTGGGGCGGGTGTGGAATTTTTTGTACGCGCCGGAAATACATCCGATCCTGAAGATAGCTGGAGCGCCTGGTCCGGTCCGTATCGCGACGCCAAAGGTGACGGAGACGCAAGCGCCCGCCGCACGCTTTGTGCAGTGGAAAGCCGTTCTTCGAGGCGCGAAGGCTCCGGCTCCGGAAATCTCCTGGGTGAACCTGGCATACCTGCCGAAGAACGCTCGCGCCGCACATCGACGGAATTGCAATCCAAGATCCAGGCGTCCGCCTATCTAGCTTTGGACAAGGCGGGCAGGCGCCCTCAGGTGCAGCTACGAATGCCGCCCACGGCTTCGCAGCAGGCCGGCCAGCTTTCGCAACGCTCCGGGGGAGAGGTGACGCGCTTCGAGGCGGCGCCTCAAGGGACCGCCCAGAAAGGCTTCGAGTCGGTAATGTGGAGCGCCGACGATCCCAATGACGACGATCTGACCTACTCGATTTACTAT
Organism: uncultured Acidobacteriota bacterium; assembly: GCA_963818345.1. Classification (GTDB taxonomy): domain Bacteria; phylum Acidobacteriota; class Terriglobia; order Acidiferrales; family UBA7541; genus Palsa-189. The sequence continues at coordinate 189,277 of CAWFRX010000019.1, read as the reverse complement.
CATGGGGAAAACGACAAGGACTGGAAGCTCCTCAAGGACAAGATCACGCAGAAATATTATTCGTGGGATACCACGTCGATGCCCGACGGCGCGTATTACCTGAAAATCGTCGCTTCCGACGAGCCCTCGAATCCGCCGGCGGAAGCGCTCAACGCGGAACGCGAAAGTGAGCGATTCGTCGTGGACAACACCCCTCCGGAGATCAGCGAGGTCGCGGCGGAGCCCGCGAATACCGGCACCACTGTGCGCTTCCGCGCAAAAGACGCCACCAGCGCCATCGTCAATGCTCAGTACAGCGTCGACGCCGGCGACTGGACGGTGCTGCAGCCCGTGGGCGGAGTGAGCGATTCCACCGATGAGCGCTACGAATTTGTCGTGCGCAATCTCGCGCCGGGCGAGCATACCGTAGCGATCCGCGCCTACGACGAATTCGATAACGTGGCCGCCGCGAAAGCGACGTTTACCGCGCCCGCCGCGAAGAAATAGCCGCGGTATGTGCAGTGGCGGCTCGCTGCTGGAGAGCGTTTCTTCCTCGCTTAGCTGACCCAGCGGTCGTGCGTCTTTATCATCTCGCACCGCTCGATGCGCATTCCCACACCGGCCTTGCCGGCGCCATTGCCGGAATCGATGTGGACCACCCGTGCCACGCAGCGCACGTCGGTCGGCCTTTCTCCAGAGACCTCGCGCGGGATCCTCACGAACAATTCCACCAGCGTGCCCACTTGCAGTGGAAAATCGGTCGCAAGACAAAGACCGCCCATGGACATGTTCACCGTCTCGGCCAGTTTTTCGGACGAGACAGGTTCCGTGACCGGACGGAATCTCACCTGCTCACGCACAGTCACCCGCGTTTCATTGCGCTGTTTTTGTTGGGTTGCCTTTAACGTTTCCATGGTCTCTCCGGCGCGTGGGAAGGCACGCGGATCAATTTGGAAGGGGGAACCTCACTTTAGAGGCTTCCACTGCTGCCGGCAATTCCTTTCTCGGGCGCGTACACCAACGGGTTATCATGCATCACGACGAAGGAACGACGTGGAGGAGCATGCCGCTGCCATCGCAAGACGCCAAACGTTCGCCGCACGCTGAAACCGAGCGCGCCACGCCGGTGGCCCGGGCCGAGCTTCGACCAGATTCGTGCCGCACGCGAGCGCATTGCCCCGCACATCCATCGCACGCCCGTGGTTACCTCTGCTTCACTCGATGCGCTGGCGCACGCGCGCCTTTATTTCAAATGCGAGAACCTGCAGCGTTCTGGATCGTTCAAGATGCGCGGCGCTGCCAACGCCGTCTTTTCGCTCAGCGAGCAGGAAGCCGCCCGCGGCGTCGTCACGCACTCCTCCGGCAACCATGCCGCGGCACTGGCGCTAGCGGCTCGACGCCGGGGCATCCGAGCCTGGATCGTGATGCCGTCGGACGCGCCGCAGATCAAGTCGGCGCGCCGTCGAAGCCTTCGGCGGCGAGATCGTATTTTGCGAACCCACGCTCGCGGCTCGCGAAGCCGCGGCCGCCGAACTGGTTCGCGCCACCGGCGCCGTGCTCGTGCACCCCTACGACGACGACCGCGTCATTGCTGGACAAGCAACGGCGGCGATTGAGCTTATCGAGGACGTCCCCGACCTTGATTTCGTGCTGGCGCCAATCTCCGGTGGCGGGCTGCTGAGCGGAACCGCTCTCGCAGCGAGGCATCTGCTTCCGGCGGCATGCGTGGTCGGCTGCGAACCTCGCAACGCCGACGATGCCGCGCGCTCCCTGGCTGCTGGAAGGATCGAACCAGCCGCAACATCCAGAACCATGGCCGATGGCCTTCGCGCCGCACTGGCGCCGCGGACCTTCGCTATCCTGCGGAGCACGGTGGATCGTGTGGCGCTCGTGAGCGAAGAGGAAATCGTCGCAGCCATGCGCTTGCTGTGGGAGCGCCTGAAGCTGGTCGTTGAACCGTCTGGAGCTGTCTCGGCCGCGCCGGCACTCTTCCGCCAGATCGGTGTAAAAGGGGGCGCCGAAGGCAAAAAGATCGGCATCATCCTGTCGGGTGGCAACCTGGACCTTGATTCCCTGCCCTTCGGCTCGACGCCCTGATTCCTGGCGGCGCCAACCGCGAGGCGTCGCGCACGCGATTGCTCGCGGGCTTCATCGAGCCGGGGCACGCGGGCGGATTACTGTACGGTAATGGTCAATGAAGTGGACGCCGAGGTCTTGTAGTTGCCGTCGCCCGAGTAAGTTGCCGTGACGATCTCGGAGGCTGTGGGCCTGATGGTTATCGATGCCTGGCCCGCCACAAATCCCTGGCTGTCTGTCGTCGCGGTCGGAGCCATGCTGCCGAGCGTTGTCGCGCCTCCGGCTCCGCCTGCGCTTTCAGAGCTTGCGTGGCTGCCGCAACTGATGCTGCCGAAAGCAAGCGCCGCGAGAAGCATAGTCGCCAGCGCCACGCTCCAACGCCGCCGCAACGCACAACGCATGACCAACAAGGAAAAGATGGCCAGCGCCGCAGGCAGGCTCGCAACGAGCCAATTTGGCGAAGATGGTGTACTGACGGGCGCAACCGCGCTTTGAGCGGCGGCTGTGAACGTTACAGTCCCGGTGAGATGGGCGCCGGAACTGCCACCCGACGAAGACGCGGAGCTGCTGAGCGTATCCACGAGAGCGCTTAGCGTGACGCTGGCGCCAGATGCTACCACGGTGCTTCCGGACGGCATCATTGTCGTGGTCGTGGGCGCCGTCACCACCGTGAAATTCACGGGGCCGACGACGCTGGTCCCTGTGCAAGTGCCCGTGGCGCTGCTGCTCGGGCAGTAGCTGTTGTCGCCGGTGTAAGTCACGGTGACGCTGTGGGAACCCACCGGGAGGGCCGCGGCGGTGGTCACGCCATCAATGTTCGAGCCGGTCTGATCTTCGGCATAGCCTTCGGTATTCAACTCCAATGTGCCCAACGTGGTGCTGCCGTCCTTAAAGGTCACGCTCCCAGTGCCATTTTCCTCACCGGAGCTGACGCCAACGACGTCAGCACGCAGCAGAAGCGCATCTCCGTAGTAAACGCTCTGACCGGAAAGATTCACAATCGTTTCCGAAACGAGATTCAGAAGCTGGCCACTGACTGTGGTCCTGCTAGGCTCGGCATTTACCGTGACTGTGATAGGCGCCGAATTGCTGGCGCCGTACGTGCCGTCACCTGGATAGTGAGCTGCGACGCTGTAGGACGCGCCGCCGACAAGATAGCGGGTCGAAAAGGAAGACGCGCCGTTTGTAAGCGGAAAGGCGTCGCTGCTCGAAACGACATAGTTGTTTGAGGTGAACACGCTCACCCCGGCCGTGCCACCGGGCAAATTGCCGCCCGAACCAATCAGCGAGACGATTTCAGGCTGCGTGGAACTGTTGGAGACCGGGATGGGGCTGCCAGCGGCTGCGACGGTGACTTGCCCACTCACTTCTTGACCGTGGGTAATGGTGATTGGAGCAGGAGTGCCGGCGCACGGCGGTTGGCCGACGATCAAGCAGAGAGTCGTTGTGGTCCCTGTAAAGTTACCGGCGGAAGGCCAATTGTTAATGAGGTTGGTTACATTGATCGTGCCGAGGCCGGTCGCCAAGTCGTAACCTGCTCCGGTGTTAAAGGCGAGCGTGCCGCTCGGATGTTCGAGAATTCCGTACTCGGACCCGTTACCGCAACTCGGGTCTCCCGTAAGGCAGGGCACCGAATTATTTCCCCTGATGACGTCGTAGAATATGCAGCCCGTCGATGACGCCGTATTGGGACCGGTCGTCGAATTGCAGCCGCCCGCGGGCGGTGAGGTCGCTTGCTTCGACGCCAGCGAGTACAGCGCGTAATTGGCATTGCCCTGGCGAGCGCCCGCACCCTGGTTCTGATTGACCAGAGCCATAATCCCGGCGAATGCTGGCGCAGCGGACGAGGTGCCGCCAACGCCGATAAAATCAAATGGCCCGCGCACGGCCGAAACGCACGTAGCGCCCAAATCCTGTTCGCAAACCACGTAAAAGCTGTTGCTCACCAAACCATCGGCCGCAAACAGAGAGATATCCGGAAGGTCGCGCACGCCGTCGGTGCTGGCGGAGCCGGTCACATAGGAGCCGCTTTGCCACGACGGCTTTGGATAGCCGGACAAGCTTGAACTGGTAAGGCTGGCGGCCGATGAGCATTCCTCGACGGCGCCCGTGTTCTCATTGACGGTCGCATTCAAGCAATTACTCTGGCCGCCGCCACCCCCAACGATGTTCAAATTCGTGACCGTCGGGTCGTTGCAGCCGTTCAAGGACCCGGTCAGGCTCTGTGCGCAGGAGTCGTTCCAACTGGTCTCGGGAATATACCCTTTGGCGGAAGCTTGGGTCGTCGTTGCGTTCGATGTATTCCAGTAGGTCGCCGCGTAGCTCTGGCTACTCGGCAGAGTAACGTCAAAATCGGTGCCGCCAGCGGCCACGTTGAATGGCGTCGAGCCAATTCCGTTGACGTAAACGCCGATATCCGCGGACGTCTGGGTGTTGTCGTCATCGCAGCCTGCGGAGCCGCTGTCACCGGCGGACACAATTGGGGTGATCCCTTGCGCGGTCGCCTGTTCCCAAAGCATGTACTCGAACGTGTTGCCGTCAAGCCCGTTATAGGGCTCGCACTCCCCAAAGCTTTCGCTCACCACCGGCGCGAGATTGTTATCCACTACGTATTCGGCTGCGAGGTCTGTTCCGAAGGTCGCCTCGGTATCTTCGGCAATCACGAAGTCAATGGTCGCGCCGGGCGCGATCGCGCCGGACCATTGCACATCCAAGTTCCCTTCTACCTCATCGCCATTAAATCCCGGATCTGGGCCGTCCAAGATCACGTTGGGAGGATTCGGGGTTAAGCCAAACGCGTTGCGAAAGTTCGCCACGTCGTCGATGGAGGTGCAGATGGTGACAAAATCCGCTGCCGGCGCATTCTGCGTGCAAATCTCGGAGTCGCCTACGATGGCGATCGTCTGGCCAGACCCGCCATTGGGATCGCCGTTCGCGCCCGACGGCACATTGTAAATTTTCGCGAAGTCCGCCGGACCGACCGCAAAAAACGTCGTGCCTTCGGAAGAGCCCGTGAGCTGAGGCCTCGCTTGCCCCGTCTCGGCCGATCGGGAGAAAACGCCGCGCGAACGGCTGAGGGCATGCTTGCGGAAAATTGTGCAGCGACACCGGGCCGGCCACCACCGGCGCCAGGGCCGCGGGAATCTGCGGGTCGCTGGCGTTGGCCAGGTGTTCCACGCCATTGACTACAAACCGATGAATCTCGGTGCTGAAGGCGCCGCGCACCTGTCCCGCGTTGCCGGAAAATTCGATCACCGTGCGGCCCGCCGATGCGCCGGCGACCTGGAAGCCGTGCGACTGCAGCCACGCCGTCACGGTTTGTACGTCGGTATCGGAAGGGCCGAACTGCTGACCGAACTGCTGCGGCGTCAGCCACTGATGATAATTGGCCGAAGATTTGCTCTGCTGCTGGTCGAGCAGCGAGCGCAGCGCCGTTTCCTGAGCGGGCGAGCGTTGCAGCAGCAGAAGCATCCGGCGAATGGGCTGGCTGTCGGCTACGGCGCCCTGATCGAACCGCGGCCGCGCGAGCGGATGGGTATTGCCCCGCCGCGTGACCCGGTTGGTCTCATCAATTTGCTGCGTGATCCGCGAAGGAACGGCACTGTTTTGTCCAGCGAGGGTCTGTCCAGCGAGGGCGGTGCCGCCTGGTGCGAGCGCTTGCGCACGTGCCATGGGCCCGAACGACAGGATCGTCAACCCCAGCCCTAGCGGCAGCAAGGGATTTCTCAGGCCACTTCGTTTGCACGCAAGCGCACTTCGTTTGAATTCAACTCCACGTCGTTCGCACGCAAGTGCATTCATCGTTGATGAGACCTGCTGAGTGGTTATGAGTTTGGGCTCCAAGAGGTGTCCGCAACTTACATTGGCAAATTGCCGACGGATAGTTCCCCTTTATTGCTCGGCCATTCGCATACGGAAACACCCGGTGCAGTCTTCTATGACGCGGGCTGCAAGTTTAGTCCACACGAATGCCGTTGGCGGCACTTTTCGCCGGTAAGGTTCCGCAGCGTTACGTGCACGACGAAGAAAGGCGCAACAACGCTGCTGTAAAGCGAGAACTTCCCAGGCCGTAGCCTGGGAAGTTCTCGCTCGATTTTTAGATTAGTGAGTCGTTTAATCCGGAGTCGTCAGGAACAAGGGCGAAGAACCATTAAATCCACTGCCCACTGCGCTTATGTCGATGAAGACGAATTGGTTAGGCGCGATCGTGTAGAAGGCCAGCGTCTCGCCGCCATTCAGAAACGTTCCCCGGCCTGTACTCGCGCTGAGCCCCCCCACTGTGATGGGTGAAATTGCACCGTCGGTCGAGGTGCTAACCGTAGTGCTACCGGAAGAGGTTGGAACCCGCTGGTCGGCGACAAGGGCGTACTGGCCGGCGGTGGAGGTGAGTTCAAACTGCGCAATGAAGGCATCGGCGTCGTTCAAAGCCAGCCCCTTGCCGCGGACAATTCCTCCATTACCGGCAAGATCGGTCCCGGTGGAGAAAGAACCAACTCCGGTCTGGACCGTGAGCGGCCCCGACATAGCCCGATTGCTCGCGCCTGACGTGCCGTCCATGATGTAACTGATGCCGCCCGCCGTACCAGTGAGATAGAAAACAAGCGAATTGGCGAAGCCGTTTGAGGTGCCGCTCGTGACGGTCGCTGTGCCGCGGCCCGTGAGCGGGTTGTATGTAACCAATGGTATGGCAAGCGCTCCGTTCGTGTTAATCGCGCCGTTGTCGTTGGAGTCGTCTGCGATTGTCCCGGACGTGAGGCTGGAAATGGCGAGCTGTCCGACAGCCGAAATCTCGCTCGTGGTAGCCGTATCGAATCCGGCCATTCCGAAGACGGATCCCGTGGTGATGGCCGTGGCAGGAATGGTCGACTGCGACTCGGCGTCAATCATCATGGTACCGTTCGCGTCAATTTCAGCGGCTATGAAACGGCTGGCGGAGATGCCGTAATAGGCGAAAGTCTGTGTAGGGGTAGCCTGCAGCGCGTCGGCCAGATTGATGGTGAACGTGCCGCGGCCGTTGCCGTCCGGGGCGCTGAAAGCACCGATGGTGGCCGTGGTATTGGGTCCGGCGGTGCCGATGCCGGAAATGCTGCGATCAAAAGAGGAGGCCGTAACGGCGCCGTTGGAGGCGAGCGCTAGCCGGCCAATCGCTGAGGTCGGCGTAGCGTCACTCTTTCCGTTCACTGTAACGACGTAGTTCCCTGCCAACTGCGCGAGTGTTAAAGCCGATTGCTTCTGCATGGTGCCGGCTACCACGAAATTATTCGCGGATATGTCCATGATGCTGCCAAAGGTACCTGTGGAGTTTAGCGCGAAGGCAAACTTCAGCGGCTGCGAGACGGTGCCAGCCGTGCCCGTGAATACCATCGTCCCTAATGATCCCAGGCCGATGGTTCCCGCCGGGAGGGAATCAAACGCATAGCTGCCGGTGATCGCGGCGGAGGCTGTACTGTGCACTCCATTATCGTTCACGTCCACGTCGCCAGCGGTGATTTGTCCGGAACCATTGGCGGTGAAGCTGCCGGCGATGACGATCGAATTGACGGGATCGAAGCCGGTGAGCACGAAGCCGAACTGGCCGCTCAGGTCGCTCGGGGATGGGGTCGTGTTAGCAACAGCACTGCCGCTGCTGGAATTCGAGCAGCCGGACATCCAGGCAAGGGCAAGCAAACTGAGGGAAGCAAACAGCACGCGTCTCATACGTTCTCCTCTGGCACGATTTGAATTTGAATCCACGAGCGATTGCACGACCCCCTCGGCCATCCCGGGTTGCTGAACGCGAATTTCCCGCATGCGATCAACGAACCTTAATCTTTAAATTTCGATCCACACTCCCGAAACGGATACCCTTATACACCCGAACCGATTCGGCCTTAACGCAAATTGTCGTTGCTCACACCCCGCCATTCGGGGGCGCTGAGCCGTATCCGCGCCGATGTGCAATCGAGATGCTGTTTCCGAGGCCTGGGTTTGCCAAAAAAAACGATTGATGAGCAGCGTCGCCACCCCGAGGGGTGCGTTCGGGTGTTGGCGGGGGTAGGCCGCGAAGAGCGCAGGGAGCGGAGCTCGGCGTCTTCACTGGCTGGGATGAAAGCGGTGAAAAAAGCGGAAGGCTGCTAATCCTCGAACGGTTTCCAGTTGGTGGGCGGAAAGGTAATGCCCCAAAAGCCGGGGGCGGCCGCGGTGAATTCCACGGGAATCAGGAAGCCCTCCGCGCTCTCGATGGGCGCGCGAACAACACGGCAAGGTTGCTTCTGGTTGGTGCGTTCGATCTGCACTTGCGTGTCGGTGGCGAGACTTCGCGAGCAGAGGAGCATTGCGCCGTGATCGTTGACCGACGCTGTGCTCGCTTCCATCTTTACGTTTTTTCCTTCGGACATGAAATAAAGCGTCACCCGAATGCGGATCATCACGCGCTGACTGCGGCGCCGCTCCTCGCCTCGGAGAACTTGAGAACTGTGCACGTCCTTAACAGCTGTCTTGGTCAAAGCTCAACTCCCCAAAAGTCCATCGAAGGCCGCGTCAACTCGATGCCCAACTCGCATTCCTCAGACTGCTCGCTTCCCTTCCAAACGACCACGCCGGCGTTCATCTCCTCGTTGACCAAATTCACCAAACGCAGATTTTGCTCGACGGAAATCTCGTGTTTCGGCAAAACGACCAGGCAACCGTAAGGTCCAATGACGCGCGTAAAAGCCCGCTCGCGCAACGTCCCTCCTTCGGCGTCTTGCCATTCAAGGGCCACCGGAACACGGGAGTTTAGCCGAACACCACGGCGCTTCGCGGTGATCTTCGGCGCCGGAGCTTGCTGTGACGAAAAACGTCTCACACCTGGACCTCAGTCTCGATTCAACCCGCCGACCGACAGCGACCCCATTACTCCTAACGTTTATGCTAGTTTCTACGTCCGGGAGGGGTCAATGGTACCAAGGGACAGGGTGTTGCGCAGGGAAACCGCGGGCCAGGCGTCCTAAGCGTTCCCGCGCGTGTGATAAAATTTCGCATGCCGCAGGAAACGTTCTCGCCGGCTGTATCAAAGATACGGCTCTACCCCATTAAGTCGCTGAACCCTGTGGAAGTCGCGGAAGCTCGCATCGGGCCGAATGGCGGCTTGGCTCACGATCGCGTTTGGGCCATCTTTGGATCCGACGGCCGCTGGCTGAATGGAAAACGCACTCCGGCCGTTCATTTCGTCGAGGCTCGCTTCATCCCGGACCTGAGTTGTGTGGAGCTATCGCCGTCGAGGCGCCGCAACGGTCCGGCGCCAGCCACGTTTGCCTTCCCCGCCGACACCGGCGGAGCCGCGAACTGGTTCAGTAGCTACTTCGGTGAAGCGGTGACCGTGCGACATGTGGAGGAGGGTTTCCCGGACGACGACTTGGCCCCAGGCCCCACGCTGGTGTCCACGGCATCGCTCGAAGCCGTGCGTTCCTGGTTTCCCGAGCTTTCTCTGGAAAGCGCCCGGCTGCGCTTTCGCACCAATCTCGAAATTACGGGAACGCTGGCCTTCGAGGAAGACCGCCTCTTTGCCGCCGAAAAAAGCGAGACCCTCCGATTTGGCATCGGTGCAGTCGAGTTCGAGGGAAGCAACCCTTGCGCGCGCTGTGCGGTTCCGCCCAGAGATCCAGGGACTGCGGAGTCCATCCCCGATTTTCAGAAGCGATTCGCGGAGCTGCGCCGGTCCCACTTACCCGCGTGGTCGCCCGCCTCGCGCTTTGATCATTTTTATCGCTTCGCGGTGAACACGCGCGTGCCACCCTCGGAGGTTGGCAAGACTCTTCGCGTTGGCGACGTGCTCACGCTTCACGGCCGCATCGGGACGGCCCCATGCAGTGGCTAGACCCCAACGCCACGCTTACTTTTGCCGCGTCGTGCGCGAACCGGTCATGCCGGCGACTGCTCGCGCATGGCGTCGTCCAGCATCCGCTTCTCTTCGGCGGCAAGCGGCCGGCAGGCCCCCTTCGCCAGAGTACCCATTGCGAGCGGCCCGATGGCCACGCGAACCAATCGCAGGATCTCGATTCCAAGTCCATCGAACATCCGCCGAATTTGACGGTTCTTGCCTTCGTCGAGCACTACCACGACCCACGAATTGCGCTCGCCGTGCCGCAGAACCTGCGCACGTTTGGCGCGTAGAAATTCATCGTCAGCGCGAATACCTCGCACCAGCCGTTCGATCAGCGCTGCGTCGACCAACCCCGCGACCTGCACGTGATAGGTCTTGTCGAGATGCGTCTCGGGCGCAGCAATTCTCGCGCCCCATTCGGAATCGTTCGTCAGCAACAAGAGACCCTCGCTGGCCTTGTCCAGACGACCCACCGGCGCAACCCAGGGCAATCCGGGCGGGAGGCAATCGTACACGGTCGCGCGCCCTTTCTCGTCCGACGCAGTCGTCACCACGCCTCGCGGCTTGTTGAGCATGAGCCAGAGATGCGCCTGGGCCTGCACCGCGCAGCCATCCACATCGATGCGGTCGATTCCCGGACGCACGCGCGCCTCTGGATCGCGCTCGGTCGCGCCGTTGAGGCGCACGTGCCCGTTGCGTATCAATTCGCTCGCTCGGGATCTCGAGCAATAACCCAGCTTCGAAAGTGACCGCGCCAGCCCGACGCGCCTGCCCTTCGCCGCTCGCATCACGCGATTAGTTTACATTCACATCCAGGCGACGAGGTAAGACGAGACTTGTGGCGGGACGATGGGAGGCAAGTGGCGATAATTTGCGGAAAATAATTGGCGCTAAGGCCGACACGAACCCGATAGCGAGCGGAATCAGATCGTACGCGTGCGCCACGATTTGGAACAGTAGTAGCGCAACGTCAATCGTCCGGCGATGACGAATCGAGCGCCGCGCCAACGCGCGCTACGCTCGACGTATTACTTATCTACCCAGCCGTTGAGGAGGCCCTGGCGCGGATTGTACCCGAGGCGCGCGACCGGAGAGCCATTCTTGGCTACTTGTGAGGTGACCACCGTAACCTGGTCGCCGGGCTTGAAGCTGTTCGCAGAGAAGCCAAAATTGACCATGATGGAAGGGGCCACCAACTCGGTCGTCCAATTGGTGACGTTTCCGCTGTCGTCCTTCACGTCCATCTTCAGGAAGACATGCGGATTGATCCATCGCCATTCCGTCACGGTGCCCTTGAGCCGGATCACTTTGTCGGCGTATTGCGCATTTCCGTGATGTGCGAGTAGAGGAACCGAAACCGCTAAGCAAGCCACGAGCACGAGGAAACACTTGGCAGCCTTATTGTTCATGATCCCCCCAAAGCTCTAAAAGATGACGGCAATCATGCCCATAACACAGGACAACGTCAAGCCTCGGACCGACTGTTTCCGGGTGAGCCTCAAAAATGAAATGATGGTAGAATGCCGCCAAGGTGTCCTAGTCCTGACCTGACGCCATGAGCAAGATCACCCTCAAGGTCAACGGCGCCACCCATTCGCTGGATATCGATCCGGCCACCCCCCTGCTCTACGCGCTCAGCGACGACCTCGCGCTGCGCGGTCCGAAGTTTGGCTGCGGTCTCGGCCAATGTGGAGCCTGCACCGTCATCGTGAAGGGCCAGGCGATTCGCTCCTGCATTACCTGGGTGAGCCAAGTCGAAGGCGCCGAAATTACAACGCTAGAAGGACTAGGGACGATCGAGAACCCGCATCCACTTCAAAAGGCTTTCATCGAAGAGCAAGCCGCGCAGTGCGGTTTTTGCGTTAACTCGGTCATCATGACGGCGAAGGCGCTACTCGACAAAAATCCGAAGGCCAGCGATAAAGACATCGAACAAGCCCTCTCGAATGTTTTGTGCCGCTGTTTCACGCACGTGCGGATGCTGCGAGCTATCAGGCGTGCGAGCCAAGAGATGCTGCCATGAGAACTTCATGCGCAAGCCCGTCCGATGTGGCGCAAAAACCAGCGGCAAAGCCGAGCATGACGCAGGACGCACTGGCAGCTCTGGCACGTGCCGGATTTTCCCGCAGATCGTTTCTAAGAGGGTCTGGCGCGTTGATCGTCACCTTCAGCATCGCGGAATGGGGTGGCCAGAGCGGTTCGATCGCGGCTCAACTGCTTGGACCCGCCGCTTCGGGTTCTCCGCCAGCCGATCGGGTGGATTCCTGGATTGCCATCGCGGCCGACGGCAGCGTGACGGCATACACGGGCAAAGAAGAACTCGGCCAGGGCATTTCCACGGCGCAAATCCAACTGGTCGCCGAAGAACTGTGCGTGCCATTTCGCCGCGTCAGTCTCATCTACTGCGACACGGCTCTGACGCCGGATCAAGGAGTCACGTCCGGCAGCCAGTCGCACCCCGAAAATTTCAACCGCAGCAACTTAGCTCAGGCGGCCGCCACGGCACGCGAAGCGCTTCTGCGGCTCGGAGCCGACCGCCTCGGGCTCCCCGTCGATCAACTCGTCGCAGCGGACGGCGCGATCAGCGCGAAGAACGATCCGTCGAAGCAAGCGAGTTACGGACAATTGCTTGCCGGCAAGAAGCTAAATCTCGCCGTCGATAAGATGGCCAAGCGGAAGCCTGCCGGCGAATGGACCGTTCTCGGCACGCCCGCGCAGAGGCCGGACCTGCCGGCCGTGGTGACTGGGCGATTCGAGTACGTCCACAACGTGCGCGTCCCAGGCATGCTGCACGGCGCGGTAGTTCGGCCGCCGGCGGTCGGCGCGACCGTGGTTAACGTGGACGAAAACTCGGTAAAAGACATGCCCGGCGTCGTGAAAGTAGTCGTCCGGAAAAACTTCATCGGCATCGTCGCGCAGAAGCCCTGGCAGGCGCTGCAAGCCGCCAACAAGCTCAAAGTGACGTGGAGCTCCGGCATGGGCCTGCCGAGCCAAGCAAGTTTTTACGAGCATTTGCGAAATCAGAAACCGACGCGAGACACGTTGCTGGTCAATTCCAAAGACGTGGATCAGAAACTCGCGGAAGCTGCGGCGGTCGTGAAGGCCACCTACTATCACCCCTATCAAATGCACGGGTCGGTGGGCAGTTCTTGCGCGGTCGCGGACGTTCAGGGCGAGACGGCGACCATCTGGTCGCCCACGCAGGCCGTCTGGAACATCCGCGGCAGTTCAGCGCTGGTCCTGGGTCTCAAGCCCGAGAACATACACGTGATTTTCCGCAGGGGTTCCGGATGCTACGGACTCAACGGCGCCGATGCGGTCAGCTTCGACGCGGCGCTGCTGTCGCAAGCCGTGGGCAAGCCCGTCCGCGTGCAACTCACGCGCAAAGACGAAATGGCCTGGGAGAATTACGGCAACGCGTTTGTCATCGACGAGCGAGCCGGCCTCGACGCGCAAGGCAACATCATCGCCTGGGATCACGAAAGCTGGTCTCCGGTGCTGGGCAACCGGCCAGGCAACGACGCGCCGGGAAACGTGATCGCCGGCTTTCTGGCCGGCTTCGAGCCCGAGACGTTCGCTCCCAGATCGCCGGCACCGGAACCGACAAACTTTAACAACGGCAGCAACGGAATCCCGTCCTATGTCGCAGGCAGCGTCGGAGGCACAAGTCGCGGCACAGGAACCGTGAAGAGCGAGCGGGTTCTGGTGCACAATGCGCCATCGCCGTTCTGGACAGGCCCGCTGCGCTCGCCGGCTCGGTTGCAAAACACGTTCGCGCACGAATGTTTCATGGATGAGCTGGCGGCCCATGCCAAGGCCGATCCAGTCGCCTTCCGATTGCAACATTTAAGCGATCCGCGATTGAGCGACGTGTTGCAGGCGGCCGCAAAAGCTGCGAACTGGGAGGCGCGTCCTTCGCCGCAACGTTTCGCGGCGAAAGCCAGCGGCAGCACTGCTCTCCTCACCGGACGCGGCGTGGCTTGCGTGGCGTATGAGCGTTTCAACGGTTATTCCGCCACGGTCGTTTATGTTGAGGTCGATCCCGCCACCGGAAAGGTCAGCGCGAAACGAATCGTAGTGGCCACCGACTGCGGCCCGATCTCGAATCCCGATGGGCTGCGAAACCAGACGGAAGGAGGCACGCTCGCTGGACTGAGCCGTGCTCTCGGCGAAGAGGTCACCTGGGACGATCAGAAAGTAACGTCATTCCACTGGGGCAACTATCACACCCTGCCACTGGGTTTCGATGTGCCAAAGATCGAAACTGTGCAGATCAATCGGCCCGACCAGGCAGCCACCGGCGCAGGCGAGCTGGCCATCACGGTCGTCGCTGCCGCGGTCGGCAATGCGATTTTCGACGCGACCGGTGCGAGGATCCGCCAGATTCCCTTGACTCCCCAGCGTGTTAAGGCTGCCCTGAGCTAGATACCCCGGTGTACGAGGCCTCAAAAATAGACAACCTTTCGAAAAAATCAGACAACTAACACCTCGTTGCGACCCAGACCCTGGAAGGCGAAATCTAGCATGCATCGCAAGCTGAATCTGACCCAGCCGCCCGCCATTCGTCTGCCGGTGGGCATTCATTCTCATGGCACCAAACCCGTTTTGTCCGTCCTACTCATCCTGATTCTCGGAAACGCTCCGGCATGGGCAGGTCTCGGCCAGCCCGAAGCGTCGGTCACCACGGACCGGCAGCAAATGAGGAGCGAGGATCATGTGCAGACATTGCAGACCTACAAGATCCACCAGCTTACGAGTGGAAACGGGCCCACCGTCCGAGAGTATGTCTCGCCAGGAGGAGTCGTGTTTGGAATCGCCTGGCAAGGCCGCTCCGCTCCGGACATGAATCAGCTGTTGGGTACGTATGTCGCGAATCTTCAAACGGCGACTCCGTCTCAAACCAAGATCGTTCGCCTCCGAGGTGTCACCGTCAAAACAGGGGATTTCGTGTACACCAATTTCTGCCGCATGCGGAGGTGTACGGGCAGCGCCTACGTACCGAGTCTTGTCCCCACCAATGTTCCAATAGGGGTTGTGCGTTGAGGCCTAACCCTTCTCTTCGCGCGGCGCCTTCGTCTCTTCGCGCGTCGCCTTCGCTTTTTCTCTGCGTGGTGGCTTCCGTTTTCTTGCTCACGAGTTGCGGCGGTGCGACAGGGACTAAGTCTGCCTCTGGCTCGTCGACCACCAGCCCCGCCGTGAACAACACCGCGACGGTGACGGTCGGGTTTGGACCGCTCGGGCAGACTGGTGGATTCGTCAACGGCGTATTCACCAATATCACCGTATGCCAGCCCAGCACCCAAAACTGTACGACGGTCGACAACGTGTTGGTGGATACCGGTTCGGTTGGCCTGCGCCTCCTGCCCTCGGCGCTGGGATCACTTGCGCTCACGCCCATCTCAACCGCGGGAGCAACTCTTGAGGAGTGCATCCAATATGGCGATACCTCGTACTCCTGGGGGCCAATGGCGCAGGCGCAGGTACAAATTGCCGGCGAGACGACCTCGACCATCGCCGTTCAGATCATCGGGAGCGTCACCGCTGAAGTGCCTGCTAGTTGCCTCACGACGCCCGTGGTTCCCGGTCTTCCCAACGGGGGAAACGAAGATACCCTAGCAAGCCTCGGGGCCAATGGAATTTTGGGCATCGGCAACGGTGGCAGCGATGGCCCTTGGGATTGTGGCGTCTTCTGCGCCAGCACCAGCAACGCGACGTTCAGCTCGTATTATGTCTGTCCCGGCGGCGCTTGCGAATCAGTCGCCGTGCCAACGAGCGATCAGGCCGAAAACCCGATCGCGGCATTCACGTCGTCCGACACCAATGGCTTGGTGATTACGCTGCCGAGCGTTGGAACGACGGGAGCGGCAACCCTGTCCGGCACGATAAATTTTGGAATCGGCACGCAGTCCGACAATGCCCTGAGCAGCGGCGCGACACTTTACGCCATGGACCAATGTGACGACTTCCCCACCGTTACCTTTAACGGGTTCGCGTACACAGATACCTTTTGCAGCACCGGCACCGGAGGATTCGGCGGTTTTCTCGACACGGGTTCGACCGGCCTTTACGTCTCGGATGCCAGCACTCTTGCTTCCCTGGGCATCGACGATTGTCCCTTGAATTCGAGGGGGGCCGGATTCTACTGTGTAAGTACGGGGTCGGCGACTACCCTCTCGGGCGTCGCCTTAAAGGGCAATGCCAACGTGGGATCAGGGACGGTTTCGCTGACCATCGAAGATGCAACGACATTGCTCAACACGAATAACGCGGTATTCGATGATCTTGGCGGCGATAGTGGCACGAACCCAGAAAGCGACTACTTCGACCTCGGCGCCCCGTTTTTCGTGGGACGAACGATTTTTATTGGAATCACCGGAACGTCCGGTCAGACCAGCGGAAGTTTTGCCAGCAGTGCGCCATTTGGATTCGTCGCCTTCTAGGTCGAGCGGAGATCAGAAGATTCAGCAAAATTGGGAGAGTTTCCGCGCCTGGGCTAACAATCCTGAAGGTAACGTACTATCCTTACTCGCCACTTTGGATAGCGCGCCATCGAGGCCGGACCGCAGCACCCATTTGGTCTGCCTAGCCCTTTACGACTTCGACGACATTCCCGCGAAGCGCCAACTCTCGGCGTACATCATCGAGCGCTAAATACCAGTCGATTTCGGGCGATCCAGTCGGTCGCCCTCGTTTCTCCCAGTAATCATAGGCGCGCTGGGCAATCTCTTTCTCAACCATCGGCTCGACCTGCGCATTAACCAGCAGCATAAAGCACCTCGATTACGGCCTGTTCACTAGAGCCGTCACCGCACTAGGTGCACCTGTTCCAGTGCACCGTTCCCTTGAAATTGATTTGGCCGTCAGGATGTGGGACGGATGCCATAAACCCCACCCAGACAAATGGGTTCAAGTTCAGTCGGCTTTCGACGTGTGGATTGTCGCCGCAATTGGTAACGGCGTCGATACACACTTCGCAGTATTTCAGCGTGCTTGGGTGGGCGCCGTTCTCATTCTCAAATCCGATCAGCAGTGGATGATTGCGCCAAGCGGCTGGACGGCTGGAGGCGCCCTGCATCCACGCCCAGGAATGTGCCTGCGAGCAGTTTTTCGAACATGATGCGGTCGACCGGGCGCGAGAAGAAGTAGCCCTGCCCGAACTCGCACCCGAACTGTTCGAGGTAGGCGTGTTGGCCGGGCGTCTCGATGCCTTCCGCGATCACTTTGAGGTCCAGGTGATGAGCAAGCGCGACAATCAGGCGAGCGATTTCACGGCTCTCGATGTCATGTTCGATGCTGTGAACGAAGGATCGGTCGATCTTCAGCACGTCCACCGGAAACCTGCGAAGGCGGCTGAGAGACGAGTGGCCAGTGCCAAAATCGTCGATGCTCAGGCGAACGCCGATATCTTTCAGTTGAGAGAAAATCCGCGTCGTCGTTTTAACATCGTTCATCGCCATGGTTTCGGTGATTTCGAGTTGCAGGCTGCCAGGGGCCACTTTCGTTTCGTCTAAAGCGGCCTTCACCTCGGCGAGGAGATTGCTCTGCGCGAACTGGCGAGGCGAAATATTTATCGTGGTGGTCAGGAGGGGGTCGCTCGGAAAAAGCGTGTGCCATGCGTGCGCTTGCCGGCAAGCCTCCCGGAAAACCAAGCGCCCGATCGGAACAATCAAGCCGGTTTCCTCGGCGACTTCGATGAAATGCGCGGGACCGATGAGTTCGGAGTCATTGTGCCACCAGCGGACCAAAGCTTCCGCGCCGACAATCTGGCCCGATGTCGAGCCGGACAATCGGCTGGTAGAAGACGCGCAGATCTTCGTGTTCGATTGCCTTGCGTAACTCGGTTTCCACTTTGAGCCGTTGGACCACCAGAGCGTGCATGTGCGTGTCAAAGACTTCGCAACCTGTTTCGTTGGCCTTCGCGCGGCACATCGCGATGTCCGCGTCGCGCAATATCTCGGCGTGCCCGCTATACAGTGGAGAGCTCAGCGCGATGCCGATGCTGGCGGACATGAAGGCAGCCAGTCCGTTGGCGGTAAAGGGCGAGGCCAAACTTTCCTGGATGCGAATCGCGACACGCATTGCGTCGCTGGGAGATTTGACGTCCTGGAGAAGAACCGTAAATCGCTCGCCATCCATGCGCGCCAGAAGGCCATCACCGGCCGCTCCCCCGGAGCCGCCGGCCGGCGTAGAACGCGAGATGGTGTCGTCGTGGCGGAGCAGTGACCGGAGCCGGTTGCTGATGTCGATGAGCAGTTGGTCGACGACGGCGAGGCCCATGGTTTCGTTGAAGATTTGCAGTCCTTGGAGGTTGACGAATAATACCGCAAATCTGAAGTCGGCGAAGCGTTTGCCGTGGTCCAGGGCGTGCTGAAGGCGGTCCAAGAAAAGGCTGCGATTGGGCAAGCCGGTAAGCGCGTCATGAAAGGCAGCGTGTTCAAGTTGCTGCTCAACCTGTTTGCGCTCGGTAATGTCTCGATTGACGATGACGAGTTGCGTCACCTGCCCCTTTCGGTTCCGGATGGCGTTCGCAGTTGACTCGAGGACACGCCAACTCCCGTCCTTGTGCCGCATGCGATATTCAAGACGCTCGCCGACACCGGTAATGCGTGCCTGATTCGCCGCCTCGATGACGCACTTGCGGTCCTCGGGATGAATCTGCTCGATCGAAGGGGTCGCCGCCAATTCTTTGAGCGTGTAGCCTAGGACCTTCTCATAGGCGGGACTGTTGTAAAGCCGCTCGCCGGTGACTTTCACGAGGGCGATCATGTCCGCTGCATTTTCGCTAACAATGCGGAAGAGTTGATCTTGCTTACGGTGCCGCCATATCGCGGAGAGGAAGTAAAAATAGGGCAGCAGAATTACAACGGCCAGTGCGACCCATTGCCACGTAGGGAACCAAGCCGGCAAGGGCATCATGGTCGTGGAGCGCCTTCCCGCTTGGGCGACTCCCACTGACAGAAAATTGTCCTCAGATTCGACATATGGACAGTAACGAGCGTGCGTCGAATGCCTCCGAAGGTCAACAGTACGGATGCCCAAGTAGTTAATTTGCTTCAGGCATTACCCGCGCCTCGTCTGAGGACGAGCAGCACGCGATCTATGCGAAGTCGGTTCCTCTCCCTTCCGGGTGTCGTTCATCCCTGCTTGCGGCATCGCTCTACAGCGTTAACTTGATTTAGAAGACGATTTGAACCGGATACATTTACGTTTGATTAATCGCGCACGTGCCACCTATTTGCCGGGATTCTCGAAGGGAGCCAAATGTTTACGACTCGAATGATGAAGTTCTCTCTCGTTCTCGGAATTGCCGCATTCGCGGCGACCGCGTGCAACACCGGTGCTGACAATGACCTAAACTACAAAACCGCGATCAACGACCACTTCAAGGCGTTCCCTGCCTGTCTATGGAGTCAACCCAAAAAGTTTCCCGTTCAGGCTACTACCTCCGATGACGCGAAAACGGAAGGCTACGACGCCCTGGCGGACGAAGGCATGCTGACCCGCACAACAGGGGAAAAAAAGGTGATCATCATTTCGAAGCAGGTAAACAACTACGACCTTTCGGACAAGGGCCGAACCTCGTGGACGCCAGATACTTCACAGCCTGGTTACGGAAATTTCTGTTACGGAAATCGGGAGGTCACGTCGATCGACAATTCCACTCTCGGCACCAATGGGCAAGGCGCCAAGACCGTCAGTATCGCTTACCACTACAAGATTGCGAACGTCGCGCCCTGGGCCACTTCCCAAGAAATGAGCACCGCCTATCCGAACATGGCTGCCGCACTCAGCGCGAATGCAACGGATAATGCGACATTAGTGATGGCTGGCGATCGTTGGGAGTTCACCGGTCCGGGGTCCCACCACTAGCAGCCAACCCTAGACCCAATACCTTCGTAATTCCGATCGGCCACGAAAACGAAATGAAGACTACTACTGAGGGATCGCATTGTCTCGGCCAATCTGCGTCCCTATGATTTCGCCGGAGATGATAATTTCGACGCGACGGTTTTGCTGCCGACCCTCGCCCGTATCATTGCTCGCCACCGGATTTGATTTCCCGAATCCCATGGCTGTAATGACGCTAGGATCGATTCCCTGATTGACGAGATAAGCTCGTACCGAGTTGGCGCGATTCTCCGAAAGAGTTTGGTTATAGGTGTCAGCGCCGATGCTATCCGTGTATCCCTCGATTTGCAGCTTTAATCCTGGATGAGCGACGACAATGCCGGAGAACTTAGCCAGGGCTTCCCGTGCCGGAGGGCGCAGCTCAAACTTCCCGGAGTCGAATAGTACGTCGGCCAGGTTCACCTTTAGCCCCCGCGCCGTGTCCGTGGTGGGCAAAATGCGGCTGAACTGCTGAAGCAGCGTCGCGCGCAACTGCTCCTTCTCTTGCTCGGCTTGGGCAGCAGCCTGTTGCGCTTGAGCGGCCGCCTGTTGCGCCTGGGCCGCGGCTTGCGCATCCTGCTGAGCTCTGGCGTCTGCTTCCGCGCGAGCCTGAGCCTCTTGTTTCGCCTGTAATTCCGCCTGCACGCGAGCTTGCGACGCTTGCTGCGCCTCCAGCTCGGCCTTTTCTTTCTGCAGTTCCGCTTGTTGCCGTGCAACTTCCTCTTGCTGTTGTCTCGCCGCAGACGCAGCGGCATCCGCCTGAGCCCGTGCCGTCCGTTCCGCCTCCGCAGCCCTTTGCTGCGCGGCTTGCTCGTCCTGCTCTTGCTGGATTGCAATCCGTCGCGCGTCGGCCGCGTTCTGCACCGCGTCTCGCGCACTCTGCACGATCTCCTTCTTGTCACCCTTGTGGCTTAGCGTTGTCTCCGCCTGGGTGAGGGACAACGACGCCTTGTTGAAAGCGTCTGGAGCATATTGCTGGGCCCCAGCCGTTCTTGCAATTTGTACCGCGTTCCGCGCCTCTTCGATTTCGAGTGGCACCTTCGTTTTTGGATACGACCGCCCCGCGGCTTCGACGTCGTAGCTATATTGGCCGCGTCCCAACAATTGAAAACTGGCGTGCATCTGTTGGATGGTCCCCGAAGTTTCGGGCAGCGTCACATTCTCGAGAATCACGGCATCGCTCGGTTCCGAAACCGCGTAATACGGTTCGGCCGTCACGAGCAGACCAAATGTTTGCAGCGACGTAGTCACACTGAGCTTGCTTTTGTTTCCGTCGAGCAGCACTTCGCCTAAGTTGTTGGCTTTTCCTTCCGGAGTAATCGCCCACAAAACGTACGTGAGATACTCTGGGCCAAATTTTTGCGCTGGTTCGAGATTCGTGAACTCAGCATTGACCGCGATGCGTCCCCGTTCGCTGGTGACTTTGGCGTGTCCTTTCGCGAGTGGCAACAGGGGAGACCCCTGGAAACCGATTTCTGTGCTGTTGCGATTCTGATAGTTGATCGCTGTAATCGTTCCAGGGACCATGGTGACATGGTAGGTCGGCTGGCTTTTCACCTGCGAAGCCGCAGGCTGACACAGCATCGCCAGGCCGCCCAGCAAGACCGCAACGAAATATGTGCGCCGTCCCTTCATAGTCCCCTCCTTGCGAAGGCCAATTCACGGCCTTCCACGATCAGGATCGTATAATCAGGCTGTATGAGATACAGGGGAACCGCCCGTTGCGGAATGAGGGCAAGCTAGTATTTTATATATCGTTACGCTGTATCCTTGCGCCGCCGGTCGCCCGCGACAGGTGCCGGTCCGAGATTGTCGAAGCCACGCTCTGTGATCTCGCCCGGACTCCTCCTGACGGAAGACTTGTGCCGCCGGAAATTCGTTGTGTCCAGACCAAGAGCAGCATACGATGCGCGAGGGACGTGACCATGGCCCAGATCGGAAATTTCGAATGATCGGGTTGGAAGTTGTTGGTTTCAGCTCTCAAAAGTGAGGACACATGTTGCAGACTCGGCCGTTCTTAATGGCGCTCGCTACGCTATCCCTGATCGCGCTCGGTGCTCGCGTGGACGCACAGCAATCCGCGCCCGCCAATGGGCCGGATCCCATGGCGTTCCTCGATCATGTAACCAATGCCAAGCTTATCGCCGCGGATGATCTTGCCGCGCGAAACCTCGTGGACTGCAATATGCCGCCGGAAAATGCGGCCGCAGCCGTGGGCACGGTAACGGATGCTCCGCCCACCAAGGTCTTTGATCAACTCTATTACTTGGGAATGAACAGTGTCACCTCCTGGGCCATCGTGACCAGCGCTGGCATTATCCAAATTGACAGTCTGGATAACCCTGAGGAAGCGCAGCGCCTCATCGTTGGGGGCTACAAGAAACTGGGCCTCGACCCGGCGCAGATAAAATATCTGATCCTCACCCACGGCCATAACGACCATTTTGGCGGCTCGAAGTATCTGCAAGACACCTATCATCCGCACGTTCTGATGTCTGCGATCGACTGGGACATGGTCGCAAAGCTGCCTCCGCCGAAGCCTGGCGACAAGTTCGGCCCGGCCCCCGACGCGTGACATGGACATTACCGACGGGCAGAAGCTGACGCTGGGCAACACAACCATCACGTTCTACATCACCCCTGGCCACACCCCGGGAACGGTTTCGATGCTTGTCCCTGTAACGGACCACGGACAAGCTCATCTGCTTTCCTTCTGGGGCGGAAGCGCCATTCCGCGGGAGCTCGGCCCCAGCGGGCAGGCCGGGCCGCATGGATGCTGGCATCCTGGCGTACAAGCAATCGTTCGATCGCTTTTTCAAACTTGGCGAAGATGCCGGCGCGGACGGATACATCGCCAATCATCCCTACCGCGATCAGACGTACACCGATGGCAAGACCGACAGAATCGCCAAGCTCGCCGCGCGCAAACCGGGCGACCCGCACCCCTTCATCGACCGCGGCACCTACATCCGCTACTACATGATCAGCGTGGAGTGCATTGAGGCACAAGAAGCCTGGGTGCGAGCGGGCAGACCGCCGGTCACCGCCGCCATCGCTCAGCACATCCATCAGCAAGTGAGGGAGCGACGAAGGGTGATTTGGGTGATACGTTATGGTGCGACGGGCAATAAAATGCCTCCACCTCGTTGAACAAATAAGCGAGCGGGCCTATCCTCGACGACCATATTTCCCGAGAAGTTCCTTATTTCGTCGCGTTGTCATTACTAAAAAATAGAGCGGGCGACACGTGAAACCGTTCACTCAGTCGCTCGATGTGGTCCTTGGTCAGACGGCGCCGACCATTCAGAACTTCTGAAACGATGCTTTCCGTACCGAAGATCGGAGCTAGATCTTTTTGCTTGAGATCATTCGCATCGATCAATTCTTGCAAAACCTCAATGGGAGAAGCAGCCTGAATTGGGTATCGTTCTGCTTCATATGCTTCAATGAGCAGAGTCAATAGTTCAGCGTAATGTTTCAACTCTGAAGTGGGTCGCCTTCGCCCCTCGCCACGTTCCAGCGTCAACAGTACAGCCACATACTGTTTGTGCTGCGCCTCCGATGTGATTACCTTGGGCGCTGGAAGATCCCGAAGTGTGTACTTGTCCTCAATCGCAGTCGCAGTCATTTTTCCACCCATCCTTGTCGTAGTCGGCATGGCTCAACACGTGCAATACAACCAAAAGCTCAGACTTAAAATCGACCTGAGCAATCAGTCGCGCCCTGTTCCGAGCGATATTGAAAACAAGACAAGTGCCAACCAGATCAGCACTTCCGAGAGTTCTCCGCACATCGGGAAAGTTGCGCCATTTCGCCTCGCTTGCGATGCGCCACCAAGATTTTAGGGACGCGTTCCATTCCGAATGGATCTTGCTGACCTCATCTACGATCTGCCGATTGAGAATCCGCATTAGGCCACAAGGCATCTTCGCATGGTGCGAAGTTACCGGTCAAGCATCTTCTTCGCATAACGCGAAGTGGTCACTCTGAAGACCTGTTCCTCAACCCCATTGCTTCAGGGATACCTTTGCTTGCGACATGCTGACTCGCGACGCCGTCCAGTCTCAAATGACGAACGGGATTGGGATGAGAAGCGTGCCCGGCTGACCCAACAACGAGGCGAGAAATGCATTGGAATTCGAGCCGGAAAATTTTCACAAATGTTAGGCAGAAGTGTTAGGCAGCAATGAATGCACCAATAAGCCTTTTAGAATCAGCGAGCGGGCCTATAAGCCAGTCAGACTTTACGTTGGGAGAACGGTGGGAGTAGCCTCGCCGGGTCGCTAGATGGGCCGCACCCGATGGCCGGTTTTCTTCGTGTGGTCCGCCATCTTGCAAAGTGCGTCGCGTAACGCATCCCGCAACGCATCCCGAATTTGGGAGTTAGGTTCCGCCGTAGCTTTGCCCGGACCCGTTGGACGAAACTGGAATATGTCTGGAAGTCCGTCGAAATCGTACGGACGTATTTCTGACAAAGTATTGCGCTGCGAAGATGTCTCCGACCGACGGGGAGATGATCGAAGCTCGGTAACGGCGTCGAGGATTTCGTTAGCGATGGCCTCGCACTCAGCGCATTGAAAAGGTTCGGTCATCTGTAGGCTCCGACAGTTCGTTGATTACACTATCATCTCTCAACCTTACGAATTTCGCATGCCTGAGATGGTCCGAGTCAGTCCACTCCAGGTAGTCGACCCGTGCGATAACTTCAGGCCGCACCCAAATACACTTCTTCATTTTGTCAGCGGCTAAACATTCGCCTATCGATTCTTGCCCTCACAAGAGAAGAGAAGATGGAGAGGGGTTTTGGCATGGGTCGCTGTTCCCCGGAAGGTTACGGCGAGAGTTTACGGCGAGAGGACGATAAACATCCTGTAACTTATTGAAAATCAGCGAGCGGGCCTATAAGCCGGATTCTCCGACCGAGCATTTGCCACCAACAGCTTACAGCAAACAAAGCCACTTACCTCGTCAACCATGTCAGCGATGTTAACTGCGCTCGGATAACGGGCACACGGTGGGCACACCAGAGCAAACAACGGCAACAATATACTAGAGACACACGGCGCAATTCTGCGATCTTGCTTCTCGCCGTCACAGGGTTACTAATTTGCGTCTCCCATGCTCAAGACATCAAGAACAGCAATCTTGCTGTGTACATCTCCGAATTGGTCGATACGAATCGGTTCAGGGTTCTCGCCATCGGCAGCGCGGCCATCGGCGGGGTGGAATTTCATAGAGAGCTGCCCAGAGAAGGGCGTCTGGTATACGTCATGGGTGGTTGTGGACCGATACCATATACA
The DNA here is from genome assembly GCA_963818345.1 of uncultured Acidobacteriota bacterium. GTDB lineage: Bacteria > Acidobacteriota > Terriglobia > Acidiferrales > UBA7541 > Palsa-189. The sequence goes on along the minus strand of CAWFRX010000019.1, from coordinate 164,191 downwards.
GCCAGCAATAGTTGGTTTGATGGTGCCTCGTTTTATCGAATCGGGAGGGATGTTGAAGCGAGTGGTGTGGCCGTAAGTCATTTCCTGAATGATCGCTACAGGCCAAGCATGATTCAGATCCTTCACGGCGGGTTCATCAATCTTGCAGGCTTCTCTGACCAAACTGTTCAACACGTCCCACCTTATGTAATTCTGATCGTAAATGTGTGCGATTACTTCCACGTCAGCAGGGAGTGGCCCAAAGTTTTTAAGCGAATAATCAAGGTCAAAATCGACAAAGTTAGAGCTGCTATCGAACTGCACATGTTGGACGGATATTGCTGTCTCGCTGCTCAACGCAACTCGTGGTCTCTCGCTCAATTTCTCGGTTCTTTGCATCACATCTCGTTGTTGGCTGGCGACACACGCATACCATATGACCGCCATCAACGTGAACGTATTAATGAGGAGCCCAAACAAGCCTATCAATTCGTTCCTTGCTCCTTGTGATTATTGGATTCCCGTTCGTGTGGTGGAGTTTGGGATGGGGGAAGGGATTGTACGTCAGGCCCTCTCAGGGACTGGGATTCCTTCTGGCCAGCATTTCTTTGCTCGTGGGTATAACCTTGTGGATTATTGGGATCACGGGGTTGACGATTTGGACTCTTCCAACGTGAAAAAAGCAAAGCCCCAAAAACGTAAGCGAGAATACCGAGAAAGCCCAGAAGCGCAGGCGGCTTTTGACGGAAGATGAAAACTCTTTTTCGTGCGCCAAAGGCTAAAACCTCAAAATTCTGGGAAAGGCAAGGACTAGGCCGCTTTATGCTGGTCTCGGCGCTGCCTCTTCTTGGTGTGTGGAGTCTATATCCTTTCCTGTCACTTGGGCATATGTAAGACGGCGACCGAAAACATGACCTCGTGCGTTGGTCTCGGGCAAAGCGTCGCGTGAAGTTCTGGGCAAGAGCTCGGATGCCACGCGGCGCCGGGCGTGGGAGTCGGGGCATCATCTCCGGCATCATGGCCACCAGGCACGTGGAGCGCATGGGGGCTATCCGGAAAGGCAGGAACGTGAAGAGGCTTGATGCCAAGAATCTGCAGTCGAGAAGGTTGCGGCGCTGGGCTGATAGACCGAGACGGCAACCCGGACTACGGCCGGTACTTCTGCAGCGCCGCATGCAAGAAGATCGACAAGCGCGAACGGCGCCGCGCGCGCTTGGCAAAGTTCTCAGGTAAGAAATGCCCCTACTGCGGGCGACGTTCGACCGGGAACCACAAATTTCAACGGGGTGTGTCACGTCACCGTGGCCCAAGCAGCGCCGCCGCTAAGTTGTCCGGCGTTTCCCCTCCAGAAATAGAAAGCAGTGCCTCAAAACGTCTCTAAGCGGGAAAAGTTGCCCAACAGCGCGACCGGGTCGGCGAAGGCAAAGCCGGGCGAATCGGCGCAATAAGACGTCACGAGAGCGAAGCAGTGAAGCGAGTTGACATCTTCCACCAGAACACCGCGTAGCGTGCAAGCCTGGCAGCGACCTTTGCAGGGCGACCTACTAGACGCGAGGGTTCGGATTCGATTCCGAGCCCGACGGTAGCCGCCAGGGACCGACACCCGCGAAGTTCTCGACTCGTCGCGGGAACGTTTCTCTATGAAGAGTCTGTTCAAGCGCTACGATTCGGCGCGTTATTGCTGGAGGGAACGCAAACACTCTCTGCATTCCAAGCTGCGCCCACGAAGACCAGCATCACGGAGAGCTCCATCCATAGCAGCAAGCCGATGACTCCTGCCAATACGCCATAAACCGGGCCGTACTCCGTCTTCCGAACGTAAAATCCAAACAGCACGTTGGCGCCCCACCAGAGAGCCGTTGCTATGGCCGCCCCAGGCAGAGTGGAGATCAAAGTGGCTATGCCCGGCTGCGCGATGCGGTAAATAAATGCCAAGACGAACATCACCAGAATCATCGCCAGAAGGGAAAAGGTGCCGCTCAGAAGAGAATGAAGCAACATGGAGGCGCCGACTTTGTCGATCATCAGTTGTCGTAATGACCCACCAAACACGCTCAGGGCAACGGCAACGAAGCATGCGACGGAGGCCACGGCAAAGAAAAGCAACGCACGAAACTGCCGGCCCAGGAAGGACTGCGCCGACCGCCTGCCGTTAATTATATGGAAGCCCACCATCATGAGTTTTATTGTCTGCACGCCTACGAGCAGCGTTCCCACCCAACCGAAAAGTGTCGAATACCAAGCGCTGACTTCCGAGCGAAACACAAAATCGGACACCAATTGCCAACTGCCTGGAGGTAGGATTGCCTGCAGCCGAGGGATAAGTTCCTGGCCTCTTGGTCCTTCCAAGTAGAGTCTCATCGTTCCCAGCGCAGCTAACAGGATCGCGAAAAAGGAAAGGAACATGTTGTAGGCGACTGCCTGTGAAACCATGCTGCACTGGGGGAAAACCCTTGTCAGTGTTCGAAATACTTTTTTCAAGAAGGGATCGTGGAATGGCACGGTTTGTCCTTCCCCGTCGAAGGCGACGGCTATCTCCGAATGAGACCTATGAGGCGGTAGCGAAAACAGAGGCTTGGCATCCAAAACGCAACCTTACGCGACACTGGCCAACCCGCGCGGCGATCGGAAACCGCGTGTTTGCGGCGTCCGCACTCAAGGAAACGCAACAGAACCGGCAAAGAGTTGCTTCCCCTGTGGGTCAAGCTCAATGGGGCGGGAGTGTGCTTTCCGCCGCCTGCCCCATATTAGATGGGGCTCAGAGAGGCGCGACTGGTAGTGTCTTTGTAAGGAGACACCTCACATGAAGCATATCTTGCTGCTTGCCACCCTGGCGAGTCTTTCTTCCTTCGCGCTGGCCACAAAGCACGCACCGCTGCCGGAGAAGTTGCTCCAGGCCCAGACGGCTTACATCGACAATCGAACAGGCATTGCGGTCGCGCTCGACCGAACCTACGGTGAGCTGAGCAAGTGGGGGCATTTCAAGCTCGTGGATCATGCGCAGGAAGCCGACGTGGTCTTTCTGCTCACCGCGAAGCAGTACGCGTCCGACTACACGATCACTGGAGGTGGATCGATCGGCGGCATTCAGCAGCCGTTGACCGCGCGGGGCAGGCCGGTGATCTACCTTGCTGTCATCGATACGACCACTGGGCAAAGCCTTTGGAGCGATGCAAGGGCCCGCAGCTACCACAACGCCGCGCGCGGCTTGGTCGAGGAATTACGCAAGCGCTTCCAGGAACTGCGGAAGTAGGCGATTCCTTTAGGAGGAGGTGCCAGCTGAAAAACGCGTCTCTGCTGGTCTTCGTTCTGGCTGCGCTACTGGCCGGGTTCCTCATCGGTCGAGAGTTCCCCGCACACCGTTACGTAGTGGCGTGGTCGCGGGGCGCCTACATCGTTATGGTCGACGAAGGACTGGCCAAGCTTGCGCTGCTTTCACAGCGAACGGACTTGGTCTTCCTGCCTGCGCCCAGGAGAGCACAGTCTGGCGCGCTCTGATGGAGATTCGGCACAAATTGTTCCCTGCGCGGGTCGCCGCGCCTAAGCCTGGAACCGAGATTGTGGACCCATCCGAGGTCACGCCGGCTCCGAACTAGGGGCGGCGCCCCTGAACTGGTGGCGGTGTCCGCGTTCACTTCCGGCCCTTGCGCCAACCCGGGTCAATGGCGTGGAAGTGGATCGTTACCGTGCCGGCTACCTTGGCATCGACTGGCTTTGGGATCGGATAGGCGAGGTAGGACAGCTCCACGCGGGCCCGCAGCGCGATGTTCTGGTCGTCTGAGTCGAGCAATTCGCCCCAAGCCAGCACCTCGCCCTCGTCGGTTTTGTCGTGCTGCAAAAGGATCGTCGCTGCGCGGTCGCGCACGTCCCGAGTGATCTCACCGGCGGGGCCCACAAGGCGCCGTGTCAGCCGCTCTAGCTCTGCGGCCTCGTCACTGCGCTTGCGGCCTGCGCCCGGACGCTTGCCGCCGCTTCCTCTCATACCTTTTACGCCTGGCATTTCACTATTTTGATTTCATTTTGATTAGGCCCCCAAGGCGCACGATTGGTGGCCCAAGCCGTTTTCCGGCGCGTAGCGTTTGGGGCGCCCCTGGAACGCCAAATCGACGACGAATGGCGCCGGGTTAGAATCAAAAGCGACGTCCTACATAGGTGCTCCCGGGCGCCAGGCGTCGCTGGCGGGGCGCCCCTCAGCTGAAAACTGCCATGCGCACTGCGTAGACGACCACCTTACCCCGCATTTATGCCGCCTCACCGGATCGCTTCCAGCAGTCGGTTTCGAAGTTCAGTCGATTTCGCGGCTGTGAGGTTCTTGGTGTTGACGTGCTTGCGCGCCAGAATGGGCTCGAGTCTTGCGCTCGTCTGGGAAGGCCTTGCTGTAGGCCTCCAGCTCGACTGCGAGCGGCGCCTTCTTGAACTCACGGATCAGGGGCGTCTCGCCGCTCTCCTCGATAATGCGCCGCAGGTCGTTCTGCGTCACGTCTGGGCGCGAGCGTAGCTCCGGGATGCTGGTCTGGCCCGTGCGGTACTCCTGCTCCATTTCGTGCAGCAGGTCGGTGTGTGCCGCCTCTTCCTTGGTGCGCGTTTCGCTGGCGAAGTGTTCGCCATACTCCGAGACAGTCCGCTCCGCGGGCGTCATCGTCGCGTAGCGGGGCGCGGGCGTGATCCCAAAAAAGCTCTGAACATCGGCCCCGAGCCTGCCCCCGGCCTTGTACCGCTGAATGGCGCTTGAGACAGAAATCGGAATGAATTGCTTTGCGGCAAACTCCGTCAGGTCCTTCAGCTGGGTTGATAGCGGGTCGTCGGCATGACGCACTTCTACGCCGTAGAAATCGCGGTTTGTGAACAAGTCCCCGATCGTCGACAGCAGCGGCTGGGCTTTGTTCATGGCGTACCGCGTCGGGCTGTTGTAGGAGTAGAGGTCCTTCATGTAGCTGGGCAAATTGACAAATTCCTTGCGGCCGTCCGGGGTCGTGCGACCAGTGGGGATCTGGTACAGGTCCCGCAACTTCTCAGGGGCTTTGCCGTTGTAGGCCATGTAGGTGATTGCGCCCAGGTATCCGAGGGTGAGCGGCACCCATCGTGTATCCCATGCGGGTCGTGAGCTCTGGTGCCTTCCCCGTTGCCACCCGGGCTAACTGTTTTCCCGCATCAACTGCGCCACCGCCCAGTTCGGAATCGTCCCACCGGTCCAACCAGCCGAGCGGACGGCTCCGAAGGCGAGCTGCTTGGCCACTTTGTTGACGAAGACGTTGTCGTAAGCCACTTGTCCCATGCGGCCATCGACCGAGTTCCATACCCGATCAAGTTCGCGATTGGTCTGCTCGTGTGACCAGTCCTCGCGCTGCGCACGCGCCAGAACGTCGGCCGCGAGATTGTGGAACACGCCGAGCTTCATCTTGGGAACCGTGTACTGCATCACCGGCGAAGCCGCCTTCTCGATTGCGGGAGTGGCGCTCGCATGGCCGCCTGCACGTACTGACCGCCCTTGATGGCCGTGCGCATCTTTTGAACCTGACTGTCCGAGTAGAAGCTGTCCTGCTGGGCCCGGCCACCCGCGCGCGCCACCGCGGCCGCCATCTGCGCTCTGGGGCTGGCCTTCTCCTCAGTGCTTCGTACTCCTGCCGCAAAGGTTCCGAGAGGTAATCGCTTTGCAGCTTCGCGCCCTCGAGCATCGTGTGGCCGATCGAGCCAACCACCGATGCTGCGCGCGCCGATGGAATCGCTCCGCTGGCCCGTTCGCCGAGTGTCTTGCCCTTGCCGAAGATGCGCCCCAGTCCCAACCCAACGTCTGAGACCAGCGAATTGACAGCGGTCGCGCCCAAGTGAAAACCCGAAAGGCCAAGCTCGAACTGGTTTTCGGTGTTGCCGATCGCGCGGAAGATTTCGTACGCCGTCGCGCCGCTGCGGGTGTACTTCGATAGGCCCGGCGACACGTAATTGTTGAAGACGTTGGCAGCCTCTCGCGGCATGTAGTAGTGGCCGTGAATCACTGCGCCGCCCACAGGCAACTCTGCGTCCCTGGCGCCCAGCACCATCGAGGCGGCGCCGGACGCTCCGTCGGCCGACATCAGCGGCCGGAGTTCCGGGTGCGACGCAATGAATACCCGCAGCCGGTCAAAGACTTTCGGCGCAACCTGGCGGAACTCTTCGGGGGCGTGAAGCAACGCTTCGAACATGACCGCCATCTTTTCCTCTTTGGTCCGCACGTAGTCCTTGAAAGTTTGCGTCGCCTCCTGCCCCTCGAAACGCAAGTCCGCGAGCTTGCGCAACTCAGGCTGCAGCTTGGGATCTTTGAATTTGTCCCACAAGTCATAGCGGGCATCGAGAACGTGCCCAATCTCGTGTGCCAGAACCGACTCTGGGGTGCCTATGCGCGTACGCACGTAGCCTGGGGTGCTCATGCTGGCGTAGCCCGCTGCGGTGGGATGCTCCGGCATCCTTGCCCCGCGCTCGCGCTTGATGCCCAGACCGTCAGCGACCTGCTTGAGCGTTTCCATGGCGTTGCGGTCGAAATACTCTTTCATCGTGACGGTGGGCTTCCCGTAGACCGTGCCGATGCGGTCATCTACCATGGCCGTGTCTGCTGGCCGTGCGTTGCCCTGCATGTCCTTGCCGTCGACACCGTAGAATTTCGCGATGCCCTGCTCCTTCAGATCGGCGAGGCTGCGGTGCGCCATCACGTACTTATCCATCTCCGCGGCCTTGCGCAGGATCATCTCGACTGGGTTCCAGGTGACCGGCTTAAACCCGGCCTTGAGGCCTTCCGAAAAGTCGTCGAACACCTTGGCCTTTTTGAAGGACGCGGCTCCCTCAAACGGCCGCTTCCCTGCCAGCACCTTGCGCATCCAGTCTTCGGCTTGACCTGGCCGCTGCCACATGCCCGGAAATAGTTCTCGCGCCATTTGGAGTAAGCGCCGTGCGGCAACTGTTCCGTCTCCCGGCGTCGAGGCTCGAAGACGTCCTCGGCGAGCTTGGCCACCTGCCTGCCGGTCTCGGTGAGCTGCTTCCTGCCGTGCATGACCCGGTCGATGAAATCAGTGACTTGCTCAGGAGTCCACTTATCGGCTGCCCGCCGGAGTGGCTTGAGCGCCTTGGCAACAATTGCCGTCTTGCGTGCCTCCTTTCCGGTGTTTTCTCTGAGGGTTGCCTTGGTGCGCTTCTCTGGCGTGAGCTTTTCCTCGTGGGTCCCCTCGGCGAGCATCTCGTTGATGCGGTCCATCGCCGTCGGCATCACCTCGCGCATGTGCTCGGGCTTGAGTTCGGCAGGGCTAGCGGGGGTGCGCGGAGGGGCTCCAGGGCGCCGGGAGTCTCGCGCGGGTTCGGAGAGTGCCTCTTGCGCCAAGTCTTACGTGGGGCGCCTTCTTCCGTTCTTTCCTCGTCCTCTGAAGGTTCGGCCGCTTCCATCTCTTCCTTGAGCGTTAGAGGGCGCCCTACCTCGCTCGGGGCAACGTTTTCCGTCTCGCCTTTCTCCGGCTCCTCTTCTTCTTCGGGAGGTTCTGCTTCATCGCCGGCGCGTTCGAGTTCGGCTAGACGTGGCGGGAACATCTCGTTTTGTGGGGAGGCTTCGGTGCCGCGGAAAGCGGGCTGCCGCGTTCCATCTCGCCGGCTGCGGCTTCGATCGACTCGGGAGGTCTATTGATCTCGTCGATTAGCTTGCGGGCTTGTTCGCGCCCGGCAGCGGTTCTCTCGTCTGGGACGGCTTGCTCGAGGCCTGGGAGGATACCCGCTCCCTCGTAGGCTGCCAGGGCTAGCGCCAGCTTGAGGCTGCGTCGGCCCTTGGGATCCAGGTTGGCGTCGGCGGCGTCGGTGAGGGCGTCGACGATGTCGGAGAAACGGACGGAGTTGCGCGCTTCATCGGCATTAGACTGTACCCACTCTCTGGTCTGGTCAAGCGAATCATCGTACCTTGAGAGCTTCCCATCGCGGGCCTGCTCAAGCAGCGCGGCGTGTTCCGGGTCAATCCCGCGAACCTTCTCGATCAAATCATCGATGTCCGGAATCTGGCTGCGCACTGCGTTTGCGGTGGCCTGCCGCGAGAGCTGCTCGTAGTCGGCCGCAGAGGTCAGCAGCCGGTTGTACACGGGGCCTTTGCCGCGAGCGAGGGCCTTCTTGAGCTCCGCGGGAGACTCGTCCATGTCCGCAAACCATGGGAACATCTTCCGTAGCGACGTGATGGCGTAGAACGTGCCGGAGCCGCGTTCGGAAGTGGTGTACGGCTCGCCCTCAACGCCCTCAAGCGGCCGGGCGTTCCTGCTGGTCAAGGAACGAAGAAGCCTCAACCATCCGCTGTCGCGCCGCTGCGAGTTCATCCGGCGCGTACTTGCCGCTCTTTACAGGGTCCGGACTGCGCGTCGAGGGCAGAGACTCACCAGAAACGATGTCGCCCAGCTTGCGGCCAACGTAGCCGGCGACGGCCTTGGTCGATTCGTCCTCCGGTACTGGAGGCGGCTCCCCGCGGACCATCGCGGCCCAACTGTCCCGGCAAACTGTTGGGCCACTGGGTCGCGTTTGAGTTGGCCAAGAGGCGGTTGGCGGCTTGGTGCATCTCGCCAGTGAGTGCGACGGGCGCAGACGGACGCCCTGCGGCCAGCGCTGGTGCCGTTTCTGGCTGCTCCACCGAGAGGCGTCGCTGCAGCAGATCCCGGTAAGTGTCCTCCATCAATCCCGGCGCGCCAGTCACTTCCCTGGCACCCATGACGGCCCTACGAAGTTCTGGAATTTGGTCTTGCGTGATAAGCCCGCGGTCGACGAGGGCGTTTTCCATGTCGAATATGTCTCTCGCTGCTCCAGGGGCGCCCGTCCGTACAGTGGTCCCGTCGGGAAGAGTTTCCGTCGTGCTGCGTTCAATCGGCGTGGGCGCGGACGAAGTCGTTGCAGACACCTCGTCTGGACCCACCACCTCCGGAGCTGCCACTCCGCGACGCTCCGGACCCATGTATGAGTCAATGAACCGGAAGCAGCTCGACGCTCGATGCCCGTATACCCAAGTTCGCCACGCGCTGCAGCGAGCAACTGGTTTGCTCGGTTGTCGGCAAAGTTCGGGTCGCCACCGTCCTTCACGATCGCATCGGACAGATCCTCGTGCGACGGCAAGGCGGCCTGGATCGCTAGAGCGTTTGGCTCCGGCGGGACGGCTGGCAGAGGCGTGATGGGAGGTTGCGAGGGCGCCGGCGCGACAATCTCCTGCGGCGGTATCGCCTGCTCGGCTTGGGCGAGTTGTCCCATTCCGCTCGCGCCCGCGGCGTTTGCCACTTGCTCCCGGGCGAGGTCCTCGGACAAGCGGCCGCCGGCGAACACGGGTACATTGGCCGCGGTTCCTGGTGCCGGCGATGGCTGAGAAATCTCCCGTAGCAGGCTGTTTGCTGGCGCTCCCGTCCGCTCGGCGAGTTCGCCAATTCCCTGCCGCGCGGCCTGTACCGGCGTCTCTCCGGTGACCGCGTGCGTGCCGGATAAAAACGCCAGCACGCCCTGTGCGCCCATCTCGGTCTGGATTCTTTTTGCCTCGGAAGTGTCCCCGCGATCGACCGCGTTTTTATACGCCGGATAGGCGTCATAAAGTCCCTTGACCATCTGCGCGGTGAACCCGGCGCTCACCAGCCGCGGCAGGTAGCGCAACAGTCCAGCCGCCGGCGTTTCGAGCGCTCCGAGACCTCCGCTGGCGGCGAGTAGCCCGGCGCTCTCTGGTGTCGTTAGCCCGCTGGCTACTTCTAAGCCCGGTGGCCCGGGGTGGGCCTGCTGTTCGAGCGGGGTCATGGCGCTTTCAAAGCTGAGTTGCGGCTCGTTGCTCTGTCCCCTGACTGGTAGACGTTCCCGCTCATCTCCTGCGCGAGGCTCCCCGGAGGCGCTTTTGAGAAAAGGGCCCTGAACTGCAGCGGCAGCGTTGTATCGGCCGTCTTGATTTGGTCTAAAAGCGTTCGGGGGCCCGCCTTGATCGTCGCTTGCGGAGGGGCTGGTTGCGGTGCGGGCAGCACGGCCGGTCGTGGCGCGGTCGTTGGGGCCTGCGGCCCGAGAGGCGGCACCGGAATCTTCGCAGCTGGGGCGGAGGGCGGCGTGTCGATGTCTGCAGCCGTGTATTGCCCGGAAGCCGTTGCGGGCGCGTCCAGGTCAGATGCGCTGTATTGGCCAGTCGCCTGCGAATCCTGGTCCAGATCCTTGAGTGGTATGCCCCTGGGCTCATGGCGTCGCGTCAAAATTCCCGTTCGGATACACCTTCGTGATCTTCCTGGGCTTGCCTTTGACGATCCTGAACTGGCCCACTTTGAGGGGGCCGCTCGAAACCGCTGGGGCGGCGGCCGGCGCTGGCGCCCGCGTCGGGGCCGCTGCGGGGGTTGCTGCGGTGCCACCGGGCGCGGGCGCCTGCTGCCGGTACTGGAAAGGCGTGGCACCTTGGAGACCAGCCTCGCCAAGCTCGTCCTTGTAGTCGTTTTCCGCGTCTTGCTTTTGGCTCGTGAGCTCGTCGACGGCGTCGTTGCGCTCATCGTCGGTGACTTCGCCGTGTTGCCGGTCAGCGGTCCACGGGTTGAATCCCGTGCCCTTGTCGGGCGTCGCGCTACTTCTTGCGCCAGTCGTCCTCGATCTTCTGAAGCCGCGTGTGATAGCGCGTCGTGGCGCCTTGCTGGGCCCGCTTGTCAGCCTGCGCGTCGATGTCATCTCGCGCGTTCGACTTGGACGCCTTAATGGCGCTGAGGTATTTGGCAGCACCGGCATCGTCACCGTCCTGGATGGCCTTTGCGTAGAGCTGCTCGAGGTTCACTTGCGGAGGAGTCTTCGAGGTTGGTTCTTTCTGGATGTTTGTGATGGCGTCCGCGTATCTCTGCGCCCCCTCGTCGTCTCCATCCTCGACCGCTTTGGCGTAGAGGTGTTGCAGGTCCATCTGTGGGTCCTTCGGCTGCGCAGCCGCGAGCGCCGCCGATTTCCGGTCCTAGAGGTTTTCTAGTGACTGGTCGCGCTGTTGACGCTCGGTCTGTAGGCCAGCTTGTGTGGCAAGACTCCCCTGCTGCTGGAAAGCCTGGTCCATCTCGGTCTGCAAGCGATTGGCTTCGAGCTGTTTCTGTTGTTCTTGCTGCGCCTGGACGGCAAGCGAGGCCTCGCCGCCCACTCCTGCGCCAGCACCAGCGCCGATCTGGCCTTTGCCCCTGCCCGCAATGGCGCCGATCGCAACCGGCGCGGCGAATTGGATCAGGGCCTGGAGGAGTGCCTTTTTGAACGCAGGGTGCATTAGCGCCTGCTGTTTCGCTGCGAGGTCTCGCGCTCGACCGCCGGCGATGTCGGCCTGCTCGGCGAGCGGCGAATACGCTGGCTGATTCTGCGATTCCCCCTCGCCAGGAAATTCCCCAGGACGTAACAGGCTCGGCTGGCCGGGCTGTATGACGTCGGCGCCAGCCGTCTCGCCCGGGCGCAGCAGAGTGGGAGCGGCGCCGATATCGTCGAGGAGCGAATTGCCACCCTGCGCGGGAGGCGATTGTGCAGAGACATCATCCGCCCGATGCTGCATCAAGCAGCGAGCTGATAGGCGGCTCCTGGGCTTCGTCGGACAAGCCTGTACCAGCGGCCGCCGGTAGGATGGGTGCGGAGACGAGTTTGTATGGAATATCCAAGTTGCCCTGGAGCGAAGCGCGCAAGATTCCGGTCTTGCGCAGCCGCGAAAGCAGATCGTCGTCCTGGCTGTCCGGGTCCTGCGTGTCGCTCGGTACCGTGAGCAAGCCGTCCATGTGTGCCCCCTCTGCTGCTGTCGAACCTTGCGCCGTATCGTCGAAAACGATGTTGCCATTCTGGTCAACGAGTTGGTCGCCCTCCCAGTGCGGCGCCGTCGGTAGCGCGTATATCGACTCGTTTGAAAAGGTCTTGTGGTAAGGGGTCTTGTAGGTGTCCGGGAAGTGCATGCGCTGGTCGTTGGGGTCAAGCGCCTACGCCGAGCTTGGATCACCGGACTGCTGGGCCTTCCAGTAGCCCCGCATGTCGTAATCGTTGTCGGGCTCACTAGAAGTCGAGTCCTCAGCCCCAGTCGACGTCTGGCCTTCGATGTTGTTTTGCTTTAGCCAATCCTGGAAGTCCTGCTCGTCTGAAGGTGAGAGGGTCGTGGTGTACGGCCCCGGCATCGCGTCAGGGCGCGGAGGCACATCCGTGGCGTCTTGGGATGCACTTTCACACCTGAGCTGCTGCGCGTCAGAGAGAAGCGGATTGCCGCTAGTCACTGCCGCGTCCAGCAGTGCGTTGGCCATGGACTAAGACATTACCTCTGGGAGGGTTTAAGTCAGCGGGAGGAATACTGTCGTGAGGGTTTTCTTCCTGGGAGAAAAATTAGATGGAGGGTTTTCCTCCCATGTTCCAACGTTCGAAATCCTGGAGAGTCTTCCTCGCGCGTTCAACGCGTCGATGAGAATCCGTCACATTGCCGTATACCTCTCGCGCAGCATGAGTGATAGCTCCGCGCCTTGTGCCTCGCTGCTTCTCGAAGGCCTGGATATCCTGCAGGAGCAGGTTGGCCTCCTGCTGCCGCGCTTCAGACATCCCAGCAGGCCGACCGCTGCGCTTCTGCTCCAGCCTACGCAGCGGCTCCTTCCAAGACTTCAGCGTCCTGTCCTCTGACAGCTTCCAGAATTCCCCGCCACTCGGGCAACCCATTTTCCAGACACGCTGCTTCAACTTCCTCAACTCCCATGGGCCCTTCAATCTCTAGAGGATGCAGCCGTGCTGCGGACACTTCTTGATTGGGTAGCCGCCTTTTAATTTGGCATCGGTTTCGACTCCTCGTCGTTGGGCCGTATTTGTTTCCGTCCAGACCCAACGAGATCCCGCTCCGACTCTGAGCTGTTCAGCCGGCTCACCGCCTGGCAAGTGAAAACGCTGGGGGTGGTTCCCAGGGCATTTGTAGATCAGGAACCTCTCCGCTTTAAGTCGACGCGATCGCGGTTGTTTAAGTCGCTTTCCAAAATGCGGACAATCCGACTTCTGGCAGAGCGGCTGGAACTGGAACGGATTTGCTCCAGCGTTCAGCAGCTCCAAGGCTTCTGCAGGGAGCTCTTCGATCCTTCCGTTCTTTCTCCAGAATAGTGTGGGCGGGTCATGTTCTCCCGGCCTTCCATAGCAGTTGCGCGAGTAAATTTCGCAGCCAAGGTTTCTACTGAAGCGCTTCTGGAGATTTCGCGGCGGCCCACACCGGCTACAGGTTCTTGGCGGAACGAACGGCAAGCCTGCGTGACCTGGCGAGCGAACCCTTTGACCCTTCGGGTTGAGATAGACCAGCCTGTTGCATCTCGTCGCTCGAAACACCCATCAGTGGCCAGCATTCTGCCAGTCCAGATTGGGAGTAAGGCTGCAGCCGGGATGTCCGCAGCCACACGCCTGCCCCCGAGGAGGAAGCAGGCCAAAAGGTGGCTTTTGGCCCCACCGTTTACTTTCGTGCCACGAGCGGCTTTTTCTCTCAAGCCTTGATACCTGCTCATTGAGCACGTCGGGGCCCGCATTGCAACCCGAGCGCGGTCACTCACAAGCGGAGACATTGTTCTCTTGCCCTGTTCCATCAGATTGATGTAGCGCTGCGAGACGTCCAACACGTCTCCGAATCCGCGCTGGTCTAGGTGCAGAGCCTCGCGAATTTCTTTGAGCTCCGTTGACTTCAAGACTGGTCCTGCTTCGATTTTTCGCCTTGGCGTGGGCTCACCATTAGTCCTCACGATTGACATCCCACACGGCCGGGCTGGCTAAAGGGTACGAACGGGTCAGGTTCACCGGAGCGATGGATCGGTGATTCTGCCCACCTCTGCCGAGGCACCGTAACAAAACGCTTGACAACTGTCAATACTTAGGGGAACGTGGGTCGGTGAGTCCGAGGACCTTCGCAACACAGCAAGCCGCGGATGCGGTAAGCATCACGCGTGCAACATTGCAGGCGTGGATCAAGCGCAGAAAGTTAAAGGCTCCCGCTACGCGACTGCGGAACGGCCACGCTGTGAGACTTTGGTCTGAAGCGGATGTTTCCCAACTTCGGCGGGTGAAGGATCGAATCTACCTGAAGGAGATGGGACGGCCTTCGAAGCGGGCTCGGGCTTTCAGGAACGGCAGGAGAGAGAAAAAGGCCAAGTAAGAACGGGACGCGCCGGTGTGCAACCACCGACACGCCCCTAACCAATCAAGCCCTATGGAGGCTCGACATGGCTACACGCACTTTAGCGCCCGTAGTTTCGCAGTCGAAATCCGCAGTTGTAGTTTCCATTTCGAAAGCGTCCCCCGAACCCATCACGCAGAATGAGCTCGCGCTGCTTCTCTCGCTCCGCGGCCGGCTCAAGCAACTCGAAGAGCAGGTTGCATCGGCAGAGCAGAGCATGCGTCAACGGCTCGACGATCGCGCAGCCGTAGAGGCTGGCGATCACACGGCCAAGCTTGAAACCGGCTTCCGCCGAGACGTTTCGTGGAAGTCTGTCACCGAGCGCCTCGCCTATCGGTTCAAGCTGGACGGCGAGGCGTACGTCGCGCGTGTCCTCGCGGCGACCGGCCCTCACCCATCGTTTCCCTCCGAATCGATTAGCTTCCAAAACGCGCGAGCAGATCCATTCCTCTCTGCTCGCGCTTCCTCAAAGACCGATCGCATTCATAAGGGAGGCTGGCATGGCTGCTTTGGCGTTTTCGTTGCGAAGTCGAAGTCCGCAATCAAGAAGCGCGCCCGTCCCACGGCGCCAAAACTCTCCCATCTCTCGCCGGCAGAGCTCCTCGCGCTGCTCAAGGCAGCCCGGGCCAGATCCGCACGCGATTGGTGCATGGTGCTGTTGGCCTACCGTCACGGGTTGCGCGCCTCGGAGGTTTGCGGGCTTCGCATGGGCGACGTAGACCAGAAGGCCGGCGCGGTCACCGTGGCTCGTCTGAAAGGTTCCATGCTCACAGTCCAGCCGCTCTACGCCCATCGTGGGCAGCCGTTGCTCGACGAGCCGGCCGCCATGCGGGCTTGGCTGCGCGAGCGCGAGGCCGATGGCTCGGATTACCTGTTCACCTCGCAGAAAGGCGGGAAGCTGCACCGCAGCGCGTTCTTCCGTGCCTTTCAGGTGATCGCTGCGTCTGCGGGCCTGCCCGTCGAGTTGCGGCACCCTCACGTGCTCAAGCACTCGCTGGCTTCGCACCTGGTGGCCGGAAACGTCAATCTGGCCCTGGTCAAGCAAGCCCTCGGGCATCGCTCGATCACTTCCACGATGCAGTACATCAGCACGAGCGACGGGCAGGCCGCAGAAGCTGCCGGCGCTGCGCTCATGGCCCTGTTCTGAGGTTCCGAAACGCCGGCGCGTGCTGCGCTGGCGTCCGCCACACAGTAGCGTGCGCGATCGGAGTGGCGCTGACGATGGAATCCGCCGCGCGAGGAGAATACCGTGGAACTTTTGCAGCCATCCGCCGCCAGATTCAACGAGCACTTGGTCCGGCGCTTCGTTACATGGCTCGGCGTGCGCGATCTCTCCGAGAGTACGCAGACCAATTATGGCGGAGCCGCGCGTTTGTTTGCCGACTTCCTCAAGGGAACGAGCATCCCCGCCGCGAGCCATACCGACGCGCTGCACTTTCTGACCTACCTCTACGAAAACGGGAAGGGCCGACCAGACCCTGTGCGTCTACGTCGAGGCCCTGCGAGCATTGCAGAAGTTCATCTACCTAGCCGAGCTGCCCTGCACGGGCGCTCTGGGGCGAATCGCCGTCCCGAAGATTCCTTATCGCGTCGGCGACTTCCTCACTTACGAGCAGGTCGAGCAACTGATTGCCGCGGCTCGCTCGCCGATTGAGCTCGCCCTGGTCGAACTGGCCTTTGCAACCGCGTGCAGAATTTCGGAACTGAAGCGGATCCGCGTTGAGCAAATCAACTGGAAGGACCGCACCATCGTTGTCCTTGGCAAAGGCAATAAGGATCGCCTCGTGCTGTTCGGCGGCGCGGCCGAAAAGGCTTTGCTTGCCCATCTAGTCGGTCGCACCGACGGTTTTGTGTTCCCGCGCGCAGGTCCGCAGGTGGAATCGCTTACCTCGCGGAGCCTCTAAGAAGCACAGCGAGTTGTAAAGCGAGAATGGTACGGCTCTTGGATTGCAAGTGACGGCCAGCGTCAATCCGTTTGTCTCGGCAGTGTGGACGAGCGCTCGCGAGCGGAAGTGAAAGCGCGACTCAGGCAGCTCGCCGCACCTTCCGTCACGCCTCCCGTCGTCGTTGCTCCTTCTCAACCTAGGATCCTTGAGGGACGGCCGAACAGGACGAGCAAGACGGTTTACTGGCGGGCGCATTGGAGAGAAGTCGATGCCGACGGTCGAATTTCGACCACGGTACTGCTGGCTCGGCAAGAAAAAGCGACCTCACTCAGAGGAGAAGCTCAAGACAAGCTAGGGAAGCTTCTTGCAGGGAAAACTCTCGCGCCGCGGCTCAGTCCCGCAGGGCAGTTACGCCTGAGAGAGAAACGGGTATTCGAGCCGGCGCTGCCTAGGCCGAAGGCGACGCGCGTTGAGATACCGCCCGCTGATCGGGCCCTTGTCGTCAGGCAGCCTACACAGAATCATCGCGGCCGTCGGCCAGCAGCGCCGGACTCAAAGTCACATCCGCATACACCTCAGACACTCGTGCGCCACCTCCTTGCTGAAACAGGGGTGTAGGGCTACCCGAGATACAAGCCTTGCTTGGCCACGTCTTCAATTTCCACTACCGCGCGCTATCTGCATTCGACAACTGCGGACCTCGTCGAGACGCACCGCAAATTCCATCCGCAAGAACGGGAGGATTGAATGCCCGGTCACCAGCTTTCCCGATCCGAGTACTTGCTGAGCGCCACCCCAATCCGAGCTGGAAAGCGTCGAAATGAAGCGCTCGGAGGAGGCGCTCGAACGCCGGGACGGAGTTGCAGGACCTAGCTCACGCCCTAAACCTGCACGAGCAGTTTGTTGCGCTGTTTCGGCACAAGATGTTCGCCACCGCGTTTGAGGACATGGTCAAGGCGCTGGCGGAAGCGTTCCTGGCCCGAACGCTGATTGAGGCGAGAAAAGCCCGCAAGGCTTCCTTGCCTCAGGCGCAATAGCGTCCGAGACGCTCGATCGGCTTGCCCAGGACCGTGCGGACGAAGTCTTGAGCGAAAGCAACCCGTCGCGATTTCTCGAGCCCGATCTGCAACCGCAAACGCTGGTCCGAGCGATCATGGCGCGCCAAAGCGTATGGGACCGCCAGAAGCACGCCATCTACTTCGAGGCTTGGGGTTGCCGAGACTGCAAACGGAAGGACGTGCCGCACGGCGGGAACGGTTACTGCCGAGACCTGTCATCACCGCCTGCACGGTCGATACCACAGACTTCAAAGCAAATGGGAGCAAGATCACCCGTTGGAGCGAGTGGTGGGAATCGACCCCAAGATCGATGCGGTGAAGCGGCTGCTTGGGAAGCTGGGATACGAGAAGTGAGAGCCGCTATCTACGCCCGCGTGAGCACAACGGCAACGGCCAATCGCCGGAGATACGTCACTTGGGCTGCGGAATTCCGACTGTGCTTCAAGTGCAAGCGTGCCTTGTGCGGCGTAATAAACGCCCTGCGTCGTGAACACCGCCTGCAGTTGCCGACAAGCTTCGGGCTGGTGCGTGATGCCGTGACGAGGCCCGCAGTCGGATGCGCGAACTTCGACAAGGATCGATGGAACGGCCCGAACCTGTCGCCCAGATCCACGCCCGGCGCTTTCGCCGCCTTCGACACGGCGAGGAAATCGCTGTCTATCTCCTCCAGCCCGAGCTTTTCCGAGGCGACCTGCTGCAGCCGCTCCGCGGCGGTCGCGGCCGTTCATTCTCGATGCCCATGGCGGCGCACTCTTGGCGTGCGCTTCATCAGCCCCTTCGCGTCGCGCAGGGCATCTTCGTGAATGCGCCAGGCGTTCTCGCGTGAGATCCCGCAATATTTGACCCAGACGAGCAGCTCCAATGATTGCGCGCGAGCCAGGCCGCGGCCGGGAGCCTGTCCTTGTCGAACGTTTCGAGGAGCTGCTCGCAGTTGCGTTCGACCGCGTCGACCAGGTCGAACGTGAGGGCGAGGCGCCAGGGTTCATAGGCCTTGCGCTTGTCGATGTCGACCAGGGCCACCTTGATTTTATTCAGCTCGGCCGGGATGCGCTTTTCGAGCATGTCGCGGCTGGCGGCCGTTTCCTGGTGAATGTCGTATTCGTGGGGATCTGCGGGCATCGTTTCATTTTGAGCGCAGTCGCCTCGCACTACGACACTTTTCTTCTGGCCTTCAGGGACACGAATTCGGCCCCCATTGTAGCCCTGGGCCTGCTCGATGCCACCAGCGCTGCACGTAGACTCCGGGGCGGCTCTATCCTGAGGGCATCGCAACTCTTTACCCGTTCTGTTGCGTTTACCCGACCGCCGGCGCCGCAAACACACGGGTTTCCGGTCGCCGCTTGAGCCGGTCAGTCTCGCGTAAGGTTGCGTTTAGGCCGCCGTCGGAACTAATGCCCAAGAAATCGCTCGTGGGATGCTTCCCAGAAGTGCCACTCCTGGCGCACAGGGACATGCCTTGCGCGCGATCGCCACCGAACTAAGGGAGCAACTTATCGTCGAGTGGGAAAACCCGATTCTCAATCTCGTCCATAGCGAGCGGCTGCGAGCTACTCATGTCTTTCCCGCCGCCATCGACGTACCACCGTCTGAGCTACCCATCATCGCCACTGCAGCAGTGAGAGTTCGCATACTGCCGTACACCCGCCGGGTCGGCTTCGAGTAGGGTTTCTTGTGCCCTTCGATCGAGACAGAGTGCGCAACGCTCATGGACTATGCCCTCCTGTGGTCGCTTATAGCCGATGAGCCTATCCGGCGCAACCGAAACTCGGTTCGCTTACCGACGCGCTGTCGCCGGTAACTGAAGGCAGCAGGTCCGGCCAGTCGGCAGTCGGTTGCTCTCACGTAGACAGCCAAGTCCTTCCATGGGAAGACCGGTTAGTGTCAAGTCGGTTTTTGTTTTTCCTCCCAGGAGTTTTGGGTTTGAGCCGGGCCCGACAACGGCCAATCGCCGGAGATGCAGAAAAATGGGAAGAAAACCATCACAACAGTTTTCTTCCTGGGAAGAAAACCCTCCCAGATCTATTTTTGTCCCGCTTTAATCGCCTAAATTTTGCCCACACCCCAAACGCCGGACAGGGCGTTCAGGGTGAATTTCGATTTTTGGGGGACACTGTGATTGTCGCCACTCTACCTGCGGCGCTCGCGCCGCGTCAATCAGCTCGAATCACGCCAGTCTGCCGCTGGGCGACCGCAACGAGGCAGACCTGATTTTGCCGGCGATCAGCAGGACGGAAATCTTGCGGCTGCTACGCGCGGC
The DNA here is from genome assembly GCA_963818345.1 of uncultured Acidobacteriota bacterium. GTDB lineage: Bacteria > Acidobacteriota > Terriglobia > Acidiferrales > UBA7541 > Palsa-189. The sequence goes on along the minus strand of CAWFRX010000019.1, from coordinate 144,901 downwards.
CGGCCCTCAAGGCGTGTCGAAGGAAGTTCTCCTTTTTGAGAAGCATTTCAGTCAGGCATCAGCAAAAGTATGGGAACTTGAGAAGTGCGGCTATGTGATCCGCCACGAGGCGCGGCCTGGCGATCGCTACGTCACTTTCGTGCTTGTCAGCGAACCCGCGGAGCCTAAACCCCTCCCGACCTACAAACCTGCTTCTGCAAAAAGCACAGGCCAACCCCGCGTCGCCACTTCCAAGCTGGATTTCGGTCCGACTTCTCTACCTCCGCCCAAGGCGGTTGAGTATCGTCTACGCCGAAGGGTCTGAGGGCTTCCGTCGTCAAGCAGTGGCGAAACAGCCTACCTAATAATGCCCATCTCCACGCTCGTACGTCGCCGACGCTGCGCTCGAACAGCCCTTTCCGCACAACCTTGACGCCGAACGCAGCGTGCTCGGGGCGATCTTGCTCGACAACGCGGCACTCGCGCGCGTCAGCGATCTCAGGGCCAGCGAGTTCTTCTTCCGCCCCAATCAAATCCTCTTTACCGAAATGTTGGCCATGCGAGCCGCTGGCGCCCCGATTGATACGCTCACGCTCAAAGAACACTTGCACAGCAGGAACGCCCTTGAGTCCGTGGGAGGCACGGCCTACATCGACGACTTGGTGGACGGCGTGCCGCGGGTGATGCACGTAGAACAATATGCGCGGATCATCAAAGTGAAAGCGCTCCTGCGGGCCATCGTCAACGCGGCGAACGAAGTTAAGGAACGTGCCTTCGCGGCTGAAGAGGAACCCTACGCGATTCTCGGACGTGCCCGGCTGGCCTTCGGTGAGCTCGCCGAACAGCAGGAAGCGGGCGACATCTTCGACACGTGGGACGAATTTCAGAACGCTAAGCCGCTGCGGGCACTGATTGATAGCTTCTTGTGGGCCGACGTCGCCAATGTGATTGGAGGCCTGAGCGGCGAGGGCAAGACCCTCATTCTACTCGCGAGCACCAAAGCCCTGCTCACCGGGAAACCGCTGTTTGGCCACTTCCGCGTCCTTGAGCCACTTGATCGCGTGGTCTATCTGATTCCGGAATGTAGCGCGGGCGCCGTACTTTCACCGCGCCCAGCTCTTCGGTCTCGTCCCACTACCTCGAAAGTGGCCGGCTGCTGCGTGGAGGATTTAGAGTAAAGGCCCGCGGGTCAACCTGGACGACCCGCGGTTGCTCCGTCACGTTCGCGACGCAGCCGTGATGATCGACACGGCGGCACGCTTTTGGGGACGGCGACGAGAACTCGGCTAGCGAGTTACAGCGAGCGGGCTCGCCAACGACATCTTCGGGTGGCTTCCTGTCTGCAGGCGCTTCGTGCGTGCCAATCGCGCACCATTCGCCCAAGAGCTTTGCGAAGGACAACTACATCTCGCTTGAGAACGTCCTGCGGGGATCCGGAAGACTTCGGCGCATTCGTCGGCGCCGGTTTCGGCATCCGGCAGATCGACAAAATCCAGAACATTATCCACGTCGAAAGTATCAAGGCGCGCGACAGCGAAGCCGATCGAGCCTTTTCAGATTATTGGCAGACCATGCATCAATCAGGAAGGCGACTTCCGGATGCACCACAAGCCCGGGTGAGTGCGGCAAGCTGTCCGAGTATCTGGAGGACTGTCCCGGGCGCAACCGCGGAGGTGCTCCGGAACAGACGAGGGAAGCTAAAAAGGCCAACCTCGCTCTTCTCGGCGTTTGGCTCAAAGAAGACCCTTCCGAATCCAGCGAGGACCTCTCGAAACGCTTCAAGGAACACGGTATCGAGGTGAGCCCGATCACCGTCAGAAAGTACAAACAGGAGCTAAGGAAATGACCGTTCCGAGGTGTCAGAACGGGTGCGGAACAGCAAAGGCGCAGGGGGTGTTCCGCGTTCCGAACCCCTAAGGAGAAGAATGGCGGGACACCTGCCAAGCTGGGAGACGCTTGCTTTGCAAGCAGCGTCTCTCCAAAGCGCTCGGCATGCAGGTGGCTCGGAACAGGCTAATAGTCCCCGCGCTGGCGTACGAGCAGCGGAGGCGCCAAATGTCTGAGGAAACCAAGCGCGAGCCCTTGCGGCTAGATTGCCGAGCCTGCGACCGTGTGACCGTACTAGACGCAGACCAGCAGTCGGCCATCCTGGCCGAGCTCACGAAGCCCGCACACCACAAGGTGCTCAACTGCCGATGCGGTCGCTACCAGTTTGCCCTAGCCGCAGGCCCGATCCGCCGGCAAGAGGTGCCAAGGTGAACGCGAAGGCCAAAGGCACACGCAACGAGCATCGGAGCATGGCCCTGCTGGAGGCGGCCGGCTACGCCACCACGCGCGCCGCGGCTTCGCTTGGCGTGTGGGACATCATCGGCATCGGACCGACCGACGTTGTCCTTTGCCAGGTGAAAACTCGAGATTGGCCGGGCGCGATGGAAATGGAGCTGTTGCGCACGTTTCGCTGCCCGCCGAACGCGAAAAAACTTATTCACCGCTGGCGCGATCGCGCGCGACTGCCGGATGTGAGGAGTTGTAATGGCGAGCGCGACAAAACTCGCGTTGTTCCCGGCCGCGCCAGCGCGCGAGATGCCAGCATATTTCAGCATTCCAGACCTGGCGAACCGCTGGCGATGCTCACGTGCTTCGGTGTACAACCGAATCCGCGGCGAGAAAGTGGTAGACTTCGCCGCGCGCGGCCGGAAGGGACACAAGCTGGTGCCGCTCGAAACCGTATTGAAGATCGAGAGCACGCATCTTCGGGTCATGCGATGACGTTCCGAGTCAAAAAGCGCGGCAGCACCTATCGCCTCGAAGGACGCTACGGCGAGCGCAGCAAACGCGATTCCGGCGAACGCGAGCGGCTGAGACTCTCACTCGGGACTTCCAGTGGCGACGCCGCGCAAACGCTGCTCACGAAAATCGACAAGGCACTGGCCGGAGGCCCCGATTCCCTGCTCTGGAATGAACTGCGGGGCGTGCTCCCGCCCGAGACGTTCGACAGACTGGCAGTTATCGTTGGCCACACCCTGAAGCAAGCGGCGCCTCGGCATACCTGGCAGGATCTCGCAGCGAAGTTCGACGCGTGGATGTCGCAGCAAGTAGTCCTGGGCAGGATGCGGACCTCGACGAAGGCGCGCTACGCGCAAACCGTCAAATCGTTTGGTGATTTTCTCACTACGCGCGGAATTACCGAACTCGCGCAAATCAATCGGGCCTTGGTCGAAGACTTCAAGGCGTGGCGACTTCAGCGCGTGCTCGCAAGGAAGTTCTCACGAGGCGGACGCGGCGTGGTGCTGGACACGGCAATCCTGCACCGCATTTTCGCCTACGCGATCTCCGAGTGCGAACTGATCGAGCGGAATCCAGTGAGGCTCGACGGGCGCCCGGGTGACAATCCCGAACGCGGCGCGCGGCCATTCAAAGCCGTCGAGCTGGGAAACTCCGCGATGCCGCCGGCGCCGATCTGCTCCACTTCCTCGTGCTGCGGTGGACGGGAATGAGGGGCTCGGACGCGGTTGGTCTTCGGTGGGAGGAAATCGATTGGGAGGCGCACGAGATAAACCGTCTCACGCTCAAGCGGAGAAAGCGCGTCGTCCTCCCAATCCATCAGGAATTGCTCTTCGCCCTAGAAATCGAACGCGACAAGCGCAAGCCGCAGCCGGAGGATCGCGTGCTGGTCAATCCGGAGACCGGTCGGCCGCTCACACGGCCGCGGCTCTACGAAAGAATGCTGGCGCTCGGGCGCCGCGCCGGCGTGCCCGGTGCGCACCCACACCGTTTCCGGCATACGTTTGCCGTCGATCTATTGAGCCGCGGGGCCTCCCCGTATGACGTGGCCAAGTTGCTGGGCGATACGGTGGACACGATTGAGAAACACTATGCCGAGTGGGTGAAGGAGCTACGCGAACGCGCCCGCCGGATCATGGAAAGCGGCGAAGGACTCGAGATAACGGGCACGCAGCGGGCACACCAAACAACTGAACCGAAGAGGTTCAATGAAAACAAAAAAATTAGTAGCGAGCGGGCCTATAAGCCGGATTCTGTGCAGCGCATCGCTCGAAACCAGCGACCCGAAAGCCGCTGCTCCCGCACTCATGCGCTCGGCGATCATTCCTCTGGGCCGCCGATCGCTCGGCGGCTCAAGCGGCCTACCCGAGGGTCCTAACGGGCCGAGCTAGCCCTCCCCTCCTATTTGGCCTTGCACCGCGCGGGGTTTGCCGTGCCGCAGACATCGCTGCCTGCGCGGTGGGCTCTTACCCCACCGTTTCACCCTTACCAATGCGGCGGTTAATGGAAGACCCGCCAGAGGTTTCGCCTCCAGCCGGTCACCGACGCCGCTCGCACCGGCGGTTTATTTTCTGTGGCACTATCCGTAGCCAAGCCGTCGCCAGCTTAGCCCCCTGGCGTTACCAGGCGCGCTGCCCTATGGAGTCCGGACTTTCCTCCAGGTCCTCAAGTCTTGCGACGGAGAACCCAGCGATCGCCCGACCCGCTCGCTGGCTCACTATAACATGCCGCGACGCGCGGAAACTTGGAAGGAAACAGCAGACTCTTCGCCATCTCGTTATTTGGTAGAGGCGGACTCCTGGGAATGACGCGCGGGCGAGTTTTTTTAGCTAAGAATCGCGGTGATCGAGGGCGCTTCGCTGCTGCGCGTTTCAAAACACTCTGTTAGTATTTTTTAGGCTTGATAGTCGGGCGAGAGGATTTGAACCCAAGAGGTCAGCGGTTCAAGTCCACCACTACGAATCCCGATCGGGGGTCACTTATGGACGACCAGCTACGTCACTACAAAGCGAAGCTCGAGTACGAAATCGATCCCTGGGACCTGAACGAGGCTCTGGTGCGCGGAGACAAGATTCTTCTCGTTGATACACGATCCCCGGAAGCCTATCGGAAAGGCCATATTTCTGGTGCGATGAATATCCCACATCGAATGATGGCCAACGCCACGACGGCCCACCTTGATAAAGCGGCGTTGATCGTTACGTACTGTGATGGGGTCGGTTGCAACGCTTCGACAAAAGGCGCGTTGAAAATGCTCCTGCTCGGATTCCGCGTTAAGGAATTGATCGGCGGCCTCGATTGTTGGCGGATTGACGGCTATCCCGTCGATGGATTGGAGACAGCGCAACTGGATGGCCCGACCGGCTGCGAGTAATCCAAACTCGGTTCGGTTTCTCTACAGCCCTCGATCGACGGCTGGTTCCGCCGCTTCTGCCATCTGACGTCCGCTATGAACGCAGGGCCTGCGTCCATCGAGCCTTCCTCACTTTGCGCTGCGTCCTCATCTGCTGGAACTACCTCAAGGCCCCGCAGGGAGTGTTTTGAAACGCGCGGCTAAGAGAGGATCTCTTGACCAGATTTCTTCTTGGACCGCGCGCGCGGACGGGCCGCGGCCTTCGCAGGCGCTTCCGCCACCGGTTCCGCAGCGAGTTTGCCCTCGAGCAGCGCGTCGAACTCATCTTCTTTGAGGACTCGAACCCCGAGCGACTTCGCCTTATCAAATTTCGAGCCAGGATCGCTGCCCACCACCACGTAATCTGTCTTCTTGGTCACCGTGTTGGTCACTTTTCCGCCATTCGCGGCAACCTCGGCCCCAGCCTCTTCCCGCGACCGGCGCGCCAGCGCCCCCGTGAAGACAAACGACTTCCCCGCCAAGCGCGTCGAGCGCAGCGCCTGCCGCTCGTGCTTCGGATCGACGCCGGCGGCGCGCAGCCGCTCGATCACTTTGCGATTCGCGCGCTCGGAAAAAAACTCGACGATGCTGGCGGCGACCTTTGGGCCCGACTTCGGTCGACCTGCGTCAGCTCTTCCTCGCTGGCTTTTTCCAGCGCCTCCAACGAGCCGAAATGCTCCGCCAGCAATTGGCCCGTGCGTTCGCCGACAAAGCGCATGCCCAGCGCGTAGATCAGCCGCGCGAGATCGTTTTTCTTGCTGGCCTCGATCTCATCGAGCAGATTCTGCGCCGATTTTTCGCCCATGCGCTCAAGAGCCGCCACTTTCTCGAGATCGAGGTGATACAGATCGGCGAAATCTTTCACCATGCCGCTGTCCACCAAGCTGGTCCACGATTTTTTCGCCCAGGCCGTCGATATTCATCGCGTGGCGGCCGGCAAAGTGAATCAGCGACTCCTTGCGGTGCGCGGGACAGGCCGCATTGACGCAGCGATAGGCAACCTCGTCCGGCGCCTTTGTGAATGCTGGCTCCCGCATTCCGGGCATTTCTCCGGGACGTCGACACGGGCCGCCGATCCTTGCCCTGCTCCACAACCTTCAGAACGTGCGGGATCACTTCGCCGGCGCGCTCGATCAGCACCGTGTCTCCCGCCGCGATGCCCAGCCGCCCGACTTCGTCCATGTTGTGCAGCGTGGAGCGGCTGACCGTGACGCCGCCAACGGCGACCGGCTCGAGCACAGCGAAGGGCGTCAGCGCGCCCGTTCGGCCGACGCTGAAAAGGATGTCCTTGACCACTGTGGTCGCCTGCCGCGCCGGCATACTTGTAGGCGATGGCCCAGCGCGGCGCTTTGGCCGTGAAGCCCAGCTCGTGCTGCAGGCCAGCCTCGTTGACCTTGACGACGATGCCGTCAATCTCATAGGCAGCGTTTCGCGTTTGCGTGTCCCACTGCATCGCAATATTTCTTCACCTCGTCGATCGAGCGGCAGAGTTTCCAATCTTCCGAAGCCTTGAAATCAAGTCTGGAAATCGCTTCGAGAGATTCTGAATGGCGCGGCATGGGATAGCGGCCGCCAGCCAGCAAGTAATATCCAAAAAAATCGAGCCTGCGTGACGCCGTGATCGACGGATCAGCACGCGCACCGCGCCGGCCGCCGCATTGCGCGGATTCGCGAAACGCTTCCCGCCCTGCTCTTCCTGCTGGCGATTCATCTCCTCGAACGCCTTGAGCGGCATGACGATTTCGCCGCGTACCTCGAAATCGCCGCCGAGCCCCAGCCGCTTGCACTCCGCCAAATCCACTTGCAACGGGAATCGAGCGAATCGTGCGCACGTTGCGCGGTGACGTCTTCGCCGGTGGTGCCATCGCCGCGCGTGACGCCGCGCACGAGCGCGCCACCCTCGTACGTGCAACGCGATGCTCAGCCCATCGAATTTGTGCTCGGCGATGTATTCGACGTGCTTCGCGCCCGGTGAGTTCGCGCACGCGCCGGTCAAACTTGTCGAGTTCTTCGTAAGAAAAAGCGTTGTCCAGGCTCAGCATCGGCGGACGGTGCTGCGCGCGTCTCGAAACCCTTGCGCGGCGTCGCCGCCCACGCGCTGCGTCGGCGAGTCCGGCGTGATCAGCTCCGGATGCTCCGCCTCGAGCCGCTTTGAGCTCGTTCACCAGGCGGTCGAATTCAGCGTCGGAGATGGTCGGGATCGTCGAGGACGAAGTAGCGATGCTCGTGGCCGCGGATCTCTTCGCGGAGTTTCGCGATTTTTTCCTGCAGTGGGGCGTCTTTTGAGGAGGTCGACTTGGCCACATGAGCCTCGGAACGAGCGCGAGATCGGGCAGCGGCGTATTATACAATGCGGAGCGCTAACGACGCGCGCGGGAGGTCCGCGCCACTCGACACAGCCTTTTTCATGCCCCAGGGAATCGACAACGCCGTACTGATCATCAATCCGAATGCCGGGCGCGTCCGTGGCTTTGCTCCGAATCAATTGGACCGCGCCCGCCTCATCCTCCAGCGCGACGGTATCGAAACCGATCTGGCGCCGACCGACGGCCCGGGCGCCGCAGCCGAGATCGCTCGCAGCGCCGTCGCCAAGGGTCGCCAGATGGTGATCGCCTGCGGAGGCGACGGCACATTCAACGAAATCGTCAACGGCTTGGCGGGAAGCAAGGTTCCTCTGGCCCTGTTGCCGGCGGGCACCGCGAACGTCCTCGCCAAGGAATTGGCGCTTCCGTGGGACATCGAGCGAGCGGCGAAACTTGTCGCTGGCAGCGGCCTCCGGCGCATCGCGCTCGGACTCGCGATCTCCGCCGATGGGACCACGCCGCCGCGTTATTTTGTTTCCGTAGCCGGCGCTGGACCCGACGGTGCAATCGTTCACGCCCTGAATCTCGGCCTCAAGGAGCGTGCCGGCATTCTCGCCTACTGGGCCGAAGGCCTGCGCCAACTGACGGCCTACAACTTCCCCAGGCTTCGCGTGACCGCCGCCGGACAAGTGCTCGACGGCACGCTCGTGATCGTGGGGCGGACAAAACACTACGGCGGCCCATTTCAAATCACGACTAAAGCGGATCTCCACACCGACGAGTTCGAGCTGCTGGTCGTCTCCACCGCCAGTCGCGCCCGTTATGTGAGCTATCTCGGTTTTCTGTGGCTGGGACGATTGCGGAGCGCTCGCCATGTGACCTTCCTCAAGGCCACCAGCCTGCTCTGCGAGCCTTTGGATGACGCGCCGGTATTCACTCAGGTCGACGGTGAGCCGCTGGGACGTCTGCCCGTGGAATTCCGTATCGTTCCGAATGCGCTGACACTTGCCGTGCCCACCCGTCCCGGTCGCAAGCCTCGCTAGATGTCCCAGCTTCCGAACCACGATGGTGGCGCCGGCTAGCGTCCGCGATGCTACGCCTTTTGTTCCGACCGGCGGTCGATCAAGAAATGGACGAGCGCGTACAGCACCACAACGCTAAGCACCGACGAGACCGCAAACGCCAACTTGTGTTCAACCAATAGCCGACTGGCGCTCTGGCCGTATCGCACCGCCAAATATCCCTCGACGTAGAAGCGCAAGCTGCGCGCAATCACCAGCGCCAACACGAACGGCCGCAGCGGCATTTCCAACGCCCCCGCAGCGATCACAAAAAACTTGAACGGCGTCGGTGGAGGCAGCAATGCCGCTACGAGTAAGCTTACGAACCCATAATTCTTAACCCAGTGCCGCACGCCCTCCGCTCGCTTGCCGGCCCGCTTGTGAAACGCCGCCTCCTCACCCTTGCGCGCGATCACATAAAGCAGCCAGCAGCCAACCAGCGACCCCAGCGTCGCCATGAACGCGTAGTAAGGCATCCTCGACGGCATCAGGATCGACAGATCGATCAGCAGCAAGTCGTTGACCGACGGAAACGGTAGAAACGTCGAGTCAAGAAACGCGATCAGCATGAGGCCTAGCCCGCCGCTCGAGCTGACGGCCCCCTGCAACCAGTGTGGAAGATGATATGCACCCATAAAGGATCAAGGGCGCCGTCTACTGAGGGCTCGCCAAATCTTGCCCTGCGACACGCCCACCCCGAGCGCGGAATTCTAACAGAGCGTTCCCGCTGCAACCCCACAAATCCCACAAATAGCGTCGCGCCCTTCCCACAGCCCCTCAAAATCGGGGGAAGTACCTTAAATAGTAGTATCTTCCATGCAGTACCCGAATTCTAGTACCTCTAGGAAGGTAGTATTCTTGACCGCTGTGGGACGCCCTGCTATATAATTGTCTTCACTTTCGAAGTGCATCACGCCCAATCGTATTCCTACGGATTTTCGTCGCGGAGGACGCATGTCGATAGCAGGTCGGGTAAGGTTCGTTACAGTCGGTGCTGGGTCAATCTTCAGGGCTGAGGAGCTCCATCGAGGAGCCTCGAGCCAGTTCGCTGGTATTAACGAATTTCTCGCGAACACGTTCTCGTTCGCACGCCGCGGCGCGAAGGTTCTCGCGGCACTGTCCGCATTGGTGTTCGCAAGCGCAGCGGCCGCTATGGCCCAAGGCGCTCCGGAAACCGCCGGCGGCGAGGCCAATCTCAAGCTTCCCGACCTGTCGCAGGTAAGTTTCCTGGGCATCGACGGCCACACGTTGCTGCTCTACGGCATTCTGTTCTGCGTGTTTGGCCTGCTCTTCGGCTTGACCATCTACCGCGCGCCTGAAGAACCTGCCCGTTCACCGCTCCATGCGCGAAATCTCCGAGCTGATCTACGAAACCTGCAAGACCTATCTCATCACGCAGGGCAAGTTCCTTCTGCTTCTCGAGAGCTTCATCGCCGTCATCATCGTGCTTTACTTCGGCGTGCTGCTGCACTACGAAGCCATGCGCGTGGTCATCATCTTCCTGTTCAGCGTGCTGGGCATCGCCGGCAGCTACGGCGTCGCCTGGTTCGGCATCCGCGTCAACACCTTTGCCAACTCCCGCACGGCCTTCGCCGGCCTGCGCGGCAAGCCCTATCCCGATCTACAAGATTCCCCTCGATGCGGGCATGAGCATCGGCATGATGCTCATCAGCGTTGAACTGCTGATGATGCTTCTGATTCTGCTCTTCGTTCCCGGCGACTATGCCGGGCCCTGCTTCATCGGATTCGCCATCGGCGAATCGCTGGGCGCCGCGGCGCTGCGCATCGCCGGCGGCATTTTCACCAAGATCGCCGACATCGGCGCCGACCTGATGAAAATCGTCTTCAAGATCAAGGAAGACGACGCGCGCAATCCCGGCGTGATCGCCGACTGCACCGGCGACAACGCCGGCGATTCCGTCGGCCCCAGCGCCGACGGCTTCGAGACCTACGGCGTCACCGGCGTCGCGCTGATCACCTTCATCCTGCTGGGCGTCAAGAGCCCCACCGTGCAGGTGCAGTTGCTGGTCTGGATCTTCGTGATGCGCATCGCCATGCTGGTCGCCAGCGCCGCCGCCTATTTCATCAACGGCGCCATCGCCAAAGCGCGCTACGCCAACGCCGACGAAATGAATTTCGAAGCGCCGCTCACCTCGCTGGTCTGGCTCACCTCGATCGTCTCCATCGCCATGACCTACGTGATCTCCTACCTCATCATCCCGAGCCTTGGCGGCGACACCACGCAGTGGTGGAAGCTGGCCACGATCATCTCCTGCGGCACGCTGGCCGGCGCGGTGATCCCCGAACTGGTGAAAGTCGTTCACCTCCACCGAATCGCGGCACGTCCGCGAAGTGGTGACCTCGGCGCGCGAAGGCGGCGCGTCGCTGGGCATTCTTGTCCGGCTTCGTGGCCGGCAATTTCTCCGCCTATTACCTGGGACTCGCCATGGTGGCGCTGATGGCCATCGGCTACCTCGTCAGCCTCGGCGGTCTTGGCAACCTGATGATCGCCGCGCCGGTGTTCGCGTTCGGCCTGGTGGCCTTCGGCTTCCTGGGCATGGGGCCGGTCACCATCGCCGTGGATTCCTACGGCCCGGTCACCGACAACGCGCAATCGGTCTTCGAGCTTTCGCATGATCGAGACAGATTCCCGGCATCCAGCAGGAGCTCAAGACGGATTTCAACATCGACGCGCAATTTCGGACGCGCCAAGGACCTGCTCGAAGAAAACGACGGCGCCGGCAACACCTTCAAAGCCACCGCCAAGCCGGTGCTGATCGGCACCGCCGTCGTCGGCGCCACCACCATGATCTTCTCCATCATCATGGCGCTCACCAACGGCATCACCGAAAACGTCGACAAGCTCTCGCTGCTGCACGCGCCGTTTTTCCTCGGCCTGATCACCGGCGGCGCCATGATCTATTGGTTCACCGGCGCCTCCACGCAAGCCGTGACCACCGGCGCCTATCGCGCCGTCGAATTCATCAAGGCCAATATCAAGCTCGAAGGCAGCGAAAAGGCCTCCGTTGCCGACAGCAAGAAGGTCGTCGCCATCTGCACGCAGTACGCGCAGAAGGGCATGCTCAACATCTTCATCGCCGTGTTTTTCGCCACGCTGGCCTTCGCCTTCGTCGAGCCGTTCTTCTTCATCGGCTACCTGATCTCCATCGCCATCTTCGGCCTGTACCAGGCCATCTTCATGGCCAACGCCGGCGGCGCGTGGGACAACGCCAAGAAAATCGTCGAAGTCGAGCTCAAGCAAAAAGGCACCGACCTGCACGACGCCACGGTGGTCGGCGACACCGTCGGCGATCCCTTCAAGGACACCTCTTCGGTGGCGCTGAACCCGGTCATCAAGTTCACCACGCTGTTTGGCTTGCTGGCCGTCGAACTGGCCGTGCAGCTTGACCGCCGCAAACCGGCAGCGATGCTGACGCACCTTCTGGCAGCCGTGTTCTTCGTGATCTCTTTCATCTTCGTCTACCGCTCGTTCTACAGCATGCGCATCCGCACAGCAGAAGCAGCCGAAGAACCCGTACGCGCCGCCGCCGACTAGTCCTGCTTGCTTGCGGCGCAACGGTAAGCGCAAACAAACTAGAAAACAGAAACGGGGCGGGCCTAAGCCCGCCCCGTTTCATTTGCCCAGCACCGCCGCCGCCGCGCTTTGGCGGCGCGTATTCGCGTTCGGCGCACCCGCCGATCAGCGCCGCCTCATTCTCCAGGCACAGCGACGTTGTGCAACCGCTCGCTATCTAGGTTGTCATCCCGAGGCCCGCAGGCCGAGGATGTATTCCTTCGGTTCTTTCTTCCGCTCCCGCCCGTTCCCTACGCCTTCAGCAGTCGCGGAAACTTCCGCGGATCATTCTCAAACCCCGGAAAAACCGCGCCCAAGTCCTCCGTGCCCAAGTGCCCGCGAAATCACTTCGCCCAGCACGGAGCGAAAATCCGTCGTGAGCGTTAAGTCGCGGCCCTCGTTCAGTTGCTCCGGCCCCAGGCCCGGCCACTTGCCGTAAACCTTGCCGCCCTTGACCGCGCCGCCCATCACGAACATGCAATTCGCATGGCCGTGGTCGGTGCCGCGATTGCCGTTCTCGTGCGCGGTGCGGCCAAATTCCGACATGGTGACCACCACGATGTCCTCCATGCGGTCGCCCATGTCCTGCGAGAAAGCCGCCATGCGACTGGCCCAGATCGCGCAGCAAATTCGCGAGCTGGCCCTGCGCGCCGCCTTCATTGACGTGGTTGTCCCATCCGCCGGTATCCACGAACGTGACCTCCAGCCCGATGTTGGCCTTGTGCAGCTGCGCCACCTGCTGCATGGTCTGGCCCACGCGGCCGTTCGGATACATGGCGCCGTTTTCCGGCTGCGAATTTCGAGGGATCGGCCTTGCGCAGCATATCAATCGCTTCAAACGTCTCCGTGCCGGTGCCGCGCAGCGCCTGGTCCACCGTTCTGCGCGTACAGCGCCTCGAAGCCGCCTTCGACGGCCGGCGACTGCGCGAACACGCGAAACTGCTTGATGTCCGGCAGCGCGATCGCGGGAGCGGACGCCGCGCAACGTGAGCGGCAGGTTCGCGCCCATGGCCACGGCGCGGAAGGGCGAAGCGTCCGGCTCCGGGAGCGTTGCAGCGCGCGATTGAGCCAGCCATCGTCGGTGGCCTTCACGCCCGGCGTGCCGGACTCCATGTAGTCCTGCGCGTCAAAGTGCGAGCGCGTGGTATCCGGCGAGCCAGCCGCGTGCACGATGGCTAGTTGCTGCTTCTGGAACAGCGGCAGCAGCGGCGCGAGGCTCGGGTGCAAGCCGAAAAATCCGTCGAGGTCGAGCGCCGCGCCGTCCCCGCCGCGCCGCGGCGCGGAATCGCAATCGTCGGACGAATGCGGTAGTAGTTCGGCTCGGCGAACGGCACCACGATGTTCAGGCCATCGGCCGCGCCGCGCTGGAACAGCACCACCAGCTTTTTGCGGTTCGCCGTAGGCGTCGGCAGCCACCGCCCGCCGCAAAAACGCCGGCAGCGTGCTCATGCCGATCATCGCCACGCCGCCGCTCTTCAGAAACGCCCGTCGTGAAATCCTCATCGTATTTCTCCTTCTTCGAACCGTGCTTCAGTCGACATCACCGTCCCGCTCGCCAATCTTCTCAACCTCGCCCCAAGCCACGTGTCATCCCGCAGCCCTGAGGCCGAAGCGTGCGGCTCCCGCTCGCACATTCACCGCCGCTGAAACTCCGGCGCGCCCAGCACCAATCCCGCAACCATCCCCTGTTCACCTGCCTTCACCGGATCGTCCAGGCTCGCCTGCACGATCTGCGGATCGCTCATCTGCTTCTCCAGCGTCTGCCGCGCTCTCCGGCGAAATCTCGCCCGACAGCAGCGCCGCAATCGCCCGGTCCAGCACCGCCTGCGGGTCGCCGCCCAGCGCCTGAGCCGAGCAGCAGCCGGCAATATCCACGCTGCGTGCCGCGCATGCGGCCGCTCGCCAGCGTCAGCGAATAGTTCAGCCGATTCAGCAGCGCGCCCGTATTGACCCAGTCCGCAGCCTTGTCGGAATAGCCGGTTGGCGGCTGGCATTGGTAAAGCGGCTCGCCGATGCGCGCCGTCCACTGCACCATCGGCAGCGGTACATCCACGTCGGCGCCCACCGCGCGCGCCGCGGACACCACCAGCTCAAACGGCGTCTTGATCTTGGCGCGATAGGCGTCTCGCGACCAGAACTCCGGCGAATAGATCATCGTGTGCAGCACCGCGCGAATGTCGCCGTCCGTCGCCAGATAGGTCTGCGCTCATTCGCTCGACCAGCGCTTCGGGCGGATTGTCGGAGACGAAGTGCTGCGCGATTTCGAGCGACAGGTGATGCGCCGTGTGCGGATCGCGGGCCAGCAGGTCCAGCACTTCTTCGCCGTCCTTCATGCCGCCGGCATCGATCTTGTGGCCCAGCACCATCTTCGGCTTGTCGATCGTGCAACCGCTCGTTAAAAAAGAACTCCGGATCGCGCTGCGGCGCGCGTATCGTCCAGCCGGTGAAGGCGCGCGCCACTTCCGTCACGTCCTGCTGCGTGTAGCCGCCGTCCACGCCCAGCGTGTGCAGCTCCATGATTTCGCGGCCGTAGTTCTCGTTCAGTCCGCGCTCCTGCTTCTTTATGGCCGCTTCGCATTGCGCGATTGCCGGCAGGCCGGCAAGCGTGCGGGCCGCCGAACACTGCCGGCCGCCGCTGCCGATTGCTGCTCCTCCTGCAGGCGCGCCCAAGCCTCAGGATCCACGCTCTGCCAGTTGTCCAGAGTAGAAGAGCATGGCCGGGCTTTTCGCCGTGGCCTCGAGCAGATCGCGAAACTTGCCCATGGCGTGCGGCCGGATCGCGTCGCGCTCGTAGGAAGTCAGCATCCAGCGGTCCGCTCCCTTGCCCGCAAACACGTTGAAGTGGTTGAACCAGAAATCCACCATCTGCTCGTAGAGCTGCCGCTCGCTGTAGACGGCGCGATCGATCTTGGCCATCGAAAGCTCCGCAACGATGCGCTGCGGCGTCATCATCTGCGGATAATCCATCATCGCGTTGCCAATGTCGCCTTTGCTCTTGATGCCTTTCACTTTTCCTGAAGGGGCCGGACTCGTTGCCTCTGCGCTGTCGCCCATGGCGCCATCTGGCGCGGCCATCCCTGCCTGCGAGGGCGCCTGCGAATTCGCCGGCCCCGACGCGTCATTCGCTGCCGCGTCAGCTTGCGGCGCGTCGCCCAGCGGCAAGCCCTCCGCGGCGCCCACCTGCTGCATCATCGCGCGCGCCTGCTGTTCCTTTTTGTATTCGTCCAGCGTCATCCCTGCCTGCTTGGCCGCAACTTGCGGGCGCGGGAATTCGGTAAGCAGCTTTCCCGACGACATCGCCAGCGTCGGAAAACGCTCCAGGCGAGTATTCAATCGCGGAATCGTCGATCGATTCGGGATGGAGTTGCAGGTCAATCCAGCGCGCGAGGCCCATCTGCGAAATGCGCTCGAGGTCCCCCGGACGTGGCCCGAACCCTAGCCGGTTGACCGCGTGCAAAATCGCTTCGGTCTCGCTAAGGTCCGTGGGCGGCAGCCCCTTCAGCGCCGCACTCTGGTCCGTAGATTTCTTGTGGTCTTTGTCTTTTGCGACGACCCAGTAAGGAAGCGCCAAGCCAAGCGCGCCCGAGACCAGCACGCCCAGCGTCGCCGCCATCTTCCGCTTTCGCAAACGAACCGAACTCTTCTGGTGAGCTTTTGCGGTGGCCATCTCTACCCCCTGGGTCCGCTGCGTGGGCAGGCCAAACCAGCTCCGGAAAAAAGCGCCTGTCACGTCATTCTAACCCTCATCGGCAATAAAAGTTGCGCGGCAACAGTGGCGGCCAGGTCACTTTGCGACACACTCGCGGACGCCCCCCGCTTCCGACGCCAGCCGCCCGCTCGAGTCTCGCTCTCGGCGGGAAAACTGCTCAATGATCGTTGCCGCGCCCGCTTCGGACCGGACCGCGTCCGCATTGCCCTCGCGGTGGCTTCCACGGGGCCAACCGCCTAGGGAAGACGAGCATGGCCCTGCGGATATGATTCCACGATGCCCCCATAAGTTGTCATCGAGGCCCGCAGGCCGAGGGATCTGCTGTCTCCCTCGTAGTCCTCGCCGGCTGTCCCTATTTCTTCTTACGAATGTCGCACAGCATGTCCGAATGAATGTTCAGCCCAATGTTCGTCATGTTGTAAACGTGTTCGCTGGCCACCGCCCAGACGATCTCGCAAATCGCCCGTTCGGAATAAAAACGCGCCATCCGAGCAAAGGTCTCCGCGTCCACCTTCTTATCCCTGGTCAGCTCCGTCACGTAGTCCAGCATCGCGCGTTCCGCTTCGCTAAACAGCGGGCTGCTCCGGTATTCGTCCAGCGCGTCGAATTTGGCTTGATCCATGGACGCCTTGACGCTGAACCATCGCCCAATATCGATACAGAAAAGGCAGACGTTGATTCGCGCCACCTGTGCACGGACCAGAAAAATAGTCTCCTGGGGCAGCTCCAATTTCTTATCCAGTTGCGCGATCTTGCCGACAAACATTCCAAAGGCCAGCGGCATTCGCGCCACGAACACCTTGAACGGTGTGGGCACCTTGCCGAATTGTCGCCGCGCAAAGTGATAGAGCAGCTTCCTCACGACTCCCTTGGGTTTCTCGATGGGGGCAAGCAGCGGCGCGTCTTCCCGATACTCCCTCTGCCGCACGTTCGCCCCGCCTTCTCTTACAGTCCCGCTGATCGCAGCATCGTTCATTCCTGCTTGCATGGTTCCCTCCTCCAAGCGTATTCCGGTCTCTTACCCGAGACCGCTATACTCGACCTCCGAATTTCCATCTTGACGCTGTCACACCGGCTGAGTTCTCTCCGTCAATAGTATGACGGAATGCGATGGGAGAATGTGACCGCCCCGAGGGATGCGACCGATGCAAGAGAGCGATTTTCTGGCGGAGCGATTTGAAAAGAACCGCGGACATCTGCGCGCCGTGGCTTATCGCATGCAAGCCCGCGCCGATCGTGAGCCGCGGCGACCGCGGCGACCCCGAGCAGCAAGCGCTGCTGGCCGACTCGCTGGGCCTGACTCTGCTCGTGGTACTCGCAGTCGCGTACAGGCGCCCGTCAGCGCCATCGAACCAAATTCCTCTTAATCCCTCGCCCCCCAGCCAGCGGCGATTAAGTCCCGGCCGTGCTCCGGCTCCGTAGTATCCGGCGAACGCGCCCAGCGCTGCTATCATGGCGAGTCCGGCGCACCCGTGCGCCTGCCGCTCCGCATTCTTGACCGTGCCGAGCGACTAGCGTAGAAGAATTCGCGCCGCAGCACACAGGAGATCGACACGACAGTCCTGCTTCGCAATCTCATCCTGTGGCTCGCCACCAAGCCCAGCATCACCAATGCCATCGCACGGCGTGGCATGAAATACGGCTTCGCTCGGCGCTTTGTCCCCGGGGAAACACAGGAGGAAGCCATCGCCGCCGCCGCGGAATTAGGGCGCGCCGGCCGCCGCGTGACCCTCAATGAGCTGGGCGAAAATGTCACCACCTTCGAGGAGGCTCGGCGCGCCGCCGATAGCTACATCGCAATCCTCCGCGCCCTCGACCGCGCCGGGGTCGACGGCGGCATCTCCGTGAAGCTCACGCATCTCGGCCTAGATCTCGACTTCAATCGCTGCCGCTCCCTTACTCTCGAAGTCGCGGCGGAAGCCACTACCTTGCATCGCACGCTCGAACTCGACATGGAAGGCTCGGCCTACACCGATCGCACCATCGAGATCTTCGAATCGGCGCAGCGCCAGTATGGCGGCGTCGGCTTGGCTCTGCAGGCCTACCTCCGGCGCACCGAACACGACCTCGAGCGGCTCGCCGTCCTCAATCCGAAGATTCGCCTCGTCAAAGGCGCGTATGACGAGCCGCCCACGCTCGCCTTCCAGAAAAAGAGCGAGGTGGACGCAAATTACCGCAAGCTGCTGGACCTCCTCCTCCGACCCGCCACCACCGGGACCCCAGGAATGCCAGCGGTGAACAGCCCGTTCACCGCAGCCATCGCGACGCACGACCCCGCCCTGCTCGACGACGCGCGCAGCAAGATCAAGCAGCACGCCGTCCCGCCCAGCCAGTACGAGTTTCAGATGTTGTTTGGCATCCGTCGCGACTTGCAGGAACAGCTCCACGCCGCCGGCTACCCGCTCCGCGTGTATGTCCCCTTTGGCAGCGCCTGGTGCCCTTACTTCATGCGGCGGCTTGCAGAGCGCCCTGCGAACATCTGGTTCCTGGTGCGCAGTCTCGCCGCAGAACGTAAGCCCTCCACGGCTACAGCGGCAAAAAGAAGAACCTCTTGACGAATCCGCTCACGAAAATTTGCCCCACGCGAGCGCGAGCGCTGACGCGCGCGCTCACCCTCGCGCTTACCCTGATGCTAGCGCTAGCGTGCCCCCTTCTGTCTTCCGCATCGCCCGCACACCCAGCGAGCGCGCGCCAGAACCCAACCGCCCAACCCGCCGAGCCTCCGCCGCCAAAACTCCAACCCGTCCGGCGCCGCACTCTACGGCACCGACAAGATCGACCTGACAGATCTGCCGCCCACCCGGATTGGCGTGATGCCCTACCGGCACTTGGAGCTCCAGTACGCCCTTGCAGGCTATCGCCATTCGCACATCCCTCTCGTAGCCTTCGACGGGACTATGTATTTCAAGGCTGGATACGGCGACGACCCCGGCATCTACTTTTTCATTCCGCGCCTCGCCGCTTTTACAGGTCTGTCTCTCGAACACTCCATCGATCTGTTCTTCGGCGGGATCCTCGCGATTTCTTTTCTTTCCGGTATCGCCGGTTGCCTGGTTATTTTCGATCGCTGGGACCTCAAGGAATGGGCCGGCTTCGGTCTCTCCATGTTGCTCTGGTTTTGCTATAGAAAAGGCGACCTCTACATCGTCCTGGCGGCGCCGGTTGTCGCCGTCGTCCCCTGGTTCATCTATTTGCTGCGAAAACATTCCACGGGCGCAGTCATGAGCGCCTTTCTTTTTGGTGTCGGCCTTTTGGCCGGCTTGGCCAACCAGATCCGCGGCCAAGCCGCGACCGGTCTGCTAATTTTCCTCACGATTCTCTTGGCTTTTGAAGTAAAGCGCAGCTGGGGACAAAGAGCGGTCCTGGTGCTCGCGCTCTTCGCTGGTACGGCGGTTTCCGTTCTCTACTTCCACTCGCTTCTCGCTCGCCGCGATGCCTATTTAGCGGCCGCCCAGCCAGGCTACACGAACATCGTCGACCACCATTCCCTTTGGCACACGCTTTATATCGGCCTCGGCTATCTCAAAAATAATCCCTACGTCGCGGGCTATCGCGACGAAGTCGCCGAGCAAGAAGTCCACTCGATTTCTACCTACCGCGCCGATGCTCTCCCCCGAATACGAACGCATCTTGCGCCACCAGACGCTGCGCATCGCCCGCGACCATCCGCTGTTCATCCTCGCCACGCTGTTCGCCAAAGTGCGCGTGGTTCTTTTTCTTCTGCTCTGCTGGGCCAACCTCGGTCTTCTCGCCGCCCTCTTCTATCCCAAGGACCGCGCCATGGAGTCGGCTTTTTGGGCCGCCTTAGCCTTTACTTCCCTCTTCGGCGTTATCGCCGTGCCCCAAGTGCAGTACCTGCTCGGTTTCATGGCCTTTGCTACTCTCTATGGATTAGTTAGTTTGGACTACGCCCTTCTGGTCCATCACCCAGACGAATTTCAAGCCCGCTTGCGCCTCCTCGCGCAAAAGCTGCATCTGGCTTGATCTGTCTGGGAATCACTGCAAAGTCGCTGCGGTAGCTAGATCTCGCTCAACAGGCGCCGTGCGGCCCCTGTACAATCTCGCCCGCGGCACTCCATGGACTCTCCGCCCCGCCGGGTGCCCCACACGTCGTCTTTACGTGTGGGTTCCGAAGCCGTCACGCATCGGAACCTGAGCACCGCGGCACTCTCGCGCTCATCAGCAGGCGCCGTGCGGCCCCTGCACAATCTCGCCCGCGGCACTCCATGGACTCTTCCCATCGCGCGAAGCCCGAAAGCCGTCGAGCGACCACACGTCCATCCCCTCGTCATGGCGAAGAATGTAGAAATTGCCGTCGTTGGCTCGGACGCGAAGATACACAATTCCGGGGGAATACCAGCGGTCTTCCACTTCCGCGATCTCGAATGGCCGCCCGCGTAAAACGAACCGCAGCGGGCGATCGTCCGCCGGACAACTTGCATAACACTCGACGCGAATCTCTGCCATAGTTCGCCTCCTCGCGTCGCTTCTTGGCCGAGTGTAACGCTGCCCAGGGGCCGCTGTCACGCGCAAGTGACGCACTCGTCAGGGGACTCGCATCTCGCCAGCTGTCCGCTTGCCCGGGACGCCCTAGACCGTGCGCCAGCCACGTCACGGTGTGCGCTCAGCCGGTCGGTACGGCACCCCATCCGTCACGACCGTCCGCCCCAGCCCGTTGCTACACCACCCATCCGTCACGACGCTCCACCGGGCTCGTACTGCCGCTCACCCCACCACGTCATACCGCGTCCCCCAACCGCGTAAAGTTGTCATCCCAAGGCCCGAAGGCCGAGGGATCTGCTTTTGCCCTCACCTCTCCAGCCAACTCAAATCCGCCGCAAAACGTTCCTGCCCTGTTCCGGCCGCCAATCGCATTGTCTCAGCGCCACGAGAAGCGTACGATGCCCGGGCGGTCCCGACCTTCCGGCCAGAGGAGCACCCTATGAAAACTTTGAGCAGAATCGCCCACGCAGCCACCGTGAAAACGTCTCTAGTGATTGGCGCCGCGATCCTGTTGTGCGGCCTCGCACACGCTCAGGCGCCCCCGAACGCACCGGTTACCCCAGCTCAAGGTTTGGTCGTGCAGCGGAACTTGTCGCTGACCCTGGCCAAAACCATTGCCGAAGCCACGCTCGCCGCCTGTCAAGCCAAGGGTTACCACACCTCGGCAGCCGTGGTCGATCGCGCGGGCCAGGTGCTGGTCATCCTGCGCGACGAGCAAGCCACGGCGCAGACCGTGGAGATGGCTCGGCGCAAGGCCTACACCGCGCGCATGTTTCGCAGCGCCACGGCCGATTTTCAGAAGCGCACCGAGGATCCCACCTACGCCGCGCAGCGCGACCTCACCGACATCCTGGCGCTCGGCGGCGGCGTACCAATCCTGGTGGGCAACGAAGCCATCGGCGGCGCCGCCAGCGCAGGCGCCACCCAGGAGCAGGATGACGCCTGCGCCAAAGCCGGAGTCGCCAAAGTAGCCGAGCAACTAAAGTAGGCGCGCGGCTGTGGCGCTGCGCCACCGGTCACGCCGCGCCACCGCTTTTGCTTGCGCGCAAACGCCGTGCGCGGACGCTAGAGCGTAGCGATGCCGGGTGCCCCACACGTCGCCGTTACGTGTGGGTCCGAAACCGAAGCCGAGACAGATCGCCAGCAACGACGGCCCTAAGCATCGCTACGCTCTCGCGCTCGGATCCACCGTCTCGTCCGTCCCCTGCCTGCATTAGCCCCCGCACGACCTAAAGTACGCATCCGCTCATATCTCATTGGCAACCTACATCGGAATCGGTATTTTCGCCACCTCGCGCAGAGCTACACTGCTCGCAGGGTGAGAAACAAAAATGGCTAACACTCCAGTGATACACTCCGAGGATATCGAACTCGACGGCGACGCCAGGCTCTGGGACGTGATGCGCGCCGCCCTGCAAGCGAAGGAAGCTCAGCCCGACGCTGCTTTCCTGCCTGCCATGTTGATCTTGAAGTCGAACGAAATTGTCGCCAAGGTTTACCAAAGCGGCGAGGAGCCGCGCACCCTGCTCGTCAGGACGTGCACGGGAATCCGGAAGGTCAGCGTCAATTGGTATGACGCGCTGAAGGTGCTCTACCGTACCGCCGTGATAACGCTGCAAAAAACGGAAGGCACTTCTGTCATTTTTCTGGGAGAGCGCACGCCAAAAAATACTGGCCATCCCATGATCTGCGCCATGAAATGGACCGCGCGGCAGTTCCTACAACAGCCTCCGCGAGGTTCCCAGTTCCCCGAAACGCAAGACTCAATC
Source organism: uncultured Acidobacteriota bacterium (assembly GCA_963818345.1). GTDB lineage: Bacteria > Acidobacteriota > Terriglobia > Acidiferrales > UBA7541 > Palsa-189. The sequence goes on along the minus strand of CAWFRX010000019.1, from coordinate 122,827 downwards.
TCCCAGCCGTTTTACCTCGAGAACCAAAAGGTCTGCTGGCTGGCCGAAGTAGACACCGCCCTGCAATTCTCCTAACGATTTCGTTGCTACACAGGGCCGCGCAAAAGCCAACATTGTCAGCCACGGGCCAAAGGCCGCAGCTCCGCGGCCTGGTCTGCTGTGTTCTCACACCATTCATTTGTTCCTACGGGAAACTTCACAGGCACCACAACTCCGGAAGACTTGGCCTGCGTCCGGCCGGTATCACCGTTCAGGAAGGCCGAGTCTGACAGACAAGTGCGCCGACCAGGGGCGGCGGTCGGGCCCCGCCAGCCGAACCCGCCCGACGTTTCAAGCCGACCGGCGATGCGGCGTCTGCCAGCGCGTCCTGGGCCGCGACAAATGTCTCACCACCGGCACCTTCTTTGTCGTGGTCCAATCCTCTGACAGCATCTTCCCCAGCAGCATTCCAGCCGCCGTCGCTACCACCAGCCAAACCGCGAAAACACCAGCAATTTCGCGGATCATAAAGCCTCCTCGTCTCCTATCCCCGCCGCATCTAGGTGCAAGAATCGAGCCAATGTGACGTCACCGGCATTTGAACTAAGGCAGAGACGGTAGAGCCGCGGTCAGGGACTGGCCCGCACCCGGGAAACAATTACTTCGCGATTTTGGTTCGACACCCACGGCTTTGAAAGACAGAAAAGCTCCGTATGTACCTAAGCGTACGTAGCATAGCGCATGCTTGATTGTCCGCAGATTATATGCTAATAAGGCACGCAGGTCCGTGCGTGGCTTGCTCCACCCGGCCGTAAAGGGCCCTTAACAGGTCCTAGACTTCAACAGGAGGTATGCCGTGACCAACCCCGTTTCCCGAGATAACTTCTTCCAGGATGTGTTCCATTTTACATCTCGTCCAAACGAACTATGGAGGCGCAACCTCTATCGTCATCTGGGCGCACTCCTCTTCTTAGCCCTCGCCTCGCTCGCGATTCCGTTGTTTGCCATGGCTCAATCTTCAGCTGCCCAAGGCGGATCCACCTACAAAGGCGAAATCACCGACGAGCATTTGAACTGCGTCCAAACACCCGTCAAAGCCGTACCGGGCGTCACCGATAAAGCCTCGTGCGTGCTCTACTGGGCGCACTTCGTGCAACCGCCGAGCAAGTACGTCCTTTACGACGCAGCCACCAAAGCCACTTATCAACTGGACGATCAGAACCTGGTACAGCCGTACGTTGGCGAAAAGGTGGACGTCACCGGCAAGCTCGACGCAGCCACCAAGACCATCAAAGTCACCGGCATCAAAGTGCAGGAAGAAACGTACAAGAAATCGTAACGCATCACTGGGGTCGCAAAAGGCTGCATCCAACCAAAGGGGGCCTCGAGGCCTTCTAGCTCGAGGCTCCCAGCAAAGGCGCTCCGCAGCGTCAGCGCAATCCAGGCAAGAATATGCGGACACGCTCCTCACCGGCGCGCTGTAGCAAGGATTTTCGAACACCCTGCGCCCGGGGCCGATGCTCTTGGAGGCCCGTGCGCCCATCCGTCTCGCCCTTTCGAATGCTCGCATTCGAACGCTCTCACTTCGAATGGAATACTGTTCGGTAACTAAGCATCGGTAGTTGACCGCCATGTTATAATGTCCCATGCGCGCTCGGAAAAGCTGTGCTTTTCATGTTGCCGACATCACCGCCCGGCGTCAGTCCTTCCTGGCGCCTCATCCGGTCCGTCCGTTGGCGTTCCTCCAACCAGCCAAGTGCAATGGCCGCGAACGATTAACCCTGGGGCGCCCGTCATTTTCTTCCGCCCGCCGGGTACCTCTCGGATCGCGGGAAGCCACGAAACGCGGAATCGCGCGGCGCTCTTTAAAAACATCTCCTTTGATTTCAGTATTAGGCACGCTCTTCGTGCGCTCTTTAGCGCCAGAGCGAAAGTCAACTCCTGTGTTATCAAGCTGATGTGCGCTCTTTGCAAAAAACACCGGGGGTGGGGTGGGCATCTCGATTATGGTTACGTAACGACGCTGCTCGTCTGTCCTCCCGCCTCGGCCGCCCGGTTGTCTCCAACAATCGACAATGACCACTCAGCCAAAAGATCGCCGCCGACCGCAGCGCCCATGTCCTTTGATTTCTGCGTTAGGCACGCGCTTCATGCGCTCTTTAGCGCCAGAGCGAAAGTCAATTCCTGTGTTATCAAGCGCATGCGCACTCTTTTGCAAAAACACCGGGGGTGGGGATGGGCATCTCGATTCTCGATTATTGTTAGCCAACGACGATGCCGCTTCTCCTCCCGCCTCGGCCGCCGGTTGTCGCTGCCTGAACGCCGGAGTAAACTCCCCTAATCCATCATGACCACGCAACCAAAAATCGCCGCCGACCGCAGCGCCGAAGTCATTCGCAAGCACCGCGAATACCTCTGGCCCGCCGTCACCAATTTCTACCCAGCACCCGCTCGTCGTCGACCGCGCCCGCATGCAACACGTCTGGGATCTCGAAGGCCGCCAGTACCTCGACTTCTTCGGCGGCATCCTGACCATCTCCGTCGGCCACACCAATCCCAAGATCACCGGCAAGATCAAGACGCAGGTCGACCGCCTGCAGCACACCTCGACGCTCTACCCCAACGAAGCCATCGTCGATCTGGCCGAAAAAGTCGCCCAGATCACGCCCGGCACTCTGCAAAAGAGCTTCTTCACCAATTCCGGCAGCGAAGCCAACGAAGCCGCCGTCCTGCTCGCGCGCATGGCCACCGGCTCCTACGACGTTGTGGGGCTGCGCCACGCCTATTCCGGCGGCTCGTCGCTGACCAAAGCCATGACCGCGCAAGCCCCTTGGCGCAAAGCCGGCGTCATCAGCGTGGGCGTATCTCACGCCATCAATCCCTACTGCTACCGTTGCCCGCTCGGCCTCCGCTATCCCGACTGCGGCGTGGCCTGCGCCAACGACGTAGAAAATCTCATCCAGACCGGCACCAGCGGCCAGATCGCCGCGTTCATCGCCGAGCCCATCCAAGGCGTCGGCGGATTCATCACCCCGCCGCCCGAATATTTCAAGATTGTCTTCACCGCCGTCAAAAAATATGGCGGCCTGTTCATCTCCGACGAAGTGCAAACCGGCTTCGGACGCACCGGCAAGCACTGGTTCGGCATCGAGCACTGGGAAGTGGTTCCCGACATCATCACCTGCGCCAAAGGCATGGGCAACGGCGTGCCCATCGGCGCCACGGTCACCACCAGCGAGCTCGCCGGCTCCTTCCAAGGCCTGACCATCTCGACCTTCGGCGGCAATCCAGTCACCTCGCGTCGCCGCCCGCGCCACCATCGAACTCATCGAAGAGGAAAACCTGCTGGAAAATGCCGACGTGGTCGGCAGCTACTTCCGCGAAAAGCTCGAAGCCCTGCAGGAAAAATATCCGCTGATCGGCGACGTGCGCGGCCTGGGGCTGATGCAAGGCCTGGAACTGGTGAAGGACCGCAAAACCAAAGGAACCCGCGCCCGAAGCCACCGCGCAACTGCTCGAGCGAACCCGCGAAAACGGCCTGCTGGTAGGCAAAGGCGGCCTCTACGGCAACGTGATTCGCCTCTCGCCGATGCTGAATATCGCCAAATCCGATGTAGACGAAGCCGATCGCCCTGCTGGACAAATCGTTCGCGGAGGTCCGCGTTTAGATCGCGGAACGGGAGCAGATCATGCCGCCCCGCAATACACAGCGCGACTCATCAGCGAGGCTGAATCCTCGCTCGGCGTGCTCGTCGCTGGCGCTCGCGATCGCTCGCCGCCATCGCCGTAGCCCCAGCGCCTGCCCGCAGCGAAAGCCGCTCGAATGGAAGCCCGCCGAGCAAGCCCTGCTGCGCGTGGACGACCATCCGGTCAGCGAGTGGAATCTCTACCAGGCCGACAAAAAAAACAATCGCTTGCTGCTGCAGATGAACGCGCGATTTCTCCTGGTCGACGTGACCGAATCACCAGATCTTCGAGCTCGATCCCGTCCAAAATCGAGCACAAAGGCGCACGATCTGCGTCTGGGATCCCGACGACCGTCCCGACAAGCCGCTGGAAACAGCCGCCTGGCTGGTGAAAGACGTCGGACGGCGCCTACCGCTTCAGCGCGCGCCTGGTCGCGGAAAATCACGTCCTGGACGTGCAGATTCCCCACCCGCTGGACCTGCGCCCGATCCACTGACGGAGCGATATGGATGGATCGAGGGACAACGGCAGACGATTGAACGAGTGGCGAATGTCTAAGGACGATGCACCGCGTACACCCAGGGAATTCCGACGACGCCGTTCTGAATCTCGACGACCACGCGTGTCGCCAACGTGAAACCGTATGTAGTCGTCGCGCTCGACCGGCACGCGCTCGACGGGCTGATCTTCGCGCCACGACGTCACCACCAGACGCTGGGTCCGCGCACAAGCCCGGCATGGCGAACTTCCCCACCACCGAGGTCGTCTCCGGCCGCGGCGGCTCGACATCGAATTTGCCGTTGATGAATAGCAGCGATCGTCAGAATCCACGGGCACCGGCAGGAAACCGAAATAAATCCTCTTGATGGCTTCGATCTCCTGGTGCTTTCGCGCGCGCTCCACCATCCAAAAACCCAAGCCCCAAGAACCAGAAAAAACAGTCCGCCCACAAAGATCACGATCTTGTCGAGTTCCAGCGGCGGAAACGCTTCGCTGACCGGCATAAAAAGCACAGCGCCGACCAGAAACCACGCCGTGCGCCACACCAGGCGCCGCCGCAACATCACCTCGGCGGCGCGGAAGTCAAGCCACAGGACAGGCACTGGTCCTCTCCATCAGCACCACAGTAAAGGCAATGGGTCATTGTTTCGCGAGGCTCTCGAGAGCAATCGATGATCGCGTTCCGGCACCGGGGAAAACTAAGCCCCATGCCCGCCGCGGGTCCACGCGGCGCACGGTGCATTCGAGCTTCACTGGCTCGGCAACCCAAGCCGCGCCGCAAACTGCCCGATCCAAAGGGCGGATCGAGTTCGACAAACATGGAATCCATTCATCTCGGTACGCGTCCTGAGCACGGCTGCGCCCCATTCGATTTCAATCCAGAATCGCATTTCAGCGCCGAAGGCGCCGTTCGATCTGCGGCTGCGCAACGCCCGGCTGGGGCTCGGACATTCGCGCCTCCTCCGATGACACGGCGATGCTATCCGGGATGCGATTTCAGACGCATGCGGGAGTGTCAAGACGAGATTGCGACCGCTCACGCCACGCGCCGTCGCGAAGACGCGCACGCCGAACGCGCTTCGGGATGCACATCGGTCACCAGTGCCACGCCATCGGCCAGTCGGGCCCGCAGCGGGAGAAATGCGCGTTGGCATCGACCGCATACACGCGTCCGGCTTGCACGGCCGGCAGATGCATTCCAACCGGCGGGCGTGGCGTCGACTTCCACACTTCGAGCGTTGCGCGCCATATCGTACCCGCACGACATCAGAACGATCACTTCCGGCTGCGCCTTCAGAATCTGTTCCCACGGATTCGGAACGACGGCTCGCCTTCGCGGCCAAACGGATCCATTCCGCCAGCGAGCCGCACCATCTCCGGAACCCAGTGCCCGCCGCAATACGGCGGGTCGAACCATTCGAGGCAAAGCACGCGCGGCCGCTGTGCGCAACGCCAGCGCAACGGCGCTGCAATCGCAGCCACATTTTGCGCAAGCGCCGAGGCGAGAGCCTGCGCCGCTGCGGCGCACGCTCAACCGCCTCGCCGATTTCGCGAATGCCCGACCACACGTCGGCCAGCGTGCGTGGAGTGAAGGTCAGCACGCGAGGCGCGCGCTCGCGCGGGCAGCCGCGACAAGAGCGCTGGCGAGATCTTCGGGCGAAGCCGCGCACACGTGGCACAGGTCCTGCGTGACGATGAGGTCAGGAGCAAGGCTGCTCAAGCAGCTCCGCGTCCACCGCGTAGATGCTTTCGCCGCGCTCGACCAACTCGCGCACCTGACGGTCGAGTTCGGCAGGCGACGCCGCGGGATCGACGCGCGGGCGAATCAGCTTGGGTTTGCAAGCGGCGTCCGGTGGGTAATCGCACTCGTGGGTAACGCCCACAACGGAATCGCCGGCGCCGATCGCATAGAGAATTTCCGTCGACGCGGGAAGAAGCAGAAACGATGCGCATGGCGAAAAGTCTAGTCCTCTCCGGCGCGAGCGCGCAAATGGCGCGGAAAGATCAGCTGCCCGTCGCGACGCTGCGCGCCGGCAGCAGATCGGCAAAAACGAAGCCGTCGCGCTCGACGATCTCGCCACGCTCTGACAGCCACCGCGGCGAAAACATCGGGCCCGCAAACGCGAACGTGTGGAATTCGCCCTTTTCGCCGCAGGGGTCCACGCCGGCAGGCAGCTCGTCGAGCAGCGAGGCGTCGAACGGCCGTCCGGCAAAACGGCGGTCGAGCTGGCGCGGATCCACGCAAGTCAGGTAAGCGCGCAAGCCCCCGGCAACCATTTCGCGAGCGAGTGAATGCGTGTCGCGACCCCAGAGCGGAAAAACCGGAGTCATGCCGACGGCGTGCAATTTTTCTTCGCGGTAACGGCGAATGTCTTCGAGGAACAGATCGCCGAAGGCCACGTGGATAATGCCTTCCGCGCGAGCTTGCGCCATTGCAGCGCCCATGGCTTCTCGTAAGCAACGTTCGAGCATGGCGACGGAATGGGTACCTTCAACAGCGGCAGAGCCCGCGGCCACTGCCTGCGCTTCGAGCAATTCTTCGCGCACCGCGTGCATGGCTACGCGGCCTGCAGCCCGATTAACCGTCGTGAGCAGCCCGGTCACCTCGAAACTCGCGCGATGCGCGCAGTTCGTGCAGCGCCCAGGCGCTGTCTTTGCCGCTGCTCCACGACAGCCAGATTTTCGTTCGTCCCATTCGTCGTCCTTGGGTGGCCTCATGACCGCCGTTCGCTACGCGCAGAGAACGGGGTTAACGGTTGAGGGCGGCGGATTCCACGGTTCGTTGTTCGGCGTCACACCTGTGCTATATACTGCGCCGCAGGCAGGCGTCAACGCCGCGTTCGGTAACGCGTTGCCGGCTCTGCTGCTCGTGATCCCCTGCGATGCCACGCTCCCGCCGCACCCAACCGCGCCCGCGCCTCGCTAAACACAAACGTTCCGCACAACTTTCGCCGGCGCCGAAGCCTGGGTCAAGAGAACTCTGCGCGGGATGACACTCGACGAAAAGCTGGGACAACTGCTGATGGTGCCCTACTTCGGCGGATTCACGTCGGATGCCAGCCCCGAATTTTTGGAATTGCGCCGGCAGGTTGAGCAGAACCACATCGGCGGGCTCATGGTCCATGTACGAGCCGGACCGCTGGGACTCGAACGCAGCGAGGCTTATCCGGCAGCGGCAGTCGCGAACCTGCTGCAGCGACGCGCGAAAATCCCGCTGCTGGTGAGCGGCGATTTCGAGTACGGCACAAGGTTTCGCATTCGAGAAGGCACGTCGTTTCCGCACGCCATGGCCGTCGCGGCAACGGGCAATCCCGAAGACGCCTACACGGTGGGGCGAATCACGGCGCTGGAAGCGCGAGCCATCGGAGCGCCGCTGATTTTTGCGCCGGTTGCGGACGTAAACAGCGATCCAGAGAACCCGATCATCAACATGCGCTCGTTTGGCGAAGACGCAGAACGGGTAGCCACCCTGGTCTCGAGCATACATTCGCGGCGTGGAAGAAAACGGCGGTCTGGCCACGGCGAAGCACTTCCCAGGCCACGGCGCCACGACCATCGATTCGCATCTGGACCTGCCCCGGTGGAGAGCGACCGCGCGCATCTCGACCGCGTGGAACTGACGCCATTTCGTGCGGCAGTTGCCGCTGGCGTCAGCGCGATGATGACCGGGCATCTTGCGGTGCCGGCGTTCGAGCCCGACCCGAATGTTCCCAGCTACATTGTCCGGAAAAACGACCACCGCATTGCTGCGGCGCGAGATGCGGTTTGACGGCTTGGTGGTCACGGACGCGCTCGACATGGGCGGCATCAGCACGCGCTACGCGCCCGGAGAAGCTGCGGTGCGTGCAGTGCTCGCCGGTTGCGACGTGCTGCTGCTACCGCCAGAGCCTGACGCGGCGCTGGCAGGCCTGCGCGCAGCGGTCGCAACGGGCCGTCTTCCGACAACGCGAATCGACGACGCGGTGACACACATCCTGCGAGCGAAGGCGCGCCTCGGTCTCCATGAGAGGAGCCAAGCCGATCTAGATGGGCTGGCAACAACGTTTGGCCGGCCGGAGTTTTCGCGCGCCGCTCAGGACATCGCCGACCGAGGCGTCACGCTACTGCGCGACCCGTCGAACGTGCTGCCCCTCGACGCAACGCGTCCGACGCGGGCGCTGCTGATGGCCATCGCTGGCGACGCCGACCGCCATCCTGGCGGAGATTTCGAACGCGAACTTCGTTGGCACGTCGATGCGCTTCAATCGCAACGATTCGACACCCGATTCGCCAACGTCTCCGCATTCGAGTTGCCGCCGGAGGATAGCTACGACGTGATGGTCATTGGCATCTTTGTGCGCGTAGCCGACCGAAAAGGACACGTCGGATTGCCGGACGATCAGGTCGCCGCTATCAAGCAGCTTTTGACGACGGCTAAGCCTGTCATCCTCGTCTGCTTCGGCAGTCCGTATCTGATCGCGCGGTTCCCTGAGGCGAAAACGTGGCTCGCAGTTTTCAGCACGGCGGACGTCGCGCAGCGCGCCGCGGCGCGAGCGATTTTCGGTCAGATTGGCATCGGTGGCCGAATCCCTGTGAGCGTGCCGGGAGCTGTCTCTCTGGGCGCCGGCCTCGACGTGGCGGCCAACCCGATGACGCTTATGCCCGCCGAGCGCGCGATGGACGTGCAGCTAGCGCCGGCCTATAAATTGCTCAGCCGCGCCGTTGCTGAGCGAGCGTTTCCCGGCGGTGTCTTAGCTGTGGGGTACCGCGGAAGACTCGCACTGCACGCGTTTGGCAAGCAGAGTGATGAAGCGAAAGGCGTTGCCGTCACGCCGGACACGATTTATGACACCGCTTCGCTCACCAAACCGGTCGTCACGGTGACGCTGGCGGCCATGCTGGAAGAAGCGAGACAGATCGACCTCGATGCACCCATCGCGCATTATCTGCCCGAGTGGATCGCCGGCTCGAACGAAGAGTGGCGCGCGCGCGTCACGGTACGCCATCTGCTCACGCACACGGCCGGCCTGCCCGCGCACAAAGATTATTTCCGAACGCTCAAGACGCGACGAGAGATCGTGACGCACATATTAGCTGAGCCACTTGCCTACGAACCCGTGAGCCAATCGATTTACTCCGATCTGAGCTTCATCCTGCTGGGCGAAATCCTGGAGCGGCTGACGGGCAAACCACTCGATCAGCTTGCCCGCGAGCGCATCTTCGCGCCCCTGGGCATGGACGAAACGATGTTCAATCCGGCGAAAGGCTGCGCGCGCGTATCGCGCCTATCGAAGACGACAGCAACTTTCGCAAGCGGCTACTGCGCGGCGAAGTTCACGACGAAAACGCGTGGATCATGGGCGGCGTTGCGGCTCATGCCGGAATGTTCTCCACCGCGCCGGACCTCGCCGCCTTCTGCCAAATGCTATTGAACGGCGGCATCTACGCGCACCAGCGGCTGCTGCGCCGCGAAACGATTGCGCGGTTCACCGCCGCGGAAACTCTTTCGGCGGGCACCCGCACGTTAGGCTGGAACGTTCCGACGGCAGGGTCGTCGAGTGGGCAAGTATTTTTCGGCGCACAGCTTCGGGCATACTGGATTCACGGGCACTTCGATTTGGATCGATCCTGACCGGGAACTTTTTGTCGTACTGCTGGCCAATGCTTCCGGACGCAATCGGCTGGCGCCTGAAAACGACGCGATCACGCAAGGTGCGGCCCGCACTGCATGACGCTATCGTCGAGGCGCTCGGCGCGACGGGCAATACGACATCGGTGACTTTCGCTGCGACTCGGTGGCCATCAGCAATTTCTTAGCCAGGGGCCATTAGCGCTCATGGCTACACTCTGCAGGTCGCGCGCGCGTTCCGCAGCTATAATCCCTTTCGTGCAGAAAACAGCCTTGAAACGGCGCGGCACCGAGGAGCGCAACCCACGCTCGCGCGAACTCGACCGGCTGTCGACGCTGGCGCTGGTGCGCGTTATCAATCATGAGGACGCGACGGTGCCGCTGGCCGTGCGCCGAGAATTGCCGGCGATTGCCCGCGCTGTCGATGCGATCGTTCGCGCCCTATCTCGCTGGCGGTCAGGCTGATCTACGTGGGAGCGGGCACCAGCGGCCGGCTGGCGACGCTCGACGCCGCGGAATGCCCGCCAACGTTTGGCGTTTCGCCGAAGCTGGTGCAGGCGGTGATCGCCGGAGGGCGGCGCGCGCTGACCGACTGCGGTGGAAGGCGCGGAAGACGATGCCAAGCAAGGCGCGCGGGATTTGGAGGCGAAGCGCATCACGAAGAGCGACGTCGTCGTGGGCATGGCGGCCAGCGGGACAACTCCTTATGTGCTGGGCGCTCTGAAGCTGGCGCGGCGCCGCGGCGCGATGACGATCGGAATCACGTCGAACCGCGCATTCAGCCGATAGCACGCGGTGGCGCAAATCACGATCGCGCCCGAAACGGGCCCCGAGGTCGTTGCCGGCTCAACGCGTATGAAGGCGGGCACCGCGCAGAAAATGGTGCTGAATCTGCTGAGCACGGCTGCGATGATTCGGCTTGGGCACGTTTACAACAACTGGATGGTGGACGTGGCTCTGACCAACGAGAAGTTGCGGCGGCGCGGACTGCGCATTTTGCAGGAAGCCTCCGGCGCTACGGCAGCTCGAGCGGCGCGGGCGCTGGCGCGAAGCGGATAACCGCTTGCGCGTGGCGCTGGTGATGCTCAAGATGAAAACGGACGCGCAGAAGCTCGGCGAAGGCTGCGAGGCCGGCGGAAACTTGAGGCAAGCGCTCGGCGAATGACACCGCGGCGCGCTGCTGGACCGGCAGCGACGAGCAAAGCGCGCAGCGCAGCGACAGGAAAATCATCCATGGACCGATTCCGCATCACAGGCGGCAGACGCCTTGAAGGCACGGTACGCATCAGCGGGGCGAAGAATGCGGCGCTGCCAGCGATGGCCGCGGCGCTGCTCACCGCCGAGCCCGTCTATCTGAAGAATATTCCGCGCGTGCGCGACATCATTACGATGAGCCAACTGATCGCGCACACTGGGCGCGCGTGGAACGCACCCGATGTGCCGCCCACCGATCTGACCATCGAGGCGCGAGAACATCTCCGACGCGGAAGCGCCTTACGAACTGGTGCGCACGATGCGCGCCTCGATTCTGATGCTGGGCCCGCTGGTGGCGCGGCTGGGACACGCGCGCGTATCGCTGCCGGGCGGGTGCGCGATTGGCGCGCGTCCCGTGGACCTGCATATCAAGGCGCTGGAGCAGATGGGCGCGGAGATTTCGACCGAGCAGGGTTACGTGACCGCGCGCGTGCCCGGCGCGGACGGCTGCACGGGGCGCGCATTCATCTTCGAGAAAATCACCGTCACCGGCACGGAGAATATTCTGATGGCGGCGGCGCTCGCCGAGGGCGAGACGCGCCTCGAGAATTCGGCGCGCGAGCCGGAAGTCGACCGACCTCGTCGAGTTGCTGATCAAGATGGGCGCGCAGATCGAGGGAGCGGGACTCCACGCTGCGTGTTCGCGGAGTGGAGCGCTTGGCGGCGCATCGCACGCGATTATTCCCGACCGCATCGAGGCCGGAACGTTCGTCGTCGCCGGCGCGATCACCGGCGGAGACATCGAAGTCTGCCGATTGCAATCCGGAACACTTTCGCTTCAGTGCTTGCCAAGCTGCGCGAGACCGGAGTCGACATCGAGGCAAGGCGCCGACCGGCTGCGCGTGCGCGGAGCCAAAAGCTGGTGGCCGCCGACGTGACCACCGAGGAATATCCCGGCTTTGCCACGGATATGCAGGCGCAGTTCATGGCGCTGGTGACGCAGGCGCAAGGCGCGTCGCGTGATTACCGAGACAATTTTCGAGAATCGCTTCATGCATGCCAGCGAGATGGTGCGCATGGGCGCAGACATCTGCGATCGACGGCCGCCAGGCCGTCGTTCGCGGACCACGTCGCTCGAAGGCACCACCGTGATCGCTTCCGACCTGCGCGCCAGCGCTTCGCTGGTGCTGGCGGGGCTGGTGGCGCGCGGGGATACGATCGTGGACCGCGTGTACCACATCGATCGCGGCTACGAACGCATCGAAGAAAAACTGACGAGACTGGGCGCGCACATCGAACGGCTGAGCGCTGAAGGCAGACCCAGGCTACGGCAAGGTCTGCGGTGTTGGACGCAGCTTACTTCGAATCAGAGGGGCAAAACAAAATCGGGGAGGCGCCTCACGCTTACCGCCGCCGCAAATCGGCGGCTTACGCCGCCGTTTTATTCTCAGGCGGAACTGATTCGATTACGCGCCGTCCCCTGCCGCTGCTTCTCGCGCTGTTCGCGCAAGACGGCTTTGCGCGAGAGGCGGATTTTGTTGCCCTCGATCGCCAGGACCTTCACCAGCACCTGGTCGCCGAGTTTGAGCTCATCGCGAACGTCGCGGATTCGCTGCTCGGCGATTTCGCTGATGTGCAGCAACCCATCGGTGCCCGGAAAGATTTCGACGAAGGCGCCGAAATCCGCGAGGCGAACGACCTTGCCCAGATAGGTCTTGCCGATTTCGGCGGTGGCGGTGACGTCGCGGATCATCTGCAGAGCGGACTCGGCCGAGGTCGCCGTCGGACGCGAAGACGTGGACCTTGCCATCGTCCATGACGTCGATCTTGACGCCAGTGGCTTCGATGATCGAGCGAATCTTCTTGCCGCCCGGACCGATCAGATCGCGGATCTTGTCGGTGGGTATCGTGAGCATGAACAGGCGCGGCGCGTACTGCGACATGCCCGTGCCGGTTGAGTCTTGAGCGTTTCGTCCATGATGTCCAGCAACTGGAGGCGCGCCTTACGGGCCTGCTCGAGGGCCTGCCGCATCAGCGGCACGCTGATGCCGCCGACCTTGATGTCCATCTGGAGCGCGGTGATTCCGGCGCGCGTGCCGGCAACCTTGAAGTCCATGTCGCCGTAGTGGTCTTCGGCGCCGGCGATGTCGGTGAGTACCGCAGCGTTGTCACCTTCGATCACCAGACCCATGGCGATGCCCGCGCAGGCCGAGCGTAGCGGAACGCCAGCGTCCATCAGCGCGAGCGAGCCGCCGCAAACGGTGGCCATCGAGGACGAGCCGTTCGATTCGAGAATGTCGGACACCAGCCGCATGGCATAGGGGAAGTCCGTCTTCCGGAGGAAGCAGATTGACCAAGGCACGCTCGGCGAGCGCGCCGTGACCGATTTCGCGCCGTCCGGGACCGCGCAGGAATTTCACCTCGCCGACCGAAAACGGCGGGAAGTTGTAGTGCAGCATGAAGCGCTTGAAGGCTTCATCCTCGAACAGCAGGTCGAGCCGCTGCATGTCTTCCTTGGTGCCCAGTGTGAGTGTGGCGAGCGCCTGCGTTTCGCCGCGGGTAAACAGCGCCGATCCGTGCACGCGCGGCAGCAGGCCAACTTCGCAAGTGATCTTGCGAATCTGGTCGAAGGCGCGGCCGTCCGGGCGGCGATTGTGGTGCAAAATATCGTCGCGGAAATACTTCTCGCGAAGCCGCTCGAAGGCGCGCGTCGGCAAGCTTGCGGCGTTCCTCGTCGTCCTCGGGAAGCGTGGCGAAGAATCTCCTTCTTGATTTCGCCAACCAGCTTGTAGCTTTCCTTCTTGGGGTGCTTCGCGGTATCCAGCGCATCGTGCAGGCGCTCGCCGAATTTCTGCTCGATCTCCATGCGCCAGCTTTTCATCGAAGGGCACCGGCGGCACGACCACTTTCGTCGGCTTCAACTGATCGTGCAACTGGCGAATGGCGGCGATGATGCGGCGGACCTGCTCGTGCCCGAAGCTCAGCGCTTCGGCCACGGTATCTTCGGAGACCTCAAGCGCGCCCGCCTCGACCATCACGAGGGCGTCTTCACTGCCTGCGATTACGATGTTCAGCAGGCTGGTTTTCTGCTGCGCGACGGTTGGATTCGCGACGAGCTGCCCTTCGAGCAAACCGACGCGCACGGCAGCGATCGGCGTTGTGAAGGGCAAGTCGGAAATGAATGCCGCAGCCGACGCGCCGGTTACGGCGATGACGTCGGGATCGTTCTCACTGTCGGCGGAAAGCACGGCGGCGACGATTTGGGTCTCATTGCGCCAAGCTTCGGGAAACAGCGGGCGCATCGGCCGGTCGATCAGCCGCGAAGTTAAGATTTCCCGTTCCGAGGGGCGACCTTCGCGCTTGAAGAAGCCACCGGGAATCTTTCCAGCGGAATAGGTGTATTCGCGGTAATCCACAGTAAGCGGAAGAAAATCCCGATCGTTGGCCTTCGTGTCCATGCAGGCGGTCACCAACAGCATCGTGTCGCCATACCGGGCTACGACTGCGCCGTTGGCCTGCTTGGCCATCTTTCCGGTCTCGAGCGTCAGCGTACGTCCGCCGACCTCGACAGCTAACTTGATGCGGGGCTTGTTGTGACATATATCTTAAGTTCCTTTCGCCGCACCGCTCCAGCGGTGGCGGCACCACTTGCGATTTGAATTCATTGTGACTGTGACGCGGGCCTCGCCTAGGCGGAGGGCCCACACCTCTGGTTATCGGTGAGAAGAAAAAGGAGAGGAAGACGGCCAGCGAGACTCGCTTGCACCTTGTTCTGGACGCACCCCTAGCGTCAGCTCGTCAAATGCGACGGCTGTCAGCTCGTCCCAACGCTCCCAGTGGCAAGCGTTTGGAAATGTTCGGGAAGCGGCTTCGGGCCCGAAAAGGCCCGCCGCTACTTGCGCAAACTAAGGCGCTCGACAATCTCGCGATACCGATCCGGGTCACGGCGGTTCAGGTAATCCAGCAAGCGACGGCGCTTGTTCACCATCATGATCAGTCCGCGCCGCGATGCATGATCCTTGACGTGCGACTTCAGATGCGAAGTCAAGTAAGTGATCCGCTCGCTCAACAATGCGATTTGCACTTCAGGCGAGCCGGTATCTTTGGGATGGGTCCTGTACTGCTCAATTAACACTGTCTTGGCTTCGCTCAAATCGCCCTCTCCGTCGAACCCTCTTATGCCCTATTCGTCTTCTCTTCGACCGATAAAGACTATCACACGCCTCCGCCACAATCGAATTATTTTCGAGGCGCGGGCCACAGAGTGGCCAGCGGCGACGCTGCGCGGCCGAACCGCGCGAGGGCTAGCGGCTTCCCCGGCCGATCAGCGACGAGAAATTCCTCGCGGGTCTGCTGATTCTCGCGAAACGCGCCGAGCATGGCGCTGGTGAGCGTCTCGGACTGCTGCTTTTCCACGCCTCGCATCACCATGCACAAGTGACGCGCCTCAATCACTACGCCGACGCCCAGCGGCTTGACGCAGGTCTGAATCGCCTGCGCGATCTGAGTGGTCAGCCGCTCCTGGATCTGCAGCCGGCGCGAAAACATGTTCACCAGGCGCGGAATTTTCGACAAGCCGACAACTTTCTTGTCCGGCAGATAGGCCACGTGGCACTTGCCGAAAAAAGGCAGCAGATGATGCTCGCACAGGCTGTAAAGCTCGATGTCCTTGACCACCACCATTTCGTCGTAGCAGACGTCGAACACCGCGCCGTTCAAAATTTTGCTCGGCGTCCTGCTGGTATCCGCCGGTAAGGTAGCGGAAAGCGCGCTCGAACCGCTGCGGCGTGTGCGCAGGCCATCGCGCTCGGGATCTTCGCCAACGCTCTCGCAGCATCGCTCGGATCATTGCGGCGATATCCGCGGGCTTCCCGTGCGTATGCTCGTCGGCTAATGCCAACTCCTCGGTTGTTTTGGACGTATCACTCATGTCCCGCTCCCCTCGGGTTGCCCCGCGTACTCAAAACTATTGCGCCCGGTTTCCTCCAGGCGAATGCGCACCAGGCGCGCTCCCGAAAATGTCTTCAGACGATCGAAGATCTCGATGCACAGATTCTCCGTCGTGGGCACGCGGTCGCGGAACGCGAGCACATCCTTGTTCAAATAGGTATGGTCGAACGGCTCGATCACTTCGCGCGTCACGAACCCATCGAGATCTCCCAGATGCGCAATCATGCCCGTGGACGGCTCGGTCGGGCCCGTGACGGTCACCTCGACGACGTAGTTGTGGCCGTGGCCGTAGGGATTGTTGCACTTGCCGTAGATGCGCTGATTTTCCTCTTCGCTCAGCTGCGGGCTGTGCAACCGGTGCGATGCGGAAAACGAATAGCGCCGCGTCAGCTCGACCCTCATCAGCGCGCTCTCCTCGCCGTCGCCGTAGCAATCGACGTAGAGATCGGAGCTCTCCCACAGCCGCACGCGGGTGAGCTTGCCGCGATGAATTTTGGGCTCGAGTAACTTGCCAGATCGCGGCGGCGACGTTTTCGCAGGTCGGAATCTGTCCGGCCAGCTCGGGAACCTCGTAGTTAAGAAAGCGGTGGTCCATGCGCTCCATCACTTCACGCTCGAGAATCTCCTTGAGCTCTTTCAGGTCCAGCACCATCCCCGTGGCGGGATCGGCCTCGCCGCCGACCGTCACCTCAAGCACATAGTTGTGCCCGTGGCCGTTCGGGTTGTTGCACTTGCCAAAAATGCGCCGGTTCTCCTCGTCCGAAAATGCCGGATTGTGGTAGAGGTGCGCCGCGGAGAATTCGATTTTGCGTGTCAGGTAGACCATTATGTACCTTTACGACCCGTCGAAGTGCTCGTCTCGCTCACGCGCTGGACTCGCCAACCGGGTACTCGCGGCCCTTCCAGACTACCTTGCCGCGGGCGTAATGCCAGTCGGAGGCCAGCAGAACGCGAAGCATAGAGAGCCACGCCCACTAAATAGTATAAGACGTCAGAGCAGCGGGAAACGATTCCGGCGAAGCTGCGCCGCATAGCTGGCGTGGCGCCCGGCCAGCAGGAGGACGCCGAGAACTCCCAATCGCCAGAAACGCAGATCTGAAGCGCAGGAGCACCGCTGCGAAGCAGAGCAGCGGAATCCACGGAATCACCGAGAGCAGCTCGCGGTAACGGTTTGCCCCGGCGTCGGTCACCAGCGGAAACAAATTCTTCGTCCAGCCCTCCCACATCGCGCGAAAGCTCGCATACATCCTGACGCGCGCAATCTGCGCGCCCGGGGCGAAATGAAGCGCCATGCCCGCGGCCTTGACGCGCCGCGCCAGCGCGACGTCTTCCAGCACTTCACCGAATACGGCTCGCGTGGCCGCCGATCGCATCGTAAGCGTCGCGGCGAATCAGCAAATACTGCCCGTTGGCCGCCGCAGCCGGAGATTCCGGGTCATTCACCGCGGCGTAGGAATAGAGCTGCGCCAGCCGGCAATAGACAAACGGGATCAGCGCCCGCTCCCACCAGGTATGCATCTCCTGCGCCGGCGAATACGAAATCATCGCCGCGCCCGTCGCGGCCGGCCTCCGCCAGCGCCCGGCCGGTCGAGCCCGGCAGATGCATGCGCATCGGCGTCGGTGAAAAGCAGCCAGGGCCGCCTGGCGTGCTGCGCGCCCTGCCAGGCCGCGTGATTCTTGCCCACCCATCCTGCCGGCAAAGGCCCCGCGTCCAACACCCGAAGTTTCGGCTCCGCGGCCGAGAGTCGCGCCAGCACGACGCGCCGTACCATCGGTGGATTGGTCATTGACCACTAGAATCTCGCGAATCTCGGGCTGTGCCGCAAGCGAAAGGACCGCACGCTCGACCGCGGCTTCTTCGTTGCGCACGGGGAGAATCGCGGATACGGCATCGTCGGGATTCATCGGCACGGGACAGCGCTTGGGGGTAGCGCCCGGGATTCCAACGCGCGGCTACCGCGGACTCGCGCAGAATCAACCAGACGCGCTATTATAGAGCTTCGGAGCCAATCGCATGAAAGAAAAAGTCTTGGGCGGAGCTGCTTTGCTCGGTGCTATGGCCGTGCTGTACGTATTCGCCATGCCCAGCTACCGGCAGAGCGAACCCAGCGTCGCAGGCCGCAAGGCGCCTGATTTTGCGCTGGAAATGAATGGCCGCCAGACGCACTTGTCGGATTTGAAGGGCAAAGTGGTGGTGCTGGACTTCTGGGCAACGTGGTGCCCGCCGTGCGTCGAAGAGGCTCCGTCCCTCAACGCTCTGCAACAGCGCATCGAATCCCAAGGCGGCGTGGTTCTAGGCATCAGCCAGGACGACGATTCCACCGCGTACGAAAATTTCCTGATTCAACACGGCGTGAACTTCCCCACGTTTCGCGACCCCAGCAAGAAAATCCCAGAAACCTACGGCACCGTGATGATCCCCGAAGCCTATCTCATCAGCCGCGACGGCAAGATCGCCCGCAAAATTGTCGGCCCGCAAGATTGGTCCAGCCCGGAACTAACCGCCAGTATCGAGACCCTGCTTCACGCACAGTAACCTCCTATGAACCGGCCGTTACCCGGTTTCCGGCATGAGGATCGCCATCTGAGTTTCTTCCTCGGATTTCTGGTGATCATGACGATTCTTGTTCCGATGTTTGGCCAGTCGCGTCCCGAACGCATTGCCATCGACCTCACGTTCGCGCTCATGCTCTTCTCCGGTGCGATCGCGACCATCTCCAGGCGGATGCTGATGTTTTTCATTTTTGCTCTGACAATTTTGGGATTCACGGCCGACGTGACTGCCGAATTCCGTCATTCGTTCAGCCCCAGGGTGTGGGACACGGCAATCAAGGTGTTTTGCATGCTCATTCTCGTGGTGATGACGCTCAAGCAGACCTTCCTTCCCGGCGAGGTCAACGTGCACCGGGTGATGGGCGGCGTTGCGGCCTACCTGTTGATTGGCGTGACTTGGGCGTTCGGCTACAAGCTGCTCATGGAAGTCATTCCCGATTCCATCCATTTCCAAGAGGCGCCGCTGGTGATTGGATTGGCCACAGGCGAGCCGTCCCGTTTTGTGTATTTCAGCTTCGAAGTCCTCACGAGCGTATCTTTGGGCGACGCTTATCCCGTACATCGAATTGCGCGATCGCTGACCACCGCCGAAGCGCTCATCGGCCAACTCTACCCCGCAATCCTGATCGCTACGTTGGTCGGAATGGCCTTGCAAGCGCGGTTTAGCGCGGCAGTCAAAGAAACCGAAAACAAGAAATCAAGCTGAGCTCAACTCGCCGGCTTTGGAGTAACCGTGCTCCTCGATCCGTCCCGCAGACTCTCGAGAAGCGGCGTGTCCTCGACTTCCTACAGTGAGGCTTTGCGCAGCCGCAACGCGTTGGAAATCACCGAGACCGAGCTAAAGCTCATGGCGGCGCTGGCGATCATGGGGTTGAGCAGCAAGCCGAAGACGGGATAGAGCGCGCCGGCGGCGAGCGGAATGCCCAGCGCGTTGTAGAAGAACGCAAAAAAAGGTTCTGCCGGATATTGCGCATCGTGGCGCGGCTCAAGCTGATCGCCCGGACGATCCCGCGCAGATCGCCTTGCACGAGGGTTATGCCGGCGCTCTCCATGGCGATGTCCGTGCCGGTGCCCATGGCGATGCCCACCTGCGCCTGCGCCAGCGCGGGAGCATCGTTGATGCCGTCGCCAGCCACGGCGACGATGCGGCCGGCGGCTTGCAATTTTTTCACGACATCCGCCTTGCGCTCCGGCAGCACTTCCGCCTCGATTTCGTCGATCCCCAATTTTCTGCGCGACCGCTTCGGCCGTGGCGCGGTTGTCGCCGGTGACCATGACAATGCGCAGGCCCTCTTGGTGAAGCTGCGCGATCGCTTCGGCAGCGGACGGCTTGATCGGATCGGCCACGGCGATCAGGCCGGCGACGCGGCGGTCCACGGCAATCCACACAACGGTATTGCCCTCGCGGCGCAACGCATCGGCGGTTCGGCGCCAAAATCGCCCAGCGCGATGCCCTGCTCCGCGAAAAGTTGCGCGTTGCCGAGGGCCGCCGCGCGGCCGCCGATCGCCCCTGTGATCCCGCGCCCGGCGAGCGAGCGGAACTCGCGCGGATCTTCGAGCGACAGACTTCGCTTCGCGGCGGCCGCCAGAATGGCCGCTGCGAGCGGATGCTCGCTGGCGCGTTCCAGGCTCGCCGCAATTCGCAGCAACTCCTGCTTGCTTCATCGGTCGACTGGTCGTCCGGCGGGTGCTCCAGCGGGCGACGCAGAACGAGCTGAACAGATGTCACGCGCGGCTTGCCTTCGGTGAGCGTCCCTGTCTTGTCGATTACCAGCGTGTCCACTTTCTCCAGAATCTCGAGGGCCTCGGCATTCTTGATCAGCACCCCGGCCGTGGCGCCGCGTCCCACGCCGACCATGATGGACATCGGCGTCGCCAAGCCCAAAGCACAAGGGCAGGCAATGATCAGAACAGCGACCGCATTCACCAGCGCATACGCCAGACGCGGCGATGGACCGACCGAAGCCCAGATCGACAAACGTGACGACCGCGGCGGCCACGACGGCCGGAACAAAATAGGACGCGACCCGATCGGCCAAGTTGCTGGATGGGCGCGCGGCTTCGCTGCGCTTCGCCGACCATGCGCACGATCTGCGCCAGCAGCGTCTCCGCCCCCACGCGCTCGGCGCGCATGACGAAGCTTCCCGAACCGTTGAGCGTCCCGCCGGTGACGCGATCGCCTTCGTGCTTCTCCACTGGCAGCGGCTCGCCGGTCAGCATCGACTCGTCCACCGAGCTTGCGCCTTCGAGCACCACGCCGTCCACCGGCACGCGTTCTCCGGGGCGAACACGCAATCGATCGCCGTGCATCACTTGCTCGAGCGGCACGTCCTGCTCGGCGCCACTCGCGCCGCAGACGAGCCGCGCGGTTTTCGGAGCGAGCTGCAGCAGGCCGCGAATCGCGGCCGAAGTGTGGCTGCGCGCGCGCAACTCGAGCACCTGGCCCAGCAGCACCAGCGTCGTGATCACCGCGGCCGCCTCGAAATAGACGGGAACGTCGCCGCCGGGCGAGCGAAAGCCCGCCGGAAACGCTCCCGGGGCCAGCGTGGCGACGATGCTGTAGACGATACGCGGTGCCGGTCCCGACGGCAATCAGCGTGAACATATTCAGCTGCATGTGAACGATCGAAAACCAGCCGCGCTCGAAAAATGGCCAGCCGCCCCAGAGCACAACCGGCGTCGTCAGCACGAACTGGAGCCACTCTCGCGCGCGCGGCGAGAAGCCAACCGCCGATGCGCCGAGCATCTCGCCCATCGCCAGAAGCAACACCGGCGCTGTCAGCACGACGCTGACCCAAAAGCGCCTGGTCATCGAGATCGAGTTCTTCGTTCGGCTCCTCCTCAGCGGAGATTGCGCGCGGCTCAAGCGCCATCCCGCAGATCGGGCAGCTTCCCGGCCCGCGCTGGATGATCTCCGGATGCATCGGGCAGGTGTACTCCGCCGCTGCGGCAGACGCGGCCGACGCGGCCGGAGCAGAAGTAGCGACGGCTAGAGGAGCGGCGGCGGGAGCCACCGCGGAGGCCCCGGAAGCCAGGGCCGACGACGACCCGGCAACCGGTCCCGGCGTCAGAACGATAAGAGACGGCGCCGAAACTTTGGGCGGTGCCGAGAGGTATTTCTCAGGTGCAGCCCGGAATTTCTGCGCACAGCCCTCACAACAAAAGTAGTACGTCCGTCCGCCGTGTTCGCCGCGTGCACGGGCTTTCTCCGGGTCCACCTGCATTCCGCAAACTGGATCGCGTTCCACTGCGCCTCGTTTCTCGCTGTGCTCTTCCCTTTCATAATCCGTTAGCCGCGGCGGTATGTCCAGGATGCGCGCCGCTCGCGGGAAACCAGAACCGGCACGGCATTCGGCCCGGGCTGGCCGCATGCGATATACTGCGGTCATGACACTCATGGAAGTGACCTACGACCTTCAGACGGCGCTCCGGCCTGAGCAGCTTCGCGCCCTTGGCCTGTTCGCCAATACGTACGGGCTGCGGCGAATCCGCGTGAACGAACAGAGCAATCAAATCTGCGTGGAATATGACGGATCGCGATTAACGGAGACCCAAGTCGGGCGGATCTTAGGGAAGGCGCGGATTCTAGCTGCGAAGCACGCGTAGCCAGATTCTGGAGTGAGCTGTGACTCAGGAACGATCGTCGCTGACCCCGGCCAGCCTCCCGGAACCGGGCGCGTGAGTCGACAGGAACCACGCGAGTCCCACCTACAAAGTCTTTTGCGCCGCCGATACAATCCAGGGGCTAAAGCCGGTGAGCCTGCGAAGCCCCAGGGCTTTTTCGAACTCGGTCACGAGCCGCACCAAAACTGAGTTCGAGTTTCGTTGGAAGGGGAACCAGCAGCATCCTTGCGCGCCGACCGTGGTGAAACCCTTGCGCGAGAGGGTCTGCCTCCACGCCCGATAACTTGTTTTATAGCTCGGCGGTCCCGGTCGGAATCGCGGCGAGTTAGCCCTCAGTCCTTCCAGGACCTGATGCGGCAGGGCCCGGACGGAGGACCGATTGGTCATCGTGCTGATCACGCAACCACCATCGACAAGGACGCGGTGGGCTTCATCCAGGAACCAGTCCGAATGAAGCACCGCTTCGACTTCGATACAAAGTATTAGCTTAAATGCGCGGTCCGGGCTCGGGATGGTACGGTCGTTGGGCCTCGCTAGTATGCACTTGGCGCTCGGAATCCTCTGCTGGCAGATCTGCAGCGCGCTCTCTTCGATATCTACGCAGGTTACTTTCCACCCTCGTTCCACGAGACGTGAGGACCAGCGGCCACTAGCACACCCCATCTCCAGGGCGCTCCCAGGCTCTCCCAACAGGTCCAAAGTCGACGTCAGGACGTGCTCCTCGACCCGCGTCAGATATTGGCCCCAACGGGTTCGCTCCAATTGGTCGGTATAGGTCTGTGGTGCGTGTTCTTGGTTCAAAGAGCCGTCGCCTGGTTTCATCCGCCCTCTCGGTAGCGGGGACCGTGTGATTGTACTTGGTAGCCGGTGGGCATTTCAAATGCGCTGGGCATTCAGAGGACGGTTTGCGACGTTCTCCGCGATTGGCGGGGCGCTTGGACAACACCCCGGATTGCACGAAAGTCCACGAGGCGCTGGCGTGACGGACGGCAAACTCAACGAGGCTGGAGATTAACAATCGAGGCAGGCGGTCGAGGGAGGCGGCGCTGAAACAAGGGACTGATTTAAAAAATTGGGGGCTCTCGCTTTGCAGCGAAGAGCCCCCGAGTGTGCGTTCCGTTTCTCGGTCCGTTTTCGACCGAGGCGTGGGGTCATCCGTCCTAGCTTCCCTCTCAGAGGCAGGTAGGAACGTTCAGCGCCCAACGAAAAGTGAGCCCCTTCCCTCTCACTTCCCATCTAGCGATGAACGTTTTCGGAACGCACACGTGCCTCCTCATTGCAGCTTTGTTGCCAGCCATCGCCAAATCTGCTTCGGCGCAAGTCCTTTGAATTCAGCAATGCACTCCTTGCCCAAAACGGCTTCAGCGCAGATCGCGCCCCGAATCGAGATACGTTTCCAAAACTGCCGCCCGCTTCGGGAATGGCCCCAGCGTCAGCCGCCCACGGACTCGCGCCAGTGGGTGCGATTTCGGCCCGGACCCGGTCTCACATCAGGCGGCGCATCACGACTCAGCACCGCAACCCCTTATTTCTCATCATCTTGGTCGCGTTCTAGTACGTACAGCCCCTTGGTCCTCGCCGAAACCCCTCTTCTAGCCCATCCCCGCCACACAAGGCGGCGAACAACAATACGCCCATGCACAAACACCAATTCACCTGGCTGCGCAACCTGGCTCTGCTCGGTCTTCTGCTATGCCCGGCGTTACTCGCGTGGTCGGATGGCGGCTTCCCTGCGCACTCCGCGGACAGCAAGAAAACCTGCTACTGCGGCTGCGATGCGAAAGCCGGAACACCGATGTGCATGCGCATGTGCGAGCTGGCAAAGTACGCGAACCGCTCGTGGGCGACCTCTTGCCAAAAGAAACCAAACGTCACAGGGCCCGAGAAATCGCCACAAAGCGGAAACCCCTCGAAAAAGAGCAATCGAGTGCAGAACGCGCGACTCTAGAAATTGGCACGAATAACGCCGGTGCCCGAAATGAGCGTCTTCGCGCCTAACTTTTAGTTGAAATATCGCGTTATTGACTGAAATGTCGCGTCAGGATTCGCGTCCGCGCAGGAGCCGCGCGGCTGCAGCGATACTAGGCTCGCTCTTCGCCGACCCGTTCTGTCCGCCACCATTCGCGCCGTCGCCGACCGAAGATCCGGCGGGCTCGCCCGGCACGGAGTCTCCCTCGCCGGGCGCGAGAAAGAGGTTCTCCTGCAAGCCGTGCTGCTTGGTGTAAAGATCGAAGTAGCGGCCGCCGAGCGCGTAGAGCGAAGCGTGATTCCCGCGCTCGATGATCCGGCCCTCCTCGATCACCAAAATCTGATCGGCGCGGCGAATCGTCGACAGGCGGTGGGCGATGACAAAGGTGGTGCGCCCGCGCATCAAGTACGACAGGCCCTCCTGAATCAAGGCTTCCGATTCCGAATCCAGGCTCGAGGTGGCCTCGTCCAGAATCAAAATTCGCGGATCGGCCAGAATGGCGCGAGCGATGGAGATGCGTTGGCGCTGCCCTCCGGAGAGCTTGACGCCCCTTTCGCCAACCACGGTGTCGTACTGCTCGGCAAACGTTTCCGCAAACTCATCGACGCGCGCGATGCGGCACGCGGCCAGAAAATCTTCTTCGCTCGCGTCAGGCCTGGAGAAGATGACGTTGTCGCGAATGGTCCCGTCAAATAGAAACGTCTCCTGCAAAACGACGCCGAGCTGCGTGCGATAGCTGTCCAGCCGCACGGTCGAAAGATCCGTGCCATCCACCAGAACCCGCCCAGATGTGGGGACGTAGAAGGCCGCGATCAGTCCGGTGATCGTGGACTTGCCAGCACCCGAAGGGCCGACGAGCGCGGTAACGCTGTCCGGGCGCGCGTGAAAACTCACCTCATGCAATACCGGCTTTCCCTCCTGGTAAGCAAAGCCCACGTCTTCAAAGACCACGTCCCCGCGCACCGTCCCGATGGCCACGGTGCGTCGCGGATCGTCGTCCTCCTGTTTCTCGTCCAGAATGTCGCTGGTGCGCTCGAGGCCCGCCATTCCGTCCGAGAACTGCGTCCCGATGGTAACGATCTGATAGATCGGCGCGACCAGCAGCCCGAGGAACAAGCCGTAGGTGACGAACGTTCCGATGGTCATGGTGCCGGCCAGCATGCGGCGCGCGCCCAGATAGGTGATCAGCGCGCTCACCAAACCCGAGCAGCACCGTACGACGACAGGCTCATCACGGACGTCGCCGTCAGCGTCTTCAGCACGTTGTCCAGCAGGCGCTGAACGCCGGTCCGCGAAAACCTTGTCTTCTCGCGCCTCGGCCCGATATCCCTTGACCACGCGCACGCCGGCCAGCGATTCGGTGAGCCGCCCGGTCACCTCGGCGTTGATCCGGAGCGCGCCCGGAAAATCGGCCGGATGGTGCCGACGGCCTTGTTCAAAATCAGGCCGAAAAGACCAGAGATCGCGAACGCCACGCCGGTCATGAACACGCTGATGCGCAGCAGAATCACCAGCGCGAATAATCGCCGTCATCACGCTGCCGACCAGCTCGACCAGACCCGTGCCGACGAGGTTTCGCAGGCCTTCCACGTCGCTCATGATGCGCGCGACCAGCGCGCCGGTTTTATTCGTGTCGTGAAACGCCACCGACAAGCGGCCGATGTGCGCCTGCACCTGCTGGCGCAGGTCGGCGATCATGCGCTGCGCGGCCTTTGAAAGAAGCTGCGTGAGCGCGAACGAAGTGATGCCCTGAACGATCGTGGCCGCGACGACGAGCCAACACCAGCGGAGCCAGCAGCTGGGCCTGCCGCTTGACGACCACATTGTCGATCAAATACTTGGCCGAGGAGGGCAAGACAAGCCCGGCCGCGCGGTTGATAGCCATCAGGCCCAATCCCACAAGCAGCAGCCACCGCTGCGGCCGGATGAAGGGCCAGGATTGGCGGAGAAGGTGAAGAACCCCGATTTCGCCGTGTCGGGCCGCTCGGCTAGCGCCAGCGAGACCGCCGCCGGACCTGGCTCTGTACCCGAGTCCCAAGCCCCGCACCACCACCTGCCAAAACGCATGGCCATAAACCGAAAGTATAGCGTATTCGCGTCGGCTCGCGCCGTCCACGGCCCGAACTACTGGCCGTCCAGCATTCTCTGCTATGAACCGGATCGTCACATCACTATCACGACCGCACACGCCCGGTCGCGGAAGATCTCGTACACTGCATAAGTCAAGACTCCCAACGAGACGCCCTTCCCAGGCTCGCGAACGTAACTCGGGGCAACCAGCCGCCGGGTGGCTTGGAGGATCACGATGCCCGACGAACCGCACCCACAAACGGCCGACAGCCGCAACCGCAAGCGACCTTCTCCACGGCGCAATTGATCGCATCCATGCTCAAAGGACGCGAGCACGTAAGCGATCTGATCTTTTCGCCCGGGCACGCGCCCCAAGTCGAGGTCAGCGGCGAACTCGTGGAGCTGCCGTTTCGCGGCGTCGAACGGCTCCTGCCCCAGCATACCGAGCAAATCGCGCGCGATTTAGCTGAGCTCGAACGAGATTCCAAAGCAGAAGCTCGAACAAGAAGGCTCAGCCGACCTATCCTACGCCGTGCCTGCCGTGGCGCGATTTCGCGTCAACGTATTTCGGCAGCGAGGAACCTACGCGATCGTCATGCGCGTGATTCCCACGACCATTCCGACCTTCGAGGCACTCCGGCTGCCTCCGCAGCTCGATGAAATCGTGCATCTTCGCAACGGCATCGCCCTGGTGACCGGGCCGACCGGTTCGGGCAAGTCGTCCACGCTGGCCGCGATTGTGGATCGCATGAACGCGAGCGCGCCATTCACATCCTGACCATCGAAGATCCCATCGAGTTCTTGCACAATCACAAAAAAGCGACGGTGCACCAGCGCGAACTGCACAGCCGACACGCCGACGTTTGCCTTGGCGCTTCGCGCCGCGCTGCGCCAGGCGCCCAAAGTGATTCTGGTCGGTGAGATGCGCGACCGCGAAACGATCGAAATCGCGCTCGAAGCCGCCGAAACGGGCCACCTGGTTCTCTCGACGCTGCACACCATCGACGCGTCGAAAACCATTGAACGAATCATCGGCGCATTTCCCCTGAGCGACCAGCAGACCATCCGCACGCGCTTCGCGAAGGCCTTCCGTTTCGTCGTCTCCCAGCGGCTCATTCCGCTGCCGTGGCGGAAAGGGCCGCGTCGCCGTCGATGGAAATTCTGAAATCCACACTGCGCACGCGAGAATATGTCGAGAAGGGCGAAAACGAAGGCAAAACGCTGCTGGATGCCATGCGCGACGGCAGCGACGACGGCATGCAGTACTTCGACAACGAAATCGAGAAGCTCATTCGCGCGGGAACCATCGACCTCGAAATTGGCTTAAGCTATTCGACCAATCCCGGCAACCTTCGGCTGGAATTAGCAGACTTCAGCGAAAGGGACATCCCCGAACCCGTTCACTCCAAGCGCTAGCCACCAGGTGCAGCCCGAGGCCGGTCGGTGAGCAGTGCCCGCTTCGCAAGCTTACCTCAGCTTTGAAACGCCTTCTTAAGAGCGGCGGCCGTCTCTTCGATGGCCTTCTTGCCAGCGTCCACCTTCCCAGCCATCAAAAAGAACCCGTGCACCATATTGTCGTAACGCACCACCTGCACGGAAACGCCCGCAATCTTGAGCTCCCCGGCATACCGCTCGTCTTCGTCACGCGCAGGATCGTTGAGGCCAATGATCATGAACGCGGGCGGCAAGTTGTGCAGGTTCCCGTTGACAGGAGAAATGTAGGGGTTTGCCGGATCGGTGTTAAGGGGTACGTAGACACTCCATTGGGCTAGTTCGGCCTGATTGGTCAGGATCGGATCGCGCGAGGTAATCCACGAATAGGTAAGCATCGACGGATCCAGGCTCGGATAGATCAGGAGCTGATACACCAGACGAGGACCCTTCCGGTCGCGCGCCATCAGCGCAACCACCGCCGCCAAGTTGCCCCCTGCCCCGTCCCCTCCAACCGCAATTCGAGTGGCGTCGCCGCCAATCTGGCCGGCGTTTTCAGCGACCCATTTGGTAGCAGCGTAAGCATCTTCCGGAGCCGCAGGAAAGGGATGTTCTGGCGCCAGACGATAAGCCACCGACACGATGAGACAGTCGCATCTGTTTGCAATGGCCCGAAGAGTCGAGTCGTGCGTGTCTAGATCGCCGTACACGAAACCTCCGCCGTGGAAATACACCAAAACGGGAAGGCCGCCGCCTGCCCGGGGCACGTACAAGCGAACAGGAATATCCCCGCCCGGGCCCGGAACCGTCCGGTTCTGCACCTGAAAGACTGGCTCGGGAGCCTCCGCGAACTTTGAAGAGTAGAAGAGAAAGGCTTTTCGCGCCTGCTCGAGCGTGGTCGGGTTCAACAAACCCGCTGCGGCCATCTGATCGAGCACCGCTTTCACTTGTGGGTCGTTTGACTCTCTGGGCCGCCCTTCCGGAGGAACGCCGGTCGGCTTGACTGGCTGTCCGGGAGGCAAAGCATCTGGGATAGGAGGCGGCGATCACACCGCCGGCCGGAGCCTGCGAAAAGCTCACCAACGGAACAAGCAGTCCCAGACAGACCACGAAAATCGAAACAAGTCTCTTCACGGTACGCGGAGACGGTCGGTACATGTTCTCCCCCTTCGTCCGGGTGCGACCAGGGGCACACCCTACCGCTAAGTCAATGACGCGCCTCGTCTGATTGCACACGCCTGATTAGATGTCGCACTCAAGGGGCTCGTTACGGCGTCTTGGGATCCCGAAACGAGTTTCACTCCTTTGCAGAGTCGCCGTCACTTCCCGCGCCCGCTTAAGTGAGACTTCCGATTGACGTCCAATACGCGGATGATTTATCCTCTGGCACCGCTTGAACGCGCGGGGCGTGTGGGCTCGCCGCTCAAGCGCATTCCGTCGGAGCATTCCGCAATTTGCAAGTCCCGAGTCACCCCCCTTCGACTCGGACGAAGGATGTGGGCTATGAAGGCTTCCTGCCGACGAGTTTCCGTTCTGGCTATATCGCTCTGCGCCTTGATGTGTCTGCCCGCGCGCTCAGGCTCCGGCGTTACCGCGCCGACTGCCGGACCAGGCGCCGTGCAAGCAAGTAGCACCGCGGCTGGCGCGCCAGCTTCGGTGGCGACCACTCCGATACCGGGACCCCTGCGCTCCTTCCTGCGCATGGCTGGCATCAGCCAAAAGGTTTCGCCCGACGAAGTCTTGCCGCTGCTCTCGCGCGAGGTGGCCGTAAAGGGCTATCAGACGGTGACGGTGAAATCCGGCAAGGCGCCCTCGGCCGGGAGGTCCACCGAGTACTTGCTGCTTTTGCAGGGCTATTTGAAACAGGCGCGAGAACTTCAAGTGCTGGCCGGCCCTGAAGGTGTAATTCGCGTTTCCAATTGCAGCGATGCGCAACCTCTGCTGGCAATTCTCGGGTACAGGCTGGCGCAAGCTTGCGGACCCAATGTAGCGCTTCAAACCGCCGACGCAGACAAAGCGTTCCTCGCGGTCGATTCAGGATTCCCTCTGGCCAACCTCGAAGAGTCCCTCCGCAGCGGCCAACCCTTTAACTATCCCTACGCCCCTTCGCGTGTGCCGGTTTTGTTCTCGGAAAGCGACTTGGACTGCAGTCGACGAACAAGTCGAAGGACGATCACATCGATGTCGTCGATTCGCTTTTGCTTGATCCAGCGTGGGCGCGGCTTTACTGGAGCATGTCGCGGCTCGACGCGAAAACCGCGTCAAGCCTGGCCAGCAATCTCCTGGCCTCAGAAAACTCCTTCCTCTCACCGCCGTCGTCGACTTCTACGGGACCCACATTTTCATCCGAGACGGACGGGTCGTTGTGCCCGGCGGCGAAGCCGCGGCGGCCGAATGGAAAAACTTGGTCGGGGCGAGCCCAGATTCGCCCAGCGGAATTCGTGACCCGCCTGCTGAACAAGGACGAGGGCTGGGTCGCCGCCTATTTTGACGCTCTTTCTAGCGTCGACCGAGCCCAACAAGCCTACTTCGTGCAACCGGCGCGACTGCAGCATCTTCTATCGAAGCGATCTCCGGGGACGCGATCTCTCGCCAAGCCCTATCCGACACGCCTTCCAGCCCGACGCCAGCCTGTTCCTTCTCATCAGCCGCCTGCAATTCGACGCCAACGGCCAACCGCATGTGCCCGGTAATCTTGAGGTATGGAAGGAAGTCGTGCGCCGCAAGAGCGATTCCAAGATTGTGCGGGACTGGGCGGGGCGCGCCAAGGAGTGGACCAGCCCGGAGCAACTGATCGAGGGCATGTTTGCTTTCTCGCGAGTCGCCTCGAGCGAACAGCCCTTTGCCGAATCTTCCTCACCCTCAACGAAATCGACCGCAGGCCCGCCGGCGCGCCGCGATTGAGTCCGGAGACGGTCCGGGCACTCGCCCAGCAGTTCCCGAGATTCCACGACCAGTACTCAGCGCTCACCGAATTCCACAATTTGAACGACGCCTCGATCAATAGTTTTCTCAGCATCGCCCAGGCCGCCGACCGGATTCATGACCGCATGCTGCGGGCCGACGCCTTAGGGATCTTGCAGGCCAATATCGAGCTCTGGCAGATCCTAGCTCGCCAGGGACAGATTCCCGAGGCTGTGTGAACGACTCGTGGCAGAGCGTCATCAGCCCCTTCGCCAAGATACCTTCGTCGGCCCAACTCTTCGATGCGGCACGCACCTCGCTCGGGGAGCTGCTGCGCGCGGCCTCCGGCGAACCGAATCGTTCGCAGGACGAACTGATCGCCTTGCTGGCAGGGCCGCAGCCAGCCAAGCCCGGAAGGCCAGCAAGTCCGCCAGCAACTTGCCGACAAGATGCGCGTGGTGCTTGACGATCAGCGCCTGGTGCTCACTCGACACTTTGTTTGCTCTGGGCGACGGCTTGAATCAATTAGCCGCCGGCAAGACCAAGGCAGATGCCCTGCTGCCACTCGCCGCCGACCTTCGCGATTTTGAGATGCCGCATCCCATCTTCACCACCCGCGAACGAGCCGAAACTGCCGCACGGATGTACAACAACCGCCACGCCGCTCTGCAGCCCCGCACAGACCTGACAAAGCTTCTGCAATCTGGCGGCTCGCGCCCGACGAATTGACCGCCGCTCGGGGGCGTCTAACTCCGTTTCTACGGGACACGCTGGTAGGCTTGAACTACGCCTACTACGAGCCGCCTGGGGCTCAGATGCTGCACCACAACCCCATCTTTGTGCGATCTCACGATTTCTCGGGCGAGGCGGTTGCGGGCTGGGCGGCAATCCTGGCAAACCGCAACCCTTGTACGACCGCGGACGAAACAACCAGCGGTGGCGCGTATCTGGCGGGGTCGTTGGCCGACTTGCCGTACGTGCTGGCGCAAGTCGAGCAGGATTTCATTGTTCCGGAAAATGTCCAGTCGCTGATCTGGGAAGATTTGGTGCCGGATCTCATGGCGGAAGCCACTCTCCCGCGCTGGTGGGGCGTGACTCCCAATGAACTGCATGCTGTCGCCTCTCTATCAAAAAGCCGGCGAGGAGCTCGTCTCGGCCGCCGCAAAAGACGACAAAGTGCGCCAAACGGTGATGGGCATCCTCAGCGACAGAATGCTGCCGCAACGCGCCGAACAAATTGACGCACCCTCCGCGCAGGGCGAGCCAAACGACGCCGTCGCCGAGATTACCCCGGCGGAAAGCCTGTTCCTGACCGCCCAGTTCCGCAAGCACTTCCCGAACGACAACGGCAACTGGGGCCGGCAGGAAAAGAACTGGCCGCCCTCTCCAACCGTTATCCGGCAGAAGTCGGTTGGGAGAGGCTGTCGCAGGATTTCGGCGTTCCGCATCCCGTTTTGACGCAAAGCTATGTTCGCGAATTGCTGGTCGTGCCGCCCCCGCCCGCTTTCCTGGGCTATTCGAGCCGCATGCTGGCCGAGTCCTGGGAGTCCAACAATCTGTACTGGGCGCGGCTGGCCGACGAGATGGGCTATCGCCCGCTGACGCTCAACCGCATGATTCCCGAACTGACGCGGCGCATGGTCGAAAAGATCTTCGCCACGCATCCCGGACGATTGGCTCGCCATGCTGCGCGCCATGCGGGAGACAGGCGACGAATTCCGCGGCGGCAAACTTGCGTTCCTGCCGGCGAACGGCAACGCGCCCGAATCCTTAGATCGGCCAGCTTCGCGAAAGAATTCCCGGCAGTTCTTGATCCCGCCGGGCGAGATGCAGCGTACTTCACGGACGAGGTGACCCATGGCAAAACACGGCAAAACGGCACGTTCTGTTTCTCCTTGCGGTTCCGAGCCTTCTCTGCGGATTCGCGCTGTGGATGGTGGCTCAAGACGCATCGCAAGACACATCGGAGGGACAACGCGGTCATTCGCAAAGTCGTCGACATGGTGCAGCTCAACGTCGCCGTCACCGACGCCAAAGGCAACTACGTTACCGGCCTGCACCCATCGGATTTCGCGATCACGAGGACAGATCGCGCAGACCGTCGCCACCTTCGAGGAAGGCAACGAAGCCCCGCGCATCATCACCCAAGGCCACAGGGCAGCTTCAGCGGCACCGCCCAGCACGATCGCGCCACAAGCCCCGCCGTAGCCGCCGCGTTGCGCGAGAGGGCTGCGCTCAGACCTCGCCCGCTCAGCCCCGCGAGCCCGGGAACCGCTCGCTTCCGCGGTATCCGGCGCCAGCGTCTTTATCCTTTTGACAGCAGCGACTACATGTACCACCGGCGAGGGCTTCGTCTTCGCGCAGGACTCCATCGCCGAGTTCGTGCGCTCGCTTGACAGCGCCGATCACATCGCATTCTATTCCTACAGCCGCGACTTGACTCGAGCCTCGTTGCTTACCGCGGACCGGACACAGGTCTTGCGCGGCGTTCGCGCCACGGTCAATGGCGACGACTCCGCGCTCTACAACGCCCTGCTGCTGACGCTCAAGGATGCCGCGCAGTACACCGGCCGCAGCGTCCTGGTGGTCTTCTCCAACGGTCCCGACAATTCCAGCATGGTGCCCCCGGAAGACGTCGCGGAACTGGCGCAGTCGGAAGGCGTCCCGATCTATATGATCAGCACGCGCGAGGCACAGCTCGACCCGATCTCCGCCGTGGTCTTTACGCGCATGAGCGCCAACACCGGCGGCCAAGCATATTTCGCCAAGGACTGGCACGACCAGGAGCAAGCCTTCTCGTCCATTCGCGAAGATCTGGCTCATCTCTATTTACTGAGCTACTATCCGCAGCCCAATCCCAACCGCGGCTGGCGCGCCATCACCGTGAAATTGACAGGCAAGAACGTGCAGAAATATCACATCCGGACCCGCAGCGGCTATCGCCCGCTGCCCGTGCGCGTCTCCGTCGACGCAACCCCAGCCCGCCTCGAATAAGCCAAACGCTAACAGCTTCGCTGCGACGCGAGCTGGCCGCGCGGTACGGTGGATGTGTTCCCCGGCGCTGGGCTACAATGTCTCGCGTGCCAATGGATTCCTGCCACCGATGCTGACCCTGTTCGCCATCCCCAAGCCTTTTCGCGGACAGAGCGACCTGATCCAGCGGAACGCTGTTGCCAGTTGGACGCGCATCACGCCGCGCCCCGAGGTCCTGCTCTTTGGCGACGAGGAAGGCACGTCGGAAGTCGCGCGAGAGCTGGGCGTGCGCCATGCCCCCAAGGTCGCCCGCAATGAGCTCGGCACGCCGCAGCTCGACGACCTGTTCGCTCGCGCCGAGCGCATCGCAACGACGCCGCTGCTGGCTTACGTCAACGCCGACATCATTTTGAGCGACGAATTTCCGGCGGCTGTCGCGCGGGCGCAAGCGGCCCTCAACCGTTTCCTGATGGTCGGCCAGCGTTGGGACCTCGAGGTGGATACGCCCATCGATTTCAACGCGGCGGAGTGGCAGAGCACGCTCGCCGGTCGTGCACACCGCGCCAATGCACTCCAACCACCCACTTGCATCGACTATTTTGCGTTTACGCGAGGATTCGCGGAAGGGATTCTGCCGCTGGCCATCGGGCGCCGCGCCTGGGACAACTATTTGGTTTGGCGAGCATACTCGCAGGGGTTTGCGGTCGTGGACGCCACCCGCGTCGTCACCGCGGTCCACCAGGTCCACGACTATTCTCATCATCCCGGGGGCACGCGAGGCGTTTGGCACGGCCCTGAGGCGCAGCGAAACTTCGAAATGATTGGCGGCTGGTGGCATCGCTACACCATCGAGGACTCGACTCACATCCTCACGCCGGCCCGTATCGAACGCTCGCACCGGCATCCCTGGGTGATGGCGAAGCGCCTGTGGTCTCACCCGCTCACAGTCTTTACTTGGCCCTGGCAGACGGTACGGCGTGCCGCTAGGCGCATGACGCAACTCGGTTTCGGACTCGATCCTAGCGGCATCGCTCGCTCGATTCGCGTCCAGGCAATCGCATGTATCCATTCATCCATATCGGCCCTCTGACGCTCGGTACCTACGGCCTGCTGGTCGCAACAGGACTGCTCTGCGCGTTTTTCGTCATGCGCGCGGACCTCGCGCGTCGCGGCCTCAATGCCGATGCCGAAAGCATCATCGGCATTACCGGCCTGTCCGGCCTGGCGGGAGCTCGTCTCTATCACCTGCTGGAAAGCCCATCTGAATTTTTCGCGGATCCCTGGCGGCTGCTTTTCAGCACCATGGGTTTCGCTTGGTTCGGCGCGCTAATCGGCGGGTTCATTGCTCTGGTTCTGCTGGCCCGGCGTTACCGCATGAAGATCCTGCTCATGCTCGACGTCGCATCGCCCGCCGCGGCTCTCGGCTACGGCATCGGCCGCATCGGCTGCCTGATCTCCGGCGATGGCGACTATGGCATCCCCACGTCGCTGCCCTGGGGCATGAGTTTTCCCAACGGACTCGTACCGACGACGCAACGAGTCCATCCCACGCCGATTTACGAATTTCTAGCCGCCTTGGTCATCGCGCATTTTCTGTGGCGCGTCGGCCGTCGCGCGGTCGGTGGTAGGCAGCCCGCCGGCGAAGTGTTCGGCTACTATCTGATCGCGACGGGCGTGGCGCGGTTCCTGGTGGAATTTATCCGCATCAATCCCCGGTCGTTCTTCGGCATGACCAACGCACAAGCCGCCAGCGTCGTCTCCGTCATCGCTGGGGTGATCTTGCTGGTATCGCTCGCTGGCCGCGCCCCTGCAGAACGGGCGCCTGTCGGGCGACCTGGCGCAGCGCGAAAGCGGGCGCGCCAGGCCGCTCACTGAGTCGATCGATCGAGCATAATGGAGAAAGGAGGGCGTACATGTCTCGGCCTACGGGAGTAACGGTCCTTGGCTTCCTTCAGCTTGCGGGCGGCATATCCACGGTTTTGCTGGGCCTGGTTTTTTTGCAAGGTCCTGCCGCGGTCGAGAAGTGGGGCCTGCCGCCATTCGTCACGAACATGGGTGCCGCTGGCGGAACGGCGCTGATCGTCGCCGGAGTCCTGAATCTGGTTGTTGGCTGGGGCTTACTGAAGCTTTGGGGATGGGCGCGCACGGTGCTGCTTGTTCTTACAGCCCTTAGTCTAGCCGGCTCGGCAATGGGCATACTCCTGGGCGGTGTGGTGCACGAGCCCCTGGGAACGGACGTTTTGCGGCTCCTGGTTTTTATGATCGACGCACTGATCGTCTGGTATCTGTTACGACCGGAGTGCAAGCAGGCGTTCACGCGCCCTGCTTCCGGCCCGCCTCCCACAGCTGGCGAACCTCAGGTTTAATCCGCACGTTGTTCCGTCTCGGCGGCACACACCAACCCGGAGCGGAATGCGCAGTTCTCGCGATCATAGACAAGAAAAAAAACGGCACGAGCCGAGCGCTGCCCTGAAAGAGGGGCGCCATTGATTGTCCCTAAGAGGGATAACCGGCAAAGACCTCGGCACCGGCATGCTTTTTCGCGGGCGCCTCCCGCAGCCGAGTGCCGCAGGATGGGCAAAACCGGAATGAAGAAGAGATTTTCTGGTCGCATCGCAAACACGTAGCGCCCGCGACTTTATCGAACGCCAGCACGCGCAGAATTTCGTCCAAGGTCGTCAGACCGGCTGCGAGCTTGCCGAGAGCGTCGTCTTGCATCGTGCGGAAACCGTGGCTGGTGGCAATGAATCGAATCTCGTCGCTTCCGCCACCCGTGCGAACGATCTCGCGCACAAATTCGTCGAAACGCAATAGCTCAAAAACGCCAACCCGGCCTTTGTACCCCGTGAAGTCGCACTGCTCGCAGCCCGCCGGCACGCACATGGTTGGCGGAACATCTTTCGTCCCGGTCACCGCCAAGCGAGCTCGAAAATCCGCAGTCGTCTTCTGGATCGTGTGACAGGAACACAGCTTTCGCAGCAGTCGCTGCGCCAGAATTCCGGTCAACGATGAGCCGAGCAGAAAACTGGGAACGCCCAGGTCCAGCAACCGGGCCACCGCGGAGATGCTGTCGTTGGTGTGCAGCGTGGAAAGAACCATATGGCCCGTCTGTGCCGCTTTCATCGCAATTTCGGCGGTTTCGACGTCGCGAATCTCGCCGACCATGATCACGTTAGGATCTTGCCGCAGAATCGAGCGAAGGCAACTGGCGAACGTTAGACCCGCCTTCGCGTTTACGTGCGACTGGTTGATCCCCGGCAAGATGTATTCCACAGGGTCTTCGACCGTCACGATATTCACCGAAGGCTTACGCAGCGCGGTGAGAGCCGCATACAGTGTTGTGCTCTTGCCGGCTCCGGTCGGGCCGGTCACCAGGATCATCCCTTGCGGCGTCGAGAGCATTTCCGTGAACGTGGCGGACAACTTCGAAGACATTCCAACGTCTTCGAAAGTCATCTTCTGGGCGCTGCTCAACAGCCGGATCACCACCTTCTCGCCATATTGCGTCGGGAGGGTCGAGACGCGCACGTCGACTTGGCGCAGAGCGATGTTCACCATGAACCGGCCGTCTTGTGGCGTGCGACGTTCCGCGATGTCCATGTCCGCGAGAATCTTTACGCGCGAGGTCACCGAATTTTGCATGGTCCGCGGAATCGTCCGCAAGTCACGCAGGACGCCGTCTACCCGGATGCGCACGGCCGTCTCAGCCAAACGAGGCTCGATATGAATATCGCTGGCCCGTTTTCTCAAGGCCATCTGAATAATCTCGGACACGATCTGCACCGCCGGAGTCTTTCGCTGACGCAGATCCGCTTGCAGCTCTTGAACCGCCTCTTTGGTGCTCTGCCGCGCACTCGTCGATACAAACTCGACGTCTTCCCACTCAGACTCCTTGGTGCTCGCCGCTTCCGGCGAAACTGATCCTTGGTCCGCGTAATACTTTCGGATGGCAGAATAGAGCTCGGAGCGGAATGCCAGGCGCGGCGAAATAGGGCACCCCGTCATGAAGCGCAACTCCTCGACTTTTGCCAAATCTTGCGGGCTGGCCATCGCCACTACGAGATGCCCTCGCTCATGCCGGATGGGCAGCACAGGGAAGCGTTCCGCTGCCCCCCGCGGGATCAAGGCTAGGGCGCTCGGCTCGACCAACACACTCGTGCAGTCGACATATTGGAATTGCGACACCTCTTCCAGCGCCATCACGATGTCTGGCTTGGCCACCAGGCCGCGTTCAAATAGAATTTCGCCCAGGTAAATCGCCTTGGCAGGCTGCTCGGCTATCACGGACTTTAAATCGTCCGAGGAAATCTTCCCGCGCTCTTGCAGCACTTCTCCAAGCCGTTTTTTGTTGGGACGCTTCATTCCGGAATCCTCGAACCGACTTTCCGCGGACGTATTCGGCGCAGGCGCCAGATCTCAATCATGGAAGCATCCGACCCAAAAGCGCCATTGCTAAATTGCAGGTACTGTTGACCTTTCAGAACCAGCTTTCCTCCAGATGGTCTGCCCGCGAGTGTCTCCATAGGACGGCGCCGACCCAATTCCCCGCAGCCAACCCCTTAACTCGAACGAAAGCGCGGGAATCTGGATGGCGCGCCGCGCAGACGTGGCGAACCTCCAGATTCCTCGAGCGCCTTAGCGAGGCTCCGGCAGCGAGATCTATTGTACTTTCGGTGCGGCAGGAATCTGAGATAGCAGCTCGCCGGGGTTTGTCTCGTCAGTAAACGCGGCGATCGTTGCGTAAAGCGGAGCGAATTTCTCGCGCACAATCTGCTTGGACCCCTCGTCGGATAAAGCGGCCATGTAGCTTCTAAGCAGGGCCGCATCGCTGCGAGCCGTCAGTACAGCGTGCAGCGCGACGTTTTGAAAGAAAAGGGTCTCGTAACGTTCAGCGACGTGTTGAAGCAGTTCCTTGAGCGTGACTTGGGCCACGATTGGCTCTCTCCCTTAATCCGGCAATTGAAAGTAGAGTCGCATTCCTTCTGTTATGCGGACCGCACTTGGCCACTTCTAAAAGCGCGCGGGCAGCCCGGCCCGGAGCATTACAGCATCTGCCGCAGGACGTACGGCAAAATACCGCCGTTGCGGTAATAGGCGCCTTCCTCGGGCGTATCCACACGCGCAACAGCCTCGAAGACCTTTTCCTTGCCGCCGTCCTCGCGGGCCCGCACGAGTAGCTTCGCGCGCGGCGTGAGCGTTGCGACTCCCTCGACCGTGAAGCTTTCGTGCCCGTCGAGGCCCAGCGATTCCGCCGTCTGGCCCGGCAGATACTCCAGCGGCAGCACGCCCATTCCCACCAGGTTGCTGCGATGGATGCGTTCGTAGGTTTCCGCAATCACGGCGCGAGCCCCCAGCAGCAACGTGCCTTTGGCTGCCCAGTCGCGCGACGACCCCGTGCCGTACTCCTTGCCGGCCAGCACCAAAAGTGGCACTCCCTCCCGCTGGTAGCGCATGGCCGCATCATAGATGCTCATCTTTTCGCCGCTGGGTTGATACAGCGTCCAGCCGCCCTCGGTGCCTGGCGCCAGCAGGTTGCGCAGGCGAATGTTGGCGAACGTTCCCCGCATCATCACTTCGTGATTACCCCGCCGCGCGCCGTAGGAGTTGAAGTCGCTCGGCTTCACGCCGTTGGCGATCAGGTACTTGCCCGCCGGGCTATCCGCGTTGATCGAACCGGCCGGCGAGATGTGGTCGGTGGTCACGCTGTGCCCGAGCATCGCCAGCACACGCGCGCCACGAATATCCGTCAGTGCCTCGGGCGTCTTCGGCATATTATCGAAAAAAGGCGGCCGCTTTATATACGTCGACTTCTCGCTCCACGCGTAGAGATTGCCCTCCGGGACCGGCAGGCCGCGCCAGCGCTCGTCTCCCTGGAAGACCTCGCTGTATTCCTTCAGGTACATATCCGTTTTCACCGCCGAACGCACCGTGTCCTCGACCTCCTGCGGCGTCGGCCAAACGTCGCGTAGGAAAACCGGTTTGCCGTTCTGGTCACTGCCCAGAGGCTCGCTCGCCATGTCGAAATCCATTCGCCCCGCGAGCGCATATGCCACCACCAGCGGCGGCGACGCCAGATAGTTCGCACGCACCAGCGGGTGCACGCGGCCCTCGAAGTTGCGATTGCCGCTCAGCACGGATACCGCCAGGATCCCGTTGTCCTTGATCGCCGCGCCGATGGCATCGGGCAGCGGTCCGCTGTTGCCAATGCAGGTCGTGCAGCCGTATCCCACGAGGTTGAAGTGGAGTGTCTCCAGGTAGGGCGTTAAGCCCGCGGCATTCAGATAGTCGGTTACCACCTTCGACCCCGGCGCCAGGCTGGTCTTCACCCAGGGCTTTGCGCGCAAACCGCGCTCGACCGCCTTCTTGGCCAGCAACCCCGCGCCCAGCATCAACGACGGATTCGAGGTGTTGGTGCAACTGGTGATGGCCGCGATCACCACCGACCCGTTCGACAACTCGAAATGGTCGCCGTTATTTTTTACCTCCACATGCTTTTCCAGCGTCCCTTCGACGGCCTTGGCAAACGACGCTTTCGCCTGGCGTAGCGGCACGCGATCCTGCGGCCGCTTGGGTCCGGCCAGCGTCGGTTCCACCTTGCCCAGGTCGAGTTCGAGCCGGTCCGTATACATCGGGTCCGGCGTCTCATCGGTGCGGAAAAGGCCTTGCAGCTTCGAGTAAGCCTCCACTAGCGCAAGGCGCTCGGGGCTGCGACCCGTGAAGCGCAGGTACGACAGCGTCTCCGCATCCACAGGGAAAAAGCCCATCGTCGCGCCGTACTCCGGCGCCATGTTGGCAATCGTGGCGCGGTCGGGCAGCGTAAGACTCGATAGGCCGGTGCCATAGAACTCCACGAACGCGCCCACCACACCCTTCTTGCGCAGCATCTCCGTGACCGTCAGCACCAGGTCAGTCGCCGTGGCGCCCTCCGGCAGCCGCCCGTGCAATTTGAACCCGACGACGTCGGGCATCAGCATCGACAGCGGCTGGCCAAGCATCGCCGCCTCGGCTTCAATGCCCCCGACGCCCCAGCCCAAAACTCCCAGACCGTTCACCATCGTCGTGTGCGAATCGGTGCCCACCAGCGAGTCCGGATAAGCAACCGCCCGCCCATCGGGCGAGACGTCGCACACCACCCGCGCCAGATATTCCAGGTTGACCTGATGGACGATGCCCGTGTCCGGCGGCACCACCTTGAAATTTTGCAGCGCCTTCTGCCCCCAGCGCAGAAACTCGTAGCGCTCCACGTTCCGCTGGAACTCCAGTTCCGCATTGAACGCAAACGCCATGTCGCTTCCGAACTTATCCACCTGCACCGAATGATCGATCACCAACTCGGCCGGCAGCAGCGGATTGATCTTTTTGGCGTCGCCGCCCATCCGTGCGATAGCGTCGCGCATCGCAGCCAGGTCTGCCACGGCCGGCACACCCGTGAAGTCCTGCAACAACACGCGAGCGGGCATGAAGGCAATCTCCGCCCGGGTTTTCGCCACCGGCTGCCATTCCGCCAGCGCCTCAATGTCCGCGGGACGCACGAACCGGCCGTCCTCCTGGCGCAGCAGATTTTCCAGTAGCACGCGCAGCGAAAACGGGAGTTGTCCGCCATGTCCGATGCCGCGCTTTTCGAGCGCATCCAGGCGATAAATCTCGTAGCTGTGCTTGCCGACGGTAAGCGTATCGCGCGAGCCCAATGAATTTTTCGAGCTTGGGGACATGTCTGCGGAATCCTCTCTAGGAATTGGTTTAAAGCAGCATCATAACGCAATTCCGGGGACGCGGCGCGCCACATCCCCTCGTCCCAGCCACCGGCGACACTATTGTGAGCAGAATGCCAACCCGACTTTTCCTGACCTCTTGCTCCTCCCGTCGAGCGAAAGTCCACCATGCAGGCACGAGTGCCGCTAAAGATGTGCCTAGCTTTGCCGATGTACACCCTGATGACGGGGACGTGGCGTGCCGGATCTGTTTGGCACGACGTGTCGGTATCCCCCGCTTGTGCGATGGAGAACACCTATGTGGAAAAACGCCGCCTCACAAATCGAAGTGCCTGAGTATGTTCCTGGAAATGCAGCTCCTAATTCCAAGTCGGCCTCCGCCGATCACCCGGCACCTGGGCATGTCCTCACGGCCACAGCCCCCGGGAGTTCGCTAGGGACTGCCCAGCCGCGCCACGGTTCTCTCTTGGGCGCATCCTTGCGCATTAAGGGTGAGATTTCCGGAAGCGAAGACTTGCTGGTCGACGGCAGCGTCGAGGGCCTGATCCAGATGGAGGGCCGCAAACTCACGGTGGGGCCGAACGCCAGGATCATCGCCGACATCCTGGCTGGCGAAATCGTCGTCTCTGGCACCGTCAAAGGCAATTTGCACGCTCTGGAGCGCATCGAAATCAAGGAGCAAGGATCGGTCGTCGGTGAACTCTCGACGTCGCGCATCATGATTGAGGATGGCGGGTATTTCAAAGGATCGATCGAAATCGATCGCCAAGCGTCGGCCGCCGCTGCCCCCGCCGATCCTCCCATCGGCGCTGACGCCGCCCGCACTCACGCCGCCAGCGCCGACACCGCCCCACAGGGTGTGCCCGCTCCCGTGGGCGGCACACCGACGCTCTTTCTTCCCATGAAGCAGAAGTAACGTGCGGGCGCTTCCTCCCGACCGTGGCTGGGCGCATCGCTCGCCGCGGCCGGACGGCTCGGCCGCTGTCGACGAGAGGAACGCTCTGCACCAACGATTCATTGCGCGCCAGCCTATCTTTGACCAGCAGGCCAACGTTTTCGCCTACGAATTACTTTT
The DNA here is from genome assembly GCA_963818345.1 of uncultured Acidobacteriota bacterium. Classification (GTDB taxonomy): domain Bacteria; phylum Acidobacteriota; class Terriglobia; order Acidiferrales; family UBA7541; genus Palsa-189. The sequence goes on along the minus strand of CAWFRX010000019.1, from coordinate 80,597 downwards.
CCGCGCCGGCCCCCAGAACACCTTTCAGCCCAGTCCCGAAGCATCCAGCGGCGTGATCGTCGCTTCGACGACGACCTTCGATCTCGATGCACTGGTGGGTCCCACCAAGGTGTTTATGAATGTGGACGAGGCCGCACTGCAGTGCGGGGCTGCGCGCCTTCTACCGCCCAGCCGCGTCGTCGTGGAAATTCTCGAGACTGTCGAGCCGAATCTACAGGTGGTCGAGGCTTGCGCGGACTTGTGCCGCGACGGCTACGTTCTAGCGCTAGACGATTTTGTGGACGATCCCAAATGGGAGCCGCTTGTCGAACTCGCTAAATTCCTCAAGGTAGACTTCCGGGCGCTCGATGTCCGCGCGCGCGACTCTGTCGCTAGACGCTACCTTCCCCGTGGCTTCCATCTGCTCGCCGAAAAGGTTGAAACCCAAGCCGACGTGAGCAATGCGCGGGACCTGGGCTACACCTTCTTCCAGGGCTACTTTTTCTGCAAGCCGCAGATGGTTGCCGCTCGGGAAATTCCGGCAAACAAAATGATCTGTATGCTTTTGCTAAAGGCCGTCGCCGCACCCACACTCTCTTATCCCGAGATCGAGAGCCTTTTCAAACGGGATCCAGCCTTGGTCTACAGGTTACTCCGCTACCTGAATTCTCCCCTGTTGGGCCTGCGGACCGAGGTTCACAACGTCCGCCAGGCACTCAACCTCTTGGGCGAACGGGAATGTCGCCGGTGGATATCCATTGTGGCCCTGCTCTCGATGGCCGGCGACAAGCCACCTGAACTGGTTCGCACTGCGATTCTCCGCGGCTACTTCTGCGAGGAGGTGTCGATGGTTATGGATACAGCTCTCACCCATCCCGATTTCTTTTTGTTGGGACTGCTCTCGGTCGTCGATGCCTTGCTCGACCAGCCCATGGGTGAGGTTCTAGCGCATCTGGCCGTTTCCGAGGAGGTTCGCGTCGCTTTGTGCGGTGGCTCGAACCGCCTCCGCGATGTCTACGAAGTGCTGCTGGACTACGAGCGCGGGGACTGGAAGGCGTTGTCCTCCGCGGCCGCCCGCGTGGGCGACATTGAAGAATGCCTGCCGGTTTGCTACCTCAAGGCAGCAGAGTGTGCCCGCCAGGTCGCCGGCTAGGCCTGCCCCGATCCCCTGCTTTTGGCATGACGCATACGACGGAACCGCTGGCCTTACGGAGCCTCTGGAGACGGCTGAAGCTTTCCGGCGGGTGGCATCAGACTCTTCATCAGATCCGCGAGCGGCGTCGCCCGATAATCGCTGGGCACTTGGAATACCGAATCGTCGACGTCCGCGCTGGAGAGCTCCGCAGCTTCGCTGTCGGTCTCCATCAGCGGAGCGGCGGGGTCGAAATCCGGTGGAAGTGTCCCTTGCGCCCGTAAGATTGGAACGAGCTGCGCCAGGATTGGCGCGTAGACCTCTGTGTGCGTTTTCAATAGCAAACCCTGATTTTTTGAAAACTCCTCGACGACCGGCGCAAAAGCTTTTCCGACCCCAGGCAAGCCATCAAAAAACTTTTGCATCCCGCTGAGAGGATTCTGGAAATAAGTTGCCGACGAGGACTTGTAGCTGCTCCATTCGGCTAATGCCGGCACCCGGGCGATTTCAGGCGGCGCGGCGATCCATATCTGCATCACCATTTTCATCATGCTGATAGGCTGTCCGCCCGGCGCTGCAGCCGGCAAGGTAACGCCCGGCGGCAAAGGCATGTCTACTGAGAGCGTCAGCTCGCTCTCTTCCGCTTGGACGCCCAAAATCATCTCAGTCTGGCCGGTCTTGAGAGAGGAAAAATTCACCTTCAGGGTATTCATGATGTCTTGGACTTTCGAAGGCATGGCGGGGATCGCTGCGCTAAGTTCATCCAGGTAATCCTTAAAGTATGTCGTGGCAAACTGTTTGTGGGCGGAGTCGACCAGCGTGACCTCCTGGCTGGAGCTGTCCAGCACGACCGCGTACCGGCCGAAGTTGGAATACATCTTCCCGCCTTTGATTTGCAGGACGGCCAGCCCGACGATGTTATCTTTGAATTCGTTGAGATTTTGCTGTGCGATGTTCGGGGGAATCAGCTTCCCGAGTTTAAAATCATTCTTGTAGCGTACTGTGACGTCGGCGCGCAGCGCTGGAGTCGCAATCAGAAGTAGAGAAAGAAGTAATGCGAGGAGACAACGAATCGATCCCAGGGGCCGAAGGGTGGGCATAGAGGCCTCCGCGACGCTGCCAGTATACGCTGGTTCCCAACCGGACGCCTCTCCGCAATTCGAACTCCTATTTCGCAACTTTATTTTGTGAGCAACGGCGAACCGGCGGTGAGTCTCCTAACTAGGTCACCTGAACCAAAAAATGAAAGCGAGCACCTCCACCACCTCTGACTCCATTACAATGTTCACGTGAGCCACTCGACGATATGAATGCCGTCCTTATCTCAACCTACGAACTTGGCCACCAGCCGTTTGGCTTGGCTTCGCCCGCGGCTTGGCTTCGCGCACGCGGCGCTTCAGTCACCTGCCTCGACCTCTCCCGCGAACCTCTGCGTCCCGAGGTGATTCGCGAGGCGCATCTGATCGCCTTCTACGTGCCGATGCACACAGCCACCCGCTTGGCCGCACAGCTCGTTGCGCCCGTCCGCGAGCTCAATCCGCGCGCCCATCTCTGCTTCTACTGTCTCTACGCGCCGGTCAATGAAGAGTACTTGCGCGCACTTGGCGTAGACACGATCATCGGCGGCGAATTCGAGGAGAAACTGGCGCGCCTTGTCGATCATCTGCAAGAGCCCGGCCATGTCCGCGGGCCGGCCGGTGAAATCGCATTTCGCGCTTTCGCCGCTGAGCCGGTTATTTCGCTCGACCGGCTCAAATTCCTCATCCCTGACCGCTCCGGTCTGCCGCCGCTCCGCGACTATGCGCACTTGCTGATGCCTGGCGGCGAACGTCGCATCTCCGGATATACCGAAGCGAGCCGAGGCTGTAAACATTTCTGCCGGCATTGCCCGATCGTGCCGGTTTACAACGGTGTGTTTCGCATCGTGCCGCGCGAGATTGTACTGGAAGATATTCGCCGCCAGGTCGACGCCGGCGCTGAACACATCGCTTTTGGCGATCCGGACTTTTTCAATGGCCCAGCTCACGCGCTATCGATTGTCGAAGCGCTGCACCGGGAATTCCCGCGCGTCAGCTACGACGTGATCATCAAGATCGAGCACTTGCTCCGCAGTCGTACGGAAGACTTGGCCGCGTTGCGCGATACGGGCTGCCTATTCGTCACCAGTGCCGTCGAATCGCTGGACGATGCCTGTACTTGCGCGCCTGGACAAAGGCCATACCCGCGCCGATTTCTTGAGTGTCGTGCAGCGTTTCCGTACGCTGGGCCTGGTTCTCCAACCCACGTTTGTACCCTTCACGCCGTGGACCACGCTCGCAAGCTATCGCGACTTGCTCGAGGTGATCGCCGCTCAAAACCTCATCGAAAACGTCGCGCCGATCCAGCTCGGCATCCGCCTGCTGATTCCCGCGGGCTCGCGCCTGCTGGAGCTCGCAAGAAGTGCGCGACCTGGTCGACCCCTTCGAACCCAGTGCCTTGGTCTATCCCTGGCGGCACGTCGATCCCCGTACTCGACGCGCTCGCCGCCCGCGTGCAGGAGCTCGCCGCCGAAGGCGACAGGCTACGCCGCTCGCGCACGGAAACGTTTGCGCTCATCTGGCGCGCCGCTTGCGACGATCCGCAGCCGCCGGCACTGCGCGGCGCAACCAGCCATCCCCCACTTCAGCGAGCCCTGGTACTGCTGCGCCGAGCCAACCCAGGAGCAGTTCGTTACCATCGCCGCGGCGCGCCAGCCGGAAGACGCAGATGAGCCTGCCGGCAATCGCGACGTCGAGTCGCGCGATGCGCTCGCATGAATTCGCCGGAGAGTCCAGGCCCGCGCCTGCTGTTGCTCGCGAGCAAACTGGGTTACCAGACGCGAAGCTTCGCCGAAGCGGCGAAGCGCTTGGGCATCGAGGTCATCATCGGCAGCGACCGTTGCCATCAGCTGGATGATCCCTGGTCGGACGGCGCCATTCCGCTTCACTTTGAGGAGCCCGAGCACGCCGCCGAGCAATTGGTTGAGGCCGTTCGCGACTCGGCCCGTGCGCGCGATTCTGGCGCTGGGCGACCGGCAGACCGTGACCGCAGCCTACGCTGCGCGCCTCCTCGACCTACCCTACAATTCGCCCGAGTCCGTGGAGAACTGCCGCAGCAAACTGCGCCAGCGCGAAGTTTTGCGCGCGGCCGCGCTGCCGGTTCCGGACTTTTTCTCGTTCTCTCTCGCCGAGCCGCTCGCCACGATCTTGCCTCGCGTGCATTTTCCCTGCGTCGTCAAGCCTCTGCGCCTAGCGGCCAGCCAGGGCGTCATTCGCGCGAATGACGCTGACGAATTCCGCGCCGCCGTCGAGCGCATCGCGCGCCTGCTGAGCTTCGCCCGAGATGCAGGTCACGCGCGAACGGAGCTCGACCGCCTTCTGGTCGAAGAGTTCATTCCTGGCGCCGAAGTCGCGCTCGAGGGCCTCCTCGAGAAAGGCCACCTGCGAGTCCTCGCGCTCTTCGACAAGCCCGATCCGCTGGATGGCCCGTATTTCGAGGAATCGATTTACGTCACGCCGTCGCGGCTCCCAGAAGAAACGCAGAAAGCAATCTTCGACTGTGCCGAGCGTGTGGCCAGAGCGCTGGACCTTTCCGAAGGCCCGGTCCACGCCGAATTCCGCGTGAACGCCGCGGGTCCATGGGTTCTGGAAATGGCGCCGCGCCCGATCGGAGGCCTCTGCTCGCGCACGCTGCGCTTTGGCGCCGCAGCGCATTTTTCTCGAGGATTTGCTGGTACGCCACGCGATGGGCCTCCCGCGCGAGGAGATCGACTCGCGAATCGCTGTCCGCCGGCGTGATGATGATTCCCGTGCCGTCGAGCGGCGTCTTGGAAGCGGTCGAAGGCGTGGATCGGGCTGCCGCAGTGCCGGGAGTGGACGAGGTACAGATCACCGCGCGTCTGCATGACTTCATCGCCGCGTGGCCGGAGGGTTCGAGCTATCTCGGCTTTATTTTTGCTCGCGCGGAAACGCCCGCGACGACCGAAACAGCGTTGCGCCAAGCGCATCAGGCCAGCTGCACTTCACAATTACGCCGCGTCTGCCGGTGGCGCATCCTGCGACCCGATAGATTCACGGATCGGTTTTTCTGTCCGTCGGCGGTCGCCGAATGGAAGCGAGGAAGCTAGTGCAGAAACGTTAAGTTAACGCTGAAAGGTGGAACGGAAGCAGGTCATCGAACCTAGGCCATTAGCCCTTGGCTCGCTGCGGAACGTAGCCTTCGGGTAGTTTTGCGCCCTCGCCAAAAAAGAATTGCTCGAGCTGCTCTTCCATGATCTTTTGCGATTGCGGATCGAGCGGGTTGAGCCGGTACTCATTCATGATCATTTTGGAATGCTCGATCCACATCTTCCACGCTTCTTTCGAGACGTTCTCGTAGATGCGCTGCCCCAGTTCGCCCTTCCACGGAACCCGGTCGAGCCCTTCCATCGTGTTTGCCGAATTTGACGCACATCACCGTTCGCGCTCCGGCCGTGGGCGGGTTCGCTTGCGGTGTTTTTGGGGGAGAGCAGCTGTCATCCGCCATGTACAACCTCCGGGAATACCGGCGCATTCGATTCCGTTACGCTTTCACCTTACTGCATCCCGCGGTAAATTCCTAGGAGCCGGTTGCCGCTTTGGGGTTTGCGGCATCCAAAGGTTGGCTCTTTAGCTCTCGCGCAGGTCCGAAAACCGGGCTTGCGGGATCGCTGCAATTCTGAGAAAACTGGTCGTCCTAAAGTTCGACGGGGCATGACCGGCGCCCAAAGCGAGGTTCTTGTCTTGGATGAAGTGACCACTCTGTTTTGGGATGTCGGCGGGGTCATCCTGTCGAATGGCTGGGATCGCGAACAGCGCGAGGCGTGCGATTCAATATTTCCATTTGGACGCCGCCGACTTTGAGCAGCGGCACGAATCAGCCGACAAAATATTCGAGATGGGCCAAATAACCCTCGACGAGTATCTGGACCGCACGGTTTTCTACCGTCCGCGCGGATTTTCGCGGGAGGAGTTCAAAGCTTTTCTCTTTTCGCAGTCAACCGAAAACCACGGAACGCGCGCCGTACTGGACGAGTTGACCGCGGCAGGCCGCTATCTGCTCGCCACCCTTAACAATGAATCTGCCGAGCTCAACGCGCTACCGCATTCGCGAGTTTCAGCTGACGCGGAACTTCAGCGCATTTTTCACGTCCTGTTATCTGGGCGTGCGCAAACCCGACGATGCGATCTACCGGCTGGCGCTAGACATCACGCAGCGGGCTCCGGAGCAATGCCTATTCATCGACGACCGCGAGGCAAACCTTGAGCCTGCACGGCGTCTGGGGATGCGCACGATTCACTTCCAGAATCCGGCACAGTTGGCCCAGGAACTGAAGCAGGAAGGCGTGCGCGGCGCTGCCGCGTAAGCTTGAGAGCGAGGAGCAGGGAAGGCTGACCCAGGATGGCCGATGACACCAAACGATCGATCTCACAAACGCCGCGCCAAATCCAGCCAGCCAGTCGCCGCAACCAGGCCGGCCCCTGCACGATCGTCATCTTTGGCGCCTCGGGAGATTTGGCGCGCCGCAAGTTGATGCCCGCGCTGTATGAATTGGCGGTGCATGAATCGCTGGCGCGGCGCTTTGCCATCGTCGGCTTCGCGCGCACGAAGATGACCGACGACGCCTTCCGCGACGCGATGACAGACGCCGTGCGCAAGAACAGCGAATCGCACTCCTATCGACGAGGACAACTTGCGCACCTTCGCGCAGTCCTTCGCCTACGTCTCCGGCGAATACGACGAGCCGGAAGCGTTCGAGAGGCTGACCCAGCGACTCGAGGAACTCGATCGCCAGCATAATCTCGGAGGCAACCGGCTCTACTATCTGGCGACGCCTCCGGATGTCTATCCATTGGTGATCGAGCAGATCCACAAAGCGCACTTGGAACGCACCGCCAACGAGAAATCCTGGGTGCGCATCATCGTCGAGAAGCCTTTCGGCCGGGACCTGGCTTCCGCGCGAAAGCTCAACCAGACGGTGCTCAAGGCCTTCGACGAATCGCAGGTCTACCGCATCGACCACTACCTCGGGAAGGACACGGTACAGAATCTCTTGGTGCTGCGCTTCGGCAACGGCATCTTCGAGCCGCTGTGGAACCGCAATTATGTGGATCACGTGCAGATCACCGCGGCGGAGAGCCTGGGCGTCGAAAAGCGCGCTTCGTTCTACGAGACGGCCGGAGCTCTGCGGGACATGATTCAGAGCCACGTATTGCAGCTCACCTCGCTGGTGGCCGATGGAGCCGCCCTCGGCTTTCGACGCCACCGCCGTACGCAACGAAAAGATCAAAGTCTTGCAATCCATCCGGCCGTACACTCCGGAACTGGTCGCCCGCGACGTCGTCCGCGGGCAATACGGCCCCGGCACGGTCGATGGCGACGCACGTGCCCGGCTATCGCGAGGAACCGGGCGTGCGCCGGACTCGGCCACGGAAACGTTCGTGGCCGCGCGCGTGAAAATTGAAAACTGGCGCTGGGCCGGAGTGCCGTTCTACCTTCGCACCGGCAAGCGCCTGCCCAGCCGTGTCACGGAGATCGCCATCCAGTTTCGGCCGCGCGCCGCATCTGGTATTTCGCGGGCAAAATCATGGACGCCAATTCGCTGGTGCTTAATATTCAGCCGGACGAAGGCATTTCGATCAGCTTCCATGCCAAGCTGCCCGGCCAGGAGATGCGGCCTGGCGCGCGTGGCGATGAACTTCAATTACCATGCGGCGTTTGGAGGCGGCGGAGCGCAGCGCATACGCCACTCTTCTGAACGATTGCATGCGGGGCGACGCCACGCTGTTTGACCGCGGCGATGGCGTGGAGGCCGCCTGGGCGCTGGTGGATCCGATTCTCCAAGCCTGGCGCCGGTGAGAAACCCGAGTTTCCGAATTATCCGGCGGGAAGCTGGGGCCCGCCGGAAGCCGACGCACTGCTGGAGCGAGATGGACGACACTGGCGCAAACCCTAACCAGCCGCCGCGGGAAGCCTTGCCGGGGTGTGGGTGTGCAGCAACGCGAACGAATTGGCGCACGCGGCGGCGCGGCGATTTGTCGACTGGGCATGGCAGTCGATCGCGCGGGACGGCCACTTTCACGTGGCTCTCTCCGGCGGCTCGACGCCGCGGGAGCTGTATCGCGTGCTTGCCAGCCAGGAATTTCGCGGGCAGATCGATTGGCCGCGCGTGCAGGTGTTCTGGGGAGACGAACGCGCCGTGCCGCCCGACGATCCAGAAAGCAACTACGGCATGGCGCGGCGCGAACTTCTTCTGCGCGTGCCGATCCCGCAGGCCAACGTCCACCGCATGGAGGCCGAGGACGCCAACATCGGCCGCGCCGCGCATCATTACGAGGCGCTGTTGCGCCGCAACCTCGAGTTGGACGATCGTGGCTTCCCGGTTTTCCATTTGGTGCTTCCTGGGCATGGGCGCCGACGGGCATACGGCTTCGCTTTTTCCGGGTTCGCGCCTGCTGCGAGGAAACCTCGCGTTGGGTCAGCACGCCGAAGGTCGCCAAGCTGGGCAAACGCCGCATGACGCTGACGCTGCCCGTGCTCGAAGCTGCGCAGCGAGTTCGTCTTTCTGGTGGCCGGCAGCGAGAAGGCCGCGATGCTGCGAGAAGTTCTCTGCGGGCCATACCGAGCATCCGCTGCCGGCGCAGATGGTTCAGCCGCGAAACGGCGAGCGCATCTTCCTGGTGGACGAAGCCGCCGCGGCGCTGCTGGGTGCGATGGTCCTCGGCGACAGCCGCCGCGCCGCCAGCCACTGAGGGCCGCTCGATGATTCTGGCGGGCGATATCGGCGGTACGAAGTGCAACCTTGCGCTTTTTGATCAACGCGATGGAGCGCTACGAATCCGTTTCCGGCAGCACTTTCCCACGCACGAGTACTCGCGCTTTGAAGATATTGTCGACGCGTTTCTGGCGCGCCGCGCGGGACAGCTTCGGCGATCCCCGCGCGGGAGCGAGATCCTCGCCGCAGGTTTCGGCGTGGCCGGCCCGGTGCATGGGCCGGCGCGTGCAGATGACCAATGTCACCTGGGCCGTCGACGGCGACTCGCTCGAACGCCAACTCGGCACGAAGCACGTAGTTGTTCTCAATGATCTGGAGGCCACCGGCTACTCGCTGGCGCTGCTCGAGCCCGACCAACTTTGGTCACGCTCAACGCCGGCACACCCGCGCGCGATGCGCCGCAAGCGCTGATCGCCGCCGGCACGGGTCTGGGCGAGGCCATCCTGCACTGGAACGGCAGCCGCTACGTGGTCGCCCCGAGCGAAGGCGGCCACTGCGATTTCGCGCCGCGCACGAAAAGGAAATCGAGCTTCTTCGCCACATGAAGAAGGGCGAACGAGCCCGTCAGCTTTGAAATGGTTCTTTCCGGGCGCGGCTTTCCGCGTGATTCACGAATTTCTGAACCCGGGCGTGCGGCATCCGAGCTTCGACCAGCCCGGCGACGATCCCGCACCGGAAATCACGCAGAGCGCTCTGGACGGTTCCTGTCCCGGTGTGCGTGGAGACGCTGGACCTGTGGACGGCGATTTACGGCGCGGAAGCGGGGAATCTGGCGCTCAAAGCGCTGTCGCGCGGAGGCGTGTTCGTGGCCGGAGGAATCGCGCCGAAAATTCTGCCGAAGATGAAGGACGGCGCGTTTCTGCGCGCATTCCAGGAAAAGAAAAGTTCGAGGAAATGTTGTCGCATGTGCCGGTGCAGGTCGTGCTTGAACGAGGAAGCTCCGATGCTTGGCGCCGCCGCCGAAGCGGCCCGAGCGCTCGCGGAGGCCGGCGCCGCCTAAGCGCTCCTGGGTTCCACTCCGTCTGGCGTATGTTTGTTCGGCAACCTCCTATCCGACCGCGGCTTTGAGCAAGGTAAAGTTTCCGGTACAATGTCATTCAAACACGGTCGCGGGAGATCGTATTCCGGTGAACACGCGCAGTGGTTGAGCAGTGCAGCGAGACAGCGTGTCCCGAGGCCGCGATCGTACTGCTCGGCGACAACGGCATGTGCAGTAAGCACTTTATCGAGCACTCCTACCAGCGAACTCGAAAAAATTTCGGAACGCGTGTCGGAGCCCGCTTTCGACGAGAGTCTGGCAGAAACCGCCGGACGTTTGCTGGAAGATTGCATGCGCGGCGCGGCCGACATCGCCTGCCGCCCCGCTTCCTCCCTCGAATCTCGAAAAAGCCAGGGTCGTTGACGTTCTTCTGTGGGCATCCGAACTGCACGGACGCCTGCGGCGTAGCCCCCGCGTGGCCACCAGAATTCCCGTGCTGTTGCGCTCGGAGGCGCCGGACCGGCCTTGGGAAGAAAAGACCGAGACGCAACTGGTAAGCCGCCACGGCATGCAGGTTTCCTGCCGGCGTGAACTCCGCAAGGGCGAGACTCTCACTTGTGTTCGCCTGGACAGCGGACGCCGCGCCGTCGCACGAGTCGCGTGGACGCGCACGAAGGACTCCGGTGAAATCGAGGTAGGGCTCGAGTTTGCAAACGAAGATAACTTTTGGGGACTAGCCTGGAACGACCGCCCAGCGATGCGCCGCGCCTGATCGGACTCCCGCCTACCGCAATTTCAGCTTGGAGAGGTCCACAGAGGCCTGCGGAAGCTGCATATCGAAGCTCTCGAGTGTTTCCACCAGAATTTTCGAGACCGCAAAATTCCGAAACCACTTGTGGTCGGAGGGAATGACGAACCAGGGCGCGGATTTGGTGCTGCATCGCGACAGGGCATCTTCGTAAGCGAGGACATACTCGTCCCAAAGCGCGCGTTCTTTAAAATCCGCAGCGGATATTTTCCAGTATTTTTGCGGATCCGTGATCCGCTCCTCGAGGCGCTTCTTCTGTTCCTTTTTGCTGATGTGCAGGAAAAACTTGACGACACACACGTCGTTTTCCACCAGGTATTTCTCGAAGCGATTGATCTCGTCGTACCGCGCTTTCCAGACCTTCTTCTGGACCAGTTTGTGGACCCGAACCACCAGCACGTCTTCATAGTGGGAGCGATTAAAAATCCCCAGCATGCCCTTTTCGGGTACGGCCTTGTGAATGCGCCAAAGAAAATCGTGCGCCTGTTCCTCGGGTGTGGGGACCTTGAAGGCGGTCACCGTACAACCCTGCGGGCTCATGCCGGACATCACGTGGCGGATCGTTCCATCCTTGCCGGCGGTATCCATGCCCTGCAAGACGATCAGCAGCGCACGTTTCTTTACCGCGTAGAACAAATACTGCAAGCCATCGAGGCGCTTGAGAATCTTGTCTTGTTTGTCCTGCGTATCCTTGTCGTCCTCGTAACCCATGGTGTCGTCCGGGTCCCAGTGCTTGAGCTTGACGTTTGTTTCAGGCTGGATGATCAGCTTGTGGGTGAAGTTCATTTACTTCAGGTCCTCCGAAATGCCTCTTGGGAATTTCGGGAAAAGTATGGCGTAGGGCGGCGGGTACTGGCAATACAGCGAAGCGCTTGTCTTGCAGAATGTAACAGGCCCGAGAACCGTTCACCATATAGAACGAATGCCCGTGCCCGGCCATCGTTGATGCAATTTTTGGAGGCGAAGCGCTTTACACAACATTCACGCGGCAGTAGCATTCGCGCAACCTGAAGGCGTCAGTGTGACCGCGACGGAGTGTGTCCTTGCGACTTCAGGACTTTAGCATCGAGGAGCGCTAGTCGATGAAGAAGCCGGCACGTAAACGCACAGCCACAACAGGGACGACGACACCGAAGCCTGGAAAGCGCGCTCGATTCCTGCACAAAGCAAACTGCACGACGTGTCGCAAGGCACGGAAGTTCATGGAGAGACGCGGATACAAGTTGCAGTTTCGCGACTTAGGGCAAGAGCCACTGAGCGCCGCGGAATTGGAGAAACTGATCGGAAACCGCGAACACACCGAGTTCCTGAATCCGAGAAACGAACTCTATCGCCAAAAGAAAATGAAAGACAAGGCGCCCTCGCGTCGTGAGGCGATTAGCCTGATGGCCAAGAACCCGAACCTCATCCGGCGCCCCGTCATCCTCGCCGGGGGTCGCGTGGTCCTAGGATTTGACGAAAAAGGGATGGCCAGGTTCTAGCCGCGACGAGCGCTTTACGGACCACAAAGCGCTCACAGCGCTGTGGACCGGCGCGCCCTTCTTTTCCTCCCTCAATTTAGCTCTCTTCGGAGCGTTCTCACGTGTCTGTTACTACGGAGTTTAGGCGAATTGCCCGAGGAGGCAGCCAGGCGTATAGTGCTCGCTGACCTCAATTATGGAGTTGTGACATGCGAAATCGACTCACGGGCTTGCTCATTTTATTATTCGCAACAGGCGTCTTTTCCTCGATGGCTCTCGCCCAGGTGAATAACGATCCCACTCAGCCCCCGCCGTCGAAGCCTGCGGGAACGCCCGTTGCGCCCGCGCCGCGCCGCGACATTTACGGTGTTTGGTCCGGCCCCGTGCAAGCGAAGCTAAACGACACGCCGCCCTTGACGCCCTATGGGGAGAAGCGGTTTGCGGCCAATCAACGCCTCGGCGGAATCACCGAACAGGCTACGGTTGCGGACACTGTGCCCGCCGCAGAGTCTAACGACCCGGCACAAAAGTGCGATCCAGCCGGGTTTCCCGCGCAACGTACTATGGCAGATGCGCGGGGCGCAGTTCATCAAAGCTCCGACCAAGGTCGTGGAGTTGTTTCAGTACCAACGAGTTTGGCGCGAAATCTGGACCGATGGACGCCAGCTTCCCAAGAATGCGGGCACCGATGCCGTTGACGCCCCCGACCCGCGCTACTACGGATACTCGATCGGCCACTGGGACGGAGATTACACGTTTGTCGTGGACTCGAACGATACCGACGAAGCGACTTGGCTCGATCACGTCGGACATCCGCACAGCAACGCGCTGCACGTGACGGAGCGCTACACGCGTGTCGACCACGACACGTTGTCGCTGACGGTGAACATCGACGATCCCAAGATCTTTACGAAGCCTTACGCGGCCGCGACGACCGTCTTTCAATGGAATCCCAAGCAAGAGTTTGAAGAGCAGCTCTGCATCCCCTCCGACGCGCAGACCTACCTCGAGATCATTGCCCGCCCAGCGGCGGCCAAACCGAAATCGAAATAGCGCTCGCGAAGACTGTTGAAGCAACCATTCCTCTTACACTAAACGGTCGGTTCGCGTAAAGCGACCGGTCACCGAAAATGGACGTGCCGCGGCTACGCGCGACGGCGCTTCACGCCTTCTTGAAGCGTGGGAATAGTCGCTCGGCATTTCCGCGATTGATGGCCTGGTATTCGGCGTCGGAAAATGAGTACTTGTCGAGCGGCGCAATGGTTACGGGCGGGTTGAAGATCGGGTAGTCGCTGCCGTACATCAAGTGCGACGTGGGAACGAACTTGGTCAGCGCAGACAGAGGCGGCGCGTAACCAGCGTGCGCCACGTCGTAATAGAGGTTCGTCAGCTCCTTGCGGACGCCGCTTGGGGTGGTCTGGTCGGGCGTCTTTGCCGGAATATACTCGCTGAGCCGGTTGGCGATCACCGGCATGGTGCCGCCCGAATGGCAGAAGATAAACCGGATGTCCGGGTATTTGTCGAAGGCGCCATTTGACAGCAAGCTGGTAATCGCGCGAGCGGTGTCGAAGTCATACTCTTCCATGTTCTCGCTCACTCCCGGAATGAGCTTGCGGCAACAGATCGGCGCCGCGGGATGGAAAAAGACTGCGAGCTTGCGGCGGTTCATCTCTTCAAAAGCCGGCGCAAACGCGGGATCGCCTGGCCATTGGTCGCGATAGCTGGTCCACAGACCGATGCCGTCAGCATGAAGCGTATCCATTGCGTATTCGATCTCTTTGAGAGAGCCGTCCTGATCGGGCAGCGGCATCGCTGCGAACATTCCAAAACGCCCAGCATGATCCTTGACCAACTGCGCCGCGTATTCGTTGTGCTGGCGAGCGAGCATGCGAGCGCGTTCGCTCTTGTCGCTGAGCGAATCGGTCACCAGATGGAAATGCGGCGAAAGAATCGCCGTTGCCGTGCCGCTTTTCTCCATCACGTCCAGCGACATCTCGGGAGACCAGGCGGGCACGGGGCGTCCGCTGGCGGTGATGTCGGGCTGCATGACCTTCACGTAAAACGGAGGGAGCAGATGGTGATGGACGTCGATCCGGCCATTGGTTACGGTTCTGGCCGCACCGTCCTGCGATCGTAGTGACGCTGCGGGAAGTATTGCGCCGGCTCCGGCAACTGCGAGCAATTGCAAAAACTTCCGGCGCGAACTGCCGGAACCCACGCGGGTAGGATTGCTTGCGTCCGCGCTGTCGCTAGTGCAATCGCAATGCTCCATGCTCGTTCCCTTCCTATGATCGGAGGAATTCATCGTCGCTAAACTCGCTTTCTTGACCCGCCCGCGATGGGACGTCAGCCAGCTCGGAGAATGGAATGGCGCGTGGGGCAAAACGGTACGGACCGGGCCGGTCTGTGCCTCGTCGAAGCGAGGCTATAACAGTCCGCGGCCAACTTTCAAGCGGGATTGGATTGCTTTGGTGCACGGCATGGCGAGAATGCCTGAGCAAGACGACTGGCAGATTCGACTTTTCCCGCCCGCGGATTCCTCGACTATAATCGGGCCAAGTTTCGTGGAATGCGAGGTTCAAGCAATGCCCTCGGTCGCGGTGTGGTGCCAATGGCTCGAGCACACTTCGCTTGGCATGTGGGTGCGCGATTCGCGTTGGGCGTTCTCGGTCATCGAGACGGTGCACCTGTTCGGCATTGTTTCGCTGGTGGGCTCGACTTCGGTTCTGGACCTGCGTTTTTGGGGCGTACTCTTCAAGGACGAGCCGGTCACCAGTCTGGTAGAGCGATTGGTGCCGTGGGCCTGGGCGGGTTTCGCGGTGCAGGTGGTGACGGGCTTCCTTTTGTTTTCGTCGGAAGCCACGCGTTGCTCCCGTAATAACGCATTTTTGATCAAGATGGCGTTGATTCTGCTGGCTGGCGTGAACATGTTGGTGTTTCACACCGCAACCTACAAGCGCGTCGCGCGATGGGACTCGGATGCGGTGTCGCCGTTCGCAGCAAAACTTGCTGGACTCTTCTCCATCCTGCTTTGGTTCGGCATCGTGGCCGCCGGGCGGTGGATCGCCTACGTAGGTTAGGGATAGGGTTAACGGAAGCTTGATCGCACAATTCTCCACTGGAATCATCCGATGACCTGCGGGGCAAACAACTCCTCAGGCTTCAGGAGGCGGTGGCAGACTCCCTGCTCGCGGGCAAACTTGAGAAATGCTTCCAGTGTTTTGCGATTGGGCTCGACACCGTAAGGGAAGAAATCTTTGCCGAGACGTTTCTGAGCGTCGAGGGCGTAATAAGCGTGCATCGGGATCGGGAAGGCCGTTCCGAAGGTCAACGCGCGCGCCAGGCTGTTGTTTTTGGCGGTTGTGAACGCCTTCATCAGGCTTACAGGAACCCAAGGATTGGCCTCGCATACCTCGCCGCGAATCACGACGACATGCATGATTGGGAACACGCCGGTGTCGTCCCAATATTTCTGCTCGGCGGCCTGTAAATTAGCCACCAGCCGGACCATTCCGCGATTGCCTTGTTCAAACGGCGCAGGCGGCGTCGCCGAAATCATCGCATCGAGTTCCCCGGCCAGCAGCATTTGGCTCAGGGTCCGGTCAGGCAGGCTGGTGACCTTGATTCCTGGAGGCAGATCGAGCTTGACGGTTTCGGTGCGGCCCGGTTTGTCGGTGCCGGCCTGAAACCACTCGATACTTTTCAGGTCGACGCCCACGTAATCGGATAACCAGCCGCGGGCGTAGACCGTTGCCGTCTGGGCCCATTCCGGCACGCCGACGCGCTTGCCCACGAGATCTTCCGGCCGCTTGATCGGGCCATTCTCGCGGACGTAAAAGGACGACAGGCGAAAAACTCTCCAGGGGAATACGGGAATCGCCACGATGCTGCGGTCGCCTTGCGACACGAGCGACGCGAACATTCCCAGCGACAACTCCGAAACGTCGAATTCGTGATTGAAGAAGCGCTGGAAGATTTCCGGCGGCCCGAGCTTAAGAGCGGTGATGTCGATTCCCTCGGCGCGAACGTCGCCGGAAGTGAAATCGCGCAGATGATCGCAATCGCCAGCCGCCACCGTCAGATGAATGTTCGGCATACGGGGCTAGTTGCCGGCAGCTGCCTGCTTCGGCGCCGGCTTGGTGAACTTGCTGTTATCGACCGGAACGTTTTCCTGGATCTTCTCGACGTGCATGGTGACGCCGGCGCCGCGACTATTTGGCGGCAAGCTATAGCTCCGGATCGTGTAGGGAAATTTCACGCCGTTGGGCGTGGCTTGATAGTCGCTGTAATCGATATTGGTCGGATCGTTGCCAATCGGATTGGGGTCGACGAATATCTTGCGCAAGAGCAAGCCAGTCTGCGTATCGAAGAAAAGCTCCACGGATGGCGCGCCCTGCTGTTTGGCCGTGACGTGGTAGGCATCGCGATCGCCAACCTTCTCGATGCCAAGAGCCGCCATGATCGGGTAGTCGCGCTTTAGGTCGAGGGCCTCGTAGAAATCTGCGGCTGCCTTTGGCGCGCGCTAAGGCCGCTCCAGAGGCTGCGGCGACGCGGCCGCCCGCGTCCTGCGTCCAGGCCGTTGTGCCGTCGTAACCCTCGGCAGACGGCCATTTCGGATCGCGGCTAAACAGAACCGTCAGATTCGGCGCTTTTTCGTAGAGCTCAAAGGAAGGCTTTAACTCCGGCGAGCCCGTTGCCCCGCCGACTTCGCTCACATCCATGGTCCCAGTGACCACGCGGCTGGTGACCTTTCTGATCGCCTGCTCGCCGCCCAGGGCATCCACGTACTTCGACAGAATCGTCTCCACCGTTGGCAACGCGGGAGGTTTTGCCGCGGGCGCAGCAGGATTCGCGGCCTCGGTCGGCGCCGGAATCGCCGGGACATTCACCGGATCGGTCGATCCACGATGACAGGTGTAGCAGGTCACCTGCACGCGTCCGTTGAAAGTGCTCTTGTTGATGGCCATCACCATTTCGAGCATCTTGCGCCCGGTTTCCTTCTGGGGCTTGGTGTCCTTCTCGAAGTCCGGGGGAGCTTCGTGGCAATACTGACAACGGACGCCGCCGAGCGCGCTCCTCATGTATTCCATTGTCGGCACGATCTGGTTCGCCGGGATTCCCTTGAGCACCTGAATATTCTTGTAGTAGTCCTCAGCCTTCACCGAGTCTGGCGTGCCGAGTGGGGGCGCGGGACTGCTTGCCGGAAGGGGTTCTACCGCGACTTGTTGTGCCGCGAGCAGCAGCCCAGTCGCGAGCATCAGGCCGAACGCGGCGCCGACAGTTTTGCACGAGACGAATTTTATACGCATGGTCGAAGTAACTCCTCCCTTGCGAATCTCTGGCGGGACCTCCCCGTACGGGGCGCAAGGATAGCAGAAAGAGAGCCCTCGAGCAGCAGTCGAACGCATCGCGGCGGCGTCGAGCCGCTCTGAAAACATCGCGGATGCGATTTTGCCGCTAACGATTTTGGTACCCCCCTACCCCCGGTGTTTTTACGAAAGAGTGCGCACGCAGCATGAAAGCACACGAGTTAACTTTCGCTCTGGCGCTAAGGAGCGCGCGGGGAGAGCGGAAGTTGCTGGAAACGCGGGGGTTACAATTTTAACATCCAGCAAAGAGCGTGCAATTGATTGAAAACGAGGTAGTTGTAGGTTTAGTGCGCGAAGAAAACTGCGCAAACCATTGAAAACAGAAGGGGCGCTCGACTCGTGCGCGCACGAAAAAGCCCATCCCTCGGCCTTCGGGCCTTGGAATAACATCGGCTCCAGCGATGCAAGGTAGCTTGGCATGGGTGTGTGGTTTGGCGAATTTGGGCGTGGTTGGCGGGAGCGGCGAGGGGCCGGCGAACGCCATTTTAGAAGTGCCGCACTCTATTGGCTTCCGCAGCCGCCTGCCTCTGACGCATCCTGGAGCCCGTCTGCACGCTAACAAAAAGGGCGACCCGGAAATACCGAGGCTCCGGCTGGGCGAGCGTGGGCGGCGTCTTGACGAAGAGATCTCTGGCAACGAACATAAAGCATTATAACATGGCGGTCAATGTTACTTAGTCTCTACAGGGAGCTGAAGCAATGCGAGGCGTTCCAGAAAGTTGTTCGAAGCGCGCTTGGTTGGTGCGCGTTCGAAAAAGCAGATCCCTCGGCCTTCGGGCCTCGGGATGACACCGGCTCGATCATGGAGCGTCTGCACGCCTCACAACAACACGCCTCTACAACAATTTTGAAACCGCGCGCGCCGTTAGACTAAGAGCTCGACGTCGTAAGTTGACCTGCGCAAGCGGACTCGTGCAGGGTTTGGTTCTTTGCGGCTATCCTCGCCAAGACCGTAAAAAATACGAGGTGGACGTGGACGCCTGGAAAGAGAAGAGCTGAACACTATTTTACGAGGGATGGCCGAAGCAACCGGCCGATGTTCGAATCGCCACGCTCGCCGCTAAACGCTTTTGCGAAAACGCAATAGACTCGTCGCGCTAGGGTGTTTCTGAATGGTTCATTTTTGCCTACTGTCCCTTAGACCAGTAGCCTTCGGCCGGTCACCGTCTTAGTCTATTTGCTGATAAACGGAGCGCCCGCTCCGCCGACCGAAACAGGGAAAACCAATTGTCGAAAAGGAATCCTGTGACCATTAAAAAGCGCGGAATGAGCTCTGATGGCACAAAAATTGAGCGCCGTAGAAGCCGACGTTTCACGGTGGCCGTTCCGATTGAAGTGAGTTGGCGAGGAGCGGACGGCATCGCCGTCAAAGAGGACGCTGTGGCGCGGCAAGTGAACGTCAATGGCGGGCACCTGGAGATGTCCGTGTATCCGGATCTGGGTAGCAGAGTTACGCTGGCGAACTTCTTGTCCGCGCAGACGGCCGAGGCCCGGGTGCTGGCGACGCCGCACGCGCGTGAGGGAGTCGCGAACGGAATCATCGTCGAGTTGATCGTCCCGGATGAAGCGTTTTGGGGCGTGAATTTGCAAGTGAAGAAGGCTAGCGTCGAGCTGCAGAACCTGGAAAAGGCCCTGCAATGCGAAGGCATCGACCTACGGCTGCTGAAGGAATATCGCGACGCGGTGGATTACATCCGCACGGCATCGGGAGCGGTGCAACAGCTGCGAGAGTGCCAGCTCCGCGGGCTCGATGACAGCGAAGTGCTTTCCGGTCTGAGCGACTGAGCGCGTTGGGCGCACGATCAGTCTGTGCCTCGAAGTGATCGCCGACATCGAGGCTGGCAGGGTGAAGAGCGAATCCAAAGGAGTCGAGGAACTGTATCGGACGCTCGAAGAACTGCGCGAGCGTGTGCGGAGCGTGGTGAAAGCTCCTGTTGCCGCGGACTTTCGCGCGACTGAGGAGCGGGGCGCGAGAAAAAGCAGGCCGCCGCTACGGTCGGAATGATGCGGGCTTCAGAAAGCGGCGATGGTCCACGTGACGGCGCGACTGGCTGTGCAAAAAAATCATAGGCTCTCGGAATGACCGGTGGTTGCTTGTTGGCGACATTGTTAGCATCCGCGGCAGGCGATGGGGCGCGGCAAGGAAAAAGCAGATCCCTCGGCCTGCGGGCCTCGGGATGACAACCGGGGGGATAACGGCCGGTTGTGTGGGGCGAGGGTGACTAACGCAATCGAAAAGGTCACAGGCTCTCGGAATGACCGCCGGTTGCTTGTTGCGGGGATCGGCGAGCGATAGGGTGGAGAGCAAAACCGGCAGAGAGATTCTTCGCTGCGTGGCGGCGCATCCCGATGAACGGGATGCGGGGAAAAACAGGCCGCCACTCCGACTCCAGAATGACGCGGGGCTTCAGAACGCTGCGATGGTTTGCTTCACGGTGCGATGGGCTGGGCTAAAAAAGTCACGGGCTCTCGGGATGACCGATGGTTGCTGGGCGAACAAGGTGGCCCGGTGCGGCGGCGCGAGCAACAGCGTTGCATTGAGATCGCGGCAAATGATTAGCACGATCGAAAAAGTCACAGGCTCTCGGAATGACCGATGGTTGCTGGGGATCGCAAGGGCTGAGGCGGCGTTAGTAGATTTTGTTGAAGATGTAGAACCTCAGGCGGTGAGCGAGGCGGCGATAGAGATTGGGCGCGGGGTATTCGATGTTGTCGGATCCGGAGCGGCCTTCGATCAGCGGCGGAACCGGCAGCGTGAATCGCTTGATTCCGTTTTCTCGCAGTCGATCGAGATAACTGTGCTCGATGTAGTAGCCCTTCGGGTCGTCGACCTGAAAATGCGCTCGCGAAAAATACTTCATCCAGAAATTCCGAGAGGCCAGGTAGAACCTGGTATCCAGGCAGCGAATTGTGTTGCGACCGTAGATGCCGCACATGAATGTTCCGTTGAATTTAGCCAGGCATTTGGCGTAATTCCGCACGTACAGCTTGGCTGTGCACTTGGCGAAGCATGGCGCGCTCGAGAGTATTGTGGAGCGCGTCAAAGCATGGAGCACAATTTCGCCCTCGCCGTATCCCTTGCCCTGTAGCCTGACCCGCTCGACATTGTTCTGAAACGACAGAAACTCGATGTGCTTTCGCGCGTCGCGATTGAGTTCCATCAACTGGGATGCGTAGTCGAAGCCGGAGCCGTCGACGGCCACTAGCGAATGGACGGCGGGATCGTGAAGCCAGCGGTTGATTCCCTTCAGGGTTAGGTCGAGTCTCTCGGCGGGGTCGGCTAACTTGGTGCCCGGAGCGGTTACGTTGATGGCCGAGGTGATGAGTAAGGGAATCGGCGTCATCCGGCGAGCCATTGTAGCGTAGCGACGGATGCGCATCCACCGCGGCACGAACTGGGAGCGCGATGGCCTCGTTTCGCGTCTTTCCTCGAAGATGTCACGGATGTGCTTGTGTCGAGAGCAAAAGCAGATCCCTCGGCCTTCGGGCCTCGGGATGACACCGCTTGGTGAGGATGGCATTTTCTCGTTCTTACACAGGTGGCATGTTCTCGTTCTTACTGAGGGTTGAGAGGCTGGGAAGTTGTCGCGGGAGAGTTTCTGTCAAGCGGCGTCATTCTTAGCTTTAAATCCTGTGGCAGTTATCGCCAACCTGCTAGGTGTTTACGTCAAATTGAAGCAGCGTGTGAAGTTGAAAGTTGAAGGCTACGGCCGCCGAAGAGAAATGTGGAGATGCGAAGAACAAAAACGCGCGGCCTCTTTGTCGAGGCCGCGCGATATGCGGGCTATCCTGGTTCTTCGCCAGTGTGGCCTGGTATTGGCGAGTTAGCGGCGACCGCCTCCTCGGGAGCCTCCACGGCTTCCTCCGCCACGGCTACCGCCTCCGCCACTGCGGCTTGAGCCGCCGCTCGGCGGGCGGTAGCTAGGTGCGGAGGCGCCGCGAGAGTTCGTGGAAGGCGCGCTGCGATAGCTGCCGTTGGGTGCGGTATTGCCGCTCGGGGCTCGATAACTCGGGGCGGCGCTGTAACCGCCGGAGGTACCTCGATTTCCGCTGTAGGCGCCGGGGTTGCCGGCTCGATTGCCGGGGTTGGAGCCTCCGGCCGAGCCTTCATTCGCGCGCTGATTTTCGTTGACGATGGGCCTATTGAGATTTAGCGGCGGCCGGTAGCCCGGTTGCGCGGAACGCGCACCGCTTGCTGCACTCGCACTCCCGGAGAATCGTTGCCATCCGCCGGATTGCGGCGCCGAAGAGGGGCCGCGGTTGAATCCGCCCGCTGTAGCTTGTCCCCGGAACCCGCCCGTTCCGCCGCCTGCGTTGCCGGAGGAATAGAAATGCTGGTTCGCGTGGGCCGAGAACGCCTGAGAATTCGCAGGCCGGTCCGAGACGCGCATGCTTGCCCGCGACGGCGATAAGGGCATGCTGCCCGTGACGGCACGAGCACTACGCAGGTTCTCGGCGCTCACACCGCGGACAGGCTCGACTCCCGTGCCGAAGTTTCGCGCGGACATGCTGGACATCCCGCCGCGCAATGCGTCATTGGTCGCCAGATCGTGAAGATTCGAGAAGCCACCGCCGGCGTGCAGCGGCGCGATTCCTCCGCGAATGTTGTAAGCGTTGTGAATGTCCACGACGCCGAAGCCTCCGCGGAAACCGCCCCACCACGGATGGAAAAAGTCGCCTGGGCCGATCGCCAGCCAGCCGACCGAGCCAAATCCGAAACCAAATCCGCCGCCGAAACCGAAGCCTCCGCCAAAGCCGAAGAAGGACACATAGGCGGGAGCCCAGAGCGGGCGGTACCCGACATAAACGGGACCCGGCCACCAGGACCAGCGCCCACTAGCGAGGAACCAACGGCCGTAGTGATAGGGCGCCCAGCCCCAGGGTTCGAGGGAGACCCAGGTCCATCCGTAGTAAGGTTCCCATACCCAGCGGCCCGCGCGGTACGGCGCCCAACCTGCGGCGACGGTCGGCGTCCACACTTGACCGTAATTGGGGACTTCGCTCCAAACTCCGTACTGATCAAGATCCTGGCTGCCCGTGTAATAGGGATTGGTGTGCTGAAAGCTTTGCGCGTTGGTGATGATGCGGTCGCGATCGCCGTTCCAGCTGTCCCATTCGTCATTGGCGGGCGCGGCGCTGACGCGATATTGAGCTTGATCACCGGATCCCTGAATGGTGATTAGATCGCCCCTGTGAATCTGGGTGCTGCCTTGCGCGGTGGAAACGTCCGCCGCGCCGTCGCGCACAATGACCTCGGTATCTCCCGTGGCATTGACTTGAATGTGTAAGCGCGCCTGGCGCTGCGGATGGATGGAGACGTTGGGCGTATCGATTTCGACGTCGGATTCCGAAGGCCGCACGGTCGAGTAGTTCACAAGGCCCTGCGCAAGCTGCAGCTGAATGCGCGAACGGGTGAGCGTTACGATGTTTACCTGGGCGTGATCATCGAGGCGCAGAACACTGGCGAAGTCGAGCTGCACCTCGGCGCGTGCCGCATCTCCGGTGGAAATTTTGTCGCCCGACATCAAGGGAGTGTTGAGCGTGACGGCGGAGGTGTCGCCTGTATCGCCGCGCTGCATCGAGACGTCTCCGCGAACGAAGCTCACGCGAGCCGCACCAGCATCGGTATCCTGCTGCGACGGATTGCCTGGCTGCTGACCGGCGGGCGGCTGCCCATACGACGGTTGTTGTTGAGGGGGCTGCTGCTGCGGGTAGGGCACCTGCTGGTTGTAGGGTGGCTGCTGCTGGGCGTCGGGCGCCGGTTGCTGGTCGTACGGCGGGGCCTGCTGCTGCAACTGCGGGTCGTCCTGCTGCTGCGCGCTCGCCAACCGGGTCGCGAAGACTCCCAGAATCAACATTGCCAGGGCTGCAAAGGCCCGTTTTTTCATCGTGCACCTCATGACTATCCCGCGCCCTATTGGAGCAATGGTTGGGCCAAACTGTGGCCTGGGCTCCGAACGCAAGTTCCATATTTACTGTTGGTTATGTGACGGTGTGGGAGGCTCGCAAGCGGCCTTTTGACGGGGTTGGTTGGTCTCCACCAGAAGTGGTGGTTTTCAACCAGTGTGGACAATAAGTTTGGCGCTACCGACGGGTCTACCATCCGGACCCGTCTCGTTCGCGTCACTCATGCCAGGGCGTGCCAAGGGCCGGATGCGAGTCCGGCCCTTGGGTTTCTTGTCGAAGTGGTCTTAGCGGTTAGAAGGCCAACCTCAGCCCCATCTGGAATCCCCGAGGCGCGCCGCTCCCCACCGACGGGTTGGAGACACTGACGTCGGGCGTGGCCGTGGACCTGCCAAAATTGTTATTCGCCGAAGGCAGCGAAGCCGTTGTGGTGGTTGAGGTGACGCCGGCAGACATGGTGGCGCTGGGCGCTGCGTATGTGCTGTGGTTGAGGACGTTGAATGCTTCGAACCGGAACTGCCCGCTGATCCGCTCCGTGAAATGCACTTGCTTCGTCAGAGACAGATCCCACAGCTTGAGACCTACGCCGCGGAATAGGCCGCGTCCTGCATCGCCAAGCGTTCCGAATGCGGGTGGAAGCATCATGTTGCCATTCAAGTCATAGCAGCCGTACTTGGCCAGGGAATTCGTATAGGTCCACCCTGGGTGTAACGGCGTATAGGACGAGTCCAAAGCCGTCGCCTCGGCCAAGCACTTGGGGTCGCCGGTACCAGCAGTGTACGGAATATTGCTGGTGCCGTAGCCGCTACCCAGGCCGCTGAAGGCCTTCGGGTTGCCATAGAAGTCCCACCAATCGTCTTTGTCGCCCAGTCCGCTGATGTCGTTGGTCGCGTCGCTGACGGTGAACGGCAGAGCGGATTGTATATTGACGACGGAATTGAGCCCCCAGCCTTCGAGCATCTGTTTGTAGCCCTTTTTCTCCGGAAGGGCATAGGTAATGGATACCGTCAAGCGGTCCCGAACGTCGTTGCTGCTGTTGCCGTAGCTCTCCTTCACATTGAACGGGTTTGGGTTAAGGCTTGAGCCATTCCAATCGCCGCTGGAGTCCTCCAAGGCATGCGCCCACGTGAAACCGACAAGGTCCGACAGCCCATGCCAGGGCCGCTGCGTAAAGGTTGCCTGCAAGGCGTTGTAGTTGCTTTCATCTTGGTTCCCGATCTCGATGATCTGCGACAGGTACGGGAACTTTTTGAAGTACGGCCTGGCTAGGTTCTCGCACGTCGCGCTGACCGACGGCGTGACACTCGAATTCGCTCCCACGGTAGTGGCGATAGCCGTCAGCGAGAGCGGCGTGCACGTTCCGGTCGCTGCCGAGTAGGTTGCCCAGCCAGAACCAAAAGGTGGCGCGTTGATGTCATTGAGGCTCAAGAGCCCCGTGCCATGGCTTCCGACATAGGCGACCTGCAGCGACGTGGTACTGGAAAAGGGGTGCTGGAAACTGAGGTTCCAGGAGGGCGCGTATGGCCTGTAGAAATTGGGATTCACCGCCAAGATAGGGCAAGGCTTGTTGTTCGGAGCCACGCCCGTCGGCGAGTCGCAACGAATACCAGGCGCCGCTGGGTAGGTAAAGACATTCCCGGTACCGGTCCAATTAACGGCTCCCGCCAAGCCGTTTGCCGGGGCGCTCGCCGGGAATACGACTGAACCGGTCGTGATGTTGCCTGGCCCGGCCACACCGCCCAGCAGAGCTCCGGTGGGGTCGAAGTTTAACCCGAGGACCGAAATTCCCGCGAGGCCCTGTTGTGAGACAAATGCGTTGTAGCCTTCAATCACGTAAATGAGACTGCCACCGGCGCGGACAACCCACTTGGAGTCGCCCATGATGTCCCAGGCCAAACCGAGGCGTGGCGAGAAGTCGTTATTGCGCTTCCAAAGCCCGCCATTAGCCTGCACGAGTCCGCTCGCGGAGTTCGGATCGAAGTTACCCAGCTGATTGCCTTTCGCCGTAAAAGGCGTCACGGTCTCGTAGCGCACACCCACATTGACGATGAGCCGGTTGGTAATGCGCCAGTCATCCTGCGCGAATGCTGCGTATCCCCATTCCGTGATGTTGGCCCCGGGCTGTCCTACGAGAACGGATGGGCCTGTACGTCTCGCCAGCGAAACTCCCGAGCAGAAAGTTCTCTAAGCTGTTGAAGGCGATGGTCCCCTTCGAGCCGCCATAGGTGCCGCCGTTGTACGTCAGGTTGCGCGCCTCAAACCCGAATTTGAACGAGTGCCTCCCTTTGATGTAAGAGACGTTATCGATGACCTGTTTGGTCCAATCCGGGCCCTGGATCTTGGGGAAGGTGCCGCAGCAACCCGTGGCCGAGAGGGGGCTAATGGTGATGTTCGGGAAACCGCAATTGGCAGGCAGGCCCACGCCGCTCAGTGAGTTCGTGTCGGAATTAAAGACGGAGAGTTCGGAGTAACTCGGGTGGGGCTCGGATGAGAGGCAGTCGGCGGGGAAGCTCTGTTGGTTATAGCGGTTGAAACCTCCGCGCAATTCGTTGACCACCGAGGAGTTCGGCACCCAGGTCCAGTGCAAGCCCATAACCATGGACTTAGCATGAGTATTCGTGTCCCAATAGTCCTGCGCGGCGCCATTATTCTGCGGCGCTATGGAGTTGTAGTTGGCGGCGAAGTATTCGCCGGAAATCGTGTTCTTGTCATTCGGGTGGTAATCAATCTTGGATAGCCCGCCGTCGAGGACATCGTTGCCGACGGGGTCAGCCGAATATGTAAGCAAAGGGCTGTTCTGAAACACGCCCGTGTTTCCTGGGTTGTTGGCGACGCAATTCCCCACGCCATTAAACGTCAGGCCAGACATGGCCATGCTGAGAGGACTAGGCATGCCTGGTGTTGCCGATCCCCCCAGTTGGGCTGTCGTGAGAGCATTGCAAGCATCCAGCACGCTATGGGCTACCGCTACGGAATTGGTAATAACGGTACCGTTTTGGGTTTGCCCAACTCGGGCAGCAGGCTCGCCGTCGTAGGCAGCATGATCGACGCCGACGGGGAACCGATCTGGTTGCGCTGCCCTTCGTACCCCAAAAAGTAAAACAGCTTGTCCTTCACGATGGGACCGCCGACTGTGCCGCCAAAATCTTTGATGTCCGTTTCTTGCTTGGGAGTGCCTGGGGTCGAGGAAGGGATTGGCCGCATCTAGCGCAGAGGCTCGGCCGTAGGCATAGGCCGTGCCGTGCACGGAATTCGTACCGGACTTCAATCCCACGTTGACGATGGCGCCAGGTTTCCAGCCATATTCCGCCTTGGGAACCTCCTGGGTATTGAACTCCTGGATCGCGTCAATCGGCAAAATGGCAGTGGCATCGCCGAAAATTCCGGTGGCATTGACCACGGTTTGCGAGGAGAAGCCTTCGATGCTGTCTATGCCGTCGAGGATATACACGTTGTGCTCGTTGCGCATGCCGTTCGAGCTTTGGCTCCATTTCCCGCTGCCAGGATTGAGATAGACGCCAGGACGCAACTCGAGCAGCTTGGTGAAATTGCGGCCTTCGACCGGCAGGTCGGCAATGAGCTGGTTGCTGATGGCGCCGCCGAGTACGGCGCTGGCGGTTTCACCAGTGGAAGGGCCTCGGTCACGGTAACGGTTTGGTTTTGTTCGCCCGGCTGAAGCTGGAGGTCGACGCGGTACTCGCTGCCGACTTCAACTCCGATATTCTCGCGCTGGGTTGCCTTGAAACCTTTGAACTCCGCCTTGACGGTATACGTACCCGGAATCAACTCCGGCGCGTTGTACTCGCCCGCGGCGTCGGTGATGAGTGTTCGCGTCGTGCCTCTTTGCGTGTCCGAGCACGCTTACCGTCGCGCCCGCCACCGCTCCGCCGGTCTGGTCGGTAACCGCTCCTAAAATGCGTCCCGTGCTGCTGCCCTGCGAAAACAGCGGCAGGCACAGCAGAAACATTCCAAGACTCGCACACAAGCCCTGGATCGTTTTCCTTACCAATGCTCCACTGATTTTTGCAGCGACGCTGGCCCCAAGCAAACGCAAGACAGGATCTAAAAGTTTCATGACGACCTCCCCCAGAACGAATTTGAAGGGCCCCAAATGCCGGAGGGTCGTTCTAGACGCCTACCGAAGCAATTAGTGACAACGAGTACTCGGAATGTTGTGCAGCACCCCCGGTATGGACGCGCTTATACACCCCAAGGCCCCTTATGTTCAACTTAATTGTTTCTTCGCTCTTAGCTGCTTAGAGGTAGAGGCTGCTTGGGGGACGGCCGTCGAGAACGAACCGACGGAAGAGCAGCCGGAAAACATCAGATTGCAGAATGGGGGTGGAGTGCGTGCGGTTCGATCTCGTCGCTCCATTCATAAAAAAATTCCCCGGGGGTTGCACCCCCGGGGAATTTGGACGGGCGCTCCGCTGATTTACTTCTGGGCACCAGCTTTCGCGCTCAGAACGGCATCGCCGTCTGGTCGCCGCGTGCCCTTTCGATCGGAGTCAAACTGCTTGAACGCCGGAGCTTCCACGATTTGCCAATCCCCACCGGTATTCCAGGGACCGCGCGCGTTCGGTTCGCCCCTGTCGCCGGTGCCTGTCGAATCGTCGAAATACTGGTTCACGAGATCGGGAGTGGGAGGAATGCTGCCGATGGAGAAGCGATCCTTGCCAAGACTCTCCAGCGCCGCGGTGAATGCTTTCATGTGGGTGATCTCGCGAGTCATCAAAAACTGCAGGGCCTGGATCGAACCGAGATCATCGGTGAACTGTATCAAGCGCTCATAGACGATTTTGGCGCGTGCCTCGGCGGCAATGTTGCTCCGAAGATCCACGTCCAACTCGCCCGTGACCTTCAAGTAGTCGGCCGTCCAAGCATCTCCCATGGAATTCTGCAAGCGCAACGCCTCCGCCGCCGGCGATTGCGATGAGGGGATCCACTTCGGCCGCTTTGCGATTGTGTTTTAGTGGTCTCAGGTGCAAACGAGCGAGCGCACCGACAACCTCCAAGTGACTGAGTTCTTCTGTACCAATATCCATCAGGAGATCTTTGCGCTCGGGATCGTCACAATTGATTCCTTGGACGGAATACTGCATCGCCGCCGCGAGTTCGCCATTCGCTCCGCCGAACTGTTCGAGCAGCATATTGCCGAAGGCCGGATCGGGAGTGCCTACGTCAACGGTGTACATCAGCTCTTTAATATGGTGATACATGTCGTTTTTCCCCCTGTCTCAGGCTCTATGCTTCTTGGCTTTGACGGATGATTCACCTACTGCGGCAGCCCGGGCCTTTTGCGGCGTGCCGGCCTCAGGCTTGTCTGTTGCGTGAGAACTTGCGTTGACATCGCCGGGCTCGCCCCACGGGGTCTTTGTTCCGTTCCCGACCTCGACGGACGTGGCTTGCTGTAACAGCGGCTTGCCAATTTCGCTGAGGAGGAAATCCGCGGCTTCTTCTTCGCCCAACGTATAAGACAGAAGTTTGGCAACTTTCGGTTCGCTGATCTGTTTGGCCAGACACCGCGCCGTGCCGTATCCCGAGATCTCGTAGTGCTCCACTTTCTGCGCGGCGGCGATAAGAGCCAAATCAGCGGCCAGTTCGTCCTGCTCTGCCCCTTCCTCGATGGTTTCCTCGCCTTCTTCCAAAATTCCTTGCATTCCTTTGCACGGTTTCGAATTTGCGGGTTCGCCGAGCAGCTCAAGCGCCGATCTTTAACCGCTCCACTTGCCCTTCCGTTTGCGTCAGGTGCTTTTCAAAAGCTTCTTTGAGTTTGTCGGAGTGGGCTGCCTCGACCATTTTCGGCAACGCTCCGACGATCTGATTCTCTGCATGAAGCAGGTCTTGCAATTCGCTAACGAGAAGCTCCTTCAACTGTGTCATGTTCATCTCCGATTGGATTGCTTCGCGCTGGGAACGGAAGCCAGCAACGTATGAATCTTTGTACAGCCTGGAACGGAGCGGTGATATAAGGACTACGCTGTAAGAACGCATAGGTCTTGGGGTAGTTAAGCAATTAATTTCATTGGCACCCAATTTTCAGTGGCCTAAACATCAGTGGCTTAAACAAATGTTTTGCGAGGATTTGGCCATCGTAGCGATCGGCCGCTGCGGGCCAGGGGAATCGCTGAGTCGGTTGAGTCGAAGAACGCCTACAACCCATTTATTCGGTGTGGAAAGGATGGCCGCTTGCATCTTTGGCTTGCTGTTCTGTTGATTGCTGCGATGGGTTTGGTATTGGGTCTTCTCGGGGGAGGGGGCTCTATGCTGACGCTCCCGATCCTCGTCTATATCCTGGGCGTTGAGACGCACGCGGCGATCAGCCTTTCCCTGATCTTGGTTGGGGGCACGGCGCTTGTCGGTGCGTTTCTGCATCAGGAGGCGGCGCCGGTGGCATGGAAGGATGGTTTGCTGTTCGTCGGTTTCGGCGCTCCGCTGAATTTTCTTGGCGCTACGCTTTCCCGCCACGTTGACGGCACAACCCTCCTGTTGCTGTTTGGAGTGCTGATGGTTATTTCGGGAACGGCTATGCTCTTCAAGCGAAGAGGGCCGGGGGACATGGATCAGCGAAAGATCTGGCCGGTCGTGCTTGCGGGAGCGACGGTGGGGTTCTTGGCGGGCTTTCTCGGAGTGGGCGGAGGATTCATGGTGGTTCCCTGCCTGGTTCTGTTCCTACACATACCCATCAAATCAGCTACTGGGACGGCTCTGCTGATTATTGCCGCCAACAGCGCGCTGGCGTTATGGGGACATCGCCATTCCCTGAATGTTGACGTGAAGCTTTTGCTTGAACTTCTAATTCCGGCTTTGTCGGCGACGTATCTTGGCGTCAAATTGACAGAGAAGCTTAGCGCGCAGCAGCTCCGCTTGGCGTTCGGAGTGTTTGTCATTCTGCTGGGTGTCGTCATGGTCGGCAGCAATACGAGTCTGATGTTTAAGCGCTGAGATTAAGGATCGGTCCTCCTCGCGGCTGCGGGCAGGAAAAGAGGCGCGGGCGCTCAGCTACCGGCGGTCTCTTTTTCCGGCTCGTCGGGGATGCCGATTTTTTCCAGACGGTAGCGGAACGCGTTGCGGGAGAGGCCCAGCAGGCGCGCGGCTTGGCTCTTGTTGCCGTTGGCGCGACGGTAGGCTTCGCGAATGATTTCGTCTTCCCACTGATCGAGGGTTTTGCCTTCCGGGCAGCAAGGCCGCGGACGGAATCGTGGGGCTTGGCCGCTCGGAATCGAGGCGAATGTCGCTGGCTTCGAGCGCTGGCCCCGGCGGCGAGCGCGCAGGCGCGCTCGACGATATTTTCGAGTTCGCGCACGTTTCCCGGCCAATGGAACTGCATCAATTTGTCCAGGCCTCGGGAGCGATGCCTGTGAAGCTCCTGCCGGAGCGCTTTGGCATAGCGCGCCAGGAACAAATTCACTAGATCGGGGATGTCCTCCTTGTGCGCGCGCAGCGGCGGGATGTCGATGGGCACGACGTTCAGCCGGTAGTAGAGGTCCTCGCGAAAGGTGCCCTGCTCGAGGGCCGCGCGCAGGTCGCGATTGGTCGCGGCGACCAGGCGCACGTCCACCTTGACCGTGCGCGTGCCGCCGAGGCGCTCGAACTCGCGCTCCTGCAATACGCGCAGGAGCTTCACCTGCGTGGCCGCCGGGACGTCACCGATTTCGTCCAGGAACAGCGTGCCTTTGTCGGCCAGTTCGAATTTCCCGGGCTTGCTGGTGGTCGCGCCCGGTGAAGGCGCCTTTCTCGTAGCCGAAGAGTTCGCTCTCGAGCAGGGTTTCGGGAATGGCGGTGGTGTTGATCTTGATGAAGGGGCCGGAAGCGCGGCTGGAGCGCTGATGGATCACGCGCGCGATGAGGTCCTTGCCTACCCCGCTCTCGCCGCCGAGCAAGACGGTGGAAGGCGTGGGCGCGACGCGTTCGACCAGCGCCAGCACTTCCTGCATGGCCGGGCTGTGGGCGACGACGTTGGGATAGTCGTAACGCTGGCCGAGGGCCTCGCGCAGCGAGCGGTTCTCTTCACGCAGGCGGCGGACGTCCAGCTCCTTTTGCACCACCAGGCGCATTTCCGCGAGTGAAAAAGGCTTCAGGACGTAGTCGCTGGCGCCCGCCTTCATGGCCTCGACGGCGGTCTCGACGGTTCCGTAGGCGGTCATCACGATCACCGGCATGGCCGCATAGAGGCGCTTGGCGGCCTGCAAAAATTCGAGCCCGCTCATGCCCGGCAACTTCAGGTCGGTGAGCACGAGTTGCACCTGGTCGCGACGCAACATGATCGAGGCCGGTTTCGGCGTCGGGCGCCGACAACGTTTCAAAGCCGGCCTCGCCGAGATCGAGCTCGAGCAGGCGGCGCATCTTGGCTTCATCTTCGACAATGAGAATGGTGGGCATGGCATCAGACAGTGGCCGCCGGCCGTGACTCCTCTTGCACAGGTTGAGCGGACGCAGGGAAAAATAGCACGAAACACGCGCCCTGCGTGCCGGTCCATCAACTGAATCGAGCCGTGGTGCTCGTCCACGATTTTCGAGACGATGGAAAGACCCAGGCCCACGCCGGTTTTCTTGGTGGTCACGAAGGGATTGAAGATCTGCTCGCGCAGCTCGCGTGGAATTCCCGGGCCGGAGTCGGCAATGCGCACTTCGACGCCGTCGCGCCCGTTGCGTTCGGCGCGGGCGATGGAGATGCGCAGCGTGCCGCCGCCGTTTTCGCTCATGGCCTCATAGGCATTTTGAGCCAAATTGATGAAGCCCTGCTCGCAAAAATGTTCATCGAGGGAGATGGCCGGAAGATTGGGCTCGTAGAACGCGCTCGACCTTTATCGGCCGGACCGCTCCAATTCGCGGCTACGGCCTTAAGCGCGAGGTCGACGATGGCGGGGAGCGATTCGGGCTTCAGCTCGAGACGCAAAGGCCGCGCGAAATCGAGAAAGCGCGTCACCAGGGCGCTGAGCCGGTTCACTTCCGTGGAGATGTAACCCGCGAGCTCGGCGGCCAGCGGCTCCGCGGACTTGAGCCGTTCGATCAACATTTCGGCCGAGCCCTTGATGATGCCGAGCGGGTTGCGAATTTCGTGAGCCAGGCCGGCGGAGAGCTGGCCGAGCGCCGCAAGCGTTCGGACCGGCGCGCCTGGGCTTGGGCTTGTTCGAGGCGGCGATTGGTTTCGGCCAATTGCTCGGCCAAGGTTTGGTAACGCGATGTCTGGCGGCGATTTTCCGTGGCGAAGCGGTTGACGACCATGGCCGCCAGAAAGAAAAACAAGATGCGGATGCGCCAGTTCGGCGTAACCTCCCTCGGCCAACTGGTATTGCTGCAGCGCGGGATATAAGTAGGAGCAGTAAGCGGCCGAGGCGAGCAGCGTCCAAAGCATCGTGCCGAGCGGCCCAAAATAGACGGCGGCCGTCACGATGGGCACATAGAAGATCGGGTAATAGCTGCTGTTAATCTCCAGCCCGCCGGTGTGCGCGAGCAGCAGCATGCTGAGAAGAATCTTCAACAGCACCGCGTAATACTTGCCACGGTGGGGCGCCCACTGGATGAGGCTGCCTTCAAACAACTGCAGGGCGCCGATTGCCAGCAGAATGAGCTGCTTGTGGACCTCGCGAACCGGCGGAAGAACGGCCAAGCCGCCGAGGAAGAGAAGCCACAGCAGGTCCATCCAATTTACTTTTTCGCGGCGATAAGACGTCATGGACGCGGTGTGCCTCGGCCGCAGCCTGGGCTGAGACGGCCGGCTGCGGCGGCAACAGCCACTATCTTAGCCCGGCCGCCGCGATTGCTGCTGTTTTGGTTGGCGACGACGCTTTTCCTTTACTTGGCCTTCTCGCCCTTGGCCGGCCGCTGGGGCGGTTCTTTTGGATGCGCTTGCTGATGCTGTTGCTGATACTGATTCTGCTTGGCTGCGTCGCTTTGCCGCTCGGCGGGTGTCGCCTCGCGCACGGGCGGGGCTGGACGCGCGGCGGGATTGGCGGGCGCAGCTGGAGCGGCGCCGCGGTTGAGGTTTTCGGCATTGCCTTGCCGACCTTGCTCAGCCTGCTGCCCCTGCTGACCGCCACTGCCTTGCTGCTCGAACGTGCGCGCTGGCGGCGGACGGTAACCCGCTGGGGGCTGCGCGGGCCGCGCTGCTGGACCAGGAGCCGCAGCTTCCCGATTCGCGGGCCCGCCCGGCTGCTCCTGGAATCTTGCGGGCGCCGGAGGCGGGGTCCTCTTGGCTACGACGGTTCGATTGAGTATGGCCGCCGGGGGACGCGCCGTGGCCGGACGTCCCTCGCCAACCAGGCTCGAATGGACCGGCTGCGTCGAAAAGGTACGCGAGACGGGCGCGGCCGCCAGTTCGCGTTCGGGTACGGCAACCACGTTTCGAGAGACGGGCCGCGCATTGACGAATGTATCGTGCGAAACCACTGTGACTCCGCCGTTCACGCGCTGGTTCACGTAAGTGACGTTGGTAACGTTGGTGTTGTGATAGACGTTTATCACCGTCGTGCGTTCGACGACTGTATTGGTAACGTTCACTCGGGTGACGTACGCGTCGCTCACGTGGTACGCCGGAACGAAAACCTCGCGCGGCCCCAGCGGGAACCAGCCGATGCCGCCGCCAACTCCCAGCGAGACCGAAAAGTTGAAGCCGGGAGTGCCTCCGACCCAAGCCACCAGCGCCGGAGCGTACACTGGGCGGACCGCCACCGGTCCCGGGACCCATCCCCAGCCTCCGCCAACGGCGACCCATCGGCCGTAGTGAAACGGTGCAAATCCCCAGGGCTCGTCTTCGACCCAGGTCCATCCCCACGGCGCCATCCAAACCCAGTGGCCGTAGCGATAAGGCGCCCAGCCGACAGCGACTCCCGCAGGCACCCACACCGGGCCGTAATCAGGCGTTGTTTGCCAGGCTCCGTAGGTATCGAGGTCCTCGCTGCCGGTCATTTCGGGAGAGACGTTATGCGCCGCTGCAGTAGTAGCAGCGTGGTCTTGCTGCTGGTCGCGACTGACAGACCAAGTGTCGAAGTCGGTCGGCGGAGTTGCATGGGGGTCGGCCAAGTCATACTGCAAATTGTCGGTGCCCGTGAACGTGGCGCGCTGGTCGGCCATTAGGTCGTACGAGCGACCACCACCCGTGACGCTTCCCTGGCCTTGCTCGACCGTCACGACGGTTACGTTTTTGTCCGGGTCTACGTCGACGCGGTAGGTGCCCTTGCTGAGCAGCGAAAAGGCGAGGTTGGGCGCGTCCACTTCAAACGCATCCATGGGGTCGAGGCGCCGCAGACTGATGATCGTGGTGCCGGCGGAAAGTTGGAGCTGCACCGCGTTGTCGGCAAGATTCAGAAACGAGATGCCGGTGTTGTGATCTACCCGGATCGCAGTTGAGCCGACGTGCAGCTCGGCGCGGCCGTCCTGATCCGTCCAGAGCCGGTCACCCGTGGTCATCGGACGGTTCACTGCCGCCGCGGTCCAGTCGTTGTCTCCGCCACCTGCCGGCTGGAAGGACACCGAGCCCTGCGCCAAATTGAGTCGAGCAACGCGCCCCGGTGGGTCGTCGTCTGCCAGGGCCGGATGGCTTACCCCCGCCGCGAGAAACACCGCTAACACAAACACCCAGGAAATCCGACTTGCAGTCTTCATTGCTGCCTCCGACTGTTTTCTACCGGTTCATCCTGGGACGCTTAGATGCTGCTATAGCGCAAAGCGCTTGTAGCTCGTCCCTACCATTTCTACCGGATGGAAGCTTGTGGTTCACCCTAATTCTCCACACGACGGACCAGATAGCAAGATCGCGACGCGTGTCTGACACCGATTTGCGAACTGCCGGCGGCTGCCAGGAAGCGATTACGGCAGCGAGTTGAATTTGCCGAACCTGCGGCTACCTGCGAACATTGCACGACACATATCCGCACGTTTTGACAAGGGGGAGCGCTCACAGCGTGTCTAGCTCGAACTCAGTCGAGGCAACGTATGGGCTTTTCGATTCGTTGACCATTCGCGACGTGACATTGGCCAACCGCATCGTGGTCTCACCGATGTGCCAGTATTCCTGCGAAAACGGGTTCGCCACCGACTGGCACTTGGTTCACCTGGGAAGCCGCGCCGTCGGAGGCGCCGGCCTGGTTTTCGCCGAGGCCACGGCCGTGGAGGCGAGGGGCCGCATCAGCCCGCAGGACTTGGGCCTGTGGAGCGACGCGCACATTGAGCCACTCGCTCGCATCACGCGGTTCATTGATTCCTGTGGCAGCGTGGCTGGGATCCAGCTCGCGCATGCCGGGCGCAAGGCGAGCGTGGGCCGCCCTTGGGAGCATGACGGCAAGCTTGCGGAGAGCGAGGGAGGATGGAGCGACGTCGTGGCGCCCAGCGCGCTCCCGTTTTCCGCCAACTATCCCATGCCCGTTGCGCTCACGAGCGACGGAATCGCCACGGTGGTTCGCGCGTTTGGCGATGCCGCACGGCGCGCCCGAGAGGCCGGCTATCGCGTGATCGAACTTCACGGCGCCCATGGATACTTGCTGCACGAGTTTCTCTCGCCGCTGAGCAACCAGCGCGCGGATGGTTACGGCGGGTCGTTTGATAATCGCACGCGCATCGTGCGTGAAACCGTCGAAGCGGTTCGCGCGGAATGGCCAGAGCGCTTTCCTCTCTTTGTCCGAATTTCGGCTACGGACTGGGTCCCGGGGGGCTGGGATGTGGAGCAGTCCGTCGAACTGGCGCGCATGCTTAAGCCGCTCGCCGTTGACCTGATCGATTGCTCATCGGGGGGCAATGTGCCGGGCGTCAAAATTCATATCGGCCCGGGCTACCAGACCAAGCTTGCCGAGCGGGTTCGGCAGGAAGCTGGAATCCTGACAGGCGCGGTTGGGATGATCACTTCGGCCGTGCAGGCCGAACAGATCCTGCGAAGCGGGCAAGCGGACCTGGTCTTTATGGCGCGTCAGATGCTTCGCGATCCGTATTGGCCGCTGCATGCTGCTGCCGAATTGGGAGTGAACGTTTCATGGCCGGCGCAGTACCTGCGCGCGGCGCCGAGCGGGACGCCGGCTCGAAAAACCTCCCCAGATCGGAAACCCACCGAGGGTAGCGTGGCCACCTGAGTTTAAGTCGCGCGAGTGTCGACTCCGACTTGACTGCGAGAGAGCCCAAGATCGAGAACGACGCGGCCCTGGGCCTCTGTCGCTACTGCTTGACGAATTCCACGCGACGATTTGTGGCGCGACCGTCTGGCGTATCATTCGAAGCAATCGGTTTTGCTTGCCCCATTCCTTTTGAAGATAGACGAGCAGCGGTCACGCCAAATTGGGTAACGAGTACGGTTTGGACCGCTTGCGCCCGCCGATTGGAAAGATCGATGTTGTGAGCGGCATCGCCGACCGAGTCCGTGTAACCGTCGATTTCCAGTTTCAACGCAGGATTTTTGTCCAGTGCCGCCGCGATCTGCTTGATCACGGGCGCTGACTCCGGTTTCAGCCGGTCGCTGTCTGTGTCGAAGTAGATTCCGTGCGTGACGTACTTGCCGGTGGCCGCCATCACGGCGGAAAAGTCCGGCGCGGATTCCGCCAGTCGGAACTTGCGAATCCCGTTGGGCCGATAGCCGCTGATCTGCCCATCCACATGGGTAATCTGCGCGATGTTTACCTGGTTGACGTCTACCAACCGCTCCCCGTTCAGATAAACCCTCACCCGCCCTTGCTGAGCCCAAAGCCCGAACTCCACCGGCTTGGTAAGATCGGTTTTCACTCCTCCCGAACCAAGTGAGCCACACCCGTCGCACGTGGCGCTGACGCTGGCATTGGCTGTCTCGCCGTCCGGCTCGCCACGCACCATTACGCCGAGCAGTTCATGATCATCTTTGTCCATGAAGTTCCAATCGGTCTCGCCTTGCCCTGTCCATTCCAGCTCAAATGTAAAGTTCGCAGGCAGCACAAAGTTTGGCGAAAACAATTTCACCGCATCTGCGGCGTATAGTTCGCGGACGTCACCGGCGATGCGAAGATCGACCTTGCCGTCTCGCACTTTCCAATGCGGCGGCGGTTCATCTTGCGCCATATCGCTGAAATCGTCGTAGAAAACCGTGCGTTCGCCAGGAACGAAGTCGATTTTCAGGGTCTTGAATTCAGGCTGGCCTCCGGCAGCAGCTCCTGCCGGGGCCATGGCTGCAGCCGCGCTCGGCGATGCCGCGGCCGGCGAAGCTGCCGATGGCGTGGCGCTTGGGGAAGCACCGGCCGGGGCGCCCGCGGATGCCGCTACGGCGCCGCCACCCGTGTAGTGGGTCATCTGCGCCTGTTCGCTATTCATTTTCTTGACGAGGTCGGTCACTGCGGAATGAAATGCCTTCCCCATGGCGGAGTTGTCGAAGCTTGAGCCGCCGGTGTTCAGGCCGCCGAGGCTGGTGTCGGCATCCGCGCCAATTTTGGTTTGGGAGGCGGTTCCCGTTTGCCGGATGCTATCGATTTTTTGCCCCGTGGCTGTGCTAAACAGGTCGGCCTGGAGAGTCACGGAGGCTTTCACACTTTGCTTGTTGCCTCCGAGGCTAAAGCCGCCGATCGACGGCGCCCTCGTGGAGCTGTTCGATTGCTCCGACTGTGCTTCTAGTATGGTGCCGATAACGACGACATCGACGTTTTGGGCGCGACCGAGCGCCAGGGCCTTGTCGGAGTCCAAATTATTTGGGTTGGCGCCGGGATCGAGCGTGAGCACG
Source organism: uncultured Acidobacteriota bacterium (assembly GCA_963818345.1). GTDB lineage: Bacteria > Acidobacteriota > Terriglobia > Acidiferrales > UBA7541 > Palsa-189. The sequence goes on along the minus strand of CAWFRX010000019.1, from coordinate 42,488 downwards.
CGTCCCTGAAGTTGGGTGGAGTGCACGATCTCTGCTTGCACCGCGCGAGAGACCGCCCCGGCAACTTCCCCGGCATTAGACCCGGTGTTGTCGGCGAATGGCAGCACGCCAATCTTAAATTGGCCAGATTGCCCATTCGTCAAGAGAGGAAACGCCAGGACCAGAATGGCCAAAGCCAGAAAAGCAATGTGCGTGATGGTGTATTTCGTGCGCGTCCCACTCGCGTGGTGCTTCATGGTCAACTCCTGAATCTCAGCGTTCCGGCTGGATGACAAATTCTCACCGAGGCGCAACCGAGATTTTCGTTTTAAACCACCCGTATGGGCGGGAATTATACACCTGAGTTCTTTCGTAGCGAACCGGATTAGTTGTCGTCGTTAGAGGGCCTGAGAGCGGAGAAACTGCATGGGAGAAACTGCATATTGATATTCGGCCGATTTATCTTTCCTACCGCGGCATTATCGATCGGAGAACGGGGGCGCGGCCGGCGCCCCCCGATTCATCAGCTTGCAGCAATTTTTCGATGAAGGCCCTGCGATGATAGAAGCGTTAGGAGCGCGCCGCAGCTCCGCGTTCGCGCGCTGCGATGTGCGTATTCAGAAAGGCTAGAACCATCGGCCAAGCCACGGCCGCGGCCAATGGGTTATGGCTGCCCCGGGCGTCGCAGAAGAAACCATGATCGGCGTCTGAGAATTCCACGTTGGCAAATGTCTTTCCGGCCTGGGTCAGCGAGTCGGTGACTGCGCGCATCGCCGCTGTGCCGATATGCTGGTCGCGCCCTCCCCAGAAAAGTAGTAGAGGCGCTGCAACGTCGTTCACGCGGCCGAGTAAGCCGGGATTGTACTGGCTCGGCGCGATGCCGCCGCCGTAGAAGGAAACCGCGGCGTCGATCGGCAGTGTGGCTGAGGCCAGAAACGCGGCCCGGCCACCCATGCAGAAGCCCACAGCAGCTACGGGCAGATTTGCACCACCTTTGGACTTGAGCCAGTCGTAGGCCGCGCGGAAGTCGGCCTCCATCGAGGGATCTCGGAGCGCTTGCATGTGCCCCATGGCCGAAGGAAAGTCGTCATAACGCCCCTCGAAACCTTCGCCCGTGCGGTGAAACAACTCGGGAGCGATTGCCAGATAGCCCTCGCGAGCGAATCGCTCGGTGATGTCGCGGATGTGCGCGTTGACGCCGAAAGCCTCCTGCATCACCAGCAAGCCGCGCTTGGCGTCGCCTGCCGCTGGCTGCGCCACATAGGCGCGCATCGATGTGCCGTCTCCGACTGCCAATTTCACGTATTCCGTCTTGATCTCCATCTTTCTTCCTCCGAGTCTTTCTTAGGATTTCTGAGGGCGGCCGGGTCAGCCCATTTCTTCACAGCGATCTCCCCCGGACCGCAGGTAATTTTGCGCCGCAAAGCATACTCCAATTGCGCGAGCGCGTCGACCGCGCCCGAGGTACGGCAGATTCTGTAGGACAGGCCGCGAAAATTCTCACGCTTGCGAACCTGGAAGTGGAAACGAAACTGCACGTTATTGTCCGAGGTCGGGATATTGTGATGAACACCGCCACAGGCCAGAAAGCCCATAAAGCGGAGAAAAGCATGGGGTTGGCGGCGTTTCCGCTTGCGCCGATCAAGTCTGCGACATCTGTGGCCTGTGCGCGCAACGTAGACTTATTCTCGGGTGTCCGGAAGACTTTTCGAGACCCACTCACAGCCTCTTTTGCCGACCGACTGGCATCTTATCTTGCAGGGGAGATTCCAATTGGTCCGAGCAGAGTTGCCATGGGCGCACTAAATTCTCTGAAACAACGCGAGAACCTTGCCAACGCGTTCCCCGACCTATTTCAGCAGTCTGTCGTTGTGTGGGAGGAAACCACTCGAACCTAACTGAAAGGTTTGCACTGGCTCCTCAAAAGGAGACGCCATGATGCATGCGATGAAACCAGCACCGAAGTTGCAACCGCCGCCAGGGAAATTGTCCCTCAGTTTTGTGGCCGCGCTTATGTTTGCGGCCCTAATGAGTGCCCACCCGGTGAAACTGCAATCCCAGACTGCGCCTCCGAGCAGCGACGTGACCGTGAACGCCACAGACGTTGCGGATACGCCTGTGTCGGTGGCGATCGTGGTGGAGACGAGTTCTCGCGTCGAGGCGCTATTGCCGGCGATCCGGCGCACCGGAGTAATATTCACCCAAAACGTGGTAGGCGCTGACGGCGAAGCTGCTTTGATTGGTTACAACGACGAGGTAGACAAACTACTGGATTTTACGAACGACGACGACGCGATTGAGAAGGCTGTTAGCAATATCCAGATGGGGACATCGGGAGCGAGGCTTTACGATGCGTTGTCGCAAGCTGTGGCTTTGCTTCAGGCCCGCTCTTCTTCGCACCGCCGTGTGATCATCGTGCTGGGCGAGGCAGTCAATATCGGCGGAGAAGAGAAAATCGGCTCAGTGATCAGTCAGGCGCGACTTGCGAATGTGACGATCTACTCCGTCGGCCTTTCTTCTACTGCCGCGCAGGTTCGCGGCCCCCAGGAGCCAACTGCTCCTGTCTATGCCACACCTCCTGGGATTTTCGCGCTTCCTCCCATGCCTGGCACACCGCAAACGCCCGACACAGAGGCGCTGCGAGAAGGAAACGTGGATTTAGGGGCGGCCGTGAAATGGGCAGGAAAACACGCGACTGCTCCGCTCCGCGATAACCCGATCGAGATGGCCGCAACCGCTACGGGGGGCTCGTACCAGCCTACGATTCGCGACCGCTCAATCGCGCCCGCCATCGATAAGATTGGCGGCGATCTGCGGCTGCAAGACTAACGAACAGCTAACCAAGACTGCGCCGCTTCCAGACTGGAGGCGGCGCTCGGCCCGGTGACGATTATGGCCCCTTTGTTTTGACCCGGACCTTATTCGGACTTGCCTCAGGCGACGACTCGAGTCTTCCAGGTTCTTTCAGAGAGACAGATCCAGCTTCGAGACGATTACAGCATCGAGCACTACGTCAACGATCCGAGAATGACGCCGCCGGAACGATTGATCCACCGAAATAATCCTCATTCCTACTGCGTCACAAAATGAGAAAGCCGCGAACGCCTTTCGAGGCGTGCGCGGCTTTTAAAGCGAACAGCTTGAGTGACGTGGTTTCCTTACCTCCCTCGTACAGTTAGTGGGAGATTTGGCCGCCCACCACGCTGACGCCGGTGGTGGTTGGATACACCGCGCCGCCCACTGTGACGGTCTGACCGGTAGTGATCCCAGAGAAACCGGTCAGAGTACCGCCATAGGTGGTGCCGGCTGAGGTGCCTACGGTCAGCGAGTTCGTTCCGCCGCCCGTAAATACGCCGTTGAGTCCGTTCAACGTCACGTTCGTTCCAGAGACGCCTGTGACGGTGCCGGTGAACTGGGACGGCAAAAGCATCACAGCGTTTGCGGTCGCTGTTCCGGCCGTAGAAGAGAAACTCGTCGCGTTAATTTCGACGGTTTGCCCCGGCAGGATGCTAGCAAGGGCTGTGAACGTATCTCCGACAGGCACGGTGAGGCTCGTCGCCTCGGTTGAGAATGTGGCGTTGCTAGCGAGTGTAACCACAAGCTGCTGACCGACCGTCGTACCGGTCTCGCTCGGAGAGGCACCAGTCGTAACCATTGTGAATGTATTGGCGCCGGTATTCTTGGAGATCACCGTGCCGACGATCCCGTTGGTGATTCCGGGCAGCAACGTAACGCTCGTAGGAGTCAGGGTGCCGGGTGACGTGCTGGAGATCCCGTAATTCACCAAGACGTTTTGATTGCTCGCGACGCATGCGGCGGTGTTGGCGGTGGCGCAGGTCGCCCCGTTTGGCAGTGGTGAAGCCACTAAACGTCGTGCCGGTGCCATTCGAGAGTTGCACGGGCTGGCCGGTGTTGGTGTCCTGGACGGTGAAGCCACTGGAGTTTGCGGTCGTCACCTGGCCAGTAACCGCCAGACTCTGGAGGTTGCCGTTAGAGGCCGCGGGCGTTGTGACCGTAACCGTCGGACTGATGGTCATATTGGACTGGATGGAGGAGTTCATGTTGAAGTCCAGTGCCAGCGTGATCGGAGTATTGGCGCTGAGCGTGAGCGGGAAGGGACTCGACGTAATGCTAACGGAGGCCGAATTCAGCGTCGGGCTTACGGTGCAGATTGCGCCTATGTTGCATGTGGTCCCATTGACGGAAAGCGCCGCGGTCGAGCTGTTTTGAATCGTGAGGGTGGGCGTGGCGAACGTGATGGTCAGGCCCGAGTAGGTTAGCAAGACACGCTGAACGAAGTAAGATGAATCGCCAAATCAGTGGCACCGTGGTCAGCGTTTCCCAACCAGGCTCCGGCACAGCGGCATGGGGTTCGACGGAGTCGCGTTGGGCACTGCGGCGACGGTGACGGTAGGAGTCGTACCATTCGATGAAGCTGGCGTGGCCTGCACGATGGCGGGTCCGTCGCCGCCCAGATAGTGGCCGATCATCTTTTCTCCGTACCAGGTCACAACGATCGACTTGAGATTGGGATCCGTGGTCACAGTGATGTGGTATTGCTCATGGAGCACGTTGATGGGGTACCGAACCCTGTTTGCGGTGGCCAGTTGATCGAAGTGCCGGAGTTTTCAACCGCGATCTGAACCCGGCCCGGTCCGCCCGGGCCGATGATCAGGGTGCTGGCCCCGTACTTCATGAGGGGAACGGCACGGTCAAAAAGCGCGAAGGCCTGTTAAAGGTGAAACCGACGACATGGGTGAAGCTGGGGCTCTGTTCGACCGGCATCCAGGTGTAATGCTGGATCTGCTGGCCCGGGACGTCCGCCATGTTGTTGCCGGTCGAGAGATAAAGGCCCGAACAATGGTTCACCGCGAAGACTGGCCCGCGGGCGCCCAGTAGGGGAGCGTGGGCCCGGTCCGAACCTGACGTCCCAGGTATTGAAGACTGAGATCGCGCTCCGCAGTCACGAAGCCAGCGTTCTGGGCCGTGGACCACTGAGCGGCAGGCCCGGCGGCGATGGCCACGTTGGCCCCGATGCAGTACAGGGCGAAGACCGTCACCACCCCGAGCGACCACCTCGCGCGCCCGCCGACCGCGGCTGGCCAAGCCGGCGCCAGACGTCGATCAGGCCGATGGCACTGGCCAGAATCAGAAAGGGCATGAAGTCGGCCATGTACCGCTCGGAGATGTATCCCCACAGCAAGACGCCGGCCGCACCGGCAGCCGCGCACACCAGCATTATCCGAGTGAGTCGCACCTGCCCCAACCCTCGAGGCCGGAACGCTGTCACGACTCCCCAGCAACTCAGCAGGAAGAGAAGCGGCATTGTGGCGGGGATGCTGGCTGTGGGATAGGTCTGGTCCAGCACTGCCCCGTCGAGCCAGGCGGCCGGGGCAGTCGGAGTGGAGATAAAGGGGAACAAGCCGCTGACATGGAGGCCGAAGGGCTGCCAGTAGGCCCACAGGGTGCTCGGAAGGAAGCCGACACTGAAGGCCTTCCCGCCGTTGGCCGCCAGAAACTGGCGTCTGTGGGCGTTGACAGAGGCCCAGATCTGGTCGGCCATGGGCAGCCCGATGGGAATGCCGAACTTGGCATACGTGGCCGCACAGCTGACCAGAAAAGGAACGACGGCGATCACCGCCACCGGTACCGTCCAACGTCGGTTGGAGGGCCCACCGCGCCCCAGGGCGAACCACACCGCCACGAGTCCGGCCCCAATCACGCAGCCCCAGCCAGCGGGGGACCGATCGAGATTGGCGCACAGGATCAGGATGCCACTGAACGTGACCCGCCCCCACGTCGGTCGCTCCATGACCCCGAGCAGACCGAGGATGCTGCCCACGGTGAGCGGGACGCTCCAGGCGAAATCCTCGTTGTAGATGAATGGTGTGGCAGCCAGGAAGAGGATGACCGACCCCCCCATGATGGTCGCCATCAAGACGCCGTACGACGCCGCCTCGGCCCGACCGACGATGGCCCGCCCGCGCATCAAGATTCGCAAACGCCACATCAAGACGGAACTGAATACTGCCGTTGTCACCCACGCCAAGAAAATCGAAGGTGCCGTCAGCTTTCCATCCAGGCTGCTGGTCACGAGGAGGATCGGCATGCGGATCAGCGACGGGAAAAGGCCGAAATAGGTGTACTGGCGCCCATTGTGAACAAAGGCTTCGATACCCTCCGTGCCCGTCGGGAGATTCAGCCGGCCGTGGAACATGGCTCGGGCCTGCAGGTCGTAGAAGTTGTCGTAGGGCACACCCCGGAGCGGACTCACCGATCCTGACCAGAGATCCCACAACAACCAGAACAAGACGGGAAGGACGACGACGATCCCAATCACGACGGCGGTCGTGAAGCGCCGGCGGCTGAGTTCGTCTACCGAGGGAGGTGATTCCCTGGTTGAGACGGCCAACTTCTCGCTGCTATCGAGGGGCTCCGAAGCTTTGGTGATGGTGGCTGTGTCAGCCACTGTCACCGGCTGCCTCTCCGGCGGATTCGATCGCGAAGTCGCAGGAGGTTGCTGGCGGTCTGATCGGAGACTCCGAGATGCCGTTTGGCCCAGTCAAAGCCACGGAGCATCTGCTTGTCGGCGTAGATCATGACGGAGTGGATGCCGTCACCGGGTCGAGCTCGATACTCGGTCGAGCGGACCAGCGGATCCTCTTCGATGGTGAAGTAGTACAGGGCGAGCGAACGGCGGGCAACACCCTCGGGGCACGTCATCGGCTCGGGGTGACCGTGGAACGAAGTTGCGTCGGTGGTGAAGATGAGCACGCGGTTGGCCACCGGCGAGACCTTCTCGACGCACTCCTTCATATCGGCACTCCACAGTTCGAGGTCGCCACCGTATTCGGGCTTCCAGTCGTTGTTGAGATAGAGGAGGATATTGGCCCGTCGCTGCCACTTGCGGTTGTGAGGGTGGACAGTGAAGTCCGCGTGGATGTTGAGGAATCCCCCAGTAGTTGACTGGTGCAGCCCACCTCCCTCGAGGGAAGGGTCCGCCACGAGGCCCTCGACGCCGATGAGCCTGCTCACGAATGTCACGAAACGAGGTGAATTGAGCTCACGCAATATCTCCTGCAACGTTTGCCCCCACGTCTGCGGGTCGGTATTGCTGAATTTTCGCTCGTTGGTGTGAAGGTAATTGGTCCAAAGTCCTGGATCGAGCGGCGGGAACTCATCGATTGCTGCCTTCAGCGCATCGGGTTCGAGGAAGTCGTCGAGCACGATGTGTGGATAGGGTCTCGCCGACCGATATATCGAGTGAAGCTTGTCGACGTCGCCTTCCAAGCGGGCGATGTCAAGCACTGGCGAATGTGTCTCGTCTCTGACTTCGGTGGTCATGTCGGCTGGCCTCGCTCCGGCCGGTACCTCCGAAGCCGGATCCGCAAATGGTTCGCTGCACCATGATAGAGCGCCGAGGCCGATTGCACTCCTGCGATCCGAGATGCCACGGCGGCCGCCACCCCTTTGCCTACTCCGACCTTCCACCCGGAACGTCCCTCCGGCATCCGGAAACTCTAGCCCGTCCACCTGGTCGTTCAAATTGTCAAATTTGACGACTTCAACGGCCAGGTGGAGCAAGCACCAGCGGGTGCTTCGCCCCTGGGTCCCCGCCAACCCGACCTTTCATGCCTCCACCCCGACCTCGGCGTCAGCGATCTCAGCGAATAGCCGGTTGAGGATGATGAACTTGAGGAACCAGAGAATCCCGAAGGCGGCGATATTGGCCCCGACCACGAGAACCGTCCGAGCGAGATGATGGAGGTGATGATCGACGGCGAAATTGTGGGCCAAAGATGCCGTGAACAGCGCAAAACCGATTCCCGTCAATGACATGACCCAAAACGGCAGGATCTCCCTCCACAGGTGCGACCTGCCGCCTTTCTGCCAAACCCAGTGCCGGTTGAGAAGGTACGACGGGATGCCGGCCATCACATTGGCGAAGAGCGTGCTGACCACCTCGGACCACAGTCGGAGAACCCCGTAGACAATCGTCAGAATGATGAGTGAGGTAAGCGCCGAGATGGCCGACACCATGGTGTAACGGATCACCTTGATGCCTTCGGGGGTCCGACTGAAGCGCCAGAGACGTGCCACGGCCTGCTTCATCACGGTCAACCTACCCTCCAATCCTGAAAATAACCAGCGGCTTTTGTTGTGTTGGATGCCCCGCTCGGCGTGGGTCAGAGTGCCTTCGAGCTCGGCCACGAAAGAGACCCTCCGAGTCAGAGGATCCTGCTCTCGGCAACCAACTTGGTAGCGCTCGACGCGTCCCGTAGGCCGACGTCAGAAAGGCACCAATGGCGACGAGGAGAGTGGGTTTTAGCGATCCTCTCAAGCGGACGAAGAGGGCACCCGACCCACAGAAAATCGCCCTTCTGATAAGAGAGCAGGATCGGACTGCCAAGTCCGACTCCGTCGCTGCTGGACCAAACCGGGACGAGGTCGAGACGGCGGAAATGGGCGGAATAGATGTGGACGAGTATCAACTCGTTGTTGAATGCTTGACCGAGGCAACCCGGAACGTCGGCCGACCACGGAAAGGATCGGCGCCACCGCGGCACCCACCAGGGCGCCATAGGCGATCTCGAACACCCACCTTCGCCCGAGTAGTGCGGCGTCGAGTGAGGGGCTGCCCGGCTCCATCGCCAGCCGGAAACCAGTCAGATTTGGCTGTCGGGGGTCCTCGATCACGGTCTCCGGCGACGGACAATGAAGGACGGGCCTCATGGGACAGCGGAAGGCCCCAGGCGCCCCCGTACGTCACCAGCGGCGGCGCCGATCACCACCCATCTCTCCTCGCTACACTCGCTCAGAATGCGGGAAGGCGCCAGCGGGCCAGCGGGGACCACGGTACTCGACGAGGATCAAGATGTGCCGATCGATGCGAGACCAGATGGCGACAGCATGGAAGGGCGCGACGCCGTAGTCGATCTGCCGCCTGCGCTCGCGGCGAGTCGTCGCCGATTCACCATCGCCGCCATCGTCGCCATTGTCCTGGCCGCCGTGCCGTTTACCTGGACCCTCTTCGATCTGTGGGGTAGCCCCAACCTGCTCCGAACGACGGTCTACGAGAACAACTTCTACGACCTTCAAGCTCGCGCCATGTTCCACGGCCATTTGTGGTTAGCCAATGGATCCATCGGCATCGAAGCTTTCGTACACGGTGGACGGGAGTACACGTACTTCGGCCTGTTCCCGTCTCTCATTCGCATGCCGGTCCTGGCCTTCACCAGCACGCTGGACGGCAGGCTCACAGCTCCGTATCTGATGGCGGCATGGCTGTTGACCGGCCTGTTCACCTCCTTACTGCTATGGCGTATCCGTTTCCTCATACGTGGGCCGGTCATCATGGGAAAGGCGGAAGCAAGTGCGTTTGGTGTGCTCATCGCCTCCGTGTTGGCAGGGACAGTCTGGATGCTGCTGGGTGCAACTCCGTTCGTCTTCAACGAGGACATCGCGTGGAGCATCTGTCTGACCATAGGAAGCATCTTTGCCCTTCTGGGTGTCATCGAGCGTCCGTCGTGGGGACGGGTCATCGCCAGTTTCGTGCTGGTGCTGGCGGCCAACCTCGATCGTGCGACAACTGGCTGGGCCTGTGTTGTCGGCGCGGTACTGATTGCGGCTTGGTTCGGGCTCGGCCGCGGTGGCCGGAGAGCCGACGGTGGTGCGTCCCTCTACTGGGGGTCGGGCTCGTCCCATTGGTCATCAGTTGTGCCGTCAACTACTCCAAGTTCGGTGTTCTTTTCGGGGTCTCCAACTTTGAGCAGGTGTGGACTCACGTCAACGCCTATCGACGCAAGTTCCTCGCGGCCAACCACAACGCCGAGGAGGGCACCATCTTCGTGCCGACCAACGTCCTCGCCTATCTGCGGCCCGATGGCCTGCGCCTCACCTCCGTCTTCCCATTCATCACGTTGCCTTCCGGTCCTCCCCCGGCCTTGTCCGGGGTGCTCTTCGACAGGAGATACCGGACGGCCAGCCTTCCAGCGTCGACAATCCTGCTGTTCCTCCTGAGCTGCTGGGGTCTCGTCACGGCCTTTCGGCCCAAGCCGATCGGAAAGGTGGCGCAAACCCGATTGCTGCTGCTGGCCGCGGGCAGTGCCGGCGCTGCCCTTCTGTTGTGGGGTTATATCTCGCCACGGTATCTGGGGGATTTCCTCCCATTTCTCGTACTGGCCAGCGCCGTAGCCATGGCGGACATTTGGCGCCGGCTGGACGGACGGAAACGGTCCATGCGCGTCGGGGCGTTGGGGATCGTCACGGTCCTTGCTTTCTTCATGATTGTGGCCAACATCGGCATCTCAATCACGCCCAACGAGGAATGGAACACCACCCAGGTCCTCCACTATGTCGAGGCCCAGAAGGCCATCAGCGACGTGACGGGGCATCCGATTGAGTCTCAGGTGAGCCGTGGGAATTCGTTGCCTTCGTGGGGCCCGGCTGACCAACTCTACGTTGTCGGGGACTGCGATGGTTTGTACATCTCCAACGGAGAGGACTACTCGACGGTGCCCAACGAGCAGTTCCAGCGCACCACGTGGATGGTGGTCGAGCTCGGCCACTCGTTCCAACACACATTCCGCATGACAGTCAACCGGCTCGTGTCTCACGGCACGGAGTCGGTCTCACTGGTCCATGCCGGGAAGAGCACCGTGGCGGTGAGCGCCACGGCTACCGGCACCCGACGTCTGGTTCGGCTCAGGTTCGGCGTCTACGGCCCTGGCCAACCCGGGCCCGGCTTCTTGTTCACGGTGAAATCGGGTACCGCTCATCAGGTGGTCGTCGTCACTGACCCGGCCAAACATCAGATCGCTGTGACGTTTGACGGGGTGACCTATCTGTCGACCACGCTGGTGGATAGCCACCCCATCGCCGTCGACCAGAATCCTCAACCCCACGGATCGCCGGGGCTGCTCTCGGTGGTCGGCGAAACAGCGACTACTCCCAAGCCGACGCTCTGCCAGAGCCTGATCCACTGAGACGCTGGGCTCCGAAACCGACGCCCTCTTTAGATACCGCTCCAGAGAGAGCCACGAGAAGCCGACTGCCCCGAATTAGTCGGCTTCTGGGCCTGAAAGTCGATAATGCCGCCCCTGTCGCAGAGCCATGCGACGGTCTCATAGGGCAGGGCGGCAGCAAGGAGGCCAGAATAAATTGGCGTTTTGCCATACTGCATATGGGGTCGCCATCCCTTGCGGACGAGCGTGTTCTGCAGAGAGATCGTGGTTTGAATATGAGGAGCCGACCGCACCTTGACGTTGTGGTATCCGACCGCCGCGAGCAGATCGGCCAGGCCCGTTCTCGAAGGTATCTGCAGGTGGCGCGGGAAGTGATAGCCGCCCCAATTGCGCCCGAACAGCTTGTTCTCCCAGGACGTTACCGTCGGTAACTGGCCAATGACGTGACCGCCTGGCCGCAGAAGATCCCGGGCCCGCTCGAGCATGGTGTGGGGGAAGATCACGTGCTCGAGCACGTGATTCATGGAAACCACGTCGTATGTCCCGAGCTGACCACTCAGATCGGCGGTTTCGAGCGTGCCCTCGAGCACGTTGTAGCCGCGAGCCCGGCCCTTGGCGGCAATCTCGGGTTGAATCTCGATGCCGGCACATTCCAGGTCGAGGAACCGCCGGAGCTCGTCGAAATGGCGACAGTCACCGGTCCCGACGTCGAATATGCGACCGGGACGGCTCGATATCAGCCGACGGTAAAACCGAGCCCGTGACCGGGCTCTGGCTTCCACCAGCAGGTGAGCCACACGGCCATGGTTTTCGTTGTAGGCGTGGTAATCGCTCGGGTAGAAGGGGGGAGTTCCGATTCGATCGGACGGGGGTCGATGAACTCAGACGCACAGCCCCTGCACTTCTGGATAATGAAGTTGCCGGGCGGCTCGACGAAGTATTCCAGGTCAATGACGTCGGTCCGATACGGCCATGTGTCTTTGGAGCCACAGATGGGACACTGGGCTGGCTCTTCCCCCTCGCCGACCCGGTTCCCCTGGGATCGAGTTCCCCGCCGGTGTCCGGCTCCGACTCCATATGCTGGTCCTTTACCCGATTGATTGGTGATCGGTGCGTACTGTACATTCGAAGCAGGGAGGGCCTCGAACTATGGCGATGCAGAGCGGGAAAGAGGCATCAGTCAGCAAAGAGCGCATCTGGAGGGAACAGTTTGCTCAATTGGTGAGCGCGGAGGAAATTCGCTCGCTTTCCGAGCAGTCGCTGCCGGACACATTCGGCGCAATCGGCCTGTTGTGGGTCGAAGTGGCCGTCCTCCTGACCGCCGCCAACCTCCTTCCTCGCTTGCCTTTGGCCTGGGCGGTCCCGGCGGGCGTCGCGTCGGTCCTCTTGATGGGATTGAGGATGAATGCCTTCGGGGTCATTTTGCATGAGGGCTCGCACGGATTGCTAGCCAAGTCGCGCAAACTGAATGACCGGATCTGCAACTGGGGAAGCCATTTTGGACGATCAACTCGGTCGAAGAGTATCGGCCAACCCACCGTCTCCACCATCGATACTTGGGACAGGAGCGGGACCCTGACCGAGGCTTCTATTTGGTGCCATCACGGCGCGGTGCGCTGACACGTCTCGTGCTCCAGGATCTCCTCGGGGTTACGGCATTCCGAAGGGCAACCACTCGGATCTCAGGAACATCGAACGAGTCAGGAGCGCCGGCCAGCTTGTTGACCAAACCGCATCTGCTGCTTGGGAAGCTGATTACTCAGCTGATCATCCTCGGTCAGTTCTTCCTTTTTCAGGGAGTCCTACGCGGGGTCTTGTTCTACGTCGTGTTCTGGCTCGTCCCGATCGTCTGTATGTATCCGATGATCCTGCGCTTGAAGACGATCACCGAGCATTTCGATTCGGGCTTGCGCGACCCGAGCAATGTGCGCTGGATCGCACGCACCAGCTGTGCCGGGTGGCTCCAGGACCACCTTGTGGGAGCGAGAATGGAGTATCACTTCGAGCACCATGTCCTTCCCACCATTCCGTATCAAGGGTTGAAGAAGCTCCACCGTCGACTCGACCAGACCGAATTGTTCGATCGACACGGCGAAGTCATCTCCCACGGCTACCTTCTCTTCCTGACCAGAGCCCTGATCGCCAGTTTCGGCGGACAAAGGTCATCCGTTCAGAACTGACGTCACTCCGGAGTGCGGGTGGGTGGTTCATGGGTCTCGTGAATTGTGCTCTTCAGTTCCGACTTGTCGCGTGAGTCGGGGCGGATTGAGTCACGACGGTCGAACGATTGGGCGCTCCTGGTCATCGTGTACGTCGCAGATAGGTCAACCGTCCCAATAGCGAAGGGCCTCCTACTCAAGGCCATCGGTGTGCTGTCTCAGCCTGACCACGGGAGATGAACTTCTGTGGATCCCAGGGTGAAGCACACATTTCGGAAATGCCTTTCGCGAAAACCGAGCGGTTTTCATTTGGCCGGGTAGAACGTGACGCTTCTCGGTGGGCCCGAGAGACGCGCATTGTCGAGCAGCGACGTGATGAACCACACCCGACCTAACTGGAACAGGCCCGGTCCTGGTCGACCGAGATTTATCCAACGGACTCATTGAACGAAACGTTGCTCAAGCGGCCACGCAATGGGTGTCAGAATGACTGCCAAAGGAGAGACTGTAGAACCAGCCCCCGTGGCCGAGAGGATGAGGCAACGGACTTCTAATCCGTACCACGCAGGTTCGAATCCTGCCGGGGGCGCTGGTCAGAGGCGATTTTGGTAAAGCAGGTATTGCGCCGCCGATCACCACGGCGGTCAGTGCACTGAGCACCACCAGCGACCCATCCGCAATGCCCGCACAGTTCTGCTTATCCGAGTGCCCATGGATCGACACTCCCTTCAGAGTGCGGTCCCGCACGATTGGCTAAACGAAATAAAATGAACTCACGGACGAGCCAACGCTCACGAAGAAGGCAGCCTCCCGTCTAATGACGCTGCAAGAACCCGATGCGCGATAGGCCATCCGGGACCCCAAGTTCTCCGGCATGGTATCTGGGCTCTGTCGAACCTAACCAGCGAAAGGTTTTCTGGTAAGCGCCGCGCTTCCACCAGGTCCTCGGTGTGCCGCTCGCACGACCACACCTTCGTCCAGCCCTTCAGGAACTTCCACCGTCCGACCCACGCCACCGGCGGCATGCAATGCGTTCCGTGGCCTACTGCGTTCTCGTAGACCATCCGCCAGCACCGACCCTCATGGGCGAAGATGCCTGGGGCTACCTTGCCGAACGTGCCTAGCTGGAATGACTCGGCGCCGCTTGCGGGAGAGGGCGACGAAGGCAGAGCCCGCAGCCACCATCAGCGCGCCACTGTCGATCAAGCGCCACGCATTGAACCCGGTGACCGCCAGAGCGGGTGTGCCCGATGAGGAGGAGGTGGCCGCCACCGTGGTCACGGCCGTCCCGGGGGTAATGGTGATGGTGGCGGGATTGCTAGTCGCCGTTCCGCCGGCGTTGGTGAAGACCGCTCTGACCTTCCAGCCGTTCACGAGGGCGATGAGGGACCCCGCCGTGAGCGAGGGCGAAGTAGCCCCCGGAGAGGTTGGCCCAGGTGCTCCCGCCGTCGATCGAGTACTGCCACTGCACTGTCGGCGTCGGGGTGCCGCTCGCGCCCGCCGTGAACGTGAGGGTTCCACCCGACGGCGCCGACTGGCTGGTCGGCTGGGTCGTCACCGCGGGAGCGATGGTCGGGACCGTATAGCTGATCATCACTTCGCCGTTGCCGCCGTTGAGCGAGCGGTTGCTCGGGTTCGCGGTGTCGGACACCAGGACGAAGTCGCTGCCGGCGATCCCGAATGATGATCCGCCCCCGCCCCCGCCCCCGCCGGCGTTGTCGGAGAACGGATTGTTGTTGTCGCCCGACCGGTTACCGCCCCCGCCCCCGCCGAAGTAGCCGCCCCCGCCGCCCCCGCCCCCGCCGAGACCGCCTTGATTGGCTGAGCCGGGATCTCCCGAGCCACCGTTTTCCGAGGTGACCGTGTTGGCACCGCAGGTCGTGGTGGTGAAGCTCGCAACGCCCCCGGTCCCCCCGGCGCCGCCACCGACGGTCGTACCCGGACTGGCCCCCTGACCGCCGCCGAGCGTGCCCGCACCTGGGCCGACGCCCACGGTCAATGTTCCTCCTGATCCTCCTGCCGTGTCGGCATTCCCGCCCAATCCACCGTTGCCGCTGGCCGGGCTCGTACAAGCGGCGCCACTGCCGCTCTCCCCGGCGCCCCCGCCTCCGCCGGCAGCCAGCTGATCAGCTCCCCCAACCTTCACGTCGCTGCCGCCCCCACCGTCGCTTCCGAACCCTCCTACCCCGCCGCCGTTCACGCCGCCACCAGTCGAGAACCCATTGGAGCCTGCACCGCCGACATCAATGGTGAGGGAGAAGCCGGAGAGG
This sequence comes from uncultured Acidobacteriota bacterium, assembly GCA_963818345.1. Lineage (GTDB taxonomy): Bacteria > Acidobacteriota > Terriglobia > Acidiferrales > UBA7541 > Palsa-189. The sequence continues at coordinate 27,116 of CAWFRX010000019.1, read as the reverse complement.
ACCGAAAGCGTTCCGGTGATCTTGGCCCCATCCCCACCCGGTATCGAGCCTTCCGACCCGCCGACGGCTCCGTAGAGGGCGAAGGAGGCCGAAGTGACGCCGGTGGGCACGACCCAGCTCAGGCCCACCCCGGGAGTCGAGAAGGTGACCGTACAGGCGGTGCCGACGCATACCGGCGCCGGCGAGACGGCGGAGGCCGGACTGGCATCGACCAGGGCCACGCCGGCCAAGCCGATCGCCAATGCCCCGGCGATGGCGCAGCGAGCGGCACGCCACCTCAGGGTTGTGTGACTGGGGTACCTAGGCACGCGGGCGACCTCCGATCAAGATCGTCATAGACGAGAGGAGAAACCAACAAAGTCTGTCAGCTGAGCGTCACCGGAACAAGCGATGGAGCTTCTGCACCGTCGTTCTTCTCATGACCACAACGTGAATACAACTCCCGACCAAACCTCACGAAACATGGCGAGCGGTGGGAATGTCACAGCGAGACCTAGGCACGAATGAGTACTCATCGGCCAACCCCGGGAAGGATGCAATCGCACTTCTAATCCGTACCACGCAGGTGTGAATCCTGCCGGGGCGCCATCTAATCTGAACCCGTTTGGTGGTCCGCGCACCACTCGTCAGCGAACAAGCAAGTTAGAGCTGCCATGAGAGAGGTGCCATGCAGGCCCGCAGGGGATCACTGGGGACGAGCGCGCTGAGATCTGGGACCGGATCAGTGTGCCACTCGGACACGGAATGAGAAGGCCGAATCCCCTCCCATCACTGACGTCGTTAGGCTACACATGGGCGCCAGGGCTGGTTGCCCTTAGCCTGCGCCCATCGTCCCGCACGGGACTGTGGGGGGTTCTCGTTGTCCCCTCTGCCGCCAGGCCCCGAGCGGGACACTATCCGCCTCCACCAATGATTGCCTGAGCTTCAAAAGGTGCAACGGATACTGCCATTCGTGGCGCTTCGATTCCGCTCTCCAATCGCCATTGTCCTCCCGCAACTCCATTCCAAGGTCCCCCTCAATTGCCGCGGTTAGGTTTGGATGGGCCTTCTGACTCGAGTCGGTGGGATTCCAACGGGATCTCCACTTCCGGGTGGGAGTTGTTAGTTCGAATCAAAGCGAAAGACAAGAACCTTGACCGAACTTCTGAGTGTCGTGGTCCCAACGTACGAACGGCCCGAACGACTTCGTGGAGCGGCACTGTCCGTGTTGGGCCAGGACTATCCCCATCTCGAGCTGATCATTGTGGACGACGGATCGACGGGCCCTACCGACCGGGTCCTTGACGAGTTGGCCGAGCGTGACCGTCGAGTCGTGGTGGTCCGTCACGACGAGTCACATGGTTCCTCGGCGGCACGAACTCCGGGCTGGCGGTGGCCCGAGGCGAACTGGTGGCCTTCTGCGACGACGACGACATCTGGCTCCCTGGGGCCGCCAGTACCGCCGTGAGTGCCTCGGGACCGTCGATCGCTGTGGTCTACGGCTGGCACCAAGTCCTGCACGAATCGGCCGGCCGCTGCGTAACGTTCCGACCACCAGCGTCGTCCAGCCCTTCGCTGATGCGTTGGATCAACGCGGTCGGGCCGTCCGGAGTTGGTGTCATCCGCAGAGCCAGGGTGGGGGACGCCCTCACCTTCGATACGACCCTCTACACGTCGGAGGATTGGGACCTCTGGCTACGGTGCGCCGATCTTGCTCCCATGACCCTGGTGCCAAAAGCTCTTTACCGCTACGTGCAGCACTCCGGGAACCGAGTGACGACTAGCGGTCTGGCCGGTCACCAAGCTGGCCATCAGCGCTTCCTCGACAAACATGGTCCACCATGACCACCGCCTGCGTCGCCCACCACGAGCTCACGATGGCGCTGGCCCAGCGCGACCGTCATGCCGCCCTCGAACAGGTGGGCCGGACGCTGAGCCATCCGACACGCTTCGGCGCTGGGATCTTGCTGGCTGGCGAACTGCTAGCTAGCCAGGTCGGGCAACACCGGGAGGATCCGGGCCTCCCGTTCCGACTGGCCGCTCATGCCTTGGCGGGTCCGCTCCCGTCCAGGAGGCCACTGGGTCAAGTGCCTAAAGAACGTCCACTGACCGCCACCGAACTCAATGTTCGTGCCGAGCCGGGCGCCAGGATGGCGCGATTGAGACAGACGGCGACCTCGACTGTGTCGCCGTCCGCCGATCGGCGCACTCTGGGGCTGGGCCCAGGTGGCCCTGGCCCAGAACGCCACCGAGATCCTCGTCCGAGGCACGGCCCTGGTGCTCTCCCCGCACCCCGACGACGAGACCATCGGATGCGGCCTGCTCCTGGCCCAGATGGCGCATCGTGGACTTTCCACCTCGGTGGCTCTCGCCACCGACGGACGTGGCGGCTGGTACTCCTCGACGCCCCGGCCAACGCCCGAGGGCATCGTCGAGATCCGACACGGTGAGTGGCACCGGGCTCTCGACGCGCTCGACGTGCCCCGGCAGGGTCGATTCGAATTCGGCTTTGCCGACGGCACACTGAGCGACCACGAAGGAGAGGTAGCGGAACGGATCGGCGATCTGCTCCGGAGTCTGTCCCCCTCCCACGTCTTTGTGACCAAACCCGATGACCCCCATCCCGATCACCGGGCGCTGGCCAGAGCCACCCGCCGGGCGGTGATCGACGTCTACGGTTCGGGCACCGGGCCGGGTCCAGACGGAGCACGTGAGCCGAGCCTCGCCGACCGACCGAACGGTTCGCCGCCCGAGGTCTACACCTATCGTGTCTACCCGGGGGAGGGTCTGTGGCCCGACGGTCAGCCGCCGGAACAACCGTGGCCATGGTTCTCCCGCAGTTCGTCCGGTCAGTGTTCGGCCTCATCCGTCGGCGTCCACTGATCCTGCGGGCGGCCAGATCCAAATCCGAGAAGACGGCTGCCGTTGAAGCCCATGAGAGTCAGCGCAAGCTCCTCGACGGGGAGCTCCGCTACGTCTGGCGCACCGGTGTCGAACTCTACCGGCCCATGAACGTGCGCTCCGATCCGGCCTCATCGGGTCCGGGGTAATCCCTTGATTGAACTCGACGAGGCCTTTGACCATCTCGAGCTCGTCCTCGACTCGTTGACGCGCCGACGGGCCGCCTGCAGCGGATCAGCTTCGAAGCTCTTGACCCCGGGGCGCTGCCCAGCGTCGATCAGCGCCTGACGAGACAAGCGGTAGAGGGTCTCCACTGTGATTGCGAGCTCTTCGACGAGGTCCTTGACGGCTTCGCCGGCGAGCATCCGCTCACAGCCTTGTCGACGGACCTCGGGGGGATAGGGCCTTGGCATGTCTGGCTCCTAGTGGACGGGGCCAAATCTGTCACAAGGGCGGTCCACTTTTTAGTGTCTAGGTCAATTGCGGTGTCGCGAGACATCGGGGACAGTTGTCCCGAGAGGAATCCGACACTATCTACCCTTGATGAGCAGTAAGTGACGGTCGGTGCCGCAGTCCGTGCGTATTTTCTCAACTTGACGAACCGACGGTCTGGTAGGTTGGCCGTTGACATTTCGACGGCACCTGGTGTGGCCCCATCCCGCGCCGGCACGAACGCAGTTTTGGGTCTGAACATCGATGAAGCGATTGAGCGTGGCGGCTGTATGCATAGGGGTTCTGATACCGGCTGCCGCCTGTAGCTCCGGTCCTTCATCTGCTGGCGAGGCTAGATCCACTAACGCGGCGCCACCGTCTACCGTCGTGCCGAATATCGATCTGAAATATTCTGGCAACAGTCGCGGTCCAAAGGTCGCAAATGTCGGCGACTCAATCACTTGGTTGGCGACGCCCGAACTAGAAGCCCAACTTGAATCGCACTATCAAGTCAACATTCAAGCGCAGATTGGGTCCCCCATTGCCCAAATGCTTCCGACCTTGCTGGCCCAGTTGTCGAACCCACACGGTCGGCCCGCTGTGGTCGTCGAAAACTTGGGAACGAACGATGCTTTGCTCGACAATCCGCATTGGCTGAGGGACTTCAACGCCATGATTCGGACCATAGACGCCTACCACATTGCTTGCGTCGTAGTGACCACCATAAGCACCTTGCCAGAAGAGATGAAGGCTAAATTCGGGTACTACAAAGGCAGCAATATCAGCATCGCAGAAGGACTGAACTCCAGCATCGAGCGGGTGGCGCAAGACGATCCCAAGTACCACGTGATGGACTGGGATTCCGCAGTGCACGGACCAAGTTCATTTTTTTATCTAACCGACGGGGTTCATCCGTCTCGGACTGCTTCGCACACGATGCCGGGTGTACTTCCCCTCGATAAGACCGGGGTATATGCGATTGCTCGCTTGGACAAGGGCATCCTGGATGACTGCACCTCCGCTCATCAGGGGGTTCACTCACCTTCGTAGGACCGAAGTTGTGCATGCGACGCGTTAGCGACTCATATTCCATTATGTATAACGGCCCTCGATCAGCATCAGGTCGTAGCCGGTCTGGGCGAACGTGCGCCACGCCATCAAGGCAATCGATCTTCTGTGGATGCTCAGGGACATGGTGGGGCTACGTTCGGCAAGGGTGAGTCCCAAATGTCGGTTGCCGTAAATAACCGACCTGAGGCTGGCGTTTCGCTGCCTGCGCAATACGAAACGTATTGCGGATTGCTCAAAGTGACCGTGTATCGCTGAGCAGTGAGGACGCCTTTTGCGCAGTCATTGGTGATTAGTGTGCCGTTGCCTGCGGCGAAATCGGCGGTCCATGAAGTCCACGAGATATTGATCACGTAGTTGCTGCAAAGTGGCGTGCACCAGCGCAAGATGGTTGGTTTGTACGCTGGTGGTCCTGAGCAGACCACTACCAGCGGCAGAGGCGTCGGTGTTGCCGCCGTCGTGGGGGGTGGTGTAGTTGTCGTGGTTGTCGCTGGCAATGTGGTGGTCGTGGTGGTCGAGTGCGATTGAGACGCCTTGCTGAAGGTCTCGGGGTTTGAGCTGCAGGCAACCGCCGCTATTGCGATTCCGACAAGCGCAAGACACATCCTCGGCGATCTCATCCGCTGTTCAACTCCAGTAGGTACTCGCCGTTGTTGGTGACCTTCCCCACGTCCTTGCTGACCGGGTAGTGCTCCAGCGTGCCCTTTTTGGCCGGCTTGAGCAGGCCTTGCAATTCGTCAAGGTCCTCTGAACCCGGGGTTCACCCACTGATCCCAGGTGCTCTTCTCCAAGATCACCGGCATCCGGTTGTGGATCTCGTGCATGTCGGGGTTGTCTGAGGTCGTGATGATGGTGGCCGATTGCATCCACTCGTCGTCGGGTGCCTTCCAGTACTCGCAGAGTCCGGCGAAGACGATGGGCTCACCATCGCTGCGTCGGAAGGCGTTGGGCACCTTGGGGCCACCCGTTTTCGTCCACTCGTAGAAGGCGTCGGCCGGGATAAGGATCCGCTTCCCTGTCGCAAAGGCGTGGCGGAACATGGGTTGGTGGCCACCGTCTCGGCCCGGGCGTTGAAGGCCCGGCTGCCCACGGATGGGTCCTTGGCCCAGAAGGGCACCAGTCCCCATCGGTAGAGGTCGAGGCTCCGGGTGACCTCGCCGTTGTCGTCCACCCGTTCGCGGGCACCCACGATGCGCTCCGTCGGCGGGATGTTCCAGCTCGGTTGCCAGTCGTCCTGACGCGCCCGGCGTGGCCTGGAGGAACCGGGCGACCTTGACGGGCTCGGTGTAGAGGGCGAAGCGGCCACACATGTTGACAGGTTAGGTTCCTTGGCGCTCGGTCAGCTCGGGCGCCGGCGACGGGGTGTCTCTCGATGAAGCAATGGTGCAGTAATTTCGTTCCTTGGCCTCGAGATCGGCGGTGGGGTTCACTCTCGGCCTAAGAACGTCGGTTGGTGCCGGAGGGATCGACCCTCGTAAGCGTGACCTTCATCAAGATCTCCCGTGGCTTCCCCGACTGCGAGATGGCCATTGCTCAACGGTCCAGCAAGTCCGCCTCTCAGCCGGAGCATTCCGACAAGTGGCTGGGTTGGTGCTGGTGGCATTCAGGTGGATAATCAGTGAAGAGCGCGGCGACTTGTACACCCTTCATTCACAATCGTCGGATTGCGTCCAGAAGAAGGGCACACTGGTGCAACATGTGCCGTCACTCTAACCTGCCCCGACGAGCCCGCCGGTGCTGTTGTAGATCGACTATTTGGTCACGACAAGACCGTAGTTGCTCCTTACTCAGCGTCGATAATGCTCGCGTAAGGCAGCACCGGCATAGGGCAACGTCCCTGAGCCGGTCGTCCACATCGTGTCGAATCGAATGGGTACTGTGGGTTTATGCCATCCTTGATTCTGCTGTGTACCGATGGATCTGATCAATCAGTGGAGGCATTGTCGGTGGGCCTCGACTTGCTCGGACACAACAAGGAGCTCGTACTCGTGACCGTGGCGACGGGCCCGGATCCAGTATCTCTTACCGGCTCTGGACACGCCGGACCTGACATGAACCCCGAAGAGTACGAAAATGCGGTGGAACAAGCGAACCAGAGTGCGGATTCCGTGATTCGTCAAGCGCAAGGGAGACTTGGCATCGCCGGTGCCCAGAGCCGTGTGCTGCAGGGCGACCCTGGAGCCGTAATTTGCCAACTAGCGGTAGAGCTGTCGGCTCAGGCCATTGTGATCGGCTCTCGTGGCCGGGGTGGACTGAAACGGGTGTTGCTCGGGTCCGTCTCAGATCACGTCGTGCGTAATGCACCTTGTTCCGTGATCGTGACTAAGGGCAGTGCTCCCCGCTAAAAGGAAGATTGAGCAGCAGATACAAAGTTTGTGCCGATGTCAGACCGCGATATTCGCTGTATCCATGGACGTCAGCGAGGCGGCTTGTCGTGTCCGTCGTGTCTCCGGCCGATCTGGAACGTGAGGGGCCGCCACCATCTGCTGAGTGGATTGAAGGCGGCTCCGATCAGCCGGGATGGCGGCGTTCCACTGGCGAAATCGCGTGGTTTGTCAACACGAAAAGAGTTCAAGGCAACCAGGTGCACCCCAGCCCCCAGCACCCGGGGGACCGTCTCGTGATCTGACGTTTCAGCAGGGCCCATCGGTCGCGGCTCCATTGACCCCGTAGTAGTTGTTGCACTCGGCGACGCTGTTACCACTTGATCCCGCCTGCAATATGTCGTATGCCCCCGAAAAATCGTTGTCCTGAATGATCAAATTCTGATCTTCATACGCCTGCATGACGGCGATATAGGGGGTATTCGCGTAGTAGTCGGGCGTACCGTCGAACAGCGGGAAGATGTTGGCGCTGATGGTGGCATTCACGACTCCCTGGATCTGCATGGCGGCGACGTTGCCTGGTGGATCGGCAATAGAGGCACCTGTGGTGGGAAGGGCAGGTTGGAGGCCCTTGTTGAAGGCGATAGTCAGGCCCTTGTTCCAATACTGCGGTGGTGTCGTGTTCGGGTTGGACGCGATGATTTCCAAGAGTGGAGAGTTGGCGTTGACGGTATTGCCCCACAGCACAACGTTGTCCTCTTGGACGCCGGGGAGCTGGCCCTGGATAGACGCGAACCAGTCGTCCTGAAAGTTTGTCCATGTGTCATTGGTGATGCGCACGTTGTCCTGAGCTGCTCCTTGTGGATTGCCCTGAGCGTCGAATGTGGTCGAAAACACGTCGTACTCGAAGTCCATTGCGTCCACGCCCATGTTGGTAAAGGTGGACTGGTTGACATTCAATCCGTTCACAGACTCTACGGTCAGCCCGTGGAAGCCGGCATTGGTGAAGCTCGAGCTCTGGATGGTGATATTGGTGTTCAGCGATATGTCGTTGCCCGTGTCGCCGCTGTCTGGGGCGTTGAGGTTGATGAAGTCGCCCTGGATGTCATTGACGTTTAGGTGAGTGAGCGTCAGCCCATGGTCGGCCTCTAACAGGAACCCGTAGTCCCCCTCTTGTCCCGTCCCACCGTTGGTGCCGTTGTAGGCCCCTACCACCACGGCGTTGCTCATCGCCAGGTTCGTGTCCTGAGTCAAGAGGATGAAGGGTGCAGGCACGGCTGGGGCTACCGATTGCACCAGCCAACTGTTATTGCCGTTGATGGTCAGCCCGGTCGTGTTATGAACCCAGAGGGTCGAGTTGATCAGGAAGCACCCGTTGACGGGGAAATTGACCGTCGAGTTGGCCGGCAGACTGTTGAGCCAGTTGGACAGGATGCCCGCGCTGTCGGCCACCGAGCAGTCAGCCCTGATGCTGGACGGTAAGGAGATGACTGTGGGAGCTACGGCTTCCTCGTCAGTAGCAGCAGACCCACTCGCCGCTGGCGGAGACAACGCAGCAACGAGGGCAAGCCACATGCCCCAACGGCGGATCATGGGGCTTCGCAGGTGACAAGAAGCGTGGGATGGATGACACGAGGCGCGTGGAAGCACCTGGATTTCGTTCGCATGACTGTCACATCGCTGTCGGAGCGGCACTGATTCGACCCCGCCAGTCAATGAATTGCCAATCAAATCGGCACCAGTTTCTGGGTCTCTTGACAGGTCTAAACCTGAGTCTCGAGTAAGTCCACCCTTGCTTTAGCGGGTGGCTGAGGATTGGCTCCAGTCATACGTAGGGGCGATTCGGCTCAGGCCGCATTCGTTGCGTCTGGGCGATGTGAAGGCCAACCAGGATGCAACGGGCGCTTCCCAGCCCGGCGCTCCGTCAACAAGATCAGTGGTCTTGAACTCGACCGCGCTCGTGGATGGAGTAGTGACAATCAACCGGTCGTCCTGCTCGGGGTCCCGGGTTCACAGAGGGAGGATCTGTTTTGGGAAGCCCAGGGGACCGGGCACGACAGCCCAGCGGCGGCGGTCAGCTATCGGCGGCAGAGGCGGGGCCTCGAAATCGAATGACAGCTTGGTGTCGATATCGTCCTCTCGTTCCGTCTCCGACAATCCCAGTCCCGGAGGTATGGCACGACTCGCGTCGGGTTGGACCTCCGAGTCCATCACTCCGGGCGAGCGCAACCCTCAGGCCGAGACTGGTGATGAACTGCCACACGAAGCTCGCGCGAGTTCCATGAGCTGCGCTGCGGCGCCGGAGATTGGACCGACGCGATGAATGAACCCGATGGTGGAATTCTGGGGCGGTTTGAAGGACCGGATCTCGATTCTCTCTGGGCTGGCTACAACACACCGATATGAGAGGAACGATCCCATTCCGGCCTGGGCGGCCGCAATCCAAGATCCTCGGTCCTCGATAACGATTGACACCTGGGGAGTGGTCCCCGCTGCCGTGGCGGCCATGCCATCGATGAGCCGACGCCGTCCCGAGCCAGCCGGCGGCATGATGAGCGGTTGAGTCACCACGTCATCCCACGACACTGCCGCGGGGAGCTCTGAGCCAATCGGGGATACCAACACGACCTCCACCTCAGCCGATCGGCTTCGAGATCAGTTGGCGATCACTTGGCGCTGAAGTCAGTTCAGCGAAGCCGATTTCCGCCTCCCCACTTTGGACCTTGTCGGAGCACGTCATCGCCATCGCTGGCCCGGCGTACTGTGATTTCGAGATTGGGTTCGCACTGACCGAGGTCGCTCAGTGCCGTCGTGAGGAGCAACCCATTCGTGGGAGTGGTGGCAATGACAAGTTCGGCTTGGCCCCCTGCCGCCCGTGCCGTCTGTCCCACGGCATCGATCGCCGCAAGGGCTTCTCGTGCTGAATCGACGACGGCCCTGCCCGCCGCCGTGGGGACGAGGCGTCTGCCGGAGAGGCAGAACACGGTCATGCCGTGTTCGACTTCGAACGCGCGGACGGAGCGAGAGATCACCGGCTGGGTGACGCGCAGCGATCGCGCCGCGGCGCTCACCGAACCGAAGTCGCTGACAGCGACCAGGTAGCGCAACTGCTGGACGTTCATGCCCGCAGAGCATAGGCGTCATACCGAGAAAGGAGCTTGTGGTCACCCCGAAGTTGATGATCTCCTCATTCGAGAGCACTCGGTGCCCCACGACGAGTGCTGACGAACTGGAATACACGGGAGGTCATCGATGGGACGGCTGCAAGCGAGGAGTAACGGCAAGCGCCGTCACGGTCGTAATGGTGCTCATGGCCGCGACGTTTCGGCCAAGTGTCTGGGGCGACGGAAGCCCAAGGCGCGGTCGTGCGAGCCGCGCTCCCACCGGGATCGATCAACAACATCCTGGTCATCGACCTCGAGAACGAGAGCTTTTCCAATACCTTCGGGCCCACTTCACCGGCGACCTATCTCAACCAGACGCTGGTCCCTAAGGGCGAGCTGCTCGACAACTACTACGCCACCGGTCATGTCAGCCTGGATAACTACATCGCTCAGATCTCCGGCCAGGCACCGACGCCCTTGACCGACTCGGACTGCGACCTTGGCGAGTACGTCAACGTGTCACCGGGAACCGACGACCCGAACAGCTCGACCTATCCCGGGCAAGTAGACGGCAACGGCTGCGTGTATCCCGGCGCCCACCGCCACGACCAATGGGGCGCCGACTATCGCCGACCAGCTCGACGCGGCCTCCCCTCCCAACCCCGTCACTCACGTGGCCTCCTGGCGGGAGTATGCCGAAGACATGGGCAACGATCCGACGCGAGACGGGGGGACCCCCGACCCGCTCGGTGGCACCGACTGTGCGCACCCGACCGTGGGTGGCACGGACAAGACCGAAGTCGCCGAGGCGACCGACCAGTACGCCACGCGGCACAACCCGTTCATGTTCTTCCACTCCATCATCGACAACACCGCAGAATGTGACGCCAACGTGGTCCCCAGCGGAACGGTGACCGTGGGAACGCCCAGCACGTTCAATGGCACACCACTTCCCGACACGTTCACCGGCCACCTCGCGAACGACCTGTCCAGTACCGCGACCACTCCCAAGTTCGGTTTCGTCACCCCGAACCTCTGTGACGATGGGCATGATGGAACCTGCGCCGGTACCAATGTGGAGGGCGGCAAGACCGGCGGCCTCGTCGCGGCGGATCTCTGGCTCAAGCACTGGATGCCGCTCATCCTCGCCTCTCCGTCGTACCAGTCCGGCCAGATGCTCGTGGCCGTGACCTTCGATGAAGGTGGGCTCACCGACACGACCGCCTGCTGCAACGAGCAGCCCGGACCGAACTGGGCCTATCCCGGATTCAGCCCCTTGCTGGGCACGCCACCGACCACCCCCGGCGCCGACCCCGGCGGCGGGAGGACCGGGGCCCTCCTGCTCAACTCCACGTACATCCAGCCCGGGACCGTTGACACGACGGGCAGCTACAACCACTACTCGGCGCTGCGAAGCTACGAAGATCTGCTGGGGCTCACCACTGGAGGTGCAGACGGCCTTGGCCACCTTGGATTCGCGGCCGCCTCCGGGCTCACTCCCTTCGGCCAAGACATCTTCCAGCCCGCTGTCGCACCGACCATCACCACCGACCCGCTCAGCCAGTCGGTGTACTCGGGCAACACGTTGACCTTCTCCGCGGGCGCGAGCATCGTGACGCCGACCGTGCAGTGGCAGGTATCGGTCAACGGCGGGCAGCACCTGGCTCAACGTTCCGGGGTTAACAACGCCCAGCATCACCACGGGGCCGCTTACGGCCTTCGAGAACGGCTGGGAGGTCCGGGCGGTCTTCACCAACCATGTGGGGACGGCGACCACCGCTGCCGCCACCATCACCGTCCTGCCCGACATCGCTCCCGTGGTGACGACCCAGCCGATCAGCCAGTCGGTGGCCCCGGGGGAACGGTCGACCTTCTCTGCGGCGGCCAGCGGCACCCCGACGCCGACCGTGCAGTGGCAGGTGTCGGTCAACGGCGGAGTCCACCTGGATCAATGCTCCGGGGTTGTCATCGACGACCATCAGCGGCATGCCGAGCGCCTTTGTGAACGGCTGGGAGTTCCGGGCCGTCTTCACCAACGGCGGTGGATCGGTAACGACCAATGCGGCCACCCTCACGGTCACCTAGGGATTCCGTACGTGCGATTCGGCAAATCACCAAATCTTGCTGGTCAACGCTACGGCCGCGGCTGAGGGACAATTCCGTACTGGAGCAGTTCGTGGATCGCTGAGGACCTGTAAGTGAATCGAATCCGGGCGTAGGATCAACAGTCTGTCGGAGCATTTTTCGCCTCTGCGGGCCGACCGTTGAGCGTGCTGGGCGGACATCTATGTGAACGACCATGAGATGCGGGCGGGCGTGGCCAGCCGACCCTGGCCCCGTGTGAGAACTAGGGCTGTGCGGCGAGTACGAAGCGTAGATCAGGCCCGGTTCGGCGATTGGCGTAGCATCTTTTGGTCAGCAGCCGTGCTCGGCCATTGCCGACGGCACGAGTGAGTTCGAAAGATATGTCGCCGCGACCGCACGAAAAAACTCAGCCTCCTTCGGATGTCTTTTGCTTGCCTGCTGTACGGATTTCAGGCCTTGAGTCACTCTGTCTCGCTCATTGGGCGTCAAGATGTTGAGATCTTCCGTATTCGGCGTCAGTTTCAGATTGAGATCCTCAGTTATTGCTACGAGGGCGTTGTGATATTGCGAGCAGCCGTTTTCATGATGAATTTGGCCCACTGCTGCAATTGAGATGAAAGCTCCAATGCCAAGGGCAACGGTGGCGACTACTGCAATCCAAATACGCATCCCGACTCCCACAGGCCAAGGCTACGTCGTCGGGAGTCACCGTGCCCCCATCTGGTCTGCCGCAAGGACTTGCGTCTTCCGTGGGGATTGATCCGTTGATCGACACGTCATGAGCTTGTCCCCGGGGAAACCTCCAATGTGTGGATCTATTCTGGGTGCGAATGTCGTCCTGGATGCCCTGCATCAACCTAGGCTCTTGAGCTGTGTAGCGGTCATGCTGCGATATGTGTGGGATGGTGAGCGACCACGTTCTGGGAGGTAGGCACTCATGGCACGACGCCAGCGACGCGGCAATTTGGACACGTACCAAACCGACAGACTCAGCCGCTCTACGTGAAAGCTCGCCGATCTCGGCTCGTTCGGAAACTTGTCCCGGCAGTTTCCCCGCAACACGACTGTTCCCTGCGGAGGCTGCGATTCCGATGCCCAGCCCTTCCCTGCAGAATCAGGTCGGACCGCCTGGTGTTTTTCAGGATGTGGGATTGACCACTATGGGCCGGTTGAATATGGCCGGACTTCGACCGGATCATGATGTTCTGGATATTGGATGCGGTGTGGGACGCACGGCCCGATACCTATGTGATTACCTCGACAAAGAATCACGCTACGAGGGGTTCGACATCATGGAGCAACTTATTGAATGGTGCAAGGCTCACATCACTTCGATATTCCCAAACTTCCAGTTCCAGTTCGTTCCAGTCTTCAACTCGGCTTACCTTCCCGATGCATCCCTGCCATTGGCCTCTGAACTCAGATTTCCATACTCTGATTCGTCATTCGATTTTGCCTTTGCTCACTCTGTGTTCACGCACATGTCCCACGAAGGTTCAGTCAACTATCTGAATGAAATCCATCGCATCCTGCGTCCCGGCGGAATCAGCTATTCGACCTGGTTGTTGTTCGAGAACGACCCGTCTACCAATGTAAGTCCACTCATCGCGGGGATGCATCTCGATGCGGGCGGGGACATCGCCTACCACGACCCTGAGGTTCCCGACTCTACCGTCGCCTATCGGGAGTCCTTCGTTCGGAACACATACGCCGACACCGGGCTGACGATCGTCGAGCCGATCCACCCTGGATTCGCAAAGCTTCAGGACGCTGTCGTTGCATTGAAATAGTTCCTTGGAGCGTCGTGAATGTATGGCGGCGAATATTGTGAACGGCTCTACACCCGCACGGCGAGAACCTCAAGAGGATCTCGGACAGGAGTAGGTGCCCCGCTGCCGGGCGGCCGGTTCATCGCCACTCTGGGCAATGCGAGGAGGTGTTGGTATGAGGTGACATGTAGGAGGTCACGAAATTGGCGACGTCGGGTATCGCCAGGAGCAAAGCGACACAGTCAGGGGTGCATCTGAGGTCCACCGGCTACGGCGAACCCACTGTGCCAACCTGGCCGATCGGCAACCTTGCGGGATCCAGGCCTTGTCGGGCCCACCCACGCGGGTCTCACAACGACGGCGTACGCTCACGCATGGGCTCAACTGGATAGCGGACACCCAGTCTCCCCCTCGCTCCGTCCGACAGTCCTCGAGCCATCACCGCCAAGCGGCGCAGGCGCCCGCCCTTCTCACGCAGAATGGCACGCGCCAACAACATGGACATATTGCGCGGATAGCGACCGATGCGGCGCTTGACACGCAGATGGACGTAGAGCATGTTGCGGGATTCGTAGTAGTACTTCCACAGCGGTACACCGTCACCGTGCCGAATCGGGTCGTGGTCGACGAGAGCTTCATTGACGACCTGCCAGTAGTACCCGGCCTCGGGAATCCGCCACTGCAGGTACTCGGTATCCTCCGCCCACCAGAACAATTCCGCCATCGGCAATCCGACTGCTTCAATAATCTGACGGGCGACGATGAAGCCACACCAGGACGGCCACAGCTCGCACACGCCGTCCCGTTGCCGGGAGATCGGAAACACGAACGCGGAGTCAGGATCCCGTTGGGCCACCGCCCACAGTCGCTCAAGGCAGTGGACGTCCGGCACCATGTCGTCGTCGAGCACCCAGGCGTGTCGGAAGCCCGAGGCGAGGAACTCACCAAGGGCCTGGGCGTAACCCCCGGCCGGCCCGGTGTTCACCTCTGACCGCATCACCGTGGTGGGCAGCCCTGCGCCGGCCGGAGTGTCGAGTGACACCGGTGGACGGCTGGCGTTGTCCACCACCAGCACGGAGTCGGGTGGAATGGTTTGGTTACCCACGGCCCTCAGACAGCGGGCGAGCGAATCGGGTGCGTTGTGGGTCAGGATGACCGCCATGATTCGACGATCAGAGTCTCCCACGTCCGCCTCCTTTCTCCGTCCTCGGGCCGGTGGGCCAACCTGACCAATCCCTTCGGTCCAGGCGTCGTTGATCACCGGTTCGATATCAGTGTGCCAGGTGATCGACCCGGAGCCCGAACAAGGTGAATCACCGTTTACGCATTGAAAGGCTCACGACGGCCCGAGACCGGCGAGACCCGCGACTTTGGGTCAACGAGCGCCGGGCTCGGGTCCAGAGCCAAGGGATACTCGTTGGTGGACCTGGCGGCGGTGGGTGGATGGGTTGTTGAGTTGGTTGGTGGGTCATCCAGCGCAGCCAGACCACCGGGCGATCTGTCGCCTCGGCGGGGGGAGGTGCAGATGGACTGATCACCATTTCAGGCAAGGTGGAACCGGGGGTCGGCCTTGGCCAGCCGATTGGCCATGGACTGATCTCCGAGCCCGTGGTCGCGGTGAATCGGGCGGTGACACCCCCCTCGGCCAGGACCACCCTCCGGGATCCCGTCTATCCGGCCGTGTGAGCCTGCGTCCGGTCAACTACAGGGCCTCGACGCGGGGTCGAACAGATCCGGTCGGGTGCCGGGTTTCGTTCATGATGACACGGTGCCTGAACACACAACGGCCTCGTCGCGGACCATGAATGCTCACGGTACGTATTCTGCCTGCCGGGGGTCTATCCTGACTGGGTCCCTAAGAGACTGGTTCAGCATGTCCCCAAATGACCCAGAGATCGAGACATCCCGGAGAAGAACCAGGTTCTACCTCATTTCCTCCGCGCTTTTCCTCCTCCTGGCTGCCGGATCGTGGTTGTTGGCCCAGGGCATGCAGGGCAATAGGCGCATCGCCGTCGAATACTTTTTGGTGGTGTTTGTGTCGATTGGAGTAGCAGTGTTGGCCATTGGACTCGTGTTTGCCGTGCTGTCCCGCAAGTCTTCGAGGAATGAACGCAGCTAGTCAGATTGTCCAATAGCGGCCCGCGTGGAAATCCGCTAGTAGTAGAGATCGGTGTTTTGGGCGGTCCATCCTTGGGTAAGCCGGAAATGCAGAGTTGGTCCAGACACACTCCGCCGCGCCGGGAAGTCTGACGTCAACGACATGCGCTGGCGGCGGGAAGGCTCGGGTGGATGTTCCTGCGCTCAACCGAAGCGTACTGGGCTCCAGCGGCGAACAGCCGGGCGGGGTGCGTTCGGCCCGAACGGGATCGGCGAAATGGCCAGGGCGATTTCGAGGGGACGGTGGTGTGGATGCGAACGTGGCGGCAGAACTGCACGATGGCCTTGCATTCTTCACGTGCCTATATCCGGCATCCCTCAGTCATTTTGCTGCGGCCAAGCATGGGAATGCTGTCGCCAGGCAGCCTTTCCCCGGGAGGATCCTGTGTCGGACAACTCGGTCGCCTCGCCTTCGGTATCCTTGCCGCTCTGACTGTCGCGGGCCGACGACGAGTGCGAACAGCGTCTGCTCCCATTGAATCCGGTTTCCTGGCTGAGGTGTGGACATGAGCGACAAACGGATCCTGACAATCGCGAATCACCTTGGGTCAGTGGGAGGCACCGAGTCCGCTCAACTCGCCATTTTTCGGAACCTCGCCGAACGTGGATGGGCGGTGGATCTTCTCTACGTCAGCCAGGGTGACTACTGGTCGGAGTGGAAAGCGCTGGCCGCGACGACAACGCAAATCCAAGCCAGCATTCCCACACGAGTTTCTCCCATCGCTTCGACTACTGGGACCATCAGTGGCGCGATCTCAGGAACGCGCGCGTCGCCCTCGGTCGTCTATGTCCACAATGCCGGAGATGTACCAATCGGCCTCGCGATCGGTGCAGCGTCACACGCACCGGTGGTCGTGCATCTGCATCTACCACCTCCCTTCCAACAGCCGCCCTGGCTGAATGCCTTGATCCGCCGGACCAGCGCGATCATCGTGCCCTCGTCTGATACCGCAGAACGGTGGAGCACCCTGGCCGGACTCGATCCAGCCAAGGTGTCGGTCATCCCCACCGGCATCGACACCGATCGCTTCGTCCCGCTCGGAGTCGAAGAACGTGGGGCCGTACGGGCCAGGATCAGTGTCGGTAATGAGGAATTAATGATCCTCTTTGTAGGCCGTCTCGAACGAATCAAGGGCGCCCATTTCCTCATCGATGCGGTCTGCCAGCTCTCTATTCCAACTCATGTCGTCCTGTGCGGCACGACCACAACCAGCGCGTATCTTGCGGAACTACAAATGGCAGCGGACGGGCGCCGCGTGACGTTTCTCGGGCACCGCTCGGACGTGCCCGACTTGATGGCTGCTGCGGACCTACTGGTTGTTCCGAGCAATTGCTTCGAGACTCAGGGCCTCGTTGTGAGCGAGGCGATGGCGAGTGGGATCCCCGTCGTGGCGTCAGATATCGGAGGACTTGGAGCCATGATGCGCGGGTTTCCCGAACACCTCGTGCCCCCGGCGGATCCAATTCGTCTCGGATCGGCCATCGAATCCTGCCTTAACTGGCGAAACGACGACCCGAGTCTCGGCCCCCGCTCAAGAGCCTGGGTTAAAGAGCACGTGTCTTTGAGCCAAACAGTCGGCGCGGTTGATGAGGTGATCACTGAGGCCTTCCAGAATCGATCCCGAGCCGGTCCGTTCTCGTTTCGCGATCACCGTCCACTGACCGCCACCGAACTCAATGTTCGTGCCGAGCCGGGCGCCAGGATGGCGCGATTGAGACAGACGGCGACCTCGACTGTGTCGCGCCCGCCGATCGGCGCACTCTGGGGCTGGGCCCAGGTGGCCCTGGCCCAGAACGCCACCGAGATCCTCGTCCGAGGCACGGCCCTGGTGCTCTCCCCGCACCCCGACGACGAGACCATCGGATGCGGCCTGCTCCTGGCCCAGATGGCGCATCGTGGACTTTCCACCTCGGTGGCTCTCGCCACCGACGGACGTGGCGGCTGGTACTCCTCGACGCCCCGGCCAACGCCCGAGGGCATCGTCGAGATCCGACACGGTGAGTGGCACCGGGCTCTCGACGCGCTCGACGTGCCCCGGCAGGGTCGATTCGAATTCGGCTTTGCCGACGGCACACTGAGCGACCACGAAGGAGAGGTAGCGGAACGGATCGGCGATCTGCTCCGGAGTCTGTCCCCCTCCCACGTCTTTGTGACCAAACCCGATGATCCCCATCCCGATCACCGGGCGCTGGCCAGAGCCACCCGCCGGGCGGTGATCGACGTCTACGGTTCGGGCACCGGGCCGGGTCCAGACGGAGCACGTGAGCCGAGCCTCGCCGACCGACCGAACGGTTCGCCGCCCGAGGTCTACACCTATCGTGTCTACCCGGGGGAGGGTCTGTGGCCCGACGGTCAGCCGCGCGGAACAACCGTGGCCATGGTTCTCCCGCAGTTCGTCCGGTCAGTGTTCGGCCTCATCCGTCGGCGTCCACTGATCCTGCGGGCGGCCAGATCCAAATCCGAGAAGACGGCTGCCGTTGAAGCCCATGAGAGTCAGCGCAAGCTCCTCGACGGGGAGCTCCGCTACGTCTGGCGCACCGGTGTCGAACTCTACCGGCCCATGAACGTGCGCTCCGATCCGGCCTCATCGGGTCCGGGGTAATCCCTTGATTGACCCGGCAACCTGGTTTGCGAATTTCTATGCAACGTCAGGGCCGAAGTGTGGCGACTGTGGCACGCATCACGGTGAACAGAGGAGGCTGGAGAATCAGCGTTGGGAATGCGAAGTCTCCGGTCGCTTGGGATGGATTCCCGCGCAGATTGGCGACGCTATCATTCACCCGCGCACGTCCTACTTCCTCCGAATGATCGCCAGTGCTTGTTCACAAAGAGATCGGTCAGCGACGAAATCAAGTAGCTCAAAACCGCACTCCGCATTCCAATGCGATTCGAAATACTGGCTCGGAACAGCCGCCTGCCCGTAGAACTCCCGCCCAAGCTCAGGAGGATCGCTCACGAGCCCTCGTTTGACCTGATTGGTGACGAGATCTGCAGACGGCTCATCTGCGGCAAAAAGAAACTCTCCGGAATCGTATTGACGGACAGATGTCTTGTAGTCCACGAAGCAATTGGCCAACTTTTGGTGCCAACGATGCGAAATCTGATCAGGATGCTCACGGTACCGCCGGCATTCATCGAGGAACCATCGAGCTTGCGTGGTAATGAACAACAGGCCGTTGGGCTTCATCACTCGGGCGAGCTCAGTTCGCCACGCCAAGTGTGCCTTCGGTGAAAGATGCGAGAAAACCGAGTAAGCAAACGCTATGTCGAATTGAGCCGACGGAAGTGATGAAGGAGGCATGGGCTGCACTCGGACCAGCTGCCCGGGAACGCCTGTGTCTCGGCAGACATCGAGAGGCAGGTCCCACGTATCCGCGCAGTAGATGTGCGACGCGGGAACGTCTCGAAGAAACATGCGGGCAAATCGTCCCCAACCACATCCGAAGTCGAGCACGTGGCTCCGAGGGCCAATCCGGTGACCGTATCCCTTCCATCGATCCGACATGAATTTGTAAAAGCTCCACGCCTCATTGATGGCGTCTTCATTGGCTTGGCCGACAAAGGCACGTTGAACCTCAGTGGACGGGAAGCTCGGCATTGGAATTTTGTTCTGACCCCGGACGGAATCAAGAAGGGCCTGTTGCCAGGCTTCGTCGTTCAAGCGCCGATAGCGGCCATAGTTCCATTTCTCAACGAGCCGGGTCATGGCCATATTGGACTGCTCCGAGCGGCCTTCATCGGCCACGCAACTCCTGAAGCGACGAGGCGTTCTCTCCGGCGGGAATGGGCATGACTTGGTATAGAGACATCGAATGATGGTGTGAAATTCTCATTGAGATTCCTCGCGTCTCGCCTTGTCGTGTCGCCACAGAATGTCACAGCAGGCGCATACGCGGGGTGGGACTGGGGATCAAGGTACCGGATACCGGATTCGGAGACGGCCGCGACCGCGCCACACTTAGCAACTGGGGATCTGTTCAGCCCTCCGTGGAATGCCTGAACAGCCGGATCTTGGTGGCGCTTTCAAGAATCCACCGGATGAGCAGTCAGGCGATCGGGCGTTTTCGCCACCGAATCAGTCTGAGCTCTCGATTCCGGGTCCAGCGGCCGATGGCCTTTGACCCACTTCACGTGGTTACACGAAGCGTCAGGACGCCTTACGGCTGGACGTTCTTGCGGGAGCAGGCTTCGAGTCCTTCTTGGCCGCGGTGGCCTTGATGGAGGCGCGCTTTGCAGGAGCCTTTTTGGTGCTAGCCGACCCCTTGGGGCGCCCCGACTTGGTGGGCGTCTTGGTCTGAACCGCGGCCTTGATGCTGGCATTTAGGGCATCCATGAGGTCGACAACCTTCGCCACCGGCGCGCCGGTATGGGCCACGATCTCCTTCCCCTGGCTCTTCTCCTCGATCAGTGCCTCGACCTTTTGGCGGTGCGTGTCGCGGTACCGCTTGGGATCCCACGAACCCTCCATCGAGTCGATGAGAAGCTGTGCCATCTTGATCTCCCGATCGGTCGGATCTTCGGCTTTGGGCAGATCGGGCAGCTCCACGGTGGGGGAGCGAACTTCGTCGGCGAAGTACATCGTCTCGAGGGCAATCACCTCACCCTCGGGTCGGATCGCCACCAGGTACTCCTTGTTCCGCATCACGAATGTGGCGATGGCAACCTTGCCCGTCTGCCGCATGGCCTGGTGCAGAAGGGCGTACGCCTTGCCGGCGGATTCGCCTTCGGGCGCAAGGTAGTAGGTCGTGCGGAAGTACACCGGATCGATCTCGTCTAACTCGACGAAGTCGGTGATGTCGATGTACCTCGACCGCTCGGGCTCGGCCGCGGCCAGCTCGTCATCGGTCAAGATGACGTATTCGCCGCCACCGAGGTCGACCCCCTTGACGATCTTGTCGGATCTGACTTCTTTGCCCGTCCGCTCATTCACCTTCTTGTACCGGATGCGATCCGAGGTGCCAGCCTCGAACTGATTGAAGTGGATGGTCTTGTCCTGCGTCGCCGGGTAGAGACCGACCGGGACATTGACCAATCCAAAACTCAGTGCGCCTTTCCAAATTGACCTTGCCATCTCTATATCTTTACCCAGGTCAGGCCCAATCCACCAATGTGTCACACCCCCTCGGCACACTGGGCAGGTGGCTACGCCCAGCTTCTCCACCGATATCGGCTTCCCCGAGGTATTGCTTCGGGGCTTGGTGGCGCTTGGGCCCGTGAATCTCCGAACCGATAATCTCACCCTTGAGCTGGGATTATCACTCTGGATGCGCGAGTGTGGCATTGCCGTTGAAGGCGCTAACGATGTCATATTGGCCCTAAGGAACGTCCTCATCGAGGTCGCTCGCTTTGACCCAAGGCGAGAGCCAACGCCGTTGGTCGGACGGTCCCCCGAGCTGGACCTGGTAAATCTGACTGGTTACCTAGGGGAATTGCTTCTGAGGGCGTCAATCGCCACTCAATGCTCCCCTGGAGTTGTTGCCGAATGGGTCACGCAGATCGCGAACGGCGCCGTTCAGGCGCCGGTGCGGGCGGCTGGCTGATTGAGCGCTCAGGCCGTGCCTCGCCCACCTCATTCGCTTTGACGGGCGGCTCGCCCTTATCCGCCTCGTCGAACTGGGCTTCGCCGCTGGTCACGTAGAGAAGTTCTTTCATGCGGCCCATTGTGACGCTCCCGTCCAGGTTGCCGGAGTTCATACCTACCCCGAAAGTAGAGCCACAAACTCCCCGCGTGTCAATGGCGTACCCGAATGGCTCGGTGCTACGTAGGACCGCAGGGCCCGCCGACGGTATCCGTTCTCACGTGCGCTCTTCGACGCGTGAGGTCGCTCCCGGCGGCTCGGACGCCCCCAGCCCGCGCCATCACCCGTTGCTGGACATTGAGTTTCCGGGAACCCTTGGAACCCGGGGCCAAAGTGGCGTGCGGCACTTGATGACCGGTCGTGCGAATAGTGCTCCTAGGGCGCCGACCCCGCCAGCTTAGGATTGGCCCGTGTTTCTGTGGCTGGTCCTTGTGGCGTTGATCGCGTTGTATTGGGCGCCGACCTACCTAGCTTGGGAATTGCAATGCGAGCACTTCTGGCACGTCGCATTGGTGAATCTTCTGATCGGCTGGACGCTCATTGGCTGGGTGGTCGCCGCGGTAATGGCGTGGCGAGACAGGCCGATTCCCCCCAACCGATACGTTCGTCTCGGGCGGCGATCCTGAAGGCCTTAGCGCCCGAGTGAGTCATTGAAGGATTCTCGTTGCCGGCGTGTCGCAACGTCTTTAGGTGAGGTCCACGGATGAGAATGCGCGAGGACCGCTCTCACGTTTTCCTCCCGGCGTGATTCGCCCCGCCCTCCGGTTGTGGTCGCCCCGCCCGAGCGACCACAACCCGAGGTCGTGAACTGCTGCCTTTGAATCATGGCTTGCGAAAGGTGCGGGACTGGGGCACTCGCGTTGCCGGTTGGTTGCACCTGAGCTCCGCTGCCGTTGTCCCGACTCAGAAGGTAAGAAGGCGTGGTCTGTTTCGTTCGGCCAACGTGGTGCCCAGCGCGGCCGCGGCGGAGGCGAACGATGGAATGGTGCCCGTGATCGGGCCACAGAAGACGCACACACGCTTCAATCCCGGGATGTCGGCAGGCTTTAGGCCAGGCTTTCTCGGACCGGGAGTGGATGAGCTTGTCGTTCCGCCTTGGGGCGCCGACGGACCATCGTCTCGGCCGCGTCGCTGTCATGGATGGTGAGGGAGAACGCCGCCGCGGCGATGGCGAAAATGGCGGCGGTGGCGAAGGCCAAGTGGTAGGCCCGCATGTTCGGGTGCACGCCACCTCCAGCAGCATGGGTCGACCCAACGCCGATGAGGACAGTGGAGAGAATGGCCACGCCGACGGCGCTCCCGACCTGGCGCATGGTGTTGAAGAAGGTCGAGGCTCGCCCGGTATTGGCTGGCGAGATCTTGGCAAAGGAGGCGGCCTGGGTAGGCACAAAGACCTGACCCATCATCAGCCCCAATGCGAACATGACGACCCGGATGAGCCACAAATTGGTCGTCACGCTGATCTGCGTGAGCAAAAGCATCGTCAGGGTGAGTCCGAGGAGCCCGAAGGTGATGTGACGGCGTGGGCCCAATCTCGGGTAGATCAGTCGACTGGCCAGTTGGGCCCCGGCCATTACCCCGAAAGCCTCAGGGAAGGTGGAGAGCCCGGACTGGAGGGCGCTCAAGCCCCGGGCGTCCTGGAAATAGAGCGGTATGAGATAGAGCGTGCCCAAGAACGCCGCTGAGGCCAGGAACATCACGCCGTTGGTCGATCGGAACAGCCGGTCCTTGAGGAGACGGAGGTCCACCAAGGGTCTGGTCACCCGCAGCTCCACCAACACCATGGCCGTCAAGAGCAGCGCGCCCGCGACGCACGCCCCGAGCACGGCGGGGACCGACCAGCCCATGAGCGGCCCCTCCGAGATGCCGTACATGAGCAGACCCAGCCCGGCTCCGCCGAGGAGGAACCCCGGACGGTCGAATCGGCCAGCGTCCAGAGGCTCCGATCGTTCCAGGCACAACAGACCGAAGGTCACGGCGGCAATGCCGAGCGGCAGGTTGACGAAGAACACCCACCGCCACGAGAGGTCCGTGACCAGGAATCCCCCCAGGACCGGTCCGACCGCTGGCGCCACCGTGGTCGGCACCGTGAGGATGCTCGAGGCCCGAATGCGCTCGGCCGGCGGAAAGACCCGAAACAGCATGGCCAGGCCGACGGGAGCCAGCATGCCCCCGCCGGCGCCCTGAACGACGCGGAAGAGGATCAGCTCAGTGATGTTCTGGGCTAGCCCGCACAGGACCGAACCCACCGTGAAGACGACGATGGCTGTGATCAGCACCCGTTTCCCGCCGAAACGATCGCCCAGCCAACCCGAGGCGGGGATGAAGACGGCCAGGCTCACCAGGTAGGCGATCACGACTCCGTCCACCGCCGTCGGTGGGATGTTGAAATCTCGCCCGATGGTTGGAAGGGCGACGTTGACGATGGTGATGTCCATGATGTTCATGAACATGGCCGACACGAAGACGACGGCGACGGCCACCCTTTGATTGAGGCGAATTGCGGGCACGATCTGAGCTTTCTGACGGCGAGGTGGGCCTGTTGGCGCGTGTCAACGATCTGCGCCGCGCCCGATTCTGAGACTTTATGCGCTCCTTCTCAGCGCAGAGACCAGGCCCGACCGATTCCCGGGCCACGTATTCGGGCGGTGGTGGCGCGGCCTCCGGCTCGGATCCCTCAACGCCACCAGCACCTCATGGGTCACTCGACGGTCACGTGACCCTCGTCAACGAAGGCCATCCAATGGCGTCATAGACTCGACGCCGTGGTCAAAGTGGTGGCAGTGGCCAACCAAAAGGGTGGTGTGGCCAAGACGACCACCGTGCAGTCCCTCGGGGTCGCCTTAGCCGAGCAGGGGAAGCGCGTCCTGGTGGTCGATCTTGACCCCCAAGCCTGCCTCACCTTTTCGCTGGGGCTGGATCCCGATGACCTCGCCGCCTCCCTGCACGATGTGCTGGTCCGTCGGGCCAAAATCGCCGAGGTCAGGGTCGAGGTCGAGGGAGTCAAGGGTTTGTGCCTGATACCCGCCACCATCGACCTGGCCGGCGCCGAGGTGCATCTGCTGAGTCGCACCGGTCGCGAGCACGTGTTGGCTCGCGCCCTCGAGCCAATCCTCCTGGAGCACGACGTCGTCCTCATTGACTGCCCACCTTCCCTGGGCGTACTGACCATCAACGGACTCACCGCAGCGGAGGCGGTGGTGATTCCGTTGCAGTGCGAGGCGCTGAGCCACCGCGGGGTCGGTCAGCTCCTCGAGACCATCGACGACGTGCGCCAATTTGCCAATGAGCACCTCCGCATCCTCGGGGTGATCGCCACCATGTACGACGGGCGCACCACTCATGCCCGAAAGGTGCTGGCCGAGGTGGAGGAGCGCTACGGACTCCCGGTCTTTGTTCCGCCGGTGCCGAAGTCGGTCCGCTTTGCCGAAGCCCCCGGGTTGGGTTGCTCGGTCTTGCAACACGCGCCGTCCTCCCCGGGCGCCGGGGCCTATCGCACTCTGGCGTCGCAGGTCCTTGCCGCCATGGAGGCGATGTAAGAGGTGGTCCCCGGGGAAGGTGACAAGGCGGCCGATCCATTGGGCAAACGTGCACTGTTCTGGGTGCCTACCGCCACACGTGCCAGTGGCGGTGACGAGTCAACAGATCCGGGTGTCGCCTCGCCGACTGCGCTTCCGGTGGGTAAGCGAGCCTTGTACTCCGGGGCGAGTGCGGAGTCCGACAGCGTACGAGCCACATCGGACAACCCGCTGGTGGACCGGGGGTCGTTCACGGTGGAGTGTGAACGGTGTCGCCAGATCTCGCACATCGGGTTGCTGGACCTGCTCATCTACCAGTTCCCGGTCGGGGGCTGGCTACCCCGCGGGAAGTTTGACCGCAGGATGACCTGCCCCTCTTGTCGCCGGCGCTCATGGTGCAGCGTCTCCCTGCGGCCCGACTGAGTCGAGACCTTTGCCCCGCCTACACTGCGGCCATGTTCGGGGGCATGGGTGGCATGGGGGGACGCAACTCCAGTCTGCGGTTCGTTCGGCTGGGCGCGTTGGCGGCTCTCCTCATCGGAACAGCGGTGTTCCACGTCCGTGGCTCGGGATACGCCACCCTTCGCGTGATCTACATCGTGGTCATCGTCGGTGTGCTCATCGCCTCATTCGCGTTGCGACGCCGCGGAGGTTCGGGGCCGGGCGGTCGCTCCCGCGGTGGCGGCAGCGGGATGGGGAGCAGGATCGGAGGCGGCCCATTTGGAGCGCCGCCTCCGCCACCACCCGGATACCCCGGGAACTCTGATCCCGAATCGGACGGCTAGCGGGCCCTACTCGGTCAGGTAGAAGCGGGCCGGGACGGCGGTTTCCCGCCTCACCCGACCCCACCGCTCCAGAAGGACCAAGTGGGCCAGGGTCTCGCCGTTGGCCGCTCGCTGCATGTAGTCCTGTATGCCCTCCCACGGGCGTGACCAGGTCAGCGCCAAAGTGGTGTCCCAGCATGAGATTCCCGGGTGTTTCTCCAGGATCCCCTCGATCTCGCTCAGGCGGTCGGCGTGATGGGTCTCGAGCACGTTGAGGCGATCGTCGAGCCCGGAGAATCGGTACTCGTGGGCCGGGAACACCTCGTCAGGGTGGAGCGCCCGCACCTTGGCCAGCGACTCGAGGTAGTCACCGAGCGGGTTGGCGAACTGCTGCGAATGGAAAGAGATGTTGGGAGTAATCCGGGGCAGCACGTGATCACCGGAAAGCAGCACACTGTGCCGATCCGAGTGGAGGCAGATGTGCCCGGGCGAGTGCCCGGGTGTCCATACGGCCCGGAAGTCCCAGCCGGGGAGGTCGAGCATCTCGTGGTCTTCAATCAGTTTGTCCGGGAGAGCCACGTTGAGCGTCGACTTGATCTCCATGGAAGCCATGTTCAAGTCAGGCAGCTTGTCCTTTGGCACACCCGACATCTCGAGTAGCTCTCGCATCCGTTCGATGAGGCCGTCGGTGTCGTGGTAGCGAGAATCGAGCAGCTTGGCATCGGCGGGGTGCAGGCCGACCCACGCTCCCGAGGCTTCGCGCACACGGCCGGCCAAACCGTAGTGGTCGGGATGGAGGTGGGTCACGACGACGGCTTGCACGTCGCCCATGGACCCGCCGGCTTCGATCAACCCGGCGTTGAGCGCATCCCAGGCATCGTCGGTCGGCCAGCCCGCGTCGACCAAGGCCACCCCACTGTCAAGCTCGAGGGCGTAGACCAAGACGTAACGCAATGGATTGTTCGGTATCGGCACCGGGATCGACCAGATACCCGGTCGTACATGCTCGACCGGGGGCATGACATCGCGATCCCAGGCCTCCTTCTGCGAGATTCCAGTGACGGTGAACACGGTGCTGACGGTACTTGAACGGCTCGTTCTGGTCGGGATGCGGGGATTTGAACCCCGGACCTCCTGCTCCCAAAGCAGGCGCGCTGCCAAGCTGCGCCACATCCCGCGACGACGGTGAAACTGTAAACCATAGCCGTGACCTGGTTGTTCTCTCCCTTTCGCCCGCGTGGGCCTCTCCCGCCCACTCTGCTCACGTCCTCCACTGGCCAGAACGACAGAGCGATTCGACGAGAACAGCCGGGAAGTCGCTCGATGGTACTGCCTGCGTCCCGATTGTGGGACACATGGGCTACGTGTCAAGGGGCTGATCGGCCAACCCGACTGTGACCGATGGATTGGCAGGCCTACCAGTTCGGACGAGTGG
>CAWFRX010000018.1:0-95490 GCA_963818345.1 uncultured Acidobacteriota bacterium | reverse complement strand
TTAGCAATACGATGAGTCAGTAGATGACAGCTGTAATTTGGAGTCGAAAATGCCCGCGATGCGGAATCTCTTCGATCGCGGCACCATGCCAAACGGCGTCAACTGTCCCGCGGGGCTTGTCAGCGTCACGTAGTCGCCGACGCGCAAGTGCAGTTCATCGGCCAGTATCTTCCCGACGACCACCGCGTCGAACCCGTCGCTGTCGGGCACGAAATCCGCACTTCCGGAAACGATGCGCTGGAGGGCCTCGTTGCGCTTAGCCTCAAGCGCCGGGTCAACGCCCTTCACCACCACGCCGCGCGCCAGGTTGCCCGACGACAGCAGCATGGTGATGTAAACCGCAGGCGCGACCGCACGGACGCCGGGTACGCGACCCAGCTTTTCCGCAAGTTCCCGGTAGTCCTCGATCCCCTCCCCGTTCGGCCGTTCCAGATTTACGTGCGCGGTCACGCCCAGCAAGCGGTCCTGCAGCGTTAACCGAAAACCACTGTTCATCGCCAGCGCGATCACCAGCGTCGCCACGCCCGCAGCCACTCCGACCACCGCCAGCCCGGTTACCAGCCGCAGAACGCCCGGCCGGTTGGGCGAACGCAGGTAACGCCGCGCCACCAGCCACGCGAACCTCATTGGTTTTCGCTGCTTCCGTTCGTCTTCGGAGCGTCCGTCGCCGGGGCGGCGCTGGCCAGGCTGGCCGCTTCCGGGCGCAGCAGCGGGAACAAGATGACTTCGCGGATCGAATGGGAGTCCGTCAGCAGCATGGTGAGCCGGTCGATGCCAATGCCCATGCCCGCCGCCGGGGGCATCGCGTGTGCCAGTGCCCGGACATAATCGAGATCTACTTCGCGCGGCACTTCTTCGCCGCCCTCCTCGACTTGGGCCAGAAAGCGACGCTCCTGTTCTTCCGCGTCGTTCAGCTCCGAGAAGGCATTGCCCAGTTCCATCCCAGCGACATAGATCTCGAAACGCTCCACGAGTGACGGATCGTCGCGCCGGCATTTAGACAGTGGGGAAATGTCGGTTGGAAAGTCGTAGAGCAGCGTCGGCTGAATCAGTTTCGGCTCGGCGATCACTTCAAACAGCAAACCGGTCAGTGCTCCGTCGCTCATGCCCTCGATGCCCAGCAACGGTTTCGGTCCGCCCTCGAGCGAAGCAGTCGCCTGCGCCCAGTTGTTAAATCGCTCGGCGACCGCGCGCGCCCCGCCGGGCTGACCCAATTCCGCCGCCGTCGGTGGGCTTCCGGCGCTCGCCGGCCAGTACAACCCTATGGCTTCGCGCATGGAAACCCGGTGCCATTGCGCAAAATCCAGTTGGTAATCGCCATAGGTTACCGTTGTCGAACCGCAAATCTTCAGCGCCAGCACCGCGAATAGCTCCTCAGTCAAAGTCATTAGATCGCGGTAGTCGCTATAGGCTTGATAGAACTCGAGCATCGTGAACTCGGGATTGTGCTCGGTCGAGATACCCTCATTGCGGAAATTTCGATTGATCTCGTACACGCGGTCGAATCCGCCCACCACCAGCCGCTTCAGATAAAGCTCCGGGGCGATGCGCAGATAGAGGTCCATGTCGAGCGTATTGTGGTGGGTGATAAACGGCCTCGCCGCCGCTCCGCCCGCGATCGGCTGCATCATCGGAGTTTCCACCTCGACGTAGCCCCGCGCATCGAAAAAGGCGCGCATCTCGCGAAGGATCTCCGCGCGCCGCGCAAAAATCTCTCGCGCGTGAGGGTTGGCGATCAGGTCCAGGTAGCGCTGCCGGTAGCGCAAAGCCACGTCGGCCAGACCATGCCATTTCTCCGGCAGCGGCAGCAATGCCTTCGTGAGCAGCGTTAGTTGCTCCACCCAAATCGTGAGCTCGTTGGTTCTCGTGCGGAACAAATACCCAGAGACCCCCACGATATCGCCCATGTCCAGCAACTGGAAAAGGCGAAACGCGCGCTCGCCGACCACGTCGAGCTTGACATAAATCTGTAATCGCTGGCCCCCGCCCTGGAGGTGAGCAAAACCCGCTTTCCCGTGCGGCCGTAACGTCAAAACGCGTCCAGCCACGCGCACGGCCACGCGCTCTGCTTCGAGTGAGGCAGGGCTTTGCTCCCCATACTTGGAGACGATCTCCGCTATCGTTGTGGTCTGGTCGAAACGGTGCGGATAGGGCTCCTCGCCGAGCGCTTCGATTTCGGCGAGCTTTTTCTTGCGCTGGAGATACTGATCGAGAGGCTCGAACTGCAAACGGTCTTCCTTCCCCCGGGGGACTCGACCGGGCAGTATAGCCACCCCCTTCTCAGAGCGTCAAGGAAGCCCCCGTGAGGGGTAGCGTCCTGACACTCTGTCAGGAACAACCCGCATCCGCCGCGCACGCGCCGTGGTAGACTCCAGTCAGGCGAGGGGCCATGGAAGACTCACGCGGCGCACGGGGTGTGCAGCGATCGCTAGGTGTGCGCGAGGATTGGCTCGCCTGGCTGCCGGAAGAAAAAGACCGTTTCTTCTCCTCGATCCATTCCGAACTCGAAACCTCATACGTAATCTCCAGCATCTCGCTCAACGACGTCCTCACGCTATCTCGCGAGGGCCGTTTGCCGCCAGCCGGCGAGCAGGCGGCGATGGTGGTCACCCTGTTCGACGGCCCGGCCAGGCAGTTGCAAGGACTACTCCGCGCGCTCGGCGAGCATGGCCGTCACTTCGGCACGGTTCCCCTGGTCATTCCGCTGCGTCCTGGTTTTTTCCGCAGCGCCGCCGCGCAAAGAACCGCCCGCGCCAACCATTTGGTCTCACGCGTCCTGTTCAGCGCCAGGGCCCGATTTTTCCGCAAGGTTCGCGCTCTTCTGCAAATCGTCGCCGGTCTGCAAAGGGAGACGCGGGCCCTTGCTACGGCCACAACCCTGCAAACCGCCCTGGGCTGGGATCGTCTCGAGGAAATGCACTACGACCTGAACACGTGCTTGCGCGAAACCACCGTGGTCCTGAAATCCTTCCTCTGCATACTGCCGGGGCCGGAGATGCCGCAGTTCGAAGCGCGTCTGATCGCCAGGATGTCGAAACCGGTACAGTTCGTCCTAGACGACCGGACCATTTCTGACCACAATGCTTGAGGGGCTGCCAGCGCGCGCACGCAGTTCCCACGGCTCCCGCGAGGGATCCTACCCGATACAACTTATGGAGCGGGCTTGCGCATCCCATGTGCTCGGATGCCGTCCCGACGGGACCGGTGGCCCGAACGAGACCAACTCAAACCGGCGAACTGACCGAAGCCGAAGCGATCCGACGGGCACAGCAGGGCGACGCCGCCGCATTTGAGCGCATCTACCGCTTGCACGGCCGGCGCGTGTACGCCCTTTGTTTGCGGATGGTCGGGAACACTGCCGAGGCGGAGGATCTGGCGCAGGAAGCTTTCTTGCAGTTGTTTCGCAAGATTGCAACCTTCCGCGGGGAGTCGGCGTTTTCCACCTGGCTGCATCGGCTCTCGGTAAACGTGGTGCTGATGCGGCTCCGCAAGAAAACGCTTGCGGCGACATCCCTGGACGAGCAAAACGAGTCGGATGAAGAGAGCAGCGGGGCGCGGAAAGATATCGGAGGACCGGACCTGCGGCTGTCCGGATCGGTGGACCGGGTCAATCTGGAACGAGCGGTGCAGCGGCTCCCGCCGGGCTATCGATCGATTTTTGTGCTTCATGACGTGCAAGGTTACGAACACAATGAGATTGCCTCAATTATGAAGTGCTCAATCGGTAATTCGAAATCGCAGTTGCATAAAGCCCGCATGCGCCTGCGTGAACTCTTGCACGAAGACGAGCGTGACCGCGCCAGGGAAGAGCGCCACGCCGCCAAAGGCGGCTCGGCGGGGGGCCACTGATGAACACCACGCAGTGTGCGCAGTTTGAGGCGTCCCTCGACCAGCGGCCCGACGGGCCGTGGCCCGAGCCGGCCGCCTCCCATTTACACTCCTGCCCGCAATGCCGGGCGCTCTGTGAAGAACTCGACGCCATCCGCGCGGCTGGCCGCGACCTCGGAGCCAACGAGCCCGAACCGCCGGCGCATCTTTGGGCTCTCTTACGTGATCAGCTGGACACCGAAGGCCTGATCCGCGAAACCAAGCAGCCGGGGTGGTTTTCCGGCTGGCTCGGATTTTCGCCCCGTTTCGCAGTGGGCGGCGCGTGCGTCGCTCTGTTGGCCGTCGCCGGTTCTTTGGTCGGATTCGGTAGCGGCAGCGCCCCGGCCTTGCAGCTCAACCGTGTGCGTCTCAACGTGTCCATCACGGGAAGACCCTTGAACGCAGATCTCAACAAGACGCTCGACGGCGATCTCGAGCGCGTCGTCGCCTCCTTGTCCCAGAGGAATGCCCCGCTCGCGATGTCGGTCCGCCAAAACATCGGCGTGGTTGACAATCTCATTGCGCTATGTGAAAAATCTGTGCGCGAAAACCCTGACAATCCAATGGCGCGCGAGTATTTGTACGGCGCCTATGAACAAAAGGCCAGCTTGCTGGCCGCTGCCATAGACCGCAGCACACTGGAGAATCGATGAACACTCGCCTGATTTCCGGATCCTGCCTGGCGGTCTCCAGCGCCACTCTCGCGGCTCTGCTTCTCGCGGCCCCGGCCGGCGCGCAAACGCGGCGGACCGAAAAGCACTTCGCCGTGGACCAAAAGCCCGTGGTCATTCTGCAAAATCCCAGTGGGCACATTCAGATCAAGGCCTGGGACAAGCACGAGGTCATGGTGGTCGCCCAGTACGCCGGCAACAGCGTGGAAGTGGATACCGAACAGGTAGCCAACCGCATCGAAGTGTCTACGGAAATCGTGGCTTCGAACTCGGCTCCCAACGATCTCAACGCCGATCTCGTGGTCACCGTCCCGACCGAAACCGAGTTGCAAGTCCATACCGACTCGGGCAACGTAACCATCGACAGCGTCCACGGCAACATGTCCTTTGACACCGTGGCTGCCGACTTGGCCCTGCAGGACGTTGACGGTTACATGATGATCAAGAGCCTGGGAGGCTCGGTGGTTTGCACGCGTTGTTCGGGCCGCCTGGACGCCACCTCAATCAGCGGTAGCGTGCAGCTCATTCAACCCAATATGGACAACGTAAGCGTGCAAACCTCCTCCGGCAATATCCTCTTTGACGGCAATTTCCTCAGCCGCGGCGTTTACGTCCTTAAGAACTACAGCGGAACCATCGAAGTCCGCTTCTCGGCCTCCGACTCGTTCGACCTGAGCGCCGCTTCTCTCTACGGCCATGTGGTCAATCAGGCCCCGGTCGTTCCGGATCGCCACAACATGCGCGCGCCGAGGTACAGCATGGCCGCGAGCCTTTTCGGATCGGTCAACGATGGCCACGCCAAGGTTGAGCTCTCTTCCTTCAGTGGTACAATCAAGATCCTGAAGCGCAACTGAACGCTTCGCACCGCCGTTTTGCCAGATAGCTTCTCACCTTTGTCGCCGTCTCGCTGGCGGCTCGCCCGCTCTTCGAGTAGTGTGCCTGGCTGGCTTCATGGGCTCGGGCAAGAGTACGGTGGGCACGCTGCTGGCTCGCCAACTCGGCTGGCGCTTCGACGATCTGGACGCGCGCATCGAGGAGCATTCCGGCCTCGCCGTCTCCGTAATTTTCGAGCGCCTGGGCGAGCCCGCCTTTCGCCAAATGGAAGCCGAACAGATCGAGGCCGCGCGTAGGCCGCGCCGCCGAAATGCGCGAGCCCGTGGTCATCGCGCTGGGCGGCGGCACGTACGCGCAACCCGGCTGCGCCGAGCGGCTGCGCTCAGCCGGCGCCGTGGTCATCTGGCTCGATTCGCCGGTCGAGCTTCTTCTGTCGCGCTGCGCAACCATGTCCAATCGCCCGCTCTTCCGCGACGAAACCAGCTTCCGAGACTTGCTCGCAGTTCGGCTGCCCTTCTACGCGCTATCCGATTACCGCGTCCCTGCCGAAGACGAACCGGCGCGCGTCGTCGAGCAAATCCTAGCGCTGCCGGCGTTCGAGCGCTTCACCGGTGTCGCTTCAGAATTTTCTTCGCGGCGAGTCCTGCCATGAGCTTGACGAACGCAAAGCGCGCGAGCGCGAGCCCTGCCAACAGGAGAAAACCTTGACGAGCGGCAAAACAAAGTCGCCCGCGAACCACACAAGCCTTGTGGGCGCGGAACAAATCTTGACGAGCGGAACGGCCACGAGCTTGACGAGCGAAAAAACAAACACGATCCCTAGTCTCCGCGCTTTCGCAATCGGCCTCGCGCTTGCCGCGCTGCTCGCCGCAGCTGCGCCGCATAGACTTTTCCTCGTCGGCGCCACAGCCGCCGACTCGATTCCCGCCTTTGCCCCCGATAAAGGCAAATTTCGCATCCTCCAGAACGGCTCGGAGATCGGCAGCGAAGACTTTGAGCTGACGCCGACAGGCAACGCCTCTGCGGGAAACACTTGGATCGCGCGCGGCGATACCGTCATTCACGTTCCCGGCAGCAGCGACATGCGTTCCTCCGGCCAGCTTCGCCTTGCCGCTGACGGCGCGCCGCTACACTACGAATGGACCGCGCAAACCGACAAAAAAGTTTCCGGCGTCGTCGAATTCGAGAACGGAACGGCCAAAACCTCCACCTCTGTGCCCGGCAAAAAACCCGTCCTCCAGGATTTCCATTTCGATTCGCCGCGCATCGCCGTGCTCGACAACAACCTCTACGATCAATACGCCATCCTAGCCCGCCTCTACGACTGGAACGCGAAAGGCGCGCAAATGTTTCCGGTAGTCATTCCTCAGGACGTCACTCCCGGCACGATCAAGGTCGAATCGCAGGGCCGCAAATCCACTGAAAGCGGCGAGCTCGAAACCCTCCGCGTAAGCACCTCCGACCTTGAAGTCGACCTCTACCTCGACGCCAAATACCATCTGATCCGCCTCGAAGTCCCCGCGGCCAAAGTCGTCATCGTCCGCCAGTAGCCCCGCGCCACCACCCAGACTTTCCGCCCACTCGGCGAA
This sequence comes from uncultured Acidobacteriota bacterium, assembly GCA_963818345.1. Lineage (GTDB taxonomy): Bacteria > Acidobacteriota > Terriglobia > Acidiferrales > UBA7541 > Palsa-189. The sequence continues at coordinate 88,529 of CAWFRX010000018.1, read as the reverse complement.
GTCCTGATCATTCATTCTGGTTTTCCGCTGCTGTCGGCTGGCCCATGTCGGCAAGGACCGCCAAGGTTCGGCGGGTGCGCGCGACGTCTTCCCGTCCCACAGCGGCGACGAGGTCGGCATCCACTTTCTTGCGGGCTGTAGCCTGCAACTCCGCTGCGGCTCTACCACGTTCGGTCAGGGTCAGAATTAGCCTGCGACGATCCTGGTCGTCGACACGCCGATCGATATAGCCGCGCGTGACCAGTGTATCGAGGAGCTGACCGGCAGCCTGTTTTGAGATGCGCAGTTCCTTGATGAGCTGCACCAAAGGAATGTCTAGATCTAGCGCCAATCCGCCGATCACATACAGCCCGTTCTTCGGCAGGTCGTCGTACCCACCTTCGTCCAGGGCCCGGCGCATGACCGCGCCGTAGGTATATCGGGCATGGCGAAGCAGGGCAGGCATCGGTATATCGTCTGGTGAGAAGGATTGGCTGCTCGTTTCTTGTTCCATGGGGAAATCAGCTCCTCGGTTCGATTTGCGCGTCTACGTCGAGGCACGAATACCGTAAGAGACGAGTGACCGTCAAGATTATCGACATCAGTCAAGGCATCAATAAAGAAATTGATTGTTGAGCGGACGCAAAAAGAGCGAGGAATGGAGGGAGGCTGCTGAAAACGCGTCCGGCTGTTCGCTCTAAGCAAAAAAAACCTGCCTAAATCCCGATGAAAAGGAGGCCATCTGCAACTTTGCAGGTGCGGGCTCGGCTCAGAGGTTCCAATACGGCGCGAGCAACAAAGTCCGTTAGCGGGAAACGGTAGCGGTCAATATGCCCTCGCTGGTAGATAAATAGAGAGATGAGCCGTCGTCAAACGTCAGACGAAATGGCTCGCCAGCACCGCCTAACGCCTTTTCCACCAAATCGCTCAGTTCCTCGGGCCGAATGAGTTTTTCAGCACAATAGATCTGGGTGGCTGCCCTGGCTGCATCGGCGATCGCCGGTATCTCAATTTGCTCCTGGACGGAACTCATGATCCCTTCTTTGTAACCTTCCGCTTTCGACTTGGGCTTGGTAGCCTCATTGCCCGCTGGTTGGCTGGGCTCTGCTGATTTTCCAGGCATATGAACCTCCTCTTTGCGGATGTGATCGTAAGCGTTTGACCATCACCCGGTCTGTACCGCAAAAGACCTACTTGGCGGAATCGAACGTCAGGATCCTCGAAACTCTTTCCTTCTACTTTCTTACCTCCCCGTTGATCGACAGGCAATGAATGCGTCGGCGTTGTGCGCGGCCGTTATATCACCATAGGGCCGTCGATCATATCAAGATAGCTCACAGAGCATTGGCCTCTCGGTCGCCAACTCCTTGATCAGGCGGCGGTGTCCAATGGGGTCATTGCAAACGCCGCAGTAAATCGGTTCCCCGCGTTGCAGAAAGTCCGCACACCTCGCTTTGTTGAGAAAACAACCACCTCTTGGAAAGAACCGATGTGCCCGATGATGTTGCATCGACCAGTTGAGCTGGCACGACGTCGCAGGCTGTGGCAGCGCGGACTCCCCTAGAACGGAGCGACGAGACGACCGGAGACTGGGGTTTCAGGGACTGCCAGATTCAATAAGCAGTTGACCTGCTCTGCTGAGGCGGCGACGGAAGAAATCGGTCGGTTTCCTGCTACAGAAAATAGCGACTTGTCCTCTCAATTTCTCAGGCGATTCAACAGGCGATGTCGCAATCTCCCAAGACTTTGGTTCAAGAAATGGTCGCGCTCAAGAAACGCCAGGACGGGCGAGGATCGTCTTCCAAGTCTCCCACGCATTTGCCTAATGGCATCGTGAGTTCCGCAGTATCGCAGGGCTGCATCAAGGGTCTGCACGGCATCGTCCCGCCGTCCGGCTAACACATAGACCTCTGCCAAGTTCAAATAAAGCTGCGCTTCAGTCCGTCTTAACCTGAGGGCCATCTCGCAAAGACTTGCTGCGCTTGCCCACTTCTGTTGGGCGCGCGCGACAGACAGGCCCAAAAAGGAGAGGTAATAGGGCTCTTTCTGCTTCAACTCGGCAGCCCGCCGCAAGTATTCAACCGCCTCGGCAGAGTGCCCATCGCGCAAAAGGTTGATTCCTTGCTTGAATTCGGCAAGAGCAGAATCGTTCGCCATTCTCCCTCCTTCGCCGACAATCCCCAATGATTGAAGGTCAATGTACGCGCTCCTTTCGCAATAAATCGACTGGTCCAAGGAACAGTTTGGAGACAGGGGGAGTTCGCCCGATAGGCCCGCTCCTCGGAAACTGGCCTCAAGCAATGCTTTGGGATGTTAAAACCACATTTCCATAAAAGATCGTTGGTCGTAAGATCATCCCCGCGCGCGAACCGTCCTGGTCTGCCGCGCAAAACAAGTTCCCAGAGGAGGATTTCATGATCGTCGTTCGCAACTGTTTCATCGCCAAACCAGGCCAAGCCAGCAAACTCGCCGCTCAGTTAAAGGAAGCCGCTGTCGCCTCCAAACTCGGCAAGCCCCGCATCTTGACCGACCTCACCGGTGACTTCAACCGCGTCATCTTGGAACACGAGGCCGAAAGCGTCAGCGGCTTTGAGGCCGCCATGAAGGACTATGCCAGCAACGCGGCGTTCCGCGAGAAGATGAAAGGCTACACCGACTTGTGGGTCACCGGCAGCCGCGAGATTTTGCAGATTGTGTAAAGCAGGAGCGCGCCATACAGGAGAGCTCCTAATTTGGCCTCGGCCGGGCTGCCTTACGGCTCGCGCCTTGAGCGTTGGGACCTGCGTCAAATCATTACTCTGAAACTGCCGGAGGCGCACTCACACCAGGGCGCGTACGAATTTCCAGCTCAGGACGCTCCTCCTGCAAAGTTTCGAGTGCGCCCTTGGTGAGGTGTGTCCCGATGACGTCCAACTCCCGGAGTGACTCGAACCCGGCGACCGTTTTGAGTGCGTCGTCGGTGATGGTGGTGTTGTTTAGCCTGAGAGTAGCCAGATCAGGGAGCCTGCTCAGATACATGAGGCGCAAGTCGTTGACCGAGGAGCCACTGAGGTCAACCGTCCGCAAGGTTTTCAGTTCCCCCAGTGAGCGAAACGCTTGGTCCGTCATCCTGCGGTCATTGATCAGGTTCAGCACCTGCAGATTCGGAAAGCGGGCGAGCGCGTCCAGATCCGCGTGACCGACAAAATCGCTCTTAGACGAAATGCTCACCGTGGTGACGGCCTCCAGCCGCGAGGTTTCCACTTCTAGCACGGGTTTAGCTACCTTAACTCCCCAGGTGGTCAGAAGGTTATACGCTTCCTCGCGCACTCGGAAGGACCGAACCTCGACGCCCATGTTGTATTCGGCCGGCCGCACAACCGACGTCGAAGGATCGCTTAAAAGCTGCGTAAGCAATTGCACATGCTTGTCGGACTTGAAATAGCGCAGGGCACCCACCGCTTCGACACGCCGTCTCCACCCCTCGTCGCCCGAGCTCCGTTCCTGCAACACCGATTCCGCCCAACGCTCCAAATTTGTGTCGGCAGGGACATAGGTCACGGGCGGCCCCGCGACACCCAACAGCCCCGCAACTTCCAGCGGTACGTCTCTTTGCACGGTGTAAATCCGGGCCACTCCGGGCCACCGCGCAATCGCGTTTTCCGCCGCCCGTACAATCTGGTCCGCACCGGTCAACACCTGCATATTCTCCGTGAGCGCCTTAAGATTGGGATCGGACAAATCGAATACCTTCTCCACATTCTGGGCCGCGTAGGGCGGCTGATCGTCCGTTCCGATAAACATGAGCAGCGTGTTTCCGTGGTCCTTCCAATCCAAAAGCGAGCTGGTAGGCACATTACTGATGCGCTCCTCAGCTTCGCCCGTATGGTTCCCGCCCTTCAAAAACCCCTCGATGTTCACGATGACGTTGTTCTGGCCTTCGCAAGGAACCGCGCCGCAGAGATTTACAACTTTGGCGACAAAAACGGAGGTTGAATTCACAGCGAGTACGTCCAGACACGGTATGACGCTGTAGCCTGGTTGCGCCGCAACTTGTGGAGCAGACATCGCAGCCGGCAAGAGCAGAAATATCAGCGCCGCAGCCAGCTTGCCTCGCATAAGGTCAACCATACTACTAACTAGGTCTGGTTTCCAAGCTTGTGACTCCCGCTTATGACTGTACGCTTATGACGAGTAGGACGATCGGGCGCCCGCATCACGAGGATCGCCCTAGTCCTGAGAGACGGGTCATCCGCCCCTTCAGGCAAAGAAGCAATTTCGAATCACCCGCCTAGTCAGGACTTAGCCCTAGTCTCCGTTAAGCGGAAGCTAACCGTTAGTAGAGCGGCGGTCCGGTGATGACGGCTGTGGGTTGTTTTGTGTCGCCGATGTCGGGCCTGCTGCTTGGTTGGGTGAGTCGGCGCTGAAGCTAGGCTGGCCGATCACGTCGGTTGCATTCATACCGTTGGTGAACGGCGGCGCAAACACTAGCGTTCGGTTGTTTCCGCTGTCGTTCACCCATAAATTGCCGTTGGAGCTAAACGCAATTTGGAGGGGACCCGAGAGCGTCGCAGCCGTTGGGGTCCCGAATCCATCGTTGGCCACGCTGTTGACGAAGTCCGCCTGGCCTAGCACTAGACTCGCCGCCATGCCATTGGTGAACGGAGGCACAAATTCCAAGACGCGGTTGTTATCGTAATCGGCCACCCACAGATTCCCTGAGCCGTCGAAGGCAACTGCCCATGGCCCATCCATTGTAGTTGTTGTGGTACCAGGCGAACTGCTCGTGAAACTCCCCTCGCCCAGCACCAAGCTCGCAGCCATCCCGGTCGAAAACGGCGGCTTATACTCCAGCACGCGGCTGTCACTGTAGTCGGCGATCCACAGATTACCGGAAGGGTCAAAGATCGGAAAGCCCGGAAGACTAAGCGTGGCACTGGTCGGAGCGGAGAGTCCTTGATTAGCACTTCCGGACGTGAGGTTGGGCTGGCCGATTGCCAAGGCGGCGACCATGCCATTGGTAAAGGGCGGCACATATTCCACGATGCGACTGCTTACGTAGTCATCGACCCACAGATCGCCGGCATGATCGAGGGTAACGCCATAGGGACCATTTAGGCTGGTCGCGCTGGCGCTGGTAGTAGGACAAGTTCCCGTGAAGTTTGCCTGGCCGAAGACCACGCTGGCGCTCATTCCGCTGGTAATCGGCGACACGAATTGAGTCACTCGGCAGTTACCAGATTCAGCTACATAGATATTGCCCTTGGCATCCATGGCCACCGCCGAGGGCGGTTCATGGTGCTTGCGGTGGTGCCGACGGCGGCGGTGGTGAAGCCGGCCTGTCCCACAACTGTGCTGGCGGTTTGGTCGAAGGCGCCGCCAAGAGGAACGCTGTAGATCAGCACGCGATTGTTGCCGTAATCGGGCACCGCCGCGGAGGTAGTGGTTAGTTGTGGCGGGCGTGCTGTTCGTCGTGTTGCTGTTGGTGCTGCAAGCAGCGAGAAGAGCGTGCTGATCAAAGCTGCGCGGACGAGAAACTTGGTTATGCTTGGCCGAGTAAGCATGCGAAGACCTCCCCATGTTGTCTGTTTTGAAAGCAGCTCTTGGTGCTACGCCGATCAGAAGCCCCGCGCAGGGAGTCGCTCAAAACTTCCGACGAAACTCCCGCACCTGTCGATGCCCTAAAGCTGCGACATAGGGCCAACCGGCACAACTCGGTGACGCTTATAGCCCAACGAAGGTCCATTCACAACTACTAAATACAATTCACGCGTCTCGTGATGATCAAATAAATATCCCTCCGCGAAGCGCGCGCTATGAGTGTGGGCTATACACTCCAGAGCTGCGATTTCCTCAGCGCGCCGATGGCACGCGGCAGACGAAGTTCTCGGCTTGATCGGTGCTGCCGCTGCCCTTGTACTCGCGCTACTTGCGGATACGGGCATAGCGGTCGTGTGCGGATAATTTTTCCTTCCGCCATCTGCGAGGCGATGATCTCTTTGGCGCTACTCCGTGCTCGCGCCATTGTTCGAGCGGCGTCAGCGTGTCGAATACGCTGGGTCCTTCGCCGCCCCCGCAATGCCCCATCCCCGGCGCCATGTAGAGCCGCACCGAATCCTCGGCTTGCTGTTGCCGAGGACGCTCGATCAGCTTCTGGTAATAGTTGATCGAAGAGAACGGCGCGATATTCTGATCCGCCCAGCCGTGATAGATGATCAGTTTGCCGCCGCGTCCGACGAAATGCTTCAAATCTTGCAGACGTCGCGCTGACGACGCCATTGTCCGATCTTTCTGGCGCGCGCGAAGTCGGGGCCGATGTCGAGTGTCCTGTAATCCCAATTCGGCGTCTTGAAAAACCGATGTATTTGAAGGTCTTCGGCCATCGCCAGCGGCCGGGGCCGGCCGGCGATGTTCGGAAAACGCAATTCGGTGCCAGGCTGAATGCCGGGAAAATCTCCTTGCCGGTTTTCGGATCGACGATTGGCGCGTAGAATTTCTTCGCCGCCGCACCTGTGCGCGGTCAGGCAGTTCGGGCGTCCGCGCCTTTGCACTGGATGACCGCTGGGTCGAATTTGCAGCCCGTGGGTCGCCGATGATGCCGTCTTTGATGCCGTCCAGCGCATCGCAAGCGTCCAGCGCGGCCTGATGCAGCGCGGCAAATTTCTCCGTCGAGTAAAATTGGCCGCGATCTCGGGACGTCGCCTGCGAAACCGAGACCAACTGGAAGCTCTCGGCGGTCCGGTCATAGCCGGGATCGCCGGCGATGATGCCTTCGAAATCTTCGGGAAACCGTTGCGCTTCCGTGAACGCCTGCCTGCCGCCGCCTGAACACCCGATAAAATACGAAAGCGCTGCGCGGCACCGTAAAGCGCGACGATGGTGGCCTTGCCTTGCATGGCCGTCTCGTGAACCGCGCGATAATTGAAGTCGATCAGCTTCTCGGGATGACCGAGCGCAAAGCTTCCGCTGTCCCCGTGTGTCCGGTATCGGTGGAGGCGGCCGCGTATCCATGCGCAACGCGCCCGCAAGGGCGCCATATTGAATATAGCCATTCCAGCCGCCGTTGCCCACTTCCTCAAACTTGCCGTTCCATCCGGAAAGCGGCAACCAAATTTCAGACTTGATGTCGGAGTCACTAGACGGCGCGATGGTCATGGCCACGCGGCAAAACGCCGGAAGATCGCTGACATTTTCCTTCACGTTTTCCGGCGCTTTGAACTGGCCAGCGGCAACGCCTTGCGCGGAGGTAACGGTAGTGTGTGGCAACTTCAGTGACGTGAGACTCGCGCAAGCCACAGCGTCCACAGGACGGCTCGGTCCGCGTCCGCGAGCACTCGCGCATCGACAGTGAAATTAGCCGCACCGCCTATATAAACGAGGCCGCCCAGCATGAACGCTCAACGCCACCACGGCTGCCATTTTCATACAGGTCGACTCGCACCTTGAATGCATTCGACAGCACTCGGCTCAGCGCAGTTCGAGTTCACACTTTAAATTTTCGGACGAACTGCCCATTATTCTCCCAGCGAGATTTCTTCGACTGCAACTCGGCTTCCTCGGGCTGCACCGCGCCGTTCACGTCGGTAGCGCGAGAAACGATCGTGTGATTGCCGCTCGCGGGCGCGGCGAATTCATAGGTGAACAGCTTCCAGGAGTATTTCGTGTTTTCGCGGTCCATCGTGGCGGGCTGCCAGGGTCCGTTATCGACGCAAATTTCGACGGAACGCAGCGGCGTTCCGTCGTTCAGCGCGAAGCCGGTGGCCAGGAACTTGCCGCCACTGCGCGTCAGCCTGGCGACCATGGACTTGAGTTGCATGCGGCTGACCGAGGTCTCTTCCCAGATGGTCTGGTCTCCGTCCTTCTTTTCCATGAGCGTGACGTAGTCGCGCGCCATGAAGCGTCCCATGAAGCGCGAATCCTGAATCTGAATGTGGTTCAGCCACTTCGCGTTGCAGATGCCGTACCAGCCGGGCACGAGCAAACGGATCGGCCCGCCATTCTTCGCGGGCAACGGGACACCGTTCATCTCCCACACCAGAAGGACGTCCGGATTCATCGCGTCTTCCAGCGCGAGGCTTCGGGCGAAGTTCTGTTCGTACTTTTCGGCGGTGCGCCGCCGTGGACTGATCTCTTCCGTTCCGTGGTCCGCGCCGAAGAAGACCACTTCGCTTGCGGTGGACTTGAGTCCCGCAGTCTTTGAGGAGCGCGGCCAAGCTTGTTCCCACCCAGCGAGCATTGCCCACCAACGTATTCAAGCGCGCGGAATTGTTGCCGGAACACTCGAAGCCCGCGATTAGCTCGGTGCGAGGCCGGCGCTTCAACTCTTCGAGGCTAAGTTCCACCGGCTTGTTGACGAGGCCGCTCAAGCGAAGCTTGTAGCTGGCGAGATCCACCTGCGTAGGGCCGTAGTGCTGCACGCCAAAGAAATCATCGACCGGCGTGATGAACGAGGATTTCTGGATGGTCCGCGTGTCCAAGCTGTGCGGGCCCGTTCCCGCAGCGGGATCGAAGCCATCGGGGATGTCGGTCCACGGAACGACCTCTTCAGACTGCGCCAGAGCGGGCGACATCCATGCCGGAATCCCCAGCGCGGCAAGCCCAGCCAACGCCGCTGCGCTTTTGATCGCCGTGCGACGAGAAATCTCTTTGATCATGATTTTCCTCCTGCGAAGAGTATGGCCGGTATCCACGGCGCGATACAAGCCGAGGCACAAGAAGGGATGGCTCGGCCCGGGTAGCACAGGCACTCTGCCTGTGCGCTTTTCACTTGAGCACAGCGCGCAGGCTCGTCGGGATCGCGATGAAAGCCTGAGCCATCCCCCCGGTTCTAACCTGAGCGGTGCCCAGCCGCTCTAGCTCTTCGGACCCCAGGGCTTACCGACGAGTAAATTCGGATTGACCCCCTGGCGCGGCGTGTACTTTTGGACGCGCCCGGTTCTCACTTCGGCGGTGTAGAGAGTTGCCTTCCCTGTCGGTGACGAAGCCGTGCACGCCCCACATGCAGCCGGGGCAAGTGCCAAAAGTTCCCCACGAGTAGAGGAAGTGTCCGTCTTCATCGTAGGCGTTTAGCTTGTTGGATCCCTGGTCCGCGGCCCAGAGAATATGGTTCTGGCCCATGTAGATGCTGTGAATATTCATCGGCGGACGCGGGCCCATATCCCACTGGTCGAGGAACTTGCCGTTTTCGTCGAACTTCTGCACGCGGCCATTGTTGCGGTCGTTGATGAAGACGAAGTGGCGTTCCGGATCGATGGCAATGCCGTGCACGCTGTTGAAATAACCCGGGCGCCTCTCGTTGGGAGGAGTGCCCTTGAGTCCCCACTGGAAGAGCTTCTTGCCATTCTTGTCGAACTTGATCACGCGTGTGCCGTCATAGCCGTCGCAGAGATAGAAACTGCCGTCGGGCTCGAAAGCCATGAAAGTCGGTCGTGCGAAATGCGTATCGTCGGTACCCGGCACGCCCGGCGTACCCAGCGTCAGGAGGCGCTGCTTGCCGTCATGCGTGAATTCGCTGACGAAGTGGTTGTCGGCATCGACGATCCAGACGTGCTTCTCGGGATCGTAAGGGCTGATTTCGATGTCATGCGGCCGTCCCCAGATTTTGTCCCACTGCGACCAATCTTCGACCACCTTGCCGTTCATGATCGAGGACGACGATCACGTGATCCCATCGCCAATCGACGCCCGGCCGGCCTTCGTGCCCATCCCGCGCGTCGGGGCAATTGGGGTTCGGTGGCATGCCCGCCGGATTCGGAACGCCGCCGCAGCTTGGGGTAGCGCTGGCTGTCTCGCGGAGCGGTATGCCCATGCCCACAGGAAACTTGATGCTCGGCCCGATCTCAGGAAGCCAGGTGGTCTTGAGATTCTTCGGAAGCTCAGGCAGCAAGCCTTTCTGCGCCACAAAAATACGATCGGGAGTTTCGGGGAAAACAAAGGTGGCCTGGGAGAATGTCCAGCCCTTTAGCTCGGGAAGGCTCTCCGACAACGGCTTCGGCCAATTCTGCACCGGATCGTAAGGGCCGAAGACATCTTCGCCGCCCTTCTGTCCGGGAACGGCCGCGAAGCCTTGCCCGGGCAGGTTCTTCGCTTGTCCTTGGCTTCTGCCAACGCGATTGCTCACCAGAACAACAGCCAGCAATGCAATGCATACCGCCGCAAACTTTTGCGTTCCAGGTTTCATATGGGGACCTCCACGACCTTTGAGTTAAGCCTAGGTGGGACGCGCGGTAAACGAGCCAGACGCGAAATTTGCGCCCAACCATACGCCCGCTGCGCTTTCGATTAAATCTTTGGCGCCGCTCGGCCGAGATGTGACCTCCCGGATGGTCCCCTTATACACCGAGCGCCTTGCCGGGTGAACAAATTTGTTTTTTCGTCGCCTGATGTTGGCGTCCGTAAGAGCTTGTGCGTACGTCGAGCAAGAGTACCTTCGCGAGCTATGGACGCTGAGGTTCCGTGATGGCGTAATCCGCCGGCGGCCTGAAAAGCGACGGATCGGGTTCGGTGCGGTCGATGGTGACGTGCTCCGTCATTTCGCCGGTACGTGGATCGGAGCGCCTGCTCTGTATATCCATTCCAAATTCGTCCGAGCGCCAGTGCTCGAATACGGTCACGAGCGGGCGATCATTCCCTTGGGCATTGACGGGAACCGTCGTGGTCATTCGTATACCGTGGGTCCAGATCCCGTCGATCATCTGCATTCCCAGATCGTCCGTGGTCGTTGTGGGCCTCAATTCCTGCTGAGGACGCGGCGGAGGAGGCAGATTCACAGGCTTCGGCAAGGTCTGCGGAGGAACCGGCGGTCTCGGAGGAAAAGCGTCGCGAGTCCCAGAATGGTTGCGCGGATTCAGAAAATACCGCACGCCTTCTACTGGATCCGTGATGATGATTTGCATCGGCTCCTGGGAACCAGTCGCGACGGCAAGTTGCGCTGGCGGCGAAAACTCGCTTCGCGTGCGCCCCTGCGAATCGCGATACGTGCGCGTCGAAGATTTGGTAACGATGTGCGTTCCATCGCTTAATGTTTGAACTGTTTCAGTCTCACGAATGGCGGAATATGGCAGTCCGCTCGAATTGTTTGGGACAGTGACGGAACTTACGCCCGTGCCCATTACGATCCCGCCGGTTTGCGCTTCCGCCGTAACGCTGACAGTGAGGAGAACCAAGGACAACAAGAGGGTAACCTTGCCTGAAACTTTCATGGCCCGCGCTCCCTTCTGCGACCCATGCTCGAACTAGGGGAAGCCTTATACCGCCCTTGATGAACATTCAGCAACTAAGGTTGTAGGCCTGTGCTACGCCGCTTCCAAAAGCGCTCGGATTCAGGATCCGGCCGCGGTGACGACGACTCAGGGCCGGGCATGCAACTTTACGCTCGCGGTATCGCCCTTCACCTCGACGACGGTGCCGAACGGCTTGGACGCGTCGGCCAGGCGCTGCAAGATGTAGCCGGCTTTCGCGCCCGTCGCCGGCGTCGGCAGCCCGCGCGTTTCCAGGAACTGGTTGTTGGTGTACTCGCTGTGCACGTCGGGCTGGCCCTCGCCGATATTGTTCAGTGCGACGGGGCGGAAAGTGATCGATCGCAAGCTTCTTGCCCTGAAATTGCACGTGGGCCACGGCGCTCTCCCAATTGATCGGCTCGTCGATGTAGGTCAGCGTCGGCGGCACGTTGTAAATGAAGTTGCCCAGGTCGTAGAAGATCGGCCGACCGTGGTAAATCTCCACGCCGTGCAGCAACGGCGCGCCGTGCATCACCACGATGTCCGCGCCGGCATCGATCTCCGCATGCATCCATTTCTTCAGCCAGTCGTTAGGCGCCAGCCGCTCGGGCATGCCTTCGGTAAAAATTGTGGAGAAGGAGTGATTGCGCGAAGACGTGATTGTGCTGGTACACGATCACCAGGTCCGCGTTCTGGCGCGCGTCGCGAATGCTTTGCAGAATGCGCTGCGCATCCTCCGGGTTCGGCGTGTTTGCGGGCGCGCCGGGCAGATCGTCGGTGGCTTCGTTCTGCTTGCCGCCGGCCTCGATGCGCAGCTCGTTCACGCCCGGTCGGTCCGCCGTGGCGCTTGCCCCCGGGGCGATCAGCCCCGAGGCGATGGCCACCAGCGCGATCGTGCCCTTGGGAGTGTGCAGATAGGCCGGCGCGGCCGCTTCGGCGAGCGTTGTTTCCGGTTCCGGCGTGAGCAATTTTCCGCGCAGTCGGCCTCGCGAATGGTGTTCTGAATGCCGGTCGCTTCCAGATCGAAGGCGTGATTGCCCGACAGCGCCAACAGGTTGAAGCCGAACGTGTTCAGCGCGTCGAGCGCTTCGGGAGGCGTGAGAAATCCGCGGCCCTCCTGAACCGTCTCGCCTTTTTCCGCGACGGTGGCTTCCAAGTTTGTGAAAACCACGTCGCCCTTGAGCAGGGACTGGATGGCGGGCACTGCGGCCGGCGCGGTCGCCCGAATGTCCGAGCGGATCATCGACTGCCCAGCCAAAACGATCGAGATCGTCGGCCCCCGCGGCGGCGCTTGAGGCTGTTGCCGCGCGGCCATCAGCAGAGCGGCAGCGCCGGCGACCGCAAGAGATGCAGCCGCGACGTATCGTCCGAATCTGAATGTCGCGCTCACGCTTTGGCCGAATGATAGCACCGCTCTCGCATCACCGGCTAGATGACGCCGATCCCGTGTCGTTAGCCGTGATATGTCCGGGCGGAAGAACCGATGAAATGCGCTCGAACCAAACCGAATGGTCAGGGCTGGGAGTAGTAGCCCTGGCGCGTCCGCGCCGTCAAGCCGGGCTTTGCCACGCGGACTTCGAGCTGGTGGTATTGATGCGGTCCGCTGGCGGGGGGCGGGTCAAAGGACAGTTCGTAGTAGGTCTCAATATCGACGAGACACTTCTGCAGTTCGGCGCTCACGTCATTGTTAGAGTTGAAAGCAATGCCACCGCTTTGCGTGGCGAGCACCGGTAACGCCAAGTTCGCCGCCTGCATCTGGCTTGGCTTGCTAACCCCTTTGATGAATTCCTTCCAGTAAAAAATTGCGCCGCCGATGTCTGAAGTACCCAAGGGGTCGATGCTATAGAGCGTGGCGTGCGCCTGCAGGAGCTGAGTGGATAGATCGACGGCCTGCGCGAAGAGCCGCTGCTCCTCCTTGTCGTCAAGCCTGATTCTGGGGCCGGTGAGAAGCGGCCACCCAGGAGAAATCCAGAGCAGAACCTTGCGTCCTGGAAGCGGGCTCTCGCGCGCCAGAAGGTTGCGCAGGCTTTCCAGAGAAAGCTGGAAGCGCTCATTGGCACCCTGAAAACCGGTGGAGTCAGGGACCGTACGCAGCCCGATGGTGAACTGCTCGAGCGAGTTGGCGAGCGCAGTACCGTTGGTCGAGAAGCCCTTTTGGACCTGCGTGCCTGTATCCGTAACGGCGGAGAGCGCGGTGGGGTGAGGCAGGTCTTCGTTATTGCGAAGGAATTTATCGATCTCATCGCGGTCGAAGGCCACCGTCCTGTACACGGCGTTCGCCGCGTCGATCACAACCGTGACCTCGATGGGAGCTTCCCGGCCGGCGACGGCCTGGAACGAGGCCAGGGTCTGCGGGACCTTGTTATCGAGCAGCGTGAAGTCCTGCTGCTGGAGTCCGCCCACGGGTGCGCCAGACTTCCCGGTCACCACCACGTCGAGCACGATTCGGCCGGCGCCAGGCGCGCCCGTCGCGGTCGTGGCAGTCGGCGCAGTTGTCGCGGTTGACGGGCCAGGCTGCTGGGCTGAAGCCGCAGCGGCGCATAGCAGAGACGCGAGAAGAAAAATGCGGCGACGCGCGTGGATGAACATCTGCTCCCTGCCTTCCGAGCGAACGCCGCGAGGCGCTCGTTCGTCAGATCTTTCCCGGGGGACGCTAGCCTAGGCTTGAAAATTGGAGCCAATAACATACAGCAATCGCTCCCGATTCGCATCACGGATGCGCATCACCGAAACCAGCGCCGGCAACCGCGTCGAGCAAGCGCCAAGAGGCGTCTAGACCCACTGCACATTCTCAGCGCGATATTGTCAATGCGGTGGGCCGGCGCGATAATGAGCCTCCATGAGCACAACCGTTGCAAGTCCCAAAGGTCCGTCCGTCGAAACGCCTGAATTCGAGAGAAATCTCGACCGCTTGGCGCAAGTCGCAGTCCACTCCGGACTCGGACTCGCGCCCGGGCAAGAGCTGGTGATGACAGCCACGCTCGATGCGGTTCCGCTGGCGCGGCGTATCACCGAACACGCCTACAAAGCGGGCGCTTCGATCGTCACCACGCTATTTACCGACGAAGAGGCCTCGCTGCTTCGTTTTCGCTACGGCGTGGACGCGAGTTTCGACGCCGCGGCCAGCTGGCTCTTTGAAGGCATGGCCCAAGCTTACCGCAGCGGCGCGGCGCGCCTCGCCATTACCGGCAACGATCCTTCGTTGCTGTCGCAGCAGGATCCGGAAAAAGTGAGCCGCGTGAATCGCGCCACCTCGAAAGCCTACCGCCCGGCGCTCGAACAGATTGTGCGCCACGAAATCAATTGGACCATCGTGGCCTGCGCGACTCCCGCGTGGGCGGCAGCAGTGTTCCCCGATCTGCCGCGCGAGAAAGCGCTCGCTCGGCTTTGGGACGCCATCTTCGCTGCGTCGCGCGCGGATCAGCCGGACCCGGTGGCCGCATGGAAAGAGCACGACGCGAAGCTGCATTCCTGGGCCGCGCGGCTGAACGAGAAGCGCTACTCGGCGCTGCACTTTCGGGGGCCGGGTACGGATGTGCGCGTCGGCCTCGCGGACGATCACCTGTGGCTGGGCGGAGGCACCACGGCGCAAAACGGGCGCTACGGCATCCCCAACATGCCCACCGAGGAAGTCTTCACCACGCCGCACAAAGATCGCGTGGAAGGCAAAGTGACCAGCACTAAGCCGCTCTCATATCAGGGGACAATGATCGAAGGGATTTCCGTGAGATTTGCGGCCGGCAAGATCGTGGAAGCCCACGCCACGCGTGGCGAGCAAGTGCTGCAGCGGATGATCGAGACAGACGAAGGCGCCCGGCGGCTCGGCGAAGTGTCGCTGGTGCCGCACTCCTCGCCCATCGCCTCCAGCGGACTGCTCTTCATGAACACGCTTTTCGATGAGAATGCCGCTTGCCACATCGCGCTCGGTCAGGCGTATAGCTCATGCATTAAGGATGGCGACAGCCTCACTCAAGAACAACTCGCGGCGCGCGGCGCCAACACCAGCTTGATTCATGTGGACTGGATGATCGGTTCGAATCGCATCGACGTGGACGGCGTCGGCGCCGCGGGTGCTTCGGAGCCAGTGATGCGCGCCGGGGAGTGGGTCTAGAAGTCTCCGCCATCTCTGGCAAATGTTCTAGAAGCTTTCCGCTCCCTTACCTGTCCGGCTCCGTGCCGCCATGCTGCGGTTCGGAGTCGTTCTGCTTACGGCAAGCCGCCATCTTGCGGTCTATTGCTCCCCTCCCGCGGAAGGTGCTAGAAATACTCATTCTCGTGCGGCCGCGGTTCGGAGGCGATTCCCATGGAACGATCGATGATGACGGTGCAACGGCACATTCTGGAGCAGGAGCGCACGTATCCCCAGGCCAGCGGAGATCTGACCGGCTTGCTCTGGGACTTGACCATCGCGGCCAAGCGCATATCTCACCAGGTCAACCGCGGAGGCTTGGGTGACATCTTTGGTGAGACGGGCGAGGAAAACGTCACCGGCGACTTGGTCAGGCGCCTGGACCGGATTGCGCAGGACACCATCTACAGGGCCATGGACCACGGCGGCCATCTTTGCGTCATGGTCTCGGAAGAGAGCCCCGACCTCATCCGCATCCCCGCGAAGTACCCTAAGGGCAAGTACGTTCTGATCTACGACCCGCTCGACGGCTCCTCGAATATCGACGCTAACGTCAGCATCGGAACGGTTTTCTCGGTGCATCGCCGCATTTCTACCGACGGGGACGGCACGATGGAGGACTGCCTCCGGCGAGGCTCGGAGCAAGTTGCCGCGGGATATTTTCTCTATGGCTCGAGCACGATGATCGTTTACACCACCGGCCAAGGCGTGTTCGGCTTTACGCTCGAGCCCAGCGTCGGGGAGTTCATGCTGACCCACGAGCGCATCTTCACGCCGGCCAAGGGCAAGTATTACAGCATCAACGAAGGCAACATCAGCGGATGGGACGAGCCCACGAAACGATATATCGATTACCTGAAAGAGAAGGATCCGGCGACCGGCCGGCCCTATTCACTGCGTTATATCGGCTCGCTCGTCGCTGACTTCCATCGCACGCTTCTCTACGGCGGCATCTTTCTTTATCCCGCCGATCACAGCAATCCGCAAAAACCGAAACCGAAGCTCCGCCTTCTCTACGAAGTCGCTCCCTTGGCTTACATCATGGAACAGGCCGGAGGCGCCGCCCTCATCGGTGGTGAACGGGCGCTGGACATCCAGCCCACCTCTCTGCACGACCGCGTGCCCATCGTGATGGGCAGCAAGCAAGACGTCGCGCAGTACGAGAAGTTCTATGCGGAATCGAAGGCCGTGCGAGCGGGCGCAAGGGACGGGAAGACCGACGGGGCGGCGAAGGACAACAAAATTGCGGCAACCAGCGTTCGCCGGAACGAGGTGGCCTGAGTTTATCCCCAGCTTCAAGAGTTTGTGTGGCAACTAGGGGGTCGGGGCTTCAGCCCCGACATTAAGCCTGCATTTTCATTAGGCCTTCAGGCCCTGAAGTGATTCTGAACCCGGTTATCACGCACACACTGGAAGGGCGACACAAAGCTGACCCACGGAAGTTCTCACACAGACTCTTTACCTCTACATCGATTCTAGAAACGTCCTCGCCCGCCTAAACCTGAACCAAAACCTAAACCTGAGACCTCGCTTATAGGCACGGTTGGTGGGTGCCCCATACTTTCTCGCCTTCTGAGAAAGTGTGGGTCCTTTCCTTTCCTCTATCGCCTATTTTCCGCCCGCCGCAATTCTTGCGGCCGCTCGCGGCGGCACCGGCAGCGATCGCTTCGCTGCCGGTGCAATCGCGCCACGCGAACTACCGCCAGCCCGCTGAACCCACCCTCTCGCCGTCGGTAGGATTGAGGTAGAGCGCTCGATCCTCGGGAATGTCCGGGTGCTCAAAATCGAACATGCCCAGGATCGTGCCGCTCGCCAGAGCCTCGTACGAGGTAGGGTCCCCGATCGTGCCCAGGTTCCAGTTGCCCTCGATGAACCGCAGGATCGAGGTCGTGTCGTTGAGGCTGTGATCGACATAGTCCTTCTTGGCATAGGGCGAAATCACCAAGAACGGAAGCCGCACGCCGAACCCGCACCGGTCCTGAATCCCCGCCGGGTTCGCTGGGCCGCACGCGCCGGTCTTTGCGGCGGCGCTCCCGGAAACGGAGTCGTTGATCGGATCATCCGAAGTATTGATGATGGGCCCGGCCACGTGATCGTACCAACCGTCTGAATCGTCGTAGGCGATGAGAATAGCCATGTCCTTCCAGAACGGGCTGCCCTCGAGTTCGTTCACGACGTTGACGATTGCTGCTTGCTCAAGGAGCGGCGTCGAATCCATCGGGTGGCCGGTGTTGGGCTTGGTGAATTTTATGAAGCTGACCGCCGGCAGATTGCCGTTCGCCTCCGCCTGCCAAAACTCGTCAAGATTGTAGTTGTGATTCGCCTGGTCCCCATTCGTTCCAATCGCTGGGACGGAAGAGGGCGGCAGGTGATGGGGATTGGCAGTCGCCTGATAGTAGCCAAAAGGGGCGTAGTGGCTGTTGTAATTCGCGTCGCAGGTCGCCGGAGTTACGCCGGGAGCTGAAGTGGCCGCGAAATCGTCGTAAAACCAGCCCCACGTGACGTTCGCCGCACTGAGCAGAGTGCCCACGTTCTTGTTGCCTACAATCTGACCGATCGCGTTCACGGTAGACATGTCGATATTGGGCGTGCTGCCGATCGCGCAGTCATCGTAGTACGGCTGCACATTCGCAATCACCGAGCCATTGTTGATTTGGGTGTTCTTGGCCGTACCGGCCAGCACCCTCAGACCGTGCGTCTGGCCGGAGAGCAGGTTTAAGTGGCCCATCACGGTGGTACCGAATTCGGTGTCGAAGAAGTTGTCACTCATGGCGAAGTGTTGCGCGTAGTTCCAGAGCGCGGTCACCGTGTTCCCATCGTAATAGCCCATTCCGAGAACCTGAGTCGTGGGGTCGTAAAACCCGGCGCCGCACGCCGGGGTCAGACCGGTCACGGTGAACTTGTCGAGCAAGCCGCCGTCAAACGCCGTCTGCTCATCGGTATAGTGATTGTCATTATCGCAAGTCGACGCTTCGCTGGGATCGAGACGGAAGGGATTCACGTTATACGCCGCGTCCGTGTTCGCCAACTGGTTGGGATTCCTCGAAATCAAAGTCGGCGTCAACCCATCGACGCGCGGTGTATCCCGTTCCGCGTAAAAAGGCGGCTCACCCGGAGGATTTAGCGCCACCGGATAGGTTCCGAAGTAATGATCGAAAGAATTGTTTTCATCGAAGATGACCACGAGGTGTTTGATCGGCGTGGCCGTCTTGAGCTTGGCCGCCGCATCCTCTTTATCTTTATCACCGGCGCGCGCAGGCGGGGTATAAACGAAATTCGACGAAAGCAAAGACACCACCAGCAGAGCAGAGGCAAAAATTCGACGCATCTATCCTCCAGGAATTGAAAAAGCAGCCTCGTGTTTAGAGCCTCCGCATTGCAGACTGATTACGCGAATTTGAACGCGCAGTTAAACCGGAAGGAACAAAGATGCGCAGAGCGCCACGCGAGACCTGGAAACTAGCCGTCTGGGCGCACCGTCTCGCTCTCGCAACCACCGGTCATTTCGACCCTCCCGGGCCCGAGGCTCCCGGCAAAGGGGCGCTCGCGCGGTGAGCAAGACGCGGCCTTCCGCTTCCGCGTCCCGTTCATCGGGACGCGCCGCCACGCAGCGGAGAAATCTCTCAGCTGGTTTTTTCGCATGGGATGCGAGGGTTCAACCCCGCCCGGCCTACTGCCCGCGCTGTCTAGCCTCGGCCTCTCACTTGTTGTAACCTCTGCTTACTTTCATGGGTACACCAGCGCGAAACCGGGCTGCGTTCCTGACCGTTCTTGCTGTCCTCGCCTCGGCGTCGGCCGTCCGCGCCCAACGCAAATTCCCCCCTCCGCCGAAAGCCCCCAAGCGCCCTGCGATTTCCGCCCGGCTGCTGGCCGCCAAATCCGTTTACTTCGATAATGAAACCGGAGACTCCGCAGTCGGCCGCGATACGCTTCGCGAACTCAATCAGTGGGGACGCTTCCGGCTCGTCGGGCAGGATCAGGCGCAATTACTCCTGGTGCTCTCCACAGAAGAGTTCACCGACGACGACTTCCCGCCCGATATTGGCGACTTCGATCCCAACACTCTTCATCTCCCGCGCAAACCCCTCAACGCCTTCCTCACGGTGATCGACCGCACCACCGGCGACCGTTTATGGATCGACTCGCGCCCCTGGGGCGGCCTCCTGACCGGCGCGAACAGCGCCGGCCGCCGGCTAATCGCAAAACTCCGCAAGCGAGTAGAGCGCCAGCCCCCGCCGTCCTAGCCAGCTTTCGCCGGCCGCCGTTTCCGATGTTGGGTGCGACCGAATGGTCGCTCGGGTGCCCCAGGTTTCGCCCTCTGAAACCTGGGTCCTCTCCGATTTACTCCACGAAGTCGATACTCAACAGCGGAGTGCCCCGGCCAGCGGAGGGCGCCGTTTCCGATGGTGGGTGCGACCGAATGGTCGCTCGGGTGCCCCAGGTTTCGCCCTCTGAAACCTGGGTCCTCTCCGACTCACTCCACGAAGCCGATGCTCAACAGCGGAGCGCCCCCGCCAGAGGGCGTCGTTCCCGATGCTGATGCGACCGAAAGGTCGCCCGGGTGCCCGGGTGCCCCAGGTTTCGCCCTCTGAAACCTGGGTCCTCTCCGATTCACTCCACCAAGTCGATACTCAACAGCGGAGTGCCCCGGCCAGAGTAGGATGAGTAACTGCTCCAGACCCAGTCTTCGGGTCCCTTGACGATTCCGCGCGTTACCGGGTTGCGATGCATATACTCTAACTTTTCGCGTCTCTTTTTCGCGCTATACACATTGAAATCGTAGAATCTCGGAAGCCAGAAGCGAACGACCGCTGGCTCCGTCCGGCGCATTCTTTTCGACACGCGAAGTTTAACGCTTTGAATCACCGTCGACAGGCTGCTGCCCGCCCTGGGTTCGCCGATCAACAAATGCACGTGCTCGGGCATAACCACGTACCCCACGACAAAGAAGACGCAATCGCGTCGCACCTCGTCGAGCGCTTGCACGAACGCGTCTCGCGATTGCGCGCTCCCGAGCAGTGCGAGTCTTTGGTGACAGCTGAAGGTGATGAAATGCAGGTGGCCCAGTCCGTAGTAGCGTTTGAGGTTCTCTGGCATCGAAGAAGCGCAGTTCCACGTTAGCCCGTCCGGGGCGAACTTAGGGCACTTCCCACCCTCGCCCATGGCGGCGCCGTTGCGCGAATGGTCCCTGTGCTAACATCGCAGCTCGATTCTGGCAAGAGGACACGAGACCAGCGCACCAAAGGAGTCTCAGGGATGCGGCAATCGTCGGGCGCCGCGTCGCGTTCGAATACTCCTGAGTAAACATATTGACGTCGATGTTATAATGGCTCATGGTTGTCATCAGCCCCATCCGCCGTCCCGCCCGCTGTATCGTTAGCGAAGCCGGCAGCCTTGGAACGCCCGCCAGCCGGAGCGCTGACGGGTTGGCACCCGATATCTTTTTCGACCGCGCCAACCGCCCCAGGCCGTCCGCGCCTGCGGTACGTCGCGACGTTCGCAAATCGCATTCTCTTTCTTTTCAGCGTCTTGCATGCCCCTCGTTCTCTCTTTGGCGCAAGAGCGAAAGCCAACTCACTTTACTTATCATTCACATGCGCGCTCTTTTGTAAAAACACCGGGGGTACCCCCCACAATTCATGTCGCCTCCTTTGGCGCCCGTCAATTTTCTTTACTATTTCCCGGCCTCCAACGCACGGGCCGCACAACCGGCGAGAAGCAATTGTTCTCCGAATGCGACGCCAACGTGGGCCATAGCCGCTCAAGCGTTAAGTGGCTTAGAATGATATCGTTTGGTCAGGCCCGACTGTAAGTCCCATGGAATGATATCGATGTGGAAACAGGGGGGGGGTAGGGGTGCCGTTTGTATCTTACTGAAAATGGGGTGCTTCCACACAGCGCTGCGTCGCCCACCGATCCCGGTCGCCGCATCTAATCGGTGGCAGCCTCGCCGCCCCTGACAGCAGATGATTAACCGGGACCCGCGAAAGGGAGTTTGCGCCAATGAGAGAAGCCGTAATCGTCAGTTCAGTCCGCACGGCGGTCGGCAAAGCCGGCAAGGGCACGCTGCGCACGACGCGTCCCGATGATCTCGCGGCCATCGCCATCAAAGCGGCGCATCGATCGCGTGCCTGGACTTGCGCCCGGCGAAATTGACGACGTGATTCTGGGCTGCGCCATGCCCGAAGCCGAACAGGGTATGAACGTCGCGCGCATCGCCGCGCTGCGCGCCGGCTTGCCCGTGAAGACCTCGGCGATGACCGTCAACCGCTTCTGCTCCTCCGGCCTGCAATCGATCGCCATGGCCGCCGAGCGCATCATGGTGGGCAGCGCCGACGTGATTGTCGCCGGCGGCACCGAATCGATGACCATGGTGCCCATGGGCGGCAACAAGGTCGCGCCGAATCCTTGGCTGATGGATCACTACCCGGACGCCTATCTGGGCATGGGCCTCACGGCCGAAAATCTCGCCAAGAAATACAACATCACGCGCGAGCAGGCCGACGCATTCTCCCTGGCGAGTCATCAGAAGGCGCTCGCCGCGATTGCCGCGGGCAAATTCAAGGACGAGATCGTGCCCGTTGAAGTCCGCACCACGGTTGTCGCCAATGGCGACGGCCGCGCTCCGCGCGCGAAAACCACCACCTCGATTTTCGACACCGACGAAGGCCCGCGCGCCGATACTTCTCTCGAAGCGCTGGCGCAGCTTGAAGCCCGCCTTTCACGTGCATGGCACGGTCACCGCCGGCAACAGCTCGCAGATGAGCGACGGCGCCGCTGCCTCGGTGGTGATGAGCGCCGAACGCGCCCGCGCACTGGGCGTGAAGCCGCTGGCGCGTTTCGTCGCGTTTGCCACGGCGGGTTACGCTCCCGAGGAGATGGGGCTCGGTCCCGGTGTATGCCATTCCCAAGGCGCTCAAAATCGCTGGTCTGACGCTCGATCAGATGGACGTGATCGAACTCAACGAAGCATTCGCCGCGCAGTCGCTTTCTGTGATCAAGGTAGCCGGTCTCGATCCGGCGCGCATCAATCCGAATGGCGGCGCCATCGCGCTGGGCCATCCGCTGGGTTGCACCGGGGCCAAGCTCACGGCTACGATCCTGCGCGAACTCGATCGTCGCCAAGCACGCTACGGTTTGGTGACCATGTGCATCGGCGGAGGCATGGGCGCCGCCGGAATTTTCGAGCGCGCCGCCTAAGGTTTTAGGAGTAATATCAGCGGCAGTAATTCGGCCCGGAGGGACCCGTCGGAGCCATCGCGCACCGGCTGGTTGGGCAAGCAGACCGTGATTACGGAGGCTAGCAAACATGGCCACGACCACTGCGCTCAAAGCCGCGCTCGGCGGCAGCTTTCTGCTCGAATCGCCCCGTCCCGAAGATGTTTTCACGCCCGCCGAACTCACCGATGATCAGCGCCTGATCGGCCAGACCGCCGAGGAATTCGTGGCCAAGGAAGTTCTCCCGCTGATTACCGATCTCGAAGAAAAAAAGCCCGGCCTGATGCCGCAGCTGCTCAAGAAAGCGGGAGAACTCGGCCTGCTGGGCGGCGGCGTGCCGGAAGAGTACGGCGGCGCGGGCCTTGACCGCATCTCCTCCACGTTCCTCTCGGAGAAGATCTCCGCGTACGCCTCCTTCAGCGTGAGCCTTGGGCGCGCACTCCGGCATCGGAACGCTGCCGATCGTCTATTTCGGCACCGAAGAGCAGAAGCGCAAATATCTGCCGAAGCTGGCCACGGGCGAATGGATCGCCTGCTACTGCCTCTCCGAGCCGCAGGCCGGCTCCGACGCGCAGAACTCGCGCACGCGCGCCGTGCTCTCGCCCGACGGCAAGAATTGGGTGCTGAACGGCCAGAAGATGTGGATCACCAACGGCGGCTTTGCCGACGTCTACGTCGTCTTCGCCAAAGTGGACGGCGAAAAATTCTCCTGCTTCATCGTCGAGCGCGGCTTCCCCGGCTTCACGCCCGGCGCCGAAGAAAAAAAGATGGGTTTGCGCGGCAGCTCCACCGCGCCGATCTTTTTTGAGAATTGCCAGGTGCCCAAGGAAAACCTGCTGCACGAAATCGGCCGCGGCCACATCGTGGCATTCAACATTTTGAATGTCGGCCGCTTCGCGCTTGGCGCCGCATGCCTGGGCGGCGCGAAGGAAGTGCTCGGGAGCCGCTGCGCGCTACGCCAAGGAGCGCACCGCGTTCGGCCACCCCATCGGCCAGTTTGGCCTGATCCGCGCCAAGCTCGCGGAGATGGCCATCCGCATCTTACGGACTTGAATCGCGTGATCTATCGCTCGGCCGGGTTGATGGAGCGCGCCATGCAAGCCGGCGGACTCCGGCGCGGACCAAGATCAAGCACACCATGAAGGTGCTCGAGGAATACGCCATCGAATGCTCCATCGCCAAGGTGTACGGCAGCGAAGTCCTCTATTACGTCATCGACGAAGCCGTGCAAATTTTCGGCGGCTACGGTTTCCACGAGGATTATCCGGTGGCGCGCGCCTATCGCGACACCCGCGTGGACCGCATCTTCGAGGGCACCAACGAAATCAATCGCCTGCTCATCATTCAGATGCTGATGAAGCGCGCGCTCGGCGGCACGTTGCCGCTGCTGGCCGCCGGAGCGAAACTGCAGGAGGAAATTCTGCGCGGTCCGTCGTTCGAAGAAGCGCCCGAAGGCCCTTGGGCGCGAAGACGAGCGCATCGTTGCCGGCAGCGAAGAAAGCTTTCTGCTGGCTGCCGGCGCGGCCATGCAGAAATACCGCGAGAAGCTTGCCGACCAGCAGGAGATCGTCGCGGCGCTCGCCGATATCGTGATCGAAATTTTCGTGATGGAGTCCGCGCTGATCCGCGCGCAAAAGGCCGCGGCGTCACGCGGCGACAGCGGCGGCCGCAGCCGTGTTTCCGCCGCTGCGCGAGTGCTGCTGCACGACGGCGCGGAACAGATCGAGAGCGCGCACGCGCGGCGCTGGCCGCCTCGGTCGAAGGCGACATGCTGCGCACCCAGCTCGCTGTGCTGCGCCGCTTCGCCAAGCGCGAGCCCGCCGACATGATCGCGCTGCGCCGCAGGTCGCCGACGCCGTGCAGTCCGCCGATCGCTACCCGTTCTAAAGGGAATGCGGCGCTAGAAATCAGAGTCCAATATCTTCTGCCATCTCCGGCAATGGAAGGCCGCAACTGCGCTCGCAGGACTGGGTTCTATTACCCGAGTCCAGGACTGTCTGCGCCTCTGTACCATGGATAACGTCGTCACGCATGTTTTCTGGTGCGTCGTTTGAGACGCTATGGCATCTAAGCTGTAGCCGAATAACTTGCGGCAAAAAAAGACAAACGAGAGCAAGACGCAGGAAAATGAGAGGAACCCAGCTGTGAATTCCCTGAAGTGGATTTCGGGACAAGAAAACGCAGAAAGTGGTTGTGGATAGGCGCTGGCCGCGTTCATCGCGGTTCAGATTTATTTCGTGCGAGAGATGCTGGCGGCGCTGTTTATCTTCGCCGTGCTGTTCGCGTTTCGGCGCAACCGTGGCGTTCGTCTTGTTCCTTTTCGACCAAGCCAGCCAGCGCACCGTCGCCTGGGCCGAGCCGCAAGCCAAGCGCGCCGTTCTGGCTGCGCGTCGGGGCGTGGCGCACCTGGAAGAGTTCAGCAAGAAGCTTCCGCACCGTCCTATCGGCGCATAACCGCTGACCAATTCGCGCGGCCTTTGGTCGTTAGAAAAAAGCCGCGCCGCCGTCCACATTCATAGACTGCCCGGTAATCGCGCTGGCCTGATCGGAAGCGAGAAACGCGGCAGCTGCCGCGATTTCTTCCGCGGTCTGTCCGCGGCCTTGCAGGATTCTCTGCAAGAAATCGGGCGAGCTGCGCATCCGGCTCACGTTCCCAGTCGCTCCGCCAGCGCAGCGCCCAAGATCCTTGGACATTTTCGTCTCGGTCACCGGACCGGGACAAATCGCGTTGACGCGCACGCCGCGCCGCGCCGCTTCCGCCGCGGCGACGCGCGTGAGGCCGAGCATGCCCGCCTTCGCCGCCGCGTAAGGCGAGCCCCACGGGAAACGCCGCCTTGGCCGAGAGGCTCGAGATATTCACGATTGCGCCGCTGCCGCGCGCGTACATTTCCGGAAGCACCGCGCGCGTCAGCAGAAATGCGCCGCGCAAATGCACGGCGATCACGCGATCCCATTCCTCCGGTGGTGATTTCTTCGATCGGCTTTACCGGTCCGTAGTCGCCGGCGTTATTCACCAGCACATCGACCGGGCCGAGCTGCTCGCGCGCCGCGGCGACGATGTGCGCGCAATCGGCTCTCGCGCGAGACATCCGCGGCCAGCAACGCGGCTTCGCCGCCCGATTCGGCGATTTCCGCGACCACGGCGCGCATCTCGGTTTCGGTGCGCGCGGCGACCAGCACGGCCGCGCCTTCCGCGGCAAAACGCAGTGCGATGGCGCGTCCGATTCCGCGTCCTCCGCCGGTGACGATCGCTACCTTCCCTGCGCAGCAACATGCGACCTCTATCAGTTGCTGCCTGCGATCAGGTAAACTGCGCTGACGGCAAAGAAGCAGGCAGGATAGCATCGCGCGTCGCGGAAAGCCCAAATCGCGTGGCGAGGCGTAGCGCAGAATAGGGTATCATCTCGTGTTTACAGGGCGTTAGCCGAGGTGGGGATTGGCGACCAAACGAGCAAGGCGAAGAAGCTGGTGCGCGTAGGACCGCGCGGTTTCTGCGCCGGCGTGGTGCGCGCCGTGGATATCGTGGAGCTGGCGCTGCAGGCCTATGGCCCGCCGGTCTACGTGCACCACGAGATCGTGCATAACCGCTACGTCGTGGATCAGTTGCGGCAGCGCGGGGCGATTTTTGTGGAGTCCGTGGACGCGGTGCCGGTGGGCGCGGTGCTGATCTTCAGCGCGCACGGCGTGCCGCCGACGGTGCGCGAAGAGGCGCAACAGCGCGAACTGCGGGTGATTGACGCGACCTGCCCGCTGGTGACCAAGGTGCATCTGGAAGCGCTGCGATTTGCGCGCGAAGGCCGCACGATCATTCTGATCGGGCACAAGGATCATCAGGAGATCGTCGGCACGTCCGGGGAAGCGCCGGAACAGACCGTGGTCGTGGATAGCGTTGAAGCCGTGAATCGGCTGGAGGTCGAAGACCCGAACCAGCTGGCTTATCTCACGCAGACGACGCTGAGTCTCTACGACACGAAGGAGATTGTTGCGCGGCTGCGCGAGCGGTTTCCGAACATCGCCGGGCCGGCTTCGGACGATATATGCTACGCGACGCAGAACCGCCAGGAAGCGGTGGAGTTTGTGGCGCGGGACGTGCAGCTCATTTTGGTGGTGGGCTCGCCGAACAGCTCGAATTCCAATCGCCTGGTCGAAGTCGCCGAGCGCTCCGGCGTGCAGCGCGCGGCTGATCGACGATGCCAGCATGATCCAGCCGGAATGGCTCGAGGGAGTTGCAGAGCGTGGGCCTGACGGCCGGCGCGTCCGCGCCGGAAGTGCTCGTCGAGCAAGTGAGCGAGCGCCTGGCGGAATACGGATTCACGGATCAGGACGATATCGATCTGATTCGCGAAGATGTGCGGTTTATCCTGCCGTCGGAGCTTGCGGCGATCGCGCCAGCCGGCGGGAAACCTAGCGGGCCACGAAGCGGCTGACCGAGGGAAGTTTCCGATTGCGGAAACCGGCCGCGTCCCTGAAAGCGAAGGAGAGTATTCTTGGCGGTCAAGATTGTCCGTCAGCCGAAGAACATCGCCCTGCTGGGCGCGCCGACCAGCGCTGCGTCGCTGGCCGCAGGGCACGAGCGCGGGCCGGCGGCGCTGCGCGCCGCCGGGCCTGGTCGCAGCGGCTGACCGCAGCGGGATTTGCGGTGCGCCGACTACGGCGACTGCACCACTGCGAATTTCCAACCCGACGACGAACATCCACGAGCGCGTAACGTAGATCAAGCGCGGGCCACGCTCGAGGAGCTGCGCCCGAAAATCGAAATCGCCGTCAAGAGCGGGCGCGCTGCCTGTGGTGCTCGGCGGAGACGATTCCATCGTGCTGGCGACGGTTGCCGGGTTGCCGCCGCTATTTTCGCAACGTCAGCCTGATCGATCTGGATCGCGACGCGGGCTTGAACGTGCCGGCGACGACGCCATCGGGATGCGTGGACGGCATGGTGATTTCACACGTGATCGGGCGCGGCGCTCCTGAGCTGGTGCGATTCTGGGGCGAGCCTCCGCTGGTGCGCGAGCCGGACGTGGCGCTATTTGGCGTCGAGCGGCTGGACGAGCCCGAGCAACGGTTCCTGACCGATTCGCCGCTGCGCCGCTATTTCGCCGCGGACGTGCAGAGCAAAGGCGCGGCGGCCGCCGCCGAGGAAGCGCTCGATCGCGTGCACGGCCGCACGCACGAGTTCGTGCTGCATATCGACCTGGACGTCATCGCCGCGGAGATTTTTCCGCGACGAATCTTTCCGCGCCCGGGCGGCTTGCGGCTTCGATGAAGTCCGCGCAAGCGCTGGCGGTTTTTGCCCGCCAGCCGACGCTGGCCGCGATCGAGGTGTGCGCCTATAATCCGGCGCTCGATCCGGACGGCGCGGCCGCGCGGCGAGTGATTGAGCTGCTGGTGGAGGTGCTGAGTCCGCGGCTCGAGATGGTGAGCGCGCAGCGGAAGAGCCTAAGCCAGAGCCAGCTCGCTGCGCCAGCAGCGCGAGCGGTCCGAGTTCCGCGAGTGCCGAGAAATCGCCGGCGCCGGAAACTAGCGCACTCCATCTGACGCTGAGCCCGCTCCACCGGAAAATACCGGCGAGCCGTCAGCTCCTGTCTGCCGACGGTGCGGCCCCCAGCGATACCGGATCGAACCCGTCACTGTCGCTACTTCTAGACGTTCCGCGTCAGGCCGCTTCGCTTCCCGGCTCAATGGCGCGGTGCCGCTCACTCCGACGAACTTCCGTGCCGCAGCACTGCTAATGCAATGGATGGTGGGCGTTATGTTTTATATTGGTGCGCCGCCCGGCTCGCGGGCGCTGGGAGGAATACCGAAATGAAAGCGATTCTCGTTCGTGAGTTTGGAGCGCCAGAGGTGATGAAGCTGGAGGAGGTTCCGACGCCGAAAGCCGGGCTCGGGTCAGGTGCTGGTGCATATCCGAGCGGCGGGCGTGAATCCATATGATACGTACATGCGCGCGGCATCTACGCGATCAAGCCGCCGCTGCCCTATACGCCTGGCGGCGATGGCGCGGGCGTGGTGGAATCGGTGGGCGAAGGAGTGACGAAAGTAAAGCCGGGCGACCGCGTCTATCTCGCGCACCCGCTCACCGGCACGTACGCGGAATATACGCTGGCGCTTGAATCGCAAGTGCATCTTTGCCGGCGCGAATTTCTTTTCCGCAGGGAGCCGGCGTGTATGTGGCCTACGGACGGCCTACCACGGCCTGGTATCATCACGGGAAGGCGCGCGCATCCGAGACCGTGCTGGTGCATGGGGCCAGCGGCGGCGTGGGGATTGCCGCGGTGCAAATCGCCCGCGCGATGGGACTGACGGTGATCGGCACGGCAGGCACGGACAAAGGGCTGGAGTTGGTGAAGAGCGAGGGCGCACACTACGTGTTTAACCACCGTACGGCGGGATATCAGGACGCGATCCGAGAAGCCACGGGCGGGCGCGGAGTGGACATCATTCTGGAGATGCTCGCCAACGTCAATCTGGGCGCCGACTGCAAGCTCCTTGCCCGGGGTGGCCGGGTGATCGTGATCGGCAGCCGCGGAGATGCGACCATCACGCCGAGAGACCTGATGGGCCGGAACGCCTCGATACACGCCTTTACGCTGTGGGACATTTCGGAGGCGGATGAGGCCGACGTTCACGCGGGGATCGCAGCGGGCTTGGAGAACGGAACGATGCGGCCCGTGGTTGGCAAGGAGATGCCGCTGGCCGATGCGGTGCGAGCGCACAAGGAAGTGATGGAGCCAGGCGCGTTCGGGAAGATCGTGCTGATTCCGTGAGCTAAGAGACGTGAGATATGCGGGCGCGGGTTGGTTAGCGTGCAGAACGGCTGCGGCTCGCGCTGCGTCCGCTAAGATTCGCCAACATTAATGTCTGCGTAACATTCGCGACGTAAAATTCCGCGCTCCCGTGGTCCCTGGCATGCGTCGAACCCGTTCCGAGAAGCCGCAGCTTTTCTTCAATCGCCATCTTTCGTGGATGGAGTTCAACCGCCGCGTCCTGGAAGAAGCCCTGGACGTCAATAATCCTCTCCTGGAGCGGGTAAAGTTCCTCGCGATCACTGCAAGCAACCTGGACGAATTTGTGGAAGTGCGCGTCGCCGGTCTGCTGCAACAGGCGGAGCAAGGGCTGGGAGAGCCCGGGCCGGATGGACTGGCGCCAGCGGACGTGCTGGTGCAGCTGTCCGCCGCCATCCACGAATTCGTGGACGCGCAATATGAATGCTGGCGCGAAAAGCTGCTGCCCGCGCTCAGCGAGGAGACGATTCGCTTTCGCAGTTTCCGCCAACTCAGGCCCGAGGCGCGAAAGGCTGTCGAGCGCTTCTACATGGAGCGTGTCGAGCCACTGATGACGCCGGTGACCGTGGACCCCGCGCATCCTTTTCCGCGCGTGCTGAACAAGGCGCTGTGCATGGCCTTCATGCTGCAACGAAAACGCAAGGATTCGCAGATTTACTTAGGGGTGGCCACGGTCCCGCGGGCGCTTCCGCGGGTTTTCCGCCTGCCATCGGCCGAAGGTAGCTTCGACTATATTTTTCTCCACGACATCGTGGAAGCCTATGCCGGGCGCCTCTATCACGGATACAAGATTCTCTCGTCGGCGCCCTTCCGCGTGACGCGCAACAGCAACCTCTACCTCCGCGAGGAAGAGTCGCGAAGCATTCTCGACTCGGTGGACGCACAGCTGCATCGCCGCAGGAAGGGCGAGGCCGTGCGTCTGGAAATCGATGCGGGCGCCAGCGCCGAAATCATCGAGCGACTGCGGTCGAATTTCCACTTGGCGCCCTGGCAGGTGATTCACGCCAAGGGACCGGTGAACTTGTCGCGGCTGTTCAATTTGTATGACCAGACGTTGCGCCCCGATCTTAAGTTTGCGCCTTTTGTGCCGAAGGAACTTCCGATTGCGCAGGATCCTCACGCTCTGTTCGGCTTGCTCCGCGAGCGCGACGTGTTGTTGCATCACCCTTACGATTCCTACTCCGCGGTGGTCCGCTTTATCGAGAGCGCGGCGCGGGATCCTGACGTCCTTTCGATCAAGCAGACGCTCTACCGAACGAGCGAGGATTCGCCGATCGTCCGGGCGCTGATGGAAGCCGCCGCTAAAAAAGAGGTAACGGTCGTGGTCGAGCTGAAGGCGCGCTTCGATGAGGCCTCGAATATTCGCTGGGCGCGGAGCCTGCAGGAGGCGGGCGTGCAGGTGTATCACGGCGTGGTGGGGCTGAAGACGCACTGCAAACTGGCGCTGCTCGCTCGACGCGACCCGGACGGCAAGATGCGCCGCTACGCGCATCTGGGCACCGGCAATTACAATCCTTCGACGGCGCGGGCTTACACGGACTTGAGCCTGCTGACGAGCGATGTGCAGGTTACCGAGGCCGTACATTACGTTTTCAATTTTCTTACGGCCTACTCGCAGCAACCGAACTACGGACCTCTGTCGGTAGCCCCGCTGAATCTCGGAAAACATTGCGTGCAGCTGATCGAGCGCGAAACCGCGCATGCCCGAGCGGGCCGGCCCTCGCTGGTCGTCGCCAAAGTCAATTCCCTGCTCGACAAAGACATCATCCACGCGCTGTATCGGGCTTCGCAGGCCGGCGTTCCGATTGAGCTGATCGTGCGCGGAGCTTGCGCGCTGCGCCCTGGCGTAAAAAACGTCAGCCACCGCATCCGCGTCCGCAGCGTTGTCGGGCGGTTCCTCGAGCACAGCCGGATCTTTGTATTCGGCAACGGCGGCGACACCGAGGTGTACCTCGGCAGCGCAGATTGGATGCGACGCAACCTGTATGAACGGGTCGAGGTCATCTTCAGGCTCAAGGATCGAGCGCTGTGCCAGAAGGTCTGTTCCGAGATTCTGCTTCCGTATTTCGCCGACACGCAAAAGACGCGGCACCTGTCGCAGACGGGGCTATACCGAACTGCAACGACGCGCGGATCGAGCCGGCCGGAAGACGAGCGATCGTTCAACGTGCAGGAGTTTTTCATGAACGTCGCGCAAAATCACAGTCCATTCAATGGGGCCTTGCCAGCCGCAGTCAGCGGGAGGCTTCGCGCATCGCCGGTGTACGACATATTGTCTGCCATATGGGACGCGCCGAAGGCGGAAGAGGCTGATTCCAACGCCGCGCCGTAATTCGCTCCCTTCTCTTCTCGATCTCGTTTCTGTCTCCTCTCTATCTCATCGAACAGCACGATCCTGGGCGGCCACGAGCGACCGCGCCGCTGCCAACGGATACGTTAACGTCCTAGACTCGCGTCGCTTGCGGGGTAAATCGATTTTGCGTACTATGCCGTTCGTCAAGCGGAAGTAATGACGCTTCCTGCCGGGCCAATCGCGAGTGCAAAAGAGGAGACGTTATGTCCGAACGCCGGGGCCGTTCTGAGTTTTCGCGAAACAACTCTAAAAAATCAGTGCACGAGGGACTTAGCCGGAGATCGCTGCTAAAAGGAATGGCCGGAGCTGCTCTGGGCGCGACTGCCGCGGGCCTAGCCGGTTCACGCTCGGCACTCGGCCAGGTCGCCGGACTCTACACTTCTAACGAACCACCCCAGCTCCCTCTCCCCACGGGCGCTCTCACGTATCTGGACCCCAAACAATACATCCACAATATGGAGATTCACGCGCACCTTCCGGGCGTCACGGTTACGGGCGGCGAGCCACTGTGCGTGATGTGGGCCAAAGGCAAACAGCGATTGTTGCCAGGTGGCAGTGGCTTTGTAGACATCAGCGACGCCAAGAATCCGGTGGTCTTGAGCAAAAATGTTACCGAAGGCTCGTTCGGCACGGTCACCTACAATACGAAGCTCAAGAAATGGATCATGATGTGCACCGCCGCGCAGCCGCTCACCATGGAAACGCCGGAATATCCCCACGGTCAATATGACAAGGAATTGCGCGACAAAGTGATCGCGTACAAGGGGCTGCGAGGCATTCGCAACTATGACGTCAGCGATCCAAGAGCGCCGAAGCTTCTGCAGGAATACAACACCGGCGTGAAGGGCAATGGCACGCATCATAATTTTTACGATGGCGGCCAGTACGCTTATCTCGACTGCGGCTGGGACGACCAGTTGCGGCTCGAGAATCTCGAGCGTCCGTTTAGCAACGCCCTGATGATCGTGGACATGACGGATCCAGCGAACGTGAAGGAAGTCTCGCGCTGGTGGGTGCCCGGGCAACGACTCGGCGAGGAAGCGGAATACAACAAGTATCGCTTTGCCGGCGATCACACCTCATGGACCGGTAACCACGGCGCCATCAGCGTGCCGAAACGCGTGGAAGACGGCGGGAAAGTCGGCTATGGCGGGTTTGGCGCCTTCGGCATGTACGCTTTGGATTTGTCCGACATCCGGCATCCAAAACCGTACGGGCATGTTCAGTACGAATTTGACACGTTTGGCACCATCCCGTTCCATACCTGCCTGCCGATCACTGCCGATGCAGCGCATCCTCGGCTGCAAAACATCATCGTCGCTACGCACGAAAGTCTGGAAGCGGATTGCCGCGAGAATTATCACACCCCGTATGTGGTCGACGTCAAAGATCCACGCAATCCTAAAATCATCGGACTGTTCCCGCGCCCTGCGGCTCCGCCGGACGCTCCTTACAACGATTTCTGCATGGCTCGCGGCCGCTTTGGTTCGCACAACACGAATGTGCTGGCTACAGCCGGGCATAGCCAAACCCAATCTCGTGGCCATGACTTGGTTCAATGCCGGCGTGCGCCTCTTCGATATTTCCGATCCGACGGCTCCCAAGGAAGTCGCCTATTTCGTCCCGCCGCGTGACGGCGACATCAATAAGTTCGACCACTTGGTGGCGCGGAACCACCGAGAATGTTTTCGTCGAGTGGGATCGCAACCTCATCTGGATCGGCACGCACGAAGGCACCTACTGTCTCTCCAGTCCGGCGCTGGGCAAGCCCATACTTGAGCCGACGAAGATACAGAAGTGGTCCATACCGTTTTGCAATGTGGGCTGGGACGACCAGACGGCCTCCCACTTTTACTTTGGAAGAGGGATCAGCCAGGTCGGCTAACTCTTTCACACAATTTTGCCGACCTGCTCTATGATGAGAGCGCTGCATAGCCAGCTACGCGGGCGTGGCGGAATGGCATACGCAGCGGACTTAACATACCTTGAGTGCTCGCCGGGAAACTGGCGATGCAGAACTGCTCAAATTCGGGGAAACCTTAACTGGCGATCCCGAGCCAAGCCTGAAGGAAATGTTTCAGGAAGGTGTAGAGACTAGACGGGCAGCGCCTAACCTCCAGCATCGCGGAGTAAGGTGAAGGGATAGTCCAGACCGCAAACCCGCCGTGGCGCCGATGGCGCTAGGGCGAGGCGGCGAAAGCCGTGGCCGGTAAGAAAATCCGCAGGGCCTTACGGCCCGTGTGGGTTCAACTCCCACCGCCCGCACCATTTTAGAGTTTAGCCGCAAACCGCAAGACACTCGTTCCGTCACGCCCCATCCTCCGCACAACAACTCGCGTGCGTCTCGTCGGAGTCGGGTCTCGGTCTCCCGACCTGGAAAAGGGATGTGACGAGAAAAGTATGACTTCACTCGGAAGGCCACGCGGAGTATAAGTGTGCCTATCTGCGTGTCGTTCTGGGGGCGCAACGGAAATTCCAGTGGAACGGAACGATTGAAGTTATTCCCCACACACAGCGAGGACCAGGGAAAATGCGAAATTCACTCGCGAAATCGATTATGGGTGTCGCGGCCATGCTGGCTCTTTCGACGTTTGCGATGGCCCAAACGACGAAACTTCCCGACAAAGACAGCTTATATAACGGAAACAAATTGAAACCTGATTCTACGCCCGGCGGGCCTGCGCCGACCCGCGATGTGAGCGGGTCCTGGGCCGGGAACCTGGTATCCACACGTGGAGAAGTGCCGCCTCTGACGCCCCTGGGCCAGAAGCTGGACAAGCTCATTCTGTCCGAACCAAAGGTTGGCACCGGGAATTCGAACGACCCCATGAACACGTGTGACCCATTGG
Source organism: uncultured Acidobacteriota bacterium (assembly GCA_963818345.1). Taxonomy (GTDB): domain Bacteria; phylum Acidobacteriota; class Terriglobia; order Acidiferrales; family UBA7541; genus Palsa-189. The sequence continues at coordinate 54,024 of CAWFRX010000018.1, read as the reverse complement.
GGATGCCACGAAACCTGGTTTTCGAAACGAGGGGCCTGGCATTTGCCGTCATGCCCGACAGAATTGCCGTGCTGCACCAGTACCAGAGGATATGGCGCTACGTCTGGATGGACGGGAAGCACGAATTGCCGAAGAAGTTCGACACCAAGGACGGGGTGGCCTCGCGCTGGTATGGGTATTCCGTCGGGCATTGGGACGGAGATTACACCCTGGTGATCAACACCACCGGCAGCAACGACCAAAGTTGGCTGGATAAGGCTGGATATCCGCACAGCGTCAATGCGCAGATCGAAGAACGTTACACGCGCGCGGACCACAACCACATGCAGGCGGTGATTACCGTGGACGATCCGGCGATCTTCACCAAGAAATTTGTCCTCTCGAAGAACGAATACCGCTGGATTCCGGATCAAGAAGCCGAAGAGCAGATCTGCGTGCCTTCGGAGATGATCAATTATATGAGTCTCATCAGCAGACCTTCGTTCGGCGTGGATGAGACTAGCTCACCTGCTAAGTGACGATCGCGGACCCCGTCGCGCGAAGCCCCGGAATTCGGAGCCATGTACGTGGTCGCTGGCGCAAAGTCCCACGACGAATGGGCGAGTAAGAGGTAAGAGGCTGGTGCGCTCGACGCGCCAGCCTTTTGACGAGGCACCGGGCGAACCCATCGGAGAAACTCTCGTAACCGGGCTCAACTGCCCCTTGACACGTGCAAACTACCCGCTTTGCGGTATGGTCGCTGGACGTTAAGCGAACTAACCTGCTCTGTGGTGGCGCAGCAACGCTTCAGGCCAATCCGCCAAAGGCGGCCCGTAACCCACGCGGCTAAGCCTAAGAAGACTACTCATGTGGACAGCCCGTAGGACGTTGAGGATAGCCGGCTTGGCGCTCGCGCTTGCGGGCGTGATTTTCGGTTTAGCCATGCTCTTCCTCCACGCTTACCTCAAGCGAAGCATCGTGGCCATTCTTCAGGATAGGTTCCAGAGCGAAGTGCAGATCAACAATCTGCAGACCGCCATTTTTCCTCGAGTTTCAGCGACGGCTGACGACATCACCCTTCATTTGAAAGGAACCGGCGACGCTCCACCCTTGATTACCATTCGCAGGTTAACGGTATCCGCGAATATCGCGGCTTTGATGGTCGGGCATATTTCGTCCGTCCACCTGGAGGGTTTGCAAATCCGCATTCCTCCTCATCCACCCTCAACGGGTCAGGGAATCAAGCGCGGCAAGAAAATTCATTTCCCGCTGGTGATCGATCAGATTACTTCCGACGATGCTTTGCTTGAAACGTTGCCGAGCGACGCAAAACACGTCGCCCGCAATTTCTATATTCATCATCTTGTTCTTGGATCTTTCTCGTTCGACGGTCCTGCGTCTTTCAGCGCTACGCTAACCATTCCCGTGCCTAAAGGTGAGATTGAATCGCGGGGGCGGTTCGGACCTTGGGTGGCCGAGCAGCCCGGCGACACAGCCGTTTCCGGCAAATTCGTCTTTTCTAACGCGGATTTCAGCTCCATTCACGGCCTCTCCGGGACCATGTCTTCGGAGGGCAAGTACAGTGGAACACTCGACAAAATCAACGTGGAAGGCGACACGAAGATGTCAGACTTCGCTCTGACCTTCGCCGGGAATCCCATGCCACTCGCGACCCATTATGTCGCCGTGGTCGACGGCACAACCGGCAACACCTACCTTCAGTCCGTCGAAGCGCACCTGGGGGAGTCGCCGATCAGCGTTAAAGGCGAGATTGTCGGTGTTCCAGGCATGAAGGGGCGGCACATCATGCTGGAGGCAACTTCGCGCGGCGGCCGCGCACAAGACTTGTTGCACCTAGCCATAAAGGGACCGCCGCCATTGGACGGGACGATGGACTTGCATACCACGATTGACTTGCCACCGGCCCCCGGTGGCGGAAATGACGTGGTCGGGTTGTTATCCTTGGACGGCGAGATGGATATCGCGAGCGGTCACTTCACGAATTCAGGCGTGCAGACCAAGCTGGACTCCTTGAGTCGGGCGGGCCGAGGGGAGCCGAAAGATACGGAGATACAGGACGTGATCTCCAATATGCAGGCTAAGTTTCTCGTCGGGCACGGCGTGGCCCGCCTCTCAGGAGTAAGCTTCCATGTGCCCGGTGCCACTGTACAGATGGATGGTTCGTACGGTATGCAAACGGGTGACATCGATTTTCACGGTCATTTGATCCTCGACGCCAAGCTGTCGCAAACGACCACCGGAATAAAGTCCGACATTCTCAAACTGTTTGATCCGCTCTTCAAGAAACCCGGCGGTGGATCGTCGATTGCGATCGCAGTAACCGGAAATCGCACGCATCCCGTGATCGGGCCCGATTTTTCTCATAAGTCTCGCGGCAATTCAAACCAGCAATCCATGGTACGGCCGTAACGTTCGCTAATTGCTGCGAACTCAAATAGGAAGATTCTCGCATCGGCGGACGCAAAATTACTCGTACCAGTACCGTTTCGAGATTGTCTGCACCAAGCATTTAACGTCGTTTTGCAGGATTTCGCGCCATCTGCGAAATGGCCAAGATATTGCACTTGTTCGAACGGTGAGCGGCCCGAAAACAAATCGCCGCCAATGGAGGTAATGGAAATGCTGTACTACGCGTTGGTCTTCCTGCTGGTTGCATTGGTCGCCGGAGCCCTCGGCTTTGGCGTCGTGTCCTTTGCGGCCGCCGGAATCGCTAAGATCTGCTTCTTTATTTTCATCGTGATGTTCATTGTCAGCCTGCTGATGCACGTTTCGCGGGGCGGACCGTCCCGGGTATAACCCGGAAAGAGAGGCTGTGTGCAATATTATATCGAACGCGAGTTGCTGCCTTCGTTGGCGCTGTTCGCCGTCAGTTTTGTTTTTGTGGTTTTGACGATGCTGGTGCTTTTCGTCGTCGGCAAGGCAGCAACTCAACTTGCGCACGGTATGGCAGTAAGGCAGGACGCCCGCCGGTTCAGCTTTTTTCGACGAACAGAAGCGTGAGGGCGGCGAAGTAAAACCCGTCCCTCACGCTTCTCCGGGTAACCTTCAATGATCCCTGTTTCTTTGTCGGTGCCGTTGCAGACTGACGTAAAATCGCCCGAATATCGGCAAGTGAATCCAAATCGTTTGGCGGACTCGGCCGTTGCGATATCATTTTGCTCGTGCGCATCCTTGGCGACGTGGAGATCAGAGTTCTCGGTTCGCTGGTTGAAAAGGAACTTACCACCCCCGAATACTATCCGCTTTCGTTGAACGCGCTGGTCAACGCCTGCAATCAGAAATCGAATCGCGATCCACTGATGAAGCTCAATGATAGCGACGTCAGCGACGCGCTGCGGAGCCTAGGCAAGGAAGGCTTGGCGGGACCCGCCGACACGATGGACAGCCGTGTGACGAAGTTCGAGCACCGACTCCAGGAAGCGTTTAATTTCGACCGGCGAGAGACCGCTGTGCTTTGCGAATTGTTGTTGCGAGGGCCTCAGACGCCCGGCGAACTGCGCAGCCGCGCCGAGCGCATGCACCGATTCGAGGATTTGGTCCAGGTGCAATCGACGCTGCAACGCCTGGCTCAGCGCGAACCGCCCGTGGTCAAGATGCTTGAGAGGCAGCCCGGCACCAAGGAGGCGCGCTACGCTCATTTGTTGTCGGGGGATGTGCAAAGCCAGCCTTCCGAGGCAGGACCCAGGGCGACTGTCTCGGCTGTTCCTCACGCCGTCGATGGTGAACGTATCGCGAGCCTGGAAAATGAAGTTGCAGCACTACAGAATGATGTCGCGGAGTTGAAGCGCCAACTCGCGGAGTTCCGCAAGCAATTCGAGTAACCTCTCCCAGGTGCGCCAGCGACAAAACTCGCGTCTCGTTGCCCTTGCTCAGCGACGTTGCCGGCGGTAGCCCGCCAGTCGTTCCCGCGACGGCGTATGCCGTACGTTCCGACAGCAGTGCGTTATGATGGGGCGTATCTGAGCGCGTCTCGACGAAGATGTCGTGCCATACCTCTACGCCGGGCTTTGCCGATTTCCTCGCGGCGCATTCCTCGCTCCTTGCGCAACTGCACGCACAAGCCGCGGCAGGTCGCTGGGGCGTAGACGGCGAGGAGCTCGCGGCGGCTTTCTATGGCAGCGCAATCCATCGATTTGGCGGCGCATTGCCGCCGGACGATTCGCTCGAAACCTACCTGCGAACCCTTCATGGAGAAGATCTGGCGCTGGTGTGCGCTCTGCGACGCGGGTCGGAGCCGGCCTGGGAGGAGTTCGTGTCGCGTTACCGGCCGATTCTGTACGGCGCGGCACGCGCGATCGTCGGTTCCGGCGGCGAAGCTCGCGCGCGCGAGTTGGCCGACTCGCTCTATGCCGAATTGTACGGGGTTTCGGGGGCGGGAGGCGCGCGCGAGTGCGCGTTGCTCGACTACTTCCATGGGCGAAGTAAGCTGGCGACTTGGCTCCGCACGGTTCTAGCGCAGCGTCACGTCGATGCGCTCCGCGCCGCAAAAAGAACCGAATCGCTCGAGGATGAAAATGGAGTGGCGCGCCCAGCGGTGAGTCCGTCAGCCGGCGGGGGCAAGACGGAAACGCGCGGAGCGGGCGACCCGGATCGCACCCGACTTATCCCACAACTTCGCGAAGCGATCGCCGCTGCGCTGGCCGCGCTGTCGCCTGCCGAGCGTCTGCTGCTCTCGCTCTACTACGCGCAGGACCTTACGCTCGCGCAGGTTGCGCGACTGCGCGGCGTGCACGAAGCGACCGTCTCTCGCCAGCTCGATGGAATCCGCCGCGTCTTGCGGGAAAATGTCGAGCGTGTGCTTGCGGCAGGAAGTTCTGGGCCACACGCTCGGGCGGGACTATCGCCCGCTGAAATTGAGCTTTGCTTTTCTTATGCTCTCGAGGACTGGGCTTTCGATCTTGGTAGCGCTCTCTCGAGTGGCGCTCGCGAGGGCGGGTAGATAAGGAAACCCATGGAACACGCAAGAAAACGCGGCCGGATCGTTCTAAGAGTGAGCCCTGAGAACGCGAGGTTGGCTGCTGCGCGATGAGCGACGATAAACAGAACCATTCTCACCGCGCGCTAGCTCGGCTATTGGCGGAAGAGCGGCGGCCCACGACGGCCGCGGGTGATTCGGCTTGTCCGGACGCCGAATTACTGGCTGCATATGCCGACCACAACCTCGATGTGGCGGAAACTGCGCACTGGGAGGAACACTTCGCCGGTTGCGCGCGCTGCCAAGAAATTTTGGCGGTACTTGCGGTGAGCGCTGAGGAGCCGATCGGCAGCGCGGAAGTCGGGCGTTTCGCCCGCCGGGTCGCTGCCGCCACCGTGAGCGCGTCGGACTCCGAGCCGCGCGGGGTTGAGACTAAAAGGGTCGCGCCGTTCCTGCGTCCGCGGACAGCTTGGCGCTGGGTGGCTCCGGTCGTGGGAATTGCTGCGGCTGCGGCGCTGTGGATCGCCCTGCGCCCAGCGCCGCGGCTCGGAACGCCCGCCAATACAGCGCATAACACAACAGTCAAGCCTTCGGGTTTGGGCGCGCCAGCGTCGAGTGGGCAAATTTCGGGCAACCAATCTTCGGCGACGCCCGACGATTCGCAAATCGCGCAAGCCGAAGTACCGTCTCCACCGGCAGCCGTTGCGCGCGGAGTTGAAACACGGCAACTAAAATCGCCTCCATTGGCAGAGCCAGAATCCCAGTTGCAAGCGCAGGCCCAGGCAAAGAAGAGCGAGCAAGCTGCGGACGCGACGTCGGTTCCACCACCCGCCGCTCCCGCAGCCGCAGGTGCGGCCGGGACTGCGGGAGCGCAGGAAGGGTCGGGGGCTTCCGCTGCTCCTGCGGCAAACTCTGCGGAAGCGCAGTCTGCCGGCGAGCTGAGCGCAACGCCTCCTGCGCCCACTGCGGTGGTACCTGCCGCGCGGCAGGCAACATCGGCTCCCGCTCCAGCGAGTGGCGGAGCGGCGGCAACAACGCAGCAGAGACCGGTGCAAGCTTTCGCCGACGCGCGGGATCGTGGGGGGCGTCGCTGGTGCGGTGGCGCCCCCGCCGCTTACCTTTGCTTCGCCGGGCGGGAACGTGCGTTGGCGGATTGGTCCGGGGGGGCGCGTCGCGCGCTCGGTGGACCAAGCCCAAAACTGGGTAGAGCAAACCAGCGGCGTGACGAGCGATCTGCTTGCGGGCTCGGCGCCGTCGGACCAAGTCGCGTGGATCGCCGGCCGCGCGGGAGTGGTCCTGCGGACAATCGACGGCGAGCATTGGCAGCGAGTGGCTTCGCCTGCCGGGGACATCGACTGGACCGGCATTGCGGCCAGCGACGCGCTACACGCAACCGTCATCGCTGGTCGCCGGCAGTTTGTGACCGAGGACGGCGGCCAGACCTGGAAGCAGCAGTAGCCTGGCACCGCTGATACCTTACACGCGACGCGGGCCCCAAGCGGAGGCCACGAGTGGGTGTGATAACCGGGCTCAGTCACTTCAGGGCCTAAAGGCCCAATGAAAATGCAGGCTTTATGTCGGGGCTGAAGCCCCGACCCCCTAGTTGCCACACAAACTCCCACGCTCCTCGAGAGACACAGATCCGGATCGGGGATGAGCGCCGTTCCGGGGACGAGATCCCTTCCACTCTTCGGTTGGCGCGCTCCACGTAGGGCCTGCGCCCGGCCACACCGTCTCTCGCGCGACTCGTAGCGCGAGGAACCGCAGTCAGGCTGTCGGACTTCAGGATAATCAACCGTGCGGCGATTTTCGCAAAAAACTCGTGCAAGAAATCCGACCGGGTGCGTTCTAAGGACGAACGGAACATCACCCGGAGGATGCCCATGAAAAACTTGATGAAACAATTTCCACTGGCCACACTGTTTTTGGCAGGCGCGCTCGCCGTCGTGCTGGGCGCTATTGCACGTCCGCCGCATATTCAGGCCGCCAGACCCGCGCGGCCTGCGGCTGCCGCAGTCGAGCAGTTCGCAGAGCGACCAGACCGACCTGAGCATCACGGTGTACAACTCCGACCTTTCGCTGGTGCGCGACGTCCGCGAATTCGACGTGCCCGGCGGCACCTTTAAGCTGAAATTCATGGACATCGCGGCTTCCGTGAATCCGGCGACCGTGCATATCCGCTCGCTCAACGACCCGGCCGCGCTGTCGGTGCTCGAGCAGAATTACGAATACGATCTGCTCGAACCGGCGAAGCTGCTGGCCAAATACGTGGGACATGAAGTGACGTTGCTGCGCCCGCGCGAGACCAACGGCACCACGGACGGAGGAAGTGAAGGCCACGCTCATCGCAGACAATAACGGGCCTATCTGGAAGATCGGCAACGATATCGTCACCGGATTCAATCCGGCGAGCATTCGCTTCCCGGAGCTGCCGCGAGAATCTCTACGATCGCCCGACGCTGCTCTGGATGCTGGACAATCGCGGCGCGCAAAAACAGAAAGTGGAGGTCTCCTACCTGGCTGGACGGCTTTCGTGGAAGGCCGATTACGTCCTGACGATCAATCGGGAAGAGACTAAGGCCGATCTCGATGGGTGGGTCACGCTGGTGAACAACAGTGGCACCGGGTTCGAGAATGCCCGGCTGCAACTGGTGGCTGGAGATTTGAACCGCGTCGCGCCGGCCATGCAGGCCAAGGCGTTCACCGCCTTTGCCGCCGGAGCCGCCGAGCCAGCGCCTCCCCCGTTCCAGGAGGAAGCGTTCAACGAATATCATCTGTACACGCTGGATCGCCGGACCAGCGTGATGAACGACGAAACCAAGCAGGTCAGCCTGCTGGATGCCAGCAACATCCCTTTGCAAAAGATATACGAAGTGGACGGGCGAGATTATTACTACCGCAACTCGATGCGCGACGGGCGCGCCGGTGAAGGATCCTGTCGCAGGTCTATTACAAATTCAAGAACGAGGAGAAATCGACCCTGGGGATGCCGCTGCCCGCGGGCACGATGCGAATCTACCAAGCCGATTCGCACGGCAGCACGCTCTTCGCGGGGGAAGACCGCATCGATCACACGCCCAAGGACGAAGAGATCAGCCTGCACGCCGGCAACGCCTTCGACGTGGTCGCGGAGCGCAAGCAGACCGATTATCAGAAGCTCGGAGGAAACTCCTTCGAGGAGGAGTACGAGATCACGCTGCGCAATCACAAGGCGGTGCCGATCATCGTGGAAGTGAACGAGCCGATTGGCGGCGACTGGGAGATTTTGAGTTCGACATACAAATGGACCAAGACGGCCGCGTTCGCCGCGCAGTTTGCGGTGCCCGTGGACAAGGACGGGACGGCGGTGCTGCGGTATCGGGTGCGGGTGCGCTGGTAGGGCGGGACGGCGGTGGGTAACAATAATCATGCGCACCCTACCCCAAATCATGCACCCCCACCCCCCTATTTTTTCGCAAGTGTTGATTCCATGTGGGTTGCGAGACGGAGTCGCGCAAGTGTTGATTCTGCAAGGGTTGCGGCACCGAAGCGGGTGATCGCCGATGTTAGTGGCGTAGAGCAGCGATTGCATGGCATAGTTTATCATTTATGTAACTATATGTCAACTATGATCGTATAGTTATTCGCATGCGGGGTCATTCGAACGGCAAGGTTTCGAACGCGGGATGGTTCGAAGTCACTTATAAGTCCCCTTGTCGCCAACGGTCTCGATCACTGTTAACCAGCGTTGCCTCGAATACGTTATAGCAATGGGTTCGTGAGATGCGGCCGACCGTTGTGGCCACGACACCGGACGCGTTCAGGGGGAACAATGATGATGCACACGATTGGCGCACGACTCGCTCTTTTGCTGTTGCAGGCTGCGCCACCGATACCGGCCGGGCCGCCGACAGCGAATCAGAGTCAGATGACCCCGGATCAACAATTCGAAATCGCCCGAGAGGCATTGCGCAACGGAAGCAGGGCTCCAGGCATCCTCGCTCTGCTGGTTCCTTTCGGGTTCTTTGTCGCGATTGTCGTGATTGTTTGGCTGTTTCTGCGCTACAGGAGATCGCAGGCTCAGGCGCGGGCGGAAGTTCAAAAACAACTGCTGGATAAATTTAGTTCAGGACGCGAGTTTGCCGAATTCCTTGGAAGCTCCGCGAGCCAGCGCTTTCTCGATGAGTTTGTGTCGCAAGGTCCAAAACAACAAATGTCGCAAGGTCCAAAACAGCAAATCCTGAGCTCGATGCGGACCGGGGTGGTGCTCGCCGTACTCGGGTTGGGCCTGCTCGGGTTATCCCTCGCCAGGAGAGGATTCCTCGTTCCTGGCGTGTTGGCTCTGGCTCTTGGGGTTGGCTTTCTCATTGCGACAGCCCTCTCCTACCGCCTGTTGAAGGAATGGGGGCAGAGCCCAGAGTCAACACCTGGGGGCATGGCCTCGTCATAGACTCAAGGGGATTTACGGGCCGTATTCTGATAGACCATTGCGATGCGCGCCAGCGCCTCCACCACCGTTGCGATTGCGGAAGGCGGATCGTCCGTCGCCGAGAAACGGCCTGTATGCCAGCGGATGGACGAGGCTTCGTTCCAGACGCTTTACGAGGACATAGCCCCGAGGCTACGCGCCTATCTCCGGCGCGCTTCGGGCGACGCGGCGCTGGCGGACGACATTCTTCAGGAGACTTTCTATCGCTTTCTGCGAGCCGATCTCCCGGCGCTGGGAAAATTCGAGATGAAGGCGTACCTCTATCGAACGGCGAGCACCCAGCTTTCCGACCATTGGCGAAGGCTGAAGCGGGAAAGGCTTTGGAGTCTCGGCCAGTTCTTCAGGAGCGATGCTAGCGACGATCGAGGGGGCGCGGGAGACGCCATGCGCCTTTTTGAGCAGCTCAAGCCGCAGGAACAGGCGCTGCTTTGGCTCGCTTACGTGGAGGGATTCGATCATCGCGAAATCGCAGCGGCCTTGCAGTTGAAGGAGAAGAGCGTGCGCGTTTTGTTGTTTCGCGCGCGCAAAAAGTTAGCCGCTGATCTCCGTCAACAGGGCCTTGGCGGTGAGGAGAAATCATGAGACAGGAGAATTGTCCACAGGAAGCGAACGTCTCGGAAGCGATTCGATCGGGCACGTGGGAAACGTCCATCACAAGCCATGTGGCTCAGTGCCCGGTCTGCCAGGAAGTTGTACAAACGTCGCGTTGGATGCAAGCGATGGCGCGGAGCTGCGAAGGAAATTCCGCTTTGCCCGATGGCTCTCTACTGTGGCGGATGGCCCAGCTTTCGGAAAGGCAGACGCAAGTGCGGAGGGCACGTAGGGCGATCGAATGGGTGGAGATCGTTTCCAGCGCGCTCGTTTCCGCAGGTTTGCTAGCTTGGGCGGCTTGGAATTGGCAGATGTTCCAAGGGGGGCTGGTGTGGCTGTCGAGTGACCTTTGGTCAGGACTCTCGGTTGCGGGCTATTGGTTTGCGGTTTCAGCGCCGGACTTGTTCTGGACGGCGGTTGCCGTCGTGTCGTTGGTCCTGATGTTTCTCGCCTCTCCGCTCTTCGACGAAGGATGAAGCGCTACTTGGCGAGATTTTCCAGGAAGAATTGGGTGACGCGGTTGAAGATGTGGATGCGGGCGGCGGCGTCGCTGATGCCGTGGCCGCGGCCGGCGTAGATTTGGTACTCGGCGTATTTTTGGGCTTGCACCAGGCTTTCGGCTAATTCGACGGTGTTGGCGAAGTGCACGTTGTCGTCGCCGGTGGCGTGGGCGATGAGCAGTTTGCCTGTCGAGGCCGTCGGCGAAGTTCACGGGCGAGGAGTCGCGGTAGCCTTCGGGATTTTCCTGCGGCGTGCCCATGTAGCGCTCGGTGTAGATGGTGTCGTACTGGCGCCAGTCGGTGACCGGGGCGCCGGCGAAGCCAGCCTTGAAGACGCCGCCGCCGCGAAGCATGGCCATGCAGGTCATGTAGCCGCCGTAGCTCCAGCCCCAGATGCCGATGCGCGCTGCGATCCACGTAAGGCTCTGCTTGTCGAGCCAAGCTGCACGCGGCTAGCTGATCGGCAAGTTCGGCCTGGCCGAAATGATGGTAGATGGGCGTTTCAAAATTGTGGCCGCGCCCGGACATGCCGCGATTATCGAGGCTGAAAATCACGAAACCCTTCTGCGCCATCATTTCGTGCCAGAGGAAATCCGGCGCCCTGCCAAGCGTCGCGGACCTCCTGCGCCTGCGGGCCCACCGTAGACGTAGACGATCACTGGGTATTTGCGCGCGGGTCGAAATTCCGCCGGCTTGATCATGTAGGCGTCGAGCGGGGTGCCGTCGGCTCCGGGCACGGTGAAAAATTCCGACCGGCTGCAATTGGTAGTCGGTCAGTTCGGGAACGCGATTTTCGGCGAGCGCTGCCACAGTCGCTGCCGTCGGCGCGGAACAGATCCTGGCGCGGCGGTTTCATGGCGGTGGAAAAGTTGTCGAGGAAATGCGGCTGTGCCCGGCGCGAGATCGACATCGTGGGTGCCGTGGTCGTGGGTTAGTGGCACGGGCGCGCCGCCGCACTGCGGCGGATACGCGATAGAACTGGCGCTCGATGGGGCTTTGCTCGGTGGAGGTGAAATAGACTTGGCCGTTTTGCTCGTCGATTCCGTGCGAGGCTGCTCGACTTCCCAATCGCCGCTGGGTGAGCTGGGCGAGCTGCTTGCCTGCTAGATCGTAGAGATACAGGTGGCGGAAGCCGGAGCGCTCGCTGGACCAGAGAAAACGCTTGTCGTCGGCGAGGAAGCGGAGATCGTCGCTGATGTTGATCCAGTATTTGTCCTGCTCGGTGAACGCGGTTTGCGATTTTCCGGTGTCCGCGTCGGCGAAGAGCAGATCCAGGCGATTCTGCGGGCGATTGAGGCGCTCGATGGCCACGCGGCGGCGAATCGCGCAGCCAGGCGACGCGCGCGAGTAGCGCGCTGGTGTCCGCGCCGGTGTCCATCCAGCGGGCTCGCCGCCTGTCGCGGCGACTACGCCTACGCGCGCGACCGGATTTGGCGAGCCCGCGATCGGGATAACGCTCCTCGGTTAACGCCGCCTTGCGGAGACGAGATCATCGACGAGTGGATATTTTTCTACGTGGCTCTCGTCCAGCTGGAGGAAGGCAATTTTCGTTGGAGTCTGGCGACCACCAGTAGGCGTGTGGCAGGTCCAGTTCCTCGGGATAGACCCAGTCGAGTTCGCCGTTGCGGCGCGTCTTCGGTGCCGCCGCGGGTGATCTGGCGCGGCTCGCCGCCGGCGACGCTGACGACCCAGATGTCGTGCGCGCGGAGGAAGCTGGCCCAGCGGCCGTCGGGGGAAATTTTCGCGTCGTCGATGGTGGTGTCTGTCGTCGCTCGGCGCTTTCGTCGACCGCTGACGCTGCCGCGGGGCGGCGCGACTATCAGACGCCGCGAGGTTTGCGCTGCGAGGTCGTACCAGAAGAGCTCTTGCGCGGAGATGAACAGGAGGGCTTTGCTGTCGGGCGACCAGAGGTATTGCGCGGCGTGAGGCGGCCGAGGCCGGTCTGCTGGCCGCGCGACGCGGGCGGCAGCAGGACTGTTGCGCAGATGGTCGTTGTCGACCAGCACGTGGCGCTGGCCGCTGGCGGCGTCCACGGCCCAGATTTGTGGGCCGCTGGATCGCTTTGGTCCGGCTGAGGTAGGTGAGCCATTTGCCGTCCGGGCTCCAGACGGTGTCGCGCAGGATGCTGGCCGCTCAGGCTGGGAGCGCTGTAGATGCGTTCGACGGTGAGCTGGCGGGCCGGGGCTTGCGCGGCGGTGCCTGCTGCTTGGCGTGGTGCGAACTTTGGCCGCGCGGACTCCGAGCAGCGGAGCGATCGCGGCGCAGAAGAGCAAGCAGGAGAAGATCAAACGCCGGCGGTGCTGGATTCGTTTGCGCGTATTCGCGGGCATCGAAGCTCCTTACGAGAAATGCCTCGGGTTGCCAAGCAAGAAGCGCCCGGCCTTTGTTTCTCCCAGGGCGGGCCCGAGTTACAAAAACGCCACGTCACCTAGAGACATTTGGCCGACGCGCCTCATTACTTGAATGCGCGTGATCACTTCTTGTTCCGCTTCGCCGTGCCTCGGCGGGAGCGCTGTCGCTGGCGGCGCGGGCGCCCGGCGAGCTGGTGACAATGGCTTCGGCTTCAATCTCGACGAGCATCTCTGGATTGACCAGGCGACTGACCTCGACCATCGTAGTTGCGGGCCGAATTTTGCCGAAGACCTCGCCATGGGCGCGGCCGATCTGTTCCCAATCGGCAATGCTGGTGACATAGATGCGCGTGCGAACCACATCTGTCGACGCGTGCGCCGGCACGTTCGAGTGCGCTGGCAATATTCTTGAGTATCTGCACGGTCTGCTGATAGGGATTGCCGGCGCCGACGACCTTGCCTGCGGCGTCGGTGGCGGTGGTGCCGGAAACGTGCACCATGTCGCCGATGCGAACCGCTCGGGAATAGCCGATGATCGGCTCCCACGGCGTGCCGGTTGAAATGTTCGTGCGCTTCATGCCCACCTCCAAACGATTAGCCTCAGGTCCTCAAGCGAGAAGCGCCCCCGCCTTTATTTATCAAAGGACGGGTTTATCACACGGCTGGCCCGAGCTAGAACGGGACAGCCTTGCTCGCATTGTACCGCGCCGGCAGTTGCTTCTGAGGCACGCATCGCCGGAGCCGCTCCGAGCACGTGATACACTTTGCGATTGTTCCCGCGATCTCGCCACGCGTTTCCGCGAGCGAATTTTGGGCACTTTCGAGGCCGAACAAAGCACATGAAGTGTAACAACATTCTAGAGGCTGTCGGACACACTCCGCTGGTCCGCCTGAACCGGCTGACCAAGGACATCAAGGCGGAGGTGTACGTCAAGGCGGATTATCTGAATCCCGGGGGCTCGGTGAAGGACCGCATCGGCATCACCATGATCGACGACGCGGAGGCCCGGGGCCTGCTCAAACCGGGCGGCACGATCATCGAAGGCACATCGGGAAACACCGGCATGGGGCTGGCCCTGGTGGCGGCCGTGCGCGGGTACAAGATGGTCTTCACCATTACCGACAAGCAGTCCAAGGAGAAGGTCGATCTGCTCAAGGCGTTGGGCGCGGAGGTGATTGTGTGCCCGACGGCCGTCGAGCCCGACGATCCGCGCAGCTACTATTCGGTGGCGAAGAAACTGGCTCGCGAAATTCCCAATTCCTATTATCCGAACCAGTACGAAAATCCGATGAATCCGGAGGCGCACTATCGCACCACCGGCCCGGAGATTTGGGAAGATTCCGAGGGAAAGATCACGCACTTCGTTTGCGGGGTGGGCACCGGAGGCACGATCAGCGGCGCGGGACGATTCCTGAAAGAGAAGAATCCCGCGGTAAAGATTATCGGGGCCGATCCGTTCGGTTCGCTCTACTACGAATTTTTCAAAACGGGCAAGGTGGGCAAGGCGCGGACTTACGTAGTCGAAGGAATCGGCGAGGATATTTTCCCGTCGACGATGGATTTCAAAATTCTTGACGATATCGTGCAGGTGACCGATCAGGAATGCTTCGTGTGGGCGCGGCGGCTGGTGAAGAGCGAGGCGCATTTTTACCGGCGGCTCGGGCGGAGGATGCGTCTCGGCGGCCCTGCGCGTTGCGCGCGAACTGCCGGCGGGAAACTTCGTCGTGGCATTTCTCCCGGACACCGGGATGCGTTACTTGAGCAAGGTCTATAGCGACGAGTGGATGCGGGAACGCGGCTACACGGATTCGGCCGTCCCGCTCACGGCGGAAGATGTGCTGGCCGCGAAACATCGCTCCGGCAAGGTGCGCGAGACGATCCTGGTGGGGCCGCACCAGACGGTGTTCCATGCGCTGCGCACGATGCAGGAGCAGGACATTTCGCAGCTCCCCGTGATCGAGGATGGGAACATTGTGGGCACGATTTACGAAGATCAGGTTCTCAACTTGGCGCTGCAAGGCAAAGACCTGCACAAGCTGGTGCTGCGCGAAGTGATGAGCAAGCCGCTGCCGCAAGTGCCGTGCGAGGCGCCCATCGAACGCGTCACCTATTTGCTGAGCCACGAAGGCCCTGCCGTTTTTGTGCTGATGCGGGACGGCCGGCGCGAAATCCTGACCAAGTACGATCTGATGGGCACCATCGCCGAATTGATGGAGCAGGTGCGCTAGGCCGATAGCTGCGATACCCCCGGGAACGCTAAACCAAAGCCATGAGAATCGAAGATTTCGCACAACGACTGGAAAAGGGCGTGCTCGTGGCCGATGGAGCCATGGGCTCGGTGCTCTTTGAGGCCACGGGCACGCAGCGGTGCTTCGAGGAACTGAATGTCACTCAGCCGGAGGCCGTTTTTAGGGTGCACCAAGCCTACATCCAGGCCGGCGCGCAGATCATCGAGACCAACACATTCGGCGCCAATCGCTCGAAATTGGCGCCTCTCGGGCTGGCGGACAAGGTGGTGGCGTTCAATCACCGCGGCGTGAAGATTGCCCGGGAGGCGCGCGAGGCGGCGGCTCATGAGGTGCTCATTGCCGGCTCGATTGGACCGGTAAGCGTCGCTCCAGGCGTGCTCGAAATTCCGCGCGAGGAGATCTTCGAGATTTTTCGCGAGCAAGCGCAGGCGCTCGAGGAGCGCGGCGTCGATTTATTCATCTTGGAGACATTCTCGATCATCGACGTGCTGCTTGCGGCCATCGACGCGATTCGCTCTTTCTCTGCCCTGCCCATCGTCGCGCAGATGACTTTTTCCGAGGAAGGAACAACGCTCGGCGGCACGCGCACCGCGGAAGCGGCGGCGCAACTGGCGGCCAAGAATGTGCAGGCGATCGGCGCAAATTGCACGCTGGGCCCGCAATCCCTGCTGACGATCCTCGAAGGGCTGGGCGGCGCCGGCAAGCCGCTCTCTGCCATGCCCAACGTGGGCTTTCCCAAGCGGGTCGGCGACCGTATCGTTTATCCGCGATCTTCTCCGGAGTACTTTTCGCTGTTTGCGCGCGACGCCGTAGCCATGGGCGCGCGCATCGTCGGCGGCTGCTGCGGGACAACGCCCGAGCACATCCGCGCGCTCGCCGAGTCGGTGAAGAAGTTGAGCCCGGCCGAGACCAGCAGGGATGCGGCGCCAGTGAGGGTCCGCGTGCGCGCAGAGGCACCCGCCGAGGCGCGTCCAGCCAAGCGCGAGCCGGAAAGCGCGCTCTGGGGCAAGCTGCAAGCGCGGCAGTTCGCGCTCTCGGTTGAGATTGACCCGCCGAAGGGCATCTCGCTCGATCGTGTGTTCGAGCAAGTGGACAAAGTGATGTCCACCGGCTGCGTGGACACCATCGACGTCAACAGCGGCACGCTGGCGCGCGTCGGCATGGACGCCATGATGGTGGCCGGCGCGCTGGAGGCCCGCGGCGTAGAGACGATTCCCCACCTGACCACGCGCGACCTGAACTTGATTGGCTTGCAGGCCGTGCTGCTCGGCGCTTGGACTGTTGGGGGCGTGCGCAACGTCCTGGCCATTACCGGCGACCCGCCGTCGCTGGGCGATCACCCGGAGACCAGCGGGGTCTTCGAGATCGACTCGGTCGGTTTGGTACGAGTGATCTCGAGGCTCAATCAGGGAATGGATTGGGCCGGCAAAACGCTGGGCGGATCTACCAATTACGCGATCGGCGTGGCGCTCAATCCGGTTGCCGAAGATCTCGACTATGAAATCAAGCGGTTCTTCGACAAAGTGGAAGCCGGGGCGCATTTCGCCATGACGCAGCCGCTCTTCGATCCCGCGCATTGGGAGGCATTCTTAAAGCGCGTTGGCGGTAAGCTGCCGGTGCCGGTGATGGTGGGCATCTGGCCACTCACAAGCTATTCGCAGGCGTTGCGGCTGAACAATGAAGTGCCCGGCATTTCTATTCCCGCGCCGGTACTGAAAGAGATGGAGGCGGCAGGCACTGGCGCGCGCAATTGCGGTTTTGCGGTGGCGCGACGCATGCTCGCCTGGGCACGCACGGAGGTTGGCGGCGCGTATCTGATTCCACCATTCAAGCGCTACGAGGAGATTCTCGAGCTATTCACCTGAAGCTGCCGCTTTATTCTGGAGAAAGTAGTCGCGATTTGCTAGACTGTTTTTGCCCACCGCTCTCGTGATCCCTAAAGGTACAAATTAACGCGCCGTACGCCGCGTGGAGGAACTTCGATGAAGCAGACTCTGTTCGCTACATTGCTGAGCGCCGCTGTCTTGGTAACCGGCTGCGCAACCAAGAACTACGTACGCCAGAACGTTCAACCCGTCGACGCCAAGGTCGATAAGGTCACCGCGCAGAGCGATAAGCAGGGCACCGAAATCGAGCAGACACAGAAGGACGTCCAGCAGAACGCGACGAAAATCAACGCCGTGGATGAGACGGCCACGGCCGCTGACAAGCGCGCTGGCGACGCCATGAACAAGGCGAATCAGGCTGACCAGAAGGCCGATCAGGACGCGCAACAAATCACGGCGGTCCGGCAGTCGCTGCAAAATACCGTGGCCAACCTGGACAACTACAAGGTTACGGACCAAACCACGCTGCTGTTTGGTCTAAACCAAGCGAAGTTGACGCCGGAGGACAAGCAGAAGCTCGACATGCTGACGGCGAGTACCGGTTCGCTGAAGCGCTACTTCATCGCCGTCGAGGGCTACACGGACAAGACCGGAGCGGCAGACTACAACCTCGAGCTCAGCAAGCGGCGCGCGGATGCGGTGGTGCAATACCTCGCAGGTCAGAAGGATGTCGATTTCAATCACATCCACGAGATCGGACTGGGCGACCAGAAGCCAGCCGACTCCGATAAGGGCCGCGAAGCCCGTGCCAAGAATCGCCGCGTCGAAGTGCAGATCTACAGTGCGGACGAGGCTCTGTCATCGGCTGAGAACGCTTCGCACTAAGTTGGACGGCGGCGGAGCACTTCCCTGCCAAAGCAGTACCCAGGAAGCTAAAAGAAGATGAACCGCTTGCGGCGGCCCGAACGTGACGAATGGGCCGCCGCTTCGTGTTGCTCTGGCTCGTAGGGTAACGGGCGACCCTCAAAGGCCGCTAGGGGATTGTCGTGGAATAGGGCTTGCGCAACTTCCTCCCCGCGCCGTGCCGACACGGCGTCGTACGCTTCGCTAAGCCGCAAAGGCCGGCGGAGGACGTCGTGTGCGTCGCTGGCGACGAAGTGAACCATCCGCTTGTCGAGCCATTCCAGTGCATGTTTCTGTGCGGTCTGACCGAATTTGCCCAAAAGGGACTGCGCGGTCACCTGAACGTAGCAACCTTGGTGCAGCCAACGGCGCAAGCGCTCCGGCTGCGAGCGGATGAGGCGGTTGCGCTCAGGGTGGGTAATGACCACCGAAAGGCCGAGAAGCTGCAATTGGTGCAGGGTGTCTTCCATGCTGGGCGGAATAGCGAACTCGGCGAACTCCACCAGCAGATAGCGCTTCTGGTTGATCGTGTATTTAGCCGTGTTCCCAGGGATATCCTGCAAATTCTCAAAGCTTAGATGGAAGTCACATCCGGTCGCCAGTTGCAGGCGATCGCCTACCTTGTCCTGAAGTTCATCTCGCCGTCGTCTGACTTGCTCTGGATCAAAAATGTGCATGCTATTGGCATGGGGTGTACCCACTACGTGCGTAATACCGTCCGCAATGGCCATTTCAGCCATTTCTAACGACTCTTCGAACGAGTCGGGGCCATCGTCCAAGCCCGGAAGAATGTGGCAGTGGATATCGACCATGGTTTATGCCCTGGGTTCCGACATGCGCTTACACCCCAAGCCGGAAGCATATCTGAGCACACCCCTGGCCGACAATATGCCTCGAGGTCTGGACGATCGTTTCCCGCAACTCAGGGTAAGCCGCCCGGGTGCGGGCGGCCTAATGACCGCGTTTCGCCAGGCTGTCTAGGGGTTACCGCTCAAGCGCACCTGGCCTTGCGTAACGTTGACGGTAGGGTCGGCTGGCGGTTACCGTTAACTCAAGAAATGGGACAGAAGTAGCTCATAAGTTGCAGCAAACAAACCAAATAAAAAGGGACAAACTGAAAAATGACGATGAACGCTAGAAGGACGTGGGTGCCTGTCTGGGGTGTTGTGGCGGCCCTTTTGTTGTGCCTGGGCGGACCCGCTGCCAAGGCGCAGGATTCTGGCTCCAAATTGGATGTTACGGCGATGTACTCCTATCTTGACCACAGTATCGGATGCGGAAACGAATTCGACGGCTGCTTTTTTGGAGACCCAGGACTCCAGGGCTTTAAAATTGCGGGAGTCGTGAACCTAAGCCGCCATGTCGGTGTTGAGTGCAACATGGCGTATCACGCTGGTACGCACAATCTGTTTGCGGAAAGCGAGCCCTCCGATGGGTTTAGTGAATCCGAAAGACAGCGGGACAACGTCACGACCTATCTCTGCGGACCAAAGATCACCGAACCTATCGGCAATTTTGAATTATTCTCCCACTTCCTGGCGGGAGGCATGCACGTCAGCACGCTCGACGTGTTCAGCGAAACGGAGGGCGAAGATCCAATTGATGGGGAAGCATCCTTCAAGGGCACGATCTTCGGAATGGAAGTCGGCGGAGGCGTTGATTGGATCCACAACCACTGGGGCGTCCGCCTGCTCGAAGTCGACTACGTCCACGGCAGTGGCACCACCAGCGGCCGCTGCACGATTGACTGCGGCTCGGGCGGCGAAGCACTTACACAAATTCAGGACGCACACGACCTCCAGATTGCAATGGGCGTAACCTACCGTTTCGGCAAGAGGTAGGGCTGAAACGCCTGTTGATACAGCAAGTTGCACGGGGCCGGAGCCGCAAGGTTCCGGCCTTTTTCTTTGCGCGCGCCCTATAGCCAGGCAGCCGCCGCAGGCTGCAACCGCATCCGGTCCGTCAATCTGCGACAGCTGTTAGCCCTTGCACTCGTCCTTCCGGCAAGAACACAGGTTGCGGTGAAGGCACGCCTCCGCTATAACCACGCTTCGTGGCTGCCGAAGCGTTACGCGTTGAACAGGTCGAGAAATTTTTTCCTCCGGCTCTAGCCGGCTGGCGGGCTTGGGTGCATCCGATCCCACCGCTCACCGTGCCGGCCCTGCGGGATGTCTCCTTTACCGTAGCGCCCGGCGAAATCGTTGCCCTGGTGGGTGCGAACGGCGCGGGCAAATCCACCCTGCTGCGAATTCTGACGACGCTGTTGCTGCCCACAAGCGGCCATGCTTGGGTCGGCGGGGTCGACGTGCTGCGCGATCCCGCGGGCGTGCGGCAGCAGATCGGCTTTCACAGCGGCTCGGACGCGAGCTTTTACGCGCGGCTGAGCGCACGGGAGAACCTGCGGCTTTTCGCTTCGCTCAACAATATGAGCCGTAACGAGGCCGATCAAGGTATGGCCGAACTGGTCAACTGGCTGGGGCTCGGCGAGTTCCTGGACCGTCAGCTGCGTACGTTTTCGACCGGTATGGTGCACCGCCTGGGGCTGGCGCGCGCGCTCCTGCATCGTCCAGCGGTGCTTATCCTGGACGAGCCTACGCGCAGCCTCGATCCACTGGCCGCAGCCGAGTTCCGGCGCTTTCTGCGCGATGAGGTCGTTAGGCGGCGTGGCACCACGCTGCTTTTCGCGTCGCACACGCTTCTGGAGATCGAACAGCTCGCCGCGCGCGTGGTTCTACTGGACAAAGGAAGGCTGCTCGCGTGCGACACGGTGGAGCGCATTCAGGCGTCGGCGGGCGCCGGAACCTTCGAACAAGCTATCGAAATCCTGGTGCAGCGTGGCCAGGCGTCAACATGAATGTTTTGCGCACTTCTCGCAAAGTGGCCACGTTGTTCTTACGGGACCTGGCCATCGCTCGCAGTTATCGCGCTGCCTTCATATTCGATTTTGTCGATATCCTGCTCGGCGTTGCGGCGTTTTATTACTTGTCGCGGTTCATTCAAAGCCCGGAACTAGCGCACGCTTTACCGCAGGGCGGAAGCTACTTTTCTTTTGCGCTCGTGGGCGTTGCATTCTTCGATTACCTCGGGCTGGCCTTGAATGCATTCGATCAGAGCTTGTCTGACGCGCGGCAAAACGGGACGCTGGAGCACCTGCTTGCCACGCAGACCTCGCTGCCGGTGATTCTCGCCGGCTCGGTGCTCTACCCGTTCGCCATGCTCTCGTTGCGTACGGTGGTGTATTTGGGTTGGGGGGTCGCGTTATTCGGCTTTCCGATCGCACAGGCCAATTGGTTTGGCGCGGCCGTTGTTTTGGTCGCCTCGATACTGGCGTTTGTAGGGCTTGGTATCCTATCGACAAGCTACACGCTTCTTTTCAAGCGCGGCAATCCCGTGAAGTGGCTCTTGGTGGGTGTCTCCGGCGTGGTGAGCGGAATCATGTACCCGGTAAGCGTGCTGCCGGTGCCGCTGCAATGGGTGGGGCGGCTAGTGCCGGTGACCTACTCGCTCGAGGGGATGCGCGCCGCCATTTTAGGCCACGCTTCGCTGGCCGAATTGTGGCCGGAGATACGAGTCTTACTTATATTCGCGGTCGTGCTGCTCCCGCTTTCGTTCGCGGTATTTTCCTGGGCCCTGCGCCGAACAAAAATCACCGGCACATTGATGCATTTCTAGCCGTGCCGCCGTTTATCTGGCGCTCGAGGCAGAACACATTCTAGATCTGCGCACAAAAATCAAAAGCCCCGCGACCGTTTGATCGCGGGGCCTTCGCGAGGCTTACGAATCCAGCGTGCTATTTCTTCTTGGCAGGGGCACGTTGGCCGGCTTTGGTGTCAATGCCGATACCCATGGCCTGGAGCGCTTCGAGACCCTGCTTCGCTTGTGCTCCGTAAGGTCCGTTCGGGTCCAGATCGATGGCCTTCTGATAAGCTTCCATGGTTCCCGGCTGCATGACGGGAACGAGCTTATCGCCATCCTGTTTGAACTCCATGGTGTAGACCAGCGCCGCCCCAAGTAGATACCAAGCCTGAGCGCTCTTGGGATCGGCATCGGTCGCTTTACGCAGCGGGTCAAGAGACTCTTTGATCTTTCCCGGTGTTGTAGAGACCGACCGCCAAGTTGCGCCAATACATCGCCGTATTCATGGGGTCCAGTTGGATCGCCTGCTGGTAGGCCGCGGTGGCCTCGTCCGTCTTGCCGACCCGAGCCAGGGAGTTGCCGAGGTTGTTGTAGTAGGCCGGATCTGGCTTGATCGCCACAGCTTTTTGGTAGGCGTCGGCGGCATCGCCATACTTTGCGTCGGTTTCGTAGGATTCGCCCAATTTTGCCAAAACCAAGGGACGGTTCGAATCCGTCTCGGCGGTCCCTTCAAGGGCGGCCTGAAACTCGGTGATCGCCGTTTGTGACGCCATGTCGAGCTGCCCCTGCATCGATGCTTGTTGATCCTTGGGCAGCTTGTCCATCTGGGCACGAATTCCTTTCGCTTGCTCGAGCGCCATCGTGCCGGCGTCGAAATGGCCCTTCATGGCGGCGAACTTGGCCTTCGCCTCCGCGGCCTTTTTAGCGGCCTCTTCTTGCTGCGCCTTCTCCTCTTTCGACTGCGCAGCGGCCGCGGCGTGCGCAAATCCCGCGAACAGGGATAGCAGGCAAACAACCGCAAACATGGGCCCGAATTTTTTGAATGGCTTCATGGTTCTCACTTCAGAGACCTCCTCAACCCGCCGGGCGGGCTGCGCTAGTATACCAGTCATATCATTATCGCTCAATTGCGGCGCGATAGGGAATGGGATCCTTCTCGCCGGCCTCGGCGAAGGCGCGCAGCCGCAACCGGCAGCTATCGCAGACTCCGCAGGCCGCGTCTTCAAACTGATAGCACGACCAAGTCAAGTGCAGCGGAGCGCCCAGTTCCAGGCCCCGGCTGACGATCTCGCTCTTGCGCATGCCGATCACCGGCGTGATCAGGTCGATGTGCGTTTCCGGCCGCGTCCCGACGCGCACCAACTCCTGGAACACGCGGTAATACTCCGGGCCGGCAGTCGGGGTAGCCGGAACTGTCTTCGGCCACAGCCCCGATAAAAATCGCGCTCGCGCCGATGACTTCCGCCCAACTCACGGCCACGGACAGAAAATGGGCGTTGCGGAACGGCACATAAGTTGGAGGGATCTCGCTGCTGCTGACCGCTGCGCCGGGATCGGTCTCCGGCACCGCGATGCGCGAGTCGGTCAGCGCCGACCCGCCAATCTGCGCGAAGTGGTCGAGCCGCACCACGAGCCGCTGGCGCACGCCGAAAAAGTCCGCGATGGCGTCGAACGCCTGACGTTCGCGGCGCTCTGTACGCTGACCGTAACTGGCATGGACGAACGCGAGCTCGTGCGTCTGGCGCGCGATGGCTGCGGTAACGCAGGAGTCCATGCCGCCGCTCAGCAGAACCACGGCCTTGGCGGCTGGCTGGGTCGTTGCGCCGCACTTTGCGATGGATCGGGTCGCGATGGGTCGGACATGGGTCTGGCATGGCGCCCTCAGACTCCCTGCGTCGCCGGATCCCAGATGAATTTGTGCAGCTGCAAGGCCCAGCCGCACCGGCAAGCGATCGGCCAAAATCCATTCCGCGAGCAGGCGCGCGCTCAGTTCCGGCCAGGTTCCCTTGGGGTCGGCAAAAACGGGAGAAAACAGCACCTGCCGCACGCGGCTCGCGAGGTCGTGCTGCGCGACAAATTCGCGGGCGAACTCGTAATCGCGGCGGCTGGCGATCACGAACTTGACTTCGTCCTTGGCGTCCAGCGCCTCGAGATTTTCCACGCGAAACGTGCCGGCTCGCCCGAATCGGGGCACTTCACGTCCACGATCTTCACCACTTCGCGCGGCAGCGCCGCGATGGGCCGCTCGCCGCTGGTCTCGACGAGCACGGTGTGACCAGCCGCGAGCAGCCGCTCGGCCAGCGGCACGGCTTCCGGCTGCAGCAGGGGTTCACCGCCGGTCAGTTCCACAAGCGCGGGTGCGCCCCCGGCAAGCTCCGCGACGCGCGCCAGCACTTCATCGATCGCTCATCTTTTTGCCGCCGTGAAAGGCGTAGGCCGTGTCGCACCAAGTGCAGCGCAGGTTGCAGCCGGTGAGCCGCACGAAGATGCAGGGCAATCCGGCGTAGGTGCTTTCGCCTTGAATCGAACGGAAAATTTCGGTGATGACCATGACTAGGCGCTCGGCCGCCGCCGCAGTTTCCGCCGTTGGTAACGCCGGACAAGGATCAGCGCCGCGAAAAATAAACACGCGGTGCCCAGGAACGGCGCCCAGCCGACCGGCATACCGAGCTGTGAAATATCGCCAAATAAAAGACGCCCACGATAGCGGCGGGAACGACGATCAGCAGATAGGCGCGGCGCATCGGACGGGTCCGTTCAGGGCGTGTAGGTAGCCGATGTTTCGTCGGTCTCCCACACGGTGATGCTGGTGATGCGGGGCGCATTCGGCGCCTCGCTCATCTGCGGGATGTCTCGTCGTAGAAAAACTTAGCCATGTTTTCGGCCGAGGGGTTGATGGTGTCGAAGGGCGCCTGATCGTTCAGGAATTTGTGGTCCACGCCGCCGATCAGGTCGCGCAGAACGTGCTTCAGATGGATGAATCGTACAGCAGGCCGATGGAATCGAGTTGCGGCGCCTTCCACGGTCACGCGCACGCGGTAGTTGTGGCCGTGCGGGTTCTCGCACTTGCCCCGGTAGCCGCGCAAGGCGTGCCCTGCGGAAAATGTCTCTTCTACGCTGACCTGAAACATGATCGTTTGAGCGGCAGCCGTCCCGGTCTCGCGCACTCGCGCGCCTCGCGCAGGAACAGCTTTTTCTAACGCGGCGCGCGCATGAACCGCTCGACTTCGGCGATGTCCCGGGTAAGGGTGTACTCCGGCAGCGACTCCAAAAAAATTCTACCATATTGCATGCGCTGGATGCGGTTATCGAGGATGGCCAGCACGCCGCGGTCGGTGCGCGTGCGGATCAGCCGGCCGAAGCCTTGTTTCAGCGCCAGCACGGCTTCAGGCACCTGATATTCGGCAAACGCGTTGCGTCCGTCCTCGTTAAGCGCGCGCACGCGCGCCGCCACCACTGGGTCGCTCGGCACGGCAAACGGCAGCCGGTCAATGATCACGCAGGAGAGTTGATCGCCGGGAACGTCCACGCCTTGCCAGAAGCTTGACGTAGCGAAGAGAACGGCGCCCGGAGTGACGCGAAACCGTTCCAACAGCACCGAGCGCGGCGCCGTCCCCTGCATGAGCAACGGGAAGCGCGAACGCGGGCGCACCAGTTCGAAGAGCTGATTCATCTGGC
Organism: uncultured Acidobacteriota bacterium; assembly: GCA_963818345.1. GTDB lineage: Bacteria > Acidobacteriota > Terriglobia > Acidiferrales > UBA7541 > Palsa-189. Next base: position 28,906 of record CAWFRX010000018.1, on the reverse strand, counting down.
TGTAGCTGGTGAAAAGGCAAAACGCGCGGCCCTCGGTGCATTCCAGCAGCTTGACGATCTCTTCGGCCGCTTTTTCGGCAAAGCCCGCGTCGCGAACGTCGGGCAGCCGAGGCGGGACGTACAGCATGGCCTGCTCCCGGAAGTCGAATTCGTGAGGCAACACGCGCTCACGCGTTCCTTCGAGGCCCAGACGCTGCTTCAGGAAATCGAAGCGGCCCCCCACGGCCAGCGTCGCCGAAGTCAGCACCACCGTGTCGAACGCCTCGAAGAGCCGCTCGCGCAGAATGGCGCTCACGTCGATCGGCGTCGCCGCCAGAAACACGCCTTTGTTGCGGCGCTCGAACCAGTAGACGTAGTTCTTCTCGCTCGATTCGAGCAGAAACGTCAATTCGCCCCGCAGCTCGGCGGCGCGCCGCGCAATCGCCACAAGTTCATCCGCCTTGGCGGGCAGCACCGCGATCTCGGTTTCGAGCGCCTTCACAGCAGCAGCCAGTTCCTGGTAGACCGTGCGATTCTGCTCGAGGAACGAGGCGCGCGCAGCGGGTTCGAACGGCGAGCGGCCCTCGCGCGGCGGGAAGCGGTCGAAGAATTCGTGCGTGCGTTCGCGCACGCGGGACACGCGTCGCAGCAGCGTCGGACCGCCCTGCCCGGTGAGCCGCACGGCCTGTTCGGCGTCGCGCGCCAGCTCCTCAAAGCGATAATTGGAAACTTGCCGGCCGAAGTAGTCGCTGGCCACGTCTTCGATTTCGTGCGCCTCGTCGAAAACAATCGCCGAATATTCCGGCAGAATGCTGCCGAAATCGTCCTGCCGCAGCGCCAGGTCGGCGAAAAACAGGTGGTGGTTAACGATGATTACGTCGGCCTCGGCGGCGCGTTGATGCATGGCAGTAATGAAGCAGCGGTTAAACTCGGCGCATTTCTGGCCGGTGCAGGTTTCGCGCCGCGCGTCCAGCTTGGCCCATAATTCGGCGTCGTCCGGCAGAAAACTCAATTCCGCGCGATCGCCGGTTTCGGTCAGCCGCTCCCACTCGCGAATTTGCGTGAACCAATCCATTTCCTCCAGCCCCTTGAGCACGGGCTGGCCTTCCATCTGGTGCAGCTTTAGCCTGCACAGAAAATTCGAGCGGCCTTTCATCACCGCGACCTTCAACTCCGGCGCGAAATGCCGCTGCACAAAGGGCACGTCTTTTGTGTAGAGCTGTTCCTGGAGCGACTTCGTGGCCGTGGAGATGACCACGCGCCGTCCGCTGCGAATTGCGGGAATCAGGTAGGCCAGGGTCTTGCCGGTGCCCGTGCCGGCTTCGACGAGCAGGTGCCGCTTGGTGCGGAATGCTTCGTCGACCCGTTCGGCCATCTCGAGTTGCGAGCGGCGATGCTCGTACCCCGCTGGCATGCATTTTTCGAGCAGCCCGCCCGGCCCAAAAATCTCGGCCATCGTCGGGCTGGCGTCCGGAACGCGTGCAGATCGCAAGGAGGTAGGCATGGCTTACGCGCGAAATCGCGATTCGGCGCGTAACGTTACCTTAGCACAGCCCGCCTACCCGCCCATTCAATCTCGTCGGCGCAACTGCTCAACTGCTCGGGCTGCCGGGAAATGCGATTTAGAGGGCTACATATCGAATGCGCTAACACCGAGGGCAGCCCTTCGCCTCTTGCGCCCTCGCAGCGAGTTTAGGCCCGGACACACGTGGCCTCAGTTTTTCTTCCCACTTCTTCCCTCAGGTTTGTTGTCCGCTTGGCGGGCCCCGAAGGGACATTTTTCGTTGCCGTTGCGCCGCCAAGCCCCTACAATCGCGCCGGTGGCCGGCCAGCATGCGTGCCCCGGTCCCAGGACTGTGAACGGCCGGAGCGGTGCGCTGCCGCACCCAGCTCCCACGAACTGTGTCGGAAAAGGCGGAAGGATGACTCAAGAATTGTCCGGGGAGTCGATCGTTGTCGCTGCCAAGGAGCAGGTTTCCTGTGACGTGGGCGGCGAAGCCGCCATTCTGAACATGAAAAATGGGGTCTACTATGGCCTGGACCCCGTGGGCGCGCAAGTGTGGAACCTGCTCCAGACGCCGCGTCGCGTCGTCGAATTGCACCAGGCCATGCTGCGCGAGTACGACGTGGAGCCAACCCGTTGTGAGCGCGACCTTATCGAACTTCTCGAAAAATTGCTCAAAGAAGGCCTCATTGAATTGCAGGAAGGCAACCACGCCTGACCCTGCTGTGCCGCACAGCACCTTTGAGAGCCTTCGCGGCGGCGCCAACAGCGACACTCCGGTCCAGTCCGCAAGCGTAAAAAGAGAACGCCTGTGAGCGGTTTCGTTGCCATCCTGCACAGTGACGGCTCGCCTGTCGACACCCGTATACTTCATCACCTAACGGACTCTCTGGCGTTTCGCGGTCCCGACGGGAAGGATGTTTGGTCCACCGGACCAGTCGGCCTTGGTCACGCTCTGCTGCGCACAACGCAGGAAGGCGACAAGGACCAACAGCCTCTTTCGCTCGACGGAAAGTCATGGATCGTTGCCGATTCTCGCGTGGATGCGCGCAAGGAACTGCTCAGTTCCTTGTCGCGGGAGTCCGTTGGCCGGCGAGCAGCCTGCCCCGATTCGCCTGACGCCGAGTTCGTCCTGCGCGCTTACATGAAGTGGGGCGAGAACTGCGTCGAGCATCTGGTCGGGGATTTCTCCTTTGTAATCTGGGATTCGTCGTTACAGCGGCTCTTTGCGGCGCGCGATCACTTCGGCTTGAGGACGCTATTCTACGCGCAGGTAGGCGGCGTACTGATCCTCAGCAACACGCTCGATTGCATTCGTCAACATCCCGGCGTGTCGGACCGACTCAATGACCTGTCCATCGCCGATTTCCTGGTCCACGACATGATCATGGATCCGGGGGCCAGCTCCTTTGCGGATATCCGGAGGCTGCCACCGGCGCATGCCCTGACGTGCGCACAAGGGGACGTATTTGTTCGCCGCTACTGGAAGTTGCCGGCGGCTGAGCCAGTTCACTTCCGGCGCCAGTCCGATTACGTCGAGCGCTTCCGGGAGTTGCTGGATGCATCGGTTGCCGATCGCCTGCAGAGCGGATAGCGCCGGCGTGCTCATGAGCGGGGGCCTGGATTCTCCGACCATCGCCGCCAGCGCTCGCAGGGTTTTCTCGAGCCGCGGCACTACCTCCGGCCTCCGCGCATATACCGACGTGTACGACCGATTGATTCCCCACGAAGAACGCCGCTACGCAACCCTCGTGGCCGACGCGCTGCAGATCCCGATCGAATTTCGAGTCGGGGACGATTCGCGAATCTTCGAATTTGCCGAGCGCCACTCGCCCGAGCCCGTACACTCCGCGTGGCCGGATCCCACCGTGAGCCAACTGCTTCAAATTGCGCCAAACAGCCGCGTGGCTCTGACCGGCCTTGGCGCCGACCCCATGCTTTCGAGCCTGCTTTCGGACCACTTTCGGCGATTGCTACGGAAAAAAGAATTTGGTCGCGCGCTGGCCGATGGAGCGCGATATCTCACCACGCAAGGTAGGCTGTCGCGGTTGTACATTCGCAAGCGCTTCCAACGTTGGTTCCCTGCGAAGACGGATAGCTCTTGGTACCCGGAATGGCTGCATCCGGATCTGGAAACGCAACTCCACCTGCGCGAGCGCTGGGACGAGCAGTCACGTGCGTCGGTTCCAAATGACTCCGTTCGCCCGGTAGCTTATGAGCAGACGGCCGCCAGCTTCTGGGCAGACGTGTTTGAAGACTACGATCCGGGTACAACGCAATGCCCCGTCCGAGTGAGCCACCCTTTTTTTGACCTGCGCCTGGTCGATTTTCTGTTGGCTTTGCCTACAGTTCCATGGTGCTGCGACAAGGAATTACTGCGTGAGGCAGCGCGAGGGGAGTTGCCCGACGCTGTGCGCCTGCGCCGCAAGTCCCCCATGCCGGCCGAGCCCCTCGTCGCGCTTCTGCAAAAAGCGGAATCGGCCTGGATCGATCGCTTTACGCCGGTTCCGGAGCTCGAGCGGTACGTGCTGCGCCAGCGCATCCCTACTGTTTTCAGAGCAAAGGGCTCCTGGCTGGCTTGGATGCACCTCAGGCCGCTCAGCTTGAACTTCTGGCTATCCAAGGAGTCGGAGAGGACTATGCAGCGGTTGTAACAGCGGTCCCTGGTAAGCTTGATGTACGTATCCAATGAGTCCTCATCAAGTAAATTGGGGATTGCGCGGCAGGCGGTTATCGGGTTATAAGAGTGTTTTGGGGGTACTTCTCGGTGACGACAACTCACTCTGTTTCAGCTGAAGGCGCACGTGGCGACAAGAAACCGTACGATAAGCCGGTCCTGCGGGTGTACGGTACCATCCAAGCGCTGACAGCCGCAGTTGGCATGATGGGAAGCAGCGACGGCGGCACCTCGATGGCGGCCGGCAAGACTTAGCTGCAGGAACAGCAACGACGAAACTTCCACACGGTTGATCTAATCTGAACTGGCCAGTCCCCGAGGAACTTTTGTCCGCATTTCATTTGGTTTATGGTCTGAATATCGAGGCCAATGTTTACCTCCCAGGGGTCCTCCGGCGATCGAATCAGGATGCAATAGATGTGCGCGTCAGCCTCAAGGAATTTCCCGCATTTTTCCCGAAGCTGCTTGACTCCCCCGCCGAGTTTTTTTATTCGGGAACCAATTCGGACGAAAATGGCGAGCCGACCGTGCGCGTCGCGAGGCTCGGCGGAGGCCAATATTGCGGCTTTTTCTACGCCGACGGAGCGAGATTCGCCGTTGCGCGCGATGGCTCTGAAATTTGGGGCGATTGGCCCGAAGGGTACACGCTCGAGGACGCCAGCACGTACCTGGTAGGGCCGATCATCGCGTATGCTCTTCGCCTTCGCGGAGCGACTTGTTTGCACGCTAGCGCAATCGCGGTGGACAACCAGGCGATTGCCTTGATGGGTGCTCCAGGTGCCGGAAAATCGACGACGGCAGCTGCCTTTGCGCAGCTTCGCGTTCCGGTTCTGTCGGATGACATCGTTGCCTTAGCGGGCGACCGTGATCAATTCCTGGTTCAGCCCGGTTACCCGCGATTAAATCTGTGGCCGGATTCAGTGCGAGTTCTGTTTGGCAGCGACGATGCTCTGCCGCTCATAACGCCCACTTGGGGCAAGCGCTATATGCCGCTCGAACCGGACGGCTTTGCATCGCAACCTTTGCCTCTGGGCGCGATCTACATACTGGACGAGCGCGACGCAAGTTTGTCCGCCCCGGTGATCGAGGAGATCGCCGGCCCCGAGGCGCTTGTGGCGCTAGTTTCCAATACCTACGGAAACTATCTTCTAAGCGGCGCCACGCAGAAACATAATTTCGATGTGCTGAGCCGCGTGGTGGCCCAGACGCCGGTCCGTCGCGTGCGCCCCATGGCAGACCCGGTCAATATATACGCTCTGTGTAACGCTATCGAAGCCGATGCGCGGAAGATTTCCGCAGGTACTCAAGCGGTTAAGGCGAATTCGTGAGAGCCGCAACTGAATTTTTGCCAAAGGTGTCCATTGAACGTGCGCAAGGGCTAACGCCCGCAGTCTTCGAGCAGCGTTACTTAGCCGGATCCGGAAAACCCGTCGTCGTTACCGACGTCGTGAAGTCGTGGAAAGCTCTGAAGCTCTGGAGCTTTGACATGCTCAGGGCGAGATATGGTACCGACCAGGTGGCCCCCCGGATCTTTTTACGCCCGAAGATCATCAAGCCGATGACCTTGGCCGAATACTTCGACTACCTCGATGCCCCCGATACGCTTCCCCGGGGGTTTTGGATTGATGCCGTGACTCTGCACCCTCGAGCCGTTCCGGCCGAAGTCCCACCGTATTCCTTGTACTTGGGTTGGAATGTATTCGGACGGCACCCCGAATTGCTGGACGACATCCAACTAAGCCCTACGTTCGTAGAGGACTGGCTACCTCTATTGCCGGGCGCTCTGCGCAAAACTATGGACGAAGCTACCCAATACTTCGCCGCAGGACTAATGATCGGTTGCAGTAATGGGCAACTGGGACTGCATTACGATTTTCTGGACACACACGCCTATTTGGCGCAAATTATCGGGAAGAAGCGATGCCTACTCTTCTCGCCCGAAGATTCCGCCGCGCTCTATGATGGCGAGGTCGACCCGGATGACCCGGACTTCGAGAAATTTCCGCTATTCCGCAACGCCACCGCCTACGAGTGCATTCTGGAACCTGGCGAATTGCTTTTCATACCGTATCGGTGGTGGCATCATGTCGTTTCCCTGGAAAAATCAATCACCATAAACTACAACTTCTTCAATCGCGTCAATTTCGGCGGCTATCTGACGAATCTGCTCCGAGCCTTGCCTGCGGTGGTGGATGGGCTTGCGCAATCTCCCGAGGCTCGAGCCGCATTGGGCATCGACTGGACATGCCGTGGCTTCGATCCCCCGAACTCCGGTAGAACGTGAATTTCCTCATCGCTCGGGGCTTCCCCGGGTTACGATAGTCGCACCAGTTAACGCCGAAACAAACCGATTGGTGCTGCCCTCGGAACGGAGTCTTGATCGTGTATAGCCTCGCCAGTTATGGAGAGATGATCGCGGACGGGGTTCGGATCCAAGCCTACTCGGAGGCGCTTCGTCGTGTGATTCGGCCGGGTTCGACGGTTGTGGACATTGGCACCGGGCCCGGAATCATGGCGGTGTTGGCCTGCCAACTCGGCGCCGGCCGCGTCTTCGCGATCGAGCCGGACGAAATCATTCAAGTGGCTCGGGAGGTCGCTGCCGCGAATCGGTGCGCGGACAAGATCGTGTTTTACGAGAATCTCTCCACAAAAGTGACACTGCCCGGGTGCGCGGACGTCATGGTCTCGGATATGCGCGGCATTCTCCCACTCTTCGGGCAGCACATTCCGGCCATCGTGGATGCACGCCAGCGCTTTCTTGCGCCGGGCGGAGCGATGATTCCGCAGAGGGATAGGATGTGGGCCGCCGTCGTGGAAGATCGGGAAGGCTACGGCGAACTCGTGGAGCTCTGGGAGCGCAATGTTCTGAACCAAGACCTGAGCCCCGCGCGTCGACGGGCCGCGAACACCTTTCGAAAGGTGCACGCCACGCCTGAGCAGTTGTTGACCAAACCAAAGGTCTGGACGACACTGGACTATGCCGTTATCGAGAAGCCCGACGCGCATGGCAACTTGAACTGGATGGTCGAGCGTGCGGGCACCGGACACGGAGTGCTGGTATGGTTTGAGGCTGAACTGGCCGACGGGGTCCACTTCTCGAATGCGCCCGGAGCGCCCGAGGCGATTTACGGCTCGTTATTTTTTCCTTGGACGCAACCCGTTTCGTTAGCCCCCGGCCAGGAAATTTGCGTAAGCCTGGAGGCTAAGTTACTGGAGGACGACTACACTTGGCGATGGACCTCCCGCATTAAACCACTCGACGGATCCGATGATAGCCCTGTCCATTTCGAGCAATCGCAGTTGCAAGGCGCGGTACTGTCCATCGCGACGCTTCATAAACAGGCTTCCGACTATGTGCCACATCTTTCCGACGAGGGCCGTATCCATCGCCGGGCTCTCGAAATGATGCAAGGGCAGGCGTCATTGGAGAAGATTGCACGCCAGCTTGCGGCTGAATTCCCGCGGCGCTTCGCCACCTGGCACCAGGCGCTCTCATATGCCGGTAACATTTCGCGGCAATACAGCGACTAGCGCTGCCCTGGCCACGAAGCAACGGAAGGCGACGCTTTGGCACTCTTGAAGCTGACGCACCGATCCTCATTCGCGAGCTGTCCCGAATGGCAGCTCATCCTGACCTGCGCACGCACCCGCCTTGATGACCGATGCCAGAGCCGCATCCGGGAACTGCTCCTTGGCCCCTTGAACTGGGACGAGTTCGTTTCTCTCGCATCGCAACATGGCGTCGATGCGCTCGTATCGAGGCATTTATCGGGGGCGCTCTCGGGAGCGGTGCCGCCGGTTGCGCTGGCATGCCTCGAGAAAAATGCGCGGCGGAGCGGGCGTTGGAATCTACTCTTGGCCGGCCGGATGGTCGCGCTGCTCGAAGAATTCCGACGAGCCGATGTACTCGCCGTCCCGTACAAGGGACCCACGCTGGCGTCGCTGGCTTATGGCAACCTCGCGCTGCGCCCCTCAAGCGACCTGGACTTCGCGGTGCCGCAGCGCGACCTGCCCCGCGCCTACGAAGTGCTGATTGCCGCAGGTTTTCGCGCCAGCCTCGATCCCGCCAAGGCGCGCGATGCGAGCTATCTCGCTCTGGGAAATCCGGGGCAACACTGCTTTCTCTCCGAGCCAGATCTATTGATTGAGCTGCACACGGAGAAAACCCTCCGTTATTTCCCGGTGCCGCTCGATTGGGACAAGCTACGAGCCAGACTTGTGACCGTGTCCGTCGGCGGCCATCCGGTGCCCACGCTTTCGCTGGAAGATACGTTCATTTTTCTCAGCGTGCACGGCTCTAAACACTTCTGGAATCGCCTCATGTGGATCTGCGACCTCGCAGAACTTGCGCAAGTCCCGCGTGCTATTGACTGGGAGATGTCCGAGCGCCTAGCCGCGGAAATGGGCTGCCGTCGCATGTGGCTCCTCGGGCTCTCTCTGGCGAACGAGATTCTCGACGCTCCGCTGCCCGCATCCGTTTTGCGATCCATCGGCGGCGACTCTATCGTCGCCGCCCTCGGCCGGCGCGTCCGGTCGCACCTGTTCCGCCGGCAATCGGCCTCGCCGAGCGCGCCTGCTCGCTTCTTTTTTCGCTTGCGATCCTATGACTCGCTTGCAGACGGTTCCCGCCAATGTCTCCGCATGGCAACCCAACCCACCGAGGAGGACTGGCGAGCGCACGCGTTGCCACGATGGGCGACACCGCTACACGCGGTCTTGCGCCCGTGGCGGCTGCTGCATCGGCACGGCCTCGGCTTGGGCCTAAAACCGAAAGCTCGAACCGAGGTCCTGCCGGGAGACGCCGAGCCGAGATGAAAACCCCGGTCCTGCTAGAAGGCAAGGCCAAGGACCGTTTGCCGAAGTGGCGTCTTTTGGTCGCTTTTAGCCGCAGGTACGTGTGGAGAACGCTGAAATATCGCATCACGATTCTTTTTGGCGGGAAACTCGTGTCTCGATGAAGAAGCGCTGTTTTTTCGGCAGTCTGTCCTGCATCTCGCCGGGCTTCAGCCGATAGGCCAAATTACCTGTCCAGGGCTAAGAGGCGAAGGCGCCGGCTCTCAAGCACTCATGCTCATGAGGGCGATCAATTTCGCCCGCTCGTCCGGTCTTACGTACGTCCACACGCCGTTCACGAGAATCGAGCATGCCGACCGGCCTATGGAAGAGTGGGCCGCAGCCTGGGAAACGTTCTTCAACCTCGGTTCGGGAGAGGTCGCTTGCGACCGTCCGAGGCACGACGTGATCAACTTTTCCAGCAACTTTAATAACCTTGAGCGATGCCTCGGATGGCGACACCGCGGGAACGAGTTAGCCGAGCATTTCAAAACCATCGTCCCCGAATTCAGACGCAAGTATTATCTGAACAAATCTCCGCGCACGACGGATGAAGTAACCGTGGCGGTGCACATTCGCCGCGGTGATGCATTGCCGGACAATCCCGAGTATTTCACCAGCAACGAAACAGTTCTCCGAACGGTCACTGCGGTGAAGACGGTCCTCGATCTCCACCAAGTCAAATACAGTATTCGCATCTATTCGCAAGGGAATCGAGCCGACTTTGCGGAATTATCCTTGCCTGGCCTCGAATTTTTTCTGGACGCCGATGCGATCTGGACGATGGGGGAATTGATCGAAGCCGACATCCTGGTGATGGCCAAGGGCTGTTTCAGCTATTGCGCGGCCCTACTCTCGGACGGGATCAAGATTGGTGACCCGGATCAATGGTCCGTTTCTGCGGGGAGCAGCTGGATTCCGACCGAGGGTTGGATTTGCTGTCGCACGGATGGCTCCTTCGACTCCGCGGAACTCGAGCGCCAGGTCGCGCTCCTTATCCAGGCCAAAGCCCAGAGGGCAACCACACCGCGGCCCGGCGGCTCGGAGCAGAGGACGAATGAAGCCCAAACGGTTGCGCGCTTACGCCTTCGGAGCAAATAGACGCTTGCGAGCGACCACAACCATAGCGAAACCCGCCAAGGCCCACACCGAGAAGCGCCGCCGTCCCAGGCTCTGGAGTAGAAACGGGATCATCCTTGCGATCCGGGCAATGGTTTCCCTCCCCATAAACGCAACCCTGCGCCATCGTTCGAGGAACGGAGACGAATAGGCTAGCTCCAAAAGCGGCTACCAAGAGAGCCAGAGTGGCAACTTTCCGCGATTCAAAAAGACGAATCATAAATCCTCCCGACCAGTTAAATTCAGCAAAGCCTAGGCTCCAGAGAGAGCACTTACGTGCCCAACTCTCGTCAGCCTTAACGCCCTTTGTTTTCTTTGCCGTGCAGTTCACGAGGGACTAGAAAGTGAAATCCATGTCTGTTTAGCGGAATGATCGTCCCTTGGCCGATATGTAGTATCCCTTTTCGGATCAATGATATACAGGAATCTACTGAGAAGATTTCGAGAGGGGTCCCCAGGCGTGCCGCGGCGTTGCCGGCTTTCCGGAGGCTCAAAAAGGAGCGGTCAGGAACGTGATTCGGCTCAGTCGGGCCAGGTCCCAAGTTCCAGCAAGCGGGAGTACCCAGTCAATTCGTGCGGGGTGCTGAGCAGCAACTGCCCTTCGCACTCCACCCAGGCATGGGACTGGAACCCGGCCTCTGCGTGATTCCTCACGCCGATGTGGATCTCCGAAGAACGCCTGGTGCGAGTCAGTAGGAATTGCAACGCCAAGGCCTGCGTCAGGCAAGAAGCGAAGGGGACGCGGCGGCTGACGGCGCGCACCGCCCATTCCAGGCGAGAAACTGGCAAATCGACTGGAACGGAAAAAGGCATTCGCTCGAACAGCCGAAGTAAGCGCCCGACCCGACGTAACGAGACCGTCCATAGCGCCAAGCGAATGGCAACGACCAAGGGGAACGTACGCAAGACCAACTCCCGTTCCGAAGTTGGCAGGCTCACCAAAGTGTGCAGTGGAATCAGGCGAAAACCGGGATTGCGTTTGGGCGGCACGACGTCAAGACTTGCTCGCAACTTGCTTGCAGTAGCGGCTCTGAATATACCTTGGCGCGTCGCACGAGACAATAGCCGCGCTGGGCTCTGTCTTAGCTCCATAATTCTGTCACCCCTTAACAGCAACGTGAAAATGTCACCCCATGAGACAGGAGACAGTCACGTTGAGTCAGAAGGAACTGCAGCGAGGGGAAGTCATTTCCCAGTGCGTGCAAGGAAGCCTGGCGTGTGCCAGAGCCGCGGAGCTGCTCGCGGTTACGCCTCGGCAGATCCAGCGACTCAAAGCCCGCTATCGGCAAGGCAGCGCAGCGGCTCTGGCTCACGCCAGCCGCGGGCGGCCCAGCCACCGCCGCATCCCACAGCGCGCACGGGATCGCATTGTGCAGCTGGCTCGCACTCGCTATGCCGGCTTCAACGACCATCACCTTTGCGAAAAGCTCATCGAGCAGGAGGGCTTCTCGCTCAGCCGCGAAACCCTCCGTCGCTTGCTGCGCAGCCAGGGACTGGGCTCTCCACGCAAACGTCGCCCTCCCGCTCATCGCCAGCGTCGTCTGCGCGTCGCTCGCGAAGGCCAACTGGTGCAACTCGACGGCTCGCCTCACGATTGGCTTCAAGGCCGTGGCCCGCGCCTCACCGTTCTGGGCATGCAGGACGACGCCTCCGGCAAGATCCTGGCCGCCCAGTTCTTTCCTTCGGAAACCGCCGCAGGCTACTTCCGCCTGCTCCAGAGCCTGCTCGATCGCTTCGGTATGCCCACGGCTTTCTACGGGGATCGCAGCAGCATCTTCGTTCGCAACGACGACTGCTGGACCGTCGAAGAAGGACTCGCCGGCCAGCGCCAACCCACTCAATTCGGCCGCGCCCTGGCTCAACTGGGCATTACCTTCATCGCCGCGCAGTCTCCCCAAGCCAAAGGCCGCGTCGAACGCCTCTGGGGCGTGCTGCAAGATCGCCTCACCAGCGAACTCCGCCTGGCCCAGGCTGGCGACATCCACTCGGCCAACGCGGTCCTGTGCAGGTTCCTGGCCGACTACAACCGTCGCTTCGCACGTACCCCGCGCGAGGCCGCCAAAGCTTGGCGGCCCGCTCCCGACGATCTCCAACGCATCTGTGCGTTCCGGCACGAACGCATCGTCAGCAACGACAACGTCGTGCAATGGGATGGCTGCCGTTTGCAAATCCCGCCCCAGAACCGGCGCTTCAGCTTTGCGGGAGCCAAAATCCAGCTCTACCAAACTCCCGATGGCCGGGTTTCGCTCTACTACGGCGATATCCGTTTGGAACATACCCATCTCCAGGAGGGGTGACATTTTCATGTTGCCGTTAGGGTGACATTTTTACGTTGCTACAACAGGTTTGAGCGATGGCCAGCGTGCGCTGCGCCGGACGGAGTCATTGCGAGGCCCAAAATTCGGCCGCGCATTCCGCTTAGCGAGCGCGAGGCTTGAAGTTGCTGGCGTCGTATGCGCAGAACAGGCAGAGTGCCTGTTCTACCCGAACCATTAGCCCTTGCTGAAGCCGGGCGCGGGACGGAGTTCGGGACGCGGCGCTACCTTGGGTTCGCCGGCCGGCACTGCTTGCGAGGGCGGTGGGCCCGCAGGCGGAGGCGGGACTTTCTCCGGCAGCGGTTTGCCATCCATGAGCAGCTTCAGTTCGGTGGCGTCGAGAACCTCGCGCTCGAGCAAGGCCTGGGCGATGTTCTCGAGAGTGTCCCGGTTGGTTTCGAGGATGTTGCGCGCGGTCGTGTACGCGGTGGTCACGATGCGGCGAACCTCGTTGTCGATCTTGATCGCGGTGTCCTCGGAATAGTCGCGATGTTGGGCGATTTCGCGGCCCAGGAAGATCGCTTCTTCCTTCTTGCCGAAGGCCAGAGGACCCAGATCGCTCATACCCCAGTCGCAGACCATCTTCCGCGCGATATCGGTGGCGCGTTCGATGTCGTTGCCGGCGCCGGTGGTGATGTGGCCAAGGAAAATTTCCTCGGCGGAGCGGCCGCCCATCAGCACGGTTAGGGTGCCTTTGAGATATTCCTTGGTGTAGGTGTGCTTGTCGTCGATCGGCAGCTGCATCGTCAACCCAAGCGCCATGCCACGGGGGATGATGGTCACCTTGTGCAGCGGGTCAGCGCCCTCGGTCTTGGCCGCGACCAAGGCGTGTCCGGCTTCGTGGTACGCGGTGTTCTTCTTTTCCTCTTCGGAGAGGATCATGGACTTGCGCTCGACGCCCATCAGGACTTTGTCCTTGGACATTTCGAAGTCGGCCATGAAGACGAGCTTGCGGTTCTGACGCGCCGCCCACAAGGCTGCCTCATTCACCAGATTGGCGAGATCCGCGCCCGAGAAACCGGGCGTGCCGCGGGCAATCACGGAGAGGTCCACGTCATCGGAGAGAGGCACCTTGCGCGTGTGTACACGCAGGATCTCCTCGCGGCCCTTGATGTCCGGGCGCGGGACGACGACGCGGCGGTCGAAGCGGCCCGGGCGCAACAGCGCCGGGTCCAGCACGTCGGGACGGTTGGTCGCGGCGATGAGGATGACGCCTTCGTTGGACTCGAATCCATCCATCTCGACCAGCAACGCGTTCAGCGTTTGCTCGCGCTCGTCGTGGCCGCCGCCAAGTCCGGCGCCGCGATGACGGCCTACGGCGTCGATTTCATCGATGAAGATGATGCACGGGGCGTTCTTTTTGCCCTGCTCGAACAGGTCGCGCACACGGCTGGCGCCTACGCCGACGAACATTTCGACGAAATCGGAGCCTGAGATCGAGAAGAAAGGAACGTTGGCTTCGCCGGCGATGGCCCGAGCGAGCAGGGTCTTGCCCGTTCCTGGCGGCCCGACCAACAGCACGCCCTTGGGAATTCGCCCGCCGAGCTTCTGGAACTTCTGCGGGTCTTTCAGGAAGTCGATGATTTCCTGCAGCTCTTCCTTGGCCTCGTCAATTCCGGCGACGTCCTTGAATGTGGCTTTCTTCTGCTGTGCCGTCAGCAAACGAGCGCGGGACTTGCCGAAGCTAAGCGCTTTATTTCCGCCGGCCTGCATCTGGCGCATCATGATGACCCAGAATCCCACCAGCAGGAATATAGGCGCCGCGGTGAGCAGGAAGTTGACCCAATCCGCGTGGGTGACCTCCTTCACGTTGATGAGCACACCCTTGTCCTGCAGCTCTTTGGTCAGGTCCGGCGCCGATTCCTTGAATACGGTCACACGGAACTTCTTGGCCGGTTCGCGCCACTCGCCCTCAACGTCATAGCTGTTCGGAGAAAGGAACAGCGTCACTTCGCGGACGTTGCCGCGTTGCACCTGCGCCATGAAATCGCTGTAGCTGGGCTCTTCCTCGCGCGCGGACTGACCGCTCGCGGAGACCATGCGCCACAGCACGACGCACAGCAGCACGATGAACATCCAAAAAAGAATCGTTTTTACGGTTGAACTTGAGTTCACGTCTTACCTCACTCGCCCCACCCGCGCGGAGCGCCTAACCGCAACGCGTCCCCGCGCGCGACGAGGCTGCACACCGACATACGGTAGATTCCGATACCAGCCGCGGCTACCGGCAAGGCCATATCCCGCCAAATACTTAGATGCGGCCGCAAAGCCAAAGTAATCAGGTTTCACATTGACCCGCCGCTCGTCCGGCTTGTCAAACAGCGCCGCCAGACGCAGCGAGCGCGGGCGGCTCTCCTGGAACCGCCTCAGTAGGTAGTCGTGGATCAGGCCGGATTGCAGCACCGCGTCCACGAGCAGGACGTCACGATTCTCCAGCCGCGGAGGGCGGCTAAAGTAGATCTCCCGGCGATCATGGCCATTGAATTGGATGTCGCGAATCTCCGCCCGGATGAAGTGACAAACCACTCGCCCGGAAATGTTTCGCAGCAGATCCGCCGCGAAGATGCAGGCGTTTTCGAGCATTACGACCACATCCACCGTGCGCCCCTCATAATCGCGGGAGATGGCCAGTCCCAGCGTGCGCACGCATTTTGCCAGTTGCTGCGAGGAATAGACGGGTTCCAGCTCCGTCGTCAAATGGCCTCCTCGGCAATCACGACTCCAGCCTGAGTGGCCGAGCGCGGCGCAAACTTCGCCGCAGCGGGGAATCCACGACTCCAGGCCAACGAGCCCGCACTCGTGAGCACCGGCCAGCCAGCGCGTTCGCGCACGCTAATATGGCCCTCGCGGAAAAGTTGCTTCAACTTATGGACGTTTCGACGGCCTTGCGGCCGAAAGGAGTCACCCGGACGCCAGCTACGGAGAAGCAGTGGCGAGTGAAGCAAGTCCCGGTCGAGAGACCCCTGCGTTCTAGTGTCGCGCTCCCCTGCATGCCAGTCAATCACTTTCAGCCGAAAACAGGTACCAATTTCTGGGACCGCAATCGTCGCGGTTTCGCCGGCGGCGCCTAGCTTTACGTGGTAGGAAAACTCTTTTGCGTCTCGCGGAGCCGGATGCCTTCGCGCGAGATTCCATGGCTTCGGGCGCCGCGCGGCGTTGATCGACTGGAGGCCGGCTCGCCATCTCGAACCAAATCCAGTCGAAGCTGCGTTCGGCGACGACGCCGGGCAGTTCCGCGCGATGCCCGCGGGAACTTTTCGCGGCCAGGTGTAGCACCTGGTCCACGTGCTGCGCGGTTAGCTGCGGCGCGGCTGCCTTGCAGCTCCTCCACTAAGCCGCGCACGAGGCGCTTGGCGAGCGCGAGTTGCGGTCCAAGTTGGGCTTTGGGACTCGTCGGCGCGGCTGAGTGCAGCGGGGTTAGCAGATCCGCGCAGCGGATGCCTAGCCGGCCTGGCTCCCGCCGGGCCAGCGCTCCCAAGCGCTCGGCCACCAGTGCCGCCCAGAAGGCTTCGTCCTCGCGCGCCATTTGCGCCAGACGGGAGAGGTGCGCCACGATGCCCGGCTGCAGTTCCCGCTCGATCACCGGCAGAACTTGATGACGGAGGCGTGCGCGCAGCCGCGTGGTGTCCAGATTCGAGGTGTCTTCGCGCCACGGCTGGCTGCGGCGTTCGAGATATTCGCGCAGTTCGCTGCGTCGCACCTCGAGTAGCGGGCGAACCACGTCGCCCTTTACCGGGTAGATCGCTGCAAGTCCCGCTGGGCCGGTGCCGCGGACCAGGCGGGCGAGCACAGTTTCCGCCTGATCGTCTGCCGTGTGCGCGACGGCAACATGCGTAACGCCGGCGGTTTGCGCTGCCGACGAGAAAAACGCGTAGCGCAGTCGCCGCGCAGCGTCTTCGAGATTCCAGCCGCGCGTGCGAGCCTCGCCGGCGACGTCGCCGCGCCCAGCCAGAAAGTCGAAGCCGCGTTCGGCCGCCAGTGTGGCGACGAACTGCTCGTCGGCATCCGACTCCGCGCCGCGCAGTTGATGATTGAAGTGCAAGCACCGCCAAGCCGATCCCCGCGCGCTCGCGCAACTCTTCGAGGAGCAGCAGCAAGGCCACCGAATCCGCCCCGCCGGAAACGCCCACGCCGACGCGGTCGCCGGCGCGAAACATGTGCTGCCGCTCGATGGCGCGGAAAACGCGGCTGGCTAAGTCAATTTGCATGATCGGTCGCCGGACAGGCACGGTGATAAGACTATCGTAGCAGTGGCGCGCGACTCCGAATAGTGCTGGATGCCCGGGATGCCGATCCGTGGCTCTAAGGGCATCTGGGGATTTAAAAATGAAACGTCCTTGGTTTATAATCGTCTTGGTTTAATCGGCGTTCCTGCCGAGAAGGAGGTGATCCACGAGGTATCTGCCGCAGTAATCAGTAAACGAGAGGGGGCGCCTGTGAGGTTATCCGGGCGCCCCTCTTGTTTTTTGAGTGAAGACAAAACAGAGCGCAGTTGCTGCACTCGCTTTTCGCTTGTCGATTTTCGATTAAGCGCCGAAGGGATTTATAGGTTGGTGGCTGGGGAGGGAGTCGAACCCTCGACCTCGGCGTTATGAGTGCCACGCTCTAACCAACTGAGCTACCCAGCCCCGTCTCAATTATTATAGATACCATACTTGAAAAGTGCTTTCGTTATCTTCTTCGGGTTGGTTCGGTCCCGCTTTCGCCGTGCCCCGGCTCATCCCACCGCGCCACTGGACTCACCAACGCGGTGCATGCGATGGCCACCAATAGGACGATGACAGGGTCCAACGGGTGACGGTATCGCAGCGAACCATGAGTGGCGTAATAGAGCAGCGGGAAGACGATCGGGCCCACCGCGAGCGGAAATGTGAATTCGCTGCCTCTGCGATACAGGACTACGATTCCTCCCAGCGTCCCAAGCACGCCGAGCAGGCTGCACACAGAGACGGCTCGAAGCAGAAGCGAGTCGGCGCGTAGGAAATCGCGCAGCGGGGTGGGCGTCCCCATCCAGAAGGCCACAGCGCGTTGCGCGGAGAGACGCACCTCTACGCGCGGATGCGAAACAATGAAGTTGACGGCTTTGCGCATCTCCTCGTGCATAAAGGGCATCTCGCCCATCTGGTAGAAGCGGTAAATCTCGCGATCCCTGGTGATGAGGTAAGGAAAAACTCGGGGATGAACGTCGTCGTAATTCTCGTTGTTTCCGAAATACAGCTCGAGTCCCAGATTCGAGCGCAACGGGACGAGTTTGTGGAAGACGAGATAGTTGCGGACCGTCCAGGGCAGGCAGCAAAGGATGACGACGGCCGCGCTGAGCGCCGGCTTCGAGAAACGTTTGAATTTTTGGTCGCGCGACGCTTGCTCGCGGGACCGATAGACCAGCCAGCCCAGCCAGAACGGAAGCAACGAGGCGGGTGCGGGATTGACCATCAGCGCGAAGCCCCACAACAGGCCGTATCCGCACCAGTCGCGCCACCGGCGGGATTCGACGAGAAGCAGCGTGGCCCACAGAAGCGTTGCCACCGTCAGCGCGCAAAGTGAAGTGTCCCAAATCCACTGGAATGGCAGGATGATCGCATTCGGAAAAAACGCCCAGGCCCAAGCGGCGCCTGCCGCCACGCCTGTCCCCGCGATGCGTTTTCCCGCGTAGAAAATCGGAATGCAGGTCGCGGCGGAGAACAGAATGTTCATCAAGACCGAGGCATAGAAGGAGTGCAGCGACTCGACGCCGAAGATCCGGAAGATTCCCGCGATCAGTACCGGGTAAGCAGGCGTCAGCCAGGCGGTCGGGCCCGTTTCTGTGCCGTAGGGCGAGGAGAATCCTTTGCCGACAGCCAGTGAATAAGCGATATTCCCAGTTTCTTGTTGGAATAGTAGCGGGAGGGCGCTTTTGTGAGCCTGCGCTATTTCGTGCCGGGCATATCCCAGCCGCAGCCCCAGGGCGACCAGGAAAATAATCGAGAGAGAGGTTGCGATTGTGACGAATTGGCGTCTCATGACAGGATGCCGACAACCGCGCGGGCCTTCGTCGCTTTAGATAGCATGTCTCCAGCACCTGGGCAAAGCCGAATTACGGATCGGATCGGCGTTTCTGCTTTTTGCAGGAGCTGCTGTGGTGGGCGCGCTCGCGGCCACACGAATGATTGAGACGCGCGAACGGCGTCTCGAAGAACCGGCGCCTTAGACACTGTGCCAGCGCAGGCTTGCGCCTCGAATCTTCAGGAAACGGCGGAAATGACGCGAATCGGATGACCATCGAGGAAGGCGCGGACATCCTCGAGCGCTTGCGGATACATGACGCGATAGTCGTCCTCGGTGACATAGCCGAGGTGTGGCGTCAGCACGACATTGTCTAAGCGGCGCAGGACATGATCCGCCGGCAATGGCTCTTGGTCATACACGTCGAGCGCCAGCGCCCGCGATCTTACGGCTCTCGAGCGCGGCGATCAGCGCTTGCTCGTCCACGATGGGGCCGCGCGAGGTGTTGATCAGGCAGGCTGTTGGCTTCATCACGGCGAATTCAGGTGAGCCGACCAAGCCACGGGTTCGCGAACTCAGGACCATGTGGATGGACAAAAAATCCGCGCGCCGGAACAGCTCTTGCTTCTCGACGCGCTCGGCGCCAAACGAGTTCGCGCGTTCGTCGGTCAGGTTTTGGCTCCACGCGATCACTCGCATCCCGAAGGCCTCGCCAATGTCGGCCACGCGACTGCCCAGTCTGCCCAGGCCGAGCAAGCCCAGTGTGCGGCCTTGCAGGTCCACGCCAACGGTGCTCTGCCATTGGCCGTTGCGCATGGCTTGGTCCTCGCGCGGGATGTGACGGGCGATGGCAGAGGATGAGTCCCCAGGTGAGTTCGACGGTTGGAGGAGTGAGAACATCGGTGCCGCATACCATGACGCCGCGCTCGGCCGCGGCTTTGAGGTCGATCGAAGCGTTGCGCATGCCGGTGGTCACCAGCAGCTTCAATTTGTCGAGCCGCTCGAGGAGCGGCCGCCGGAAAGGCGTGCGTTCCCGCATGGCTACGATGATCTCGAAGTCGCCAAGCCTCCGGGCCAGGGCGTCTTGATCGCTGAGCGTGTCATGAAATGCCTGCACGGTGACGCCGGGGCCGAGGCTATCCCACTGGGCCAGCCCCAGCGCCACGTTCTGATAATCGTCGAGAATGGCCAGTCGCGTCATCGTTGTCCCGGGCTCCGCGAAGAGCCCAGTGCCTGCTTCACAGGATGCTGCGCTTCACAAGACGCTGCGCTCAAAAAATACTGCGAACGACGCCGCCGTCGGCGCGCACCGCTGCGCCTTGAATCGTTGCCGCTTGCGTGCTGGCGACGAAGGCCACCACGCTGGCGATCTCTTCCGGCGTTTCGAAGCGCTTCAGCAACGAGGTCGGACGGACCGAAGTGAAAAACCGCTTCTCGAACTCCGCCTTGGTGATGTTTTCGCGCTTCGCCAAGGCGTCAACGAACTGCTCCACGCCTTCTGACGCTGTCGGACCGACGAGAATCGAATTCACGGTCACGCCGGTCCCCGCAACCGATTCCGCCAGCCCTCGTGCGACCGCTACCTGGGCGGTCTTGGTCATACCGTAATGGATCATTTCCGCTGGAATCTGCTGCGCGGATTCGCTGGAGATGAAGATCACCCGGCCCCAATTTTTCTCGAGCATCGCCGGTAGGTATTGCCGCGTGAGGCGCACTCCGCTCAACACATTGACCTCGAAGAAGCGCAGCCAATCGGCGTCGGGAATTTCCATGAATGGCTTGGGCTCGAAGATGCCAACGTTGTTGACCAGAACGTCGGCGTCCGGAACCTGCTTGATGAAGGCCGCAACCCCAGCCGCGTTTCCGAGATCGGCAGCGACGCCGCGGAGGTGGGCATTGCCGACGCTCTTGCGAATTTTTTCCAGAGCGCCGGACACGCGCGCCTCGGTGCGGCCGTTCACGACTACCGTTGCGCCTTCCCTGGCAAGTTCGGCGGCGATAGCGAATCCGATTCCGGCCGTCGAGCCCGTGACCACAGCAACTTTATCTTTGAGCCCCAAATCCATGCAGATTCTCCTTGGCGAAGGCTCGAATGACGGAGGCCTCAGCGCGCGGTCTATTCTACTGGTCGTTGCGACGCACGACCGGCTTTCGTGGAAAAGCGACGCTCGATCTGCTGAATCTCGGGTAGACCGATCAGGTCGTTAAATTCCTGGAAGGTCATCGGCAGGCGGCTCGGCGCTCCGTTCGCTCGAATCTCGGCCGCCATCGCGCGGACGGCGTGAGCCGCGGCCAGCAACGCTCCGATTGGAAAAATTACGATCCGGTAGCCCAGCTCTCGCAACCGCGCCAGCGGCATCGGCGGAGTCTTGCCACCCTCGGCCCAATTGAACAGCAGCGGCACGCCGGGAAATGCGCGCGCCACCTCTGCAACTTCTTCCTCGCTCTGCGGCGCCTCGACGAAAAGAATGTCGGCGCCCGCTTCACGATACGCGCGGGCACGGCGCAGTGCGCTGTCCAAGCCCTCGACCGCGCGAGCATCGGTGCGCGCGATAATCAGAAAATCGGGCGACGCGCGCGCTTCGGTCGCGGCGCGAATCTTTTCCTCCATTTCCGCGCTGGCGATGACCTGCTTGTTCTCCATGTGCCCGCACTTTTTGGGCATGATCTGATCTTCGATGTGAATGGCGGAAACGCCGGCGCGCTCGTACTCCTGCACCGTGCGAATCACGTTGAGCGGGTTACCGTAGCCGGTGTCGGCGTCGGAAATCACCGGTACGTCCACCGCCTGCGCGATGCGGCGCGCGTTGTCGACCATCTGCGACATGGTCAGCAAGCCGACATCCGGCCGCCCGAGCAGGGAAGCGGAGGTGCCGAAGCCGGTCATGTAGACGGCCGGGAACCCAGCTTGCTCGATAATGCGTGCTGTGAGCGCGTCGTAGGCGCCGGGGGCCAGGATTGGCTCCTGGCCCTCCAGCAGTTTCCGCAGCCCGGTTCGCTGGTTTCGGTTTCCCGGCAAAAAATCACTCATCGCACCGGCAGTCCTCCGGCAATCGCCTTGATCTTTTGCGACCGCCGGAGCTTATCCGCCCGCTGCACGTCCTGCAAGCTGCGAGAAATCGTTAATCGGGTGTCGCTGGAACGAAGACGTTCTGCAACGAGCGCAGTTCCACGTCTCGAACTTCCGTCGCCAGCCGAATCCGCTGCAACCCCGCCTTCTTCTCCGGCTTGGGTATAAACGTCAGCAGGTACTGATGTTGTAGTTGGTTCAAAAATTGATTCAGGTAGGGAGCGAAGGAGACGGCCGCGCCGAAACCTTCCCAGTAGGACTCGCCGCCGGTCTTCTCCGCTATTTCAGAGAGGTAGTTCTGTCCCCAGTTGTTGAGAAAGAAGCTGTGCCGCGCATGGCCCGAGCCCGGCGTGTAGATCGAGTAGATGACCAGGCCCAGGCGCTGGGCGTCGGCGATCGCATTTTCCACATAGGGGTCGTCCGGGCCGCCTCCGTAATAGGTGTCGACGCCATCCGTTATCATCAGAATCTCGCGCCGCCTGGCGCTATTGGCAGGCCAGTGCTTCACAACGTAGTCCGTGAGGGAGATGTAAGGACTGGCATCGGTCCCCGCGGATGCTCCCAGGGACAAGCGCAACGACTTCGCCGCACTCGCGTGGTCCTGGGTAAAGTCCTGGACCATCTGCACCGTACCGTTTTGTATGTAACCGACTCCGACGAAAGTAGTCGGTGGCAACTGATTGATGAACGCGCGGAGATCCTGAAGTTGAGTGTCCACGCTGAAACCGGAGCTATCATCCATGAGGATCAGAAGATCGAGACCCGCATTCGCGCCTTGCGCCGGGACCCACTTGGTGACCATGTCGTGGTCGTGCCCTTCCTCGACGACGATATCCTCCCGCGTGATCACTGGGATCTCGTTGCCGTGACGAGCTTCGACGCTCACGGTCATGGTTACTTGCGGCCCGGCGGGGCTCGTCGAGCGTTGATTCTGCTGGGCCGAAGCTTGTTGGGAATAGGTTGCTAGTGCGACAACCGCGAAACATACAGCAACGACAACCGGGGAACGACGAATCTGCATAAGACCTCCATCAGCGTAACAGTTGAATGGGCCTATCCACTTAGATGCGAACGCACCGCTAGAGAGTCATTCCGTAAATCCTGTACTTGATCTCAGTCCATCGGCCGAAATGGCAGTCTCTTGGCTCGACAGCGACGGTTGGTTCCAGTCGGGCAGGTGCCTGTACAATTCGTCCCAGGTTTTGTGCGTGCGGAGCGCGGACAAGACCATCGGCAGCGGGTCGGGCAATATCTCGGGGAAGCTTTTCTCGCCGGGAAGATTCAGCTGGAATGCGAGGCGTTCGATGGGCGGGGTAAATTGCGCGTCCACGCCCGGTTTATTGCCGCGGGCATCCAGCCGATACCAACCAAATTCCGGCAGATGAACGGCGTTCAGGCCATGTAGGGAATAGGGCGGTCCCTGATCGTCGATGCTGAGCCGTTGATAGCAAAACCCTGCGGGAATTCCATTGGCTCGCAGCAGGGCGGCAAGGAGATGACTTTTGGCGTAGCAATAGCCGGTGCCGTGGGCGAGCACCTCGGAGGCGGAGCAGGTCACGGGGTTGCGGCGGAAGTCGGCGCTGTGCTCGATGGTGTCGCGGACCCACACAAAGCAGCGGCGAGCCGTTTCTTGAACCTCGATGGCGCCGCTGGAAAGTTCCTGGGCCCTGGTGAGTATGGCCGGATGTTTCCAGTCGATAATTTCTGTGTTTTGCAGGAACGGCCGCATAGCAGGGTGGTCCTTTGAAAGAATATGCATGAGTTAGCATATTTATGCAGTTGCCTAGCGTCGTCAAGTCCTTATGCAACCGGTTCTGTCTTGAGGCGAGAGTGCTTGATGGGAGGTCGTCGAGGTCGTTGTCCGATGTCCCCCGCTGGAGCTTTGCTAATTTTTTTGGCAGATTCCCACGCCAGTGAACTAAGCTCAGGCAAGCGCGCGCGCCGATGGCCGAGCACGCTGTGAAGGGGATGCGCATGACAAGTGAGCGAGTGACGAGTGGGTCCGCGCCGCGGAGCGGCAAGGGCCTGAGCCGGCGGAGCGTGTTGATGCAGGCGGCCTGCGCGATGGTGGTCGCGGCGTGCCGGCCGTGGCCGGCACTGGCCGTGGACACGCTGAGCCCGGTCATGACCAAGCTCAGCGAATACATGGGCGAGGCGCGCGGGCGCGCCTTGCCTGAGGCCATCGTCGAGGTGACCAAGCATCACGTGCTCGACACCGTGGCTGCGATGGTCTCCGGCTCCGAGTTGCCTCCGGGGCGCGCGGCGATTCAGTTTGCGCGGGCGTACGGCGGCGAGAGGATCGCCACCGTGGTGTGCTCGAACGTGGTGTGCGGGCCCATAGAGGCCGCGCTCGCGAACGGTGTGCTCGCGCAAGCCGATGAGACGGACGATTCGCATGCCCCGTCGCTGTCGCATCCGGGCTGCGCGGTGGTGCCGGCGGCGCTGGCCGCAGGCGAACGATTTGGCATTGGCGGCGCGCAGTTCCTGCGCGCCGTGGCGCTGGGCTACGACGTCGGGACGCGTGTGTCGATGACGCTGGGCGGGCAGAACTTCATGAACGCGACGCACCGGGACACGCACAGCTTTCGGAAGGCTTCGGCGCGGCAGCGGCGTCGGGTTGCGCGGCGAATTTGAGCGCGCAACAGATGCGCTGGCTGCTCGACTATGAAGCGCAGCAATCCTCGGGCATCGCTTACTGGCAAAGCGATACCGAGCACGTCGAGAAGGCCTTTGTGTTCGGAGGCATGCCGGCGCGCGATGGCGTGACCGCAGCGCTGCTGGTGCAGGCAGGCTGGACGGGCGTGGACGATATCTTTTCCGGGGACCGACAATTTTCTGCTCGCCAGCTTGCCAAAGGCCGATCCAGCAGGGCTGGTCGACCAGCTTGGCGAGCGCTACGAGGTCATGCGAACCAACATCAAGAAGTGGACCGTGGGCTCGCCGATTCAGGCCCCGCTCGACGCCCTCGAAAGCGTGCGGCAAAAGCATCCCTTCGAGCCCGAGCAGGTGAAGCGGATTACGGTGCGCGTGGCGACCGATGAAGCCAGCGTCGTGAATAACCGCGACATCCCCGACATCTGCCTGCAGCACATGATGGCCGTGATGCTGATCGACAAAACGGCCTCTTTCCGCGCGGCGCACGACAAAGCGCGAATGCAGGATCCGGCGGTCCTGCGCGAGCGCGCAAAGATCGAGCTAATCCCAGACGCGGAACTCGAGAAACTGCTGCCCAAGCGCGTGGCGATTGTTTCGGTTACGCTGACCGACGGAACCGAGCTGACCGAACGCGTGGACGCCGTGCGCGGCACATCCGAAAACCCGATGACACGCGAAGAAGTAGTCGCGAAGGCGCGCGACCTGATGGCACCAGTGCTAGGCGCGGACGCGAGCAGCAAGCTGATCGCTAAGACGCTCGCGATCGAGACCGTGAAGGATATTCGCGAACTGCGTCCGCTGCTGCAACGCGGCTGAAGGAATCAAGCGGGTTCTTCCCGTTAATCGGCGCGCGTCGGCCGTTCGTAGGAATGCTGGGAAGCTCGAAACAGCACGGGCGCATCTTAAGACGATGCGCTTGGCACGCGGTTAATTTCTACGCGCAGTTTTGCAGAAGTTCTCCCGACCAAAGGTGCTTATGGTACGATACCGTACGGGTCGCGCTCCCTCGTCATCTCGCCCGGGAGTTACCTCGCCGTCCCGCTCCGCGACTTAGCTAACAGCTGAAAAAGAACCGGCTGCACCCAAAGAACGGCTACGACTAAGCACCCGAGCACCCGAGCCGCCGCTCCTCGAACGGAGCAGGGGGAAACCTATGCGAATTTTGCTGTACAACCCCGATAACGGGGTCACGCGCAATTTCATGCCGCATTTGTGGATGTTTCTATTGCAGTCGCTGACGCCGCCAGGCCACGAAGTGATCCTGATCGACGGCAACGCGCAACCGATGAATGAGGAGAGCATCGCGCGATACGTGCGCGAGCAAAACATCGGGCTGGTGGGCATCGGCGCGATGACCCGAATGGTCGCCAAGGCTTATCGCATGGCCGATGCGGTGCGCGGCGCGGGCGTGAAGGTGGTGATGGGCGGGCCGCATGTGACCGAAGAATTTGACGAGGCACTCGGGCGCAGTGGCGGACCGCGGCATGCTGACGCGGTGGCCCTGGGTGAAGCCGATGAGACTTGGCCGAAGATCGTGAACGACGCCGCGCGCGGCGAACTCAAAGAAATCTACGCTCCGGTGGACGCGTTTGGCCAGGAGCGCAAGCCCACGCTGCAGGATTATCCGCCGATTGCTTGGGATACGATGAACCTGGACCAATTCAACCTGGTGCCTAACTTTTTGGCGCCGTTGTTGCGCAAGGTACGGGGAAGTGGGGAACGTTTCGAATCGTTCCAGTGGAATCGGGGCGCGGGTGTCCGTACGGGTGCGAGTTCTGCACCGTAACCGGATTTTTTGGCGATTCCATACGGTTTCGCAGCAACGAAAGCGTGGTCGAAGAACTGTTGCGGCTAAAGGCGCGCGCGCAGAGCGAGGGCGGGCAGATCGCAGTCTTCTTCATCGACGACAACTTCGCCATCAACGTCGAACGCACCAAATCGCTGCTTCGAGCCATCATCGCCGCGAATGCTCAGGTCTTCTGGGTGGCGCAGATCAGCGCGAATTTACTGCGCGACGAGGAGTTGGTGGACTTGATCGCGGCTTCCGGGGGGATCTGGATTTTTATCGGCATGGAATCGATCGACCCTGCGAACCTGGCTGCCGTGAACAAGGGATTCAATAAGCCTGGCGAGTATGCCGCGGTGCTGGACCGGCTGGCGCAGCGCAATGTCTTCGCGATTACTTCTTTCATCTTCGGCATGGACAACGACACGACGGGGGTGGCGGAGCGAACGCTCCAGGCGATCCGTAGTTGGGCGCCAGGACTGCCCGTCTTCGGCTTGCTGACGCCGTTGCCCGGGACGCCGCTCTACAACAAGCTGGAAGCGGCCGGCCGGCTGACGCGGC
Organism: uncultured Acidobacteriota bacterium; assembly: GCA_963818345.1. Taxonomy (GTDB): domain Bacteria; phylum Acidobacteriota; class Terriglobia; order Acidiferrales; family UBA7541; genus Palsa-189. The sequence continues at coordinate 2,425 of CAWFRX010000018.1, read as the reverse complement.
CGAAGCACTGGCTCGAGTTCATCGCATTTGCCATGGCGCACACGCCGCTGAAAATGACCGTCGATGAAGCTCACGCCGAAGTCAGGTACGCTTGGGACCACGCCTACAGTCCGGAGGCCATCGCGCAAGCGGTGCATTCGTTCGACCACAAACCGGTCAGCTATCGCATCAATATTTTTATTTCGCGGCTTTGTTTCCGAGGAATCTATTTCCCGCAGATGAATGCCATGTCCTGGGTGAAATTGATAGCGGAAAATCGGAGGACGATCTTCGAGTTGGTCAAGGAAGGATTTCAGACGGATTGGGGAGCAAATCCGCGCGTTCCCATCAGTGCGTCCGTGAGGTCAAGCAGCAATCCAGAACGGCAACTTCCCAAGGCATCCTAGTCAGCAGCGAGATATTAAGTCCCCGCGCTCGCGTGCGGCAGGAGGATCTAGCCACAGCGGGCGCGGGGTTCCGGGGTGTTGCGACAACCTCGAACTGCTAAACTCTGAATTCCCGAGCCACTACTTTAAAATGTCGTCAACCTGACCCATGGCGGCCTAGCCCATGCGCCGGTCCAGGCCGTGTGGGCGGCGCCCGCTACGATGCCTGCGAGCCTCCTTCTCCTTGTGCACATACCCGGCGCCGAACTGCATAAACCTCTTGCCGCCGAAATGCTCCACGCTGAAGATCAAGCCCATCGGCTTCTTCGTGAACTGTCCTGTGGTCCTCTTCATAGGTCACCTCGCACGTGCGAGAGCTTGGTGCCAAATCAACAGCGAACCGACCCGACTCTGCGGTTTCTTCAGTTGCTCAGGAGCGTGTAACTCCGGCTGCCCCACCACCTCCTTTGCTTTCTCCTTACGCTTCCTGTATCGCACACCCCACCAGATCGCGCCATGACGCATGTCACGCGTGCATGTGCGGGAAGTCACGTGAGAGGGAACGGGGTGGCCGTGCGAGCCTGAATGGCTAGGCTCCGGTTCCGGGGTTTTAACAGGCGAGCAAGCGGGGCTGGCCTCAGGGGCAAAAGAGGCTGTGTGAGAACAAGAGGATATAGCGGCTCCCTGCTACGACGTATAAACAACTCGTGGTTTGCCGACCCAAAAGCAGATCCCTCAGCCTTCGGGCTTCGGGCTTCGGGCTTCGGGCTTCGGCTTCGAGATGATAACGTTTCGTGCGGCTGACGAATACTGCGATATCGCTGCGGCTCATGGCCCTAGGGTTCCGATTCCGGGGTTCTCATCCAGACGCTGATCGACCACGCGTTGGCTCCGCGGCCCGCGGAGAACCTGTCTGCGTTGTTAACACGCAGATTGTTCAAGGCAGTTACCGATTTTCGGAGACGGCAGGATTAGCCTTCGGCGCGCCGATGGCGATCCATGAGGCCTCGCGCCACTTGCCCTGCTTGACCCAGACGGTAATGAGAATGTTCTGAACATCGGCGATTTTGCCGCTGTTATCCGCACGGAGATGGAGGTGCCCCTCGACGATCGCGGAATCGCCGTAGGAGCGGACGTGGAGGTCTGAGAGTTCGAGCGCGAGGAACTTGTGCGCGCCGCTGCCTACGCCTTCGAGATAGCCCTTTTTGTACTCAACCTCGCCGTTGGCGTGAGTGTGAGTGAAATCCTCGATCTCGCAATCATCCATGGCCTTGATGTCGCCGCGCAGCTCAGCAGCGTTGCATTCTTCATTGCGCTTCAGCACTTCCTCATCGGTAGCCTCTTTGGCCGCTTTCGACTGCGCCCCAGATGGCCGGGGGACGAACAGCAGAAGCGCGCAAGAAGCGGTACAAAGCAGAAAACGGTTGAACGCCATCGAATGATCCTCCTCGAATCGGCTCGGCGCTGGGAGCGAGCCAAGCGACGCGATAATCGGATTGTACTGAATTCCGAGGTATCCCGCCGTTCTTTTGCGCTGGCCAAGGTAACAATGATCGGGCACCGCATCCCCCCTCCCCCCCTTATTTTTCGTAAGTGTTCATTACAGGGGACTTGTGGGATTTTGTTTTAAGTGCTCATTCTACGTCGGTTAGCGACACGATTTTCCAACTGTAAGCACGGGAAGGACGCGCGCTCGATCTGACCGTGCTAGCCCCAAAAGCAAAAGGCCGAAGCAGCGAGAAGCTGCTCCGGCCCTTTGCGGTTGAGATTAATCTGGCGGCGACCTACGTTCCCACACAGTTACCCGTGCAGTATCATCGGCCCTGCGAGGCTTAACTTCCGTGTTCGGGATGGGAACGGGTGTGACCCTCGCGGTATGACCGCCAGAAACTTGTACATAAAATTAGCTGCGGGCGCGAACCCGCAGGAAATTTGACAACTAAAATCAGCTGGCGTCCGTAAGTCACTGCCTAAGTAAAGCTGCTGCGTCGTTGGTCCTTCCAGATTCAAGATTCAAGCCATATTCAAGTACGGCAAGTCTCTTGAATTCTGCAAAGAGG
>CAWFRX010000017.1:0-81587 GCA_963818345.1 uncultured Acidobacteriota bacterium | reverse complement strand
ATCCCCCCTCCTCCGCCAGTCCTTTTTTTTCAATGGGTTGGATTCCTTCCTAAAACACTTCCTAAGAGTTCCTCACAACTCAGTATTGAGAAAAAGAGGGATTCTCATGGCGGGCAAATTTTCGATCTACAAATACGTCAAGCTAGAAGGCAAGGGCTGGCGCTACGCACGTGCTGCCTATCATCCAAACGGAAAAATCAAACCGGATATCGTGCTCGTGAAGAGTGTGGGCGGGAGGGACGTGGAGGAGAAGCACTCCGAAGGCTCTTACGTCTTGAACTTCAACAACAGGTGGATTCCCGTAGGCGAGGATGCGTTGGAGGCCCAGCACCAACGCAGGTTGAGGCTCAATCAAGCGGAGTATGAGCGGCTGCGCGGCAAGACTCTGGTTCCCGGTCCAAGCTTGGTTCAATTGGGGAGGAAACTCATTAAAGAGGAAGTGGACGCGTACCTCGCCAACTTGGAACTGGCAAAGCGTCCGTACAAGACAGTCGGAGAGAAGCGCCGTTTCCTCACTTCCTTCATGACTGTTGTCCCAAAGAGATTTTGCAGGAGGAGCTAGCGAGGCTGGGCAAGGACGATAAATGAAAAACCTGACGCGGATGGCGAACCGCCGGTGCAAATCGAAACCACGGTGGGGCTTGACGCCGACGCGCCTCCGAAGAACTTCACCCCACGGTCGGTATCTCACCTGGTGCGGAAGACAGTACTGTTTTAAAAAGCGGCAAAGCTAATTTACGCATGAGCGAAAGGTTGAAAATTCAACTCTTGAAAAAGCGGGCGCTGGCCTTGTGGACAAAGGATCAGGCATCAGCAAGATCCCTGGGCACTGCGCTTATTGCGGTGCGCGAAAACATGCCGCACGGCGCGTTTATAAAGTGGTTCACCGCTCACCATCTTGAAAAGAATCGGGTGTATTACTGCATTCGGCGGGCGGAGAACAAGGTTGGGGACGTGGGCGCGAATTTCGGTGATGGGCGGCACTATTGGCTCACACCGCCCGAACTGTACAGAGAATTGAACGAGGAATTTCACTTCGACTGCGACCCGTGCCCCTACCCCTGTCCACCGGGATTTGATGGCTTGACCGCAGAATGGGGGACAATCAACTACGTTAATCCACCATTTATTTGGCAGGAACAGGATGCAAACCGAAAGAAGCACGGTATTACTGCGTGGGTCCGCAAGGCAATCGAGCAACAGAACAAAGGAAAGACTTCGGTAATCGTGCTCCCGCAACACGGATGGGTGCTTATGTTGTTACAAGCTATGGGTACGGGTGTTCGGAATCTTGGGAACGTACGTTGGCGAGCAATCGAAGATGGCGTCCCGATGCGACATGGCTGCACTTCGCCCATCGGGATGTTCATTTTGCGCGGCAAAGCTACGTCCGAGAATCCGCAAGGTCAGTGACATTCAACTTGGCACAAGTACGATGCCGTCCGCAAATACCTGCATTCCTGGCAGAGGGTTACTCCTCTCGCCACTTCGAAAGGTAGAAAGACCCCGTATAGAGGCGCTCGATCAGCCGCCTGTTGCGAAGTTCGCCCAGAACAGACTCGGCATCATCCTGCGAAACGTCGAATTCTTCCGCCAAGCTGACAGCATCGCCGTGCCAGATTCCATCTTGGCCCGCGTTCTGCCAGATGAAATGGAAGGCTTGCTCCCAGTCGAAATACTTCTTCCGCCTCATTGCCCTTCCTGTCTCTGTCGCGTCGGGCTGCCCGCGCCTCTAGGCCGCCTGATGTCGAATTCCACGGCGACCTTGTAGACCAGCCAGCGGGACCAGCCGAGCATCCGGCTTTTCTCTTGTCTGCCTATAAATCCCATATTTCGAAAATGCACACACTGGTTATCACCAGTTAGAAATCTGCACACTTCCCGATCCGAAGTATGAAGACGAATTTAAGCAAGCAGGTTTTCGCCGAAGCCTGGGAGCGGGGCGTGCCGGTCGCCGACATCATGAAGACCCTCAGGGTCTCGCGCCGGACGCTGTGCCACTGGCGCAAGGAGTTGGGGCTCGCCTCGCGCATGACCTACAAAAGCCGGAAAGGCTCTTGACAATCTCGGAAAATCCCCAAACTTCAGTATTAACGAGTGTCGGTCTATCCCACATAGATCGGGGGCAGGCTCCTCGCTGCCTGCCCCCATCAATTTGTTTCGATGCTGCGACGGCTGACAACCGTGACTGTGGATGTTCTAAAAGCGAGGATCAATGACTCAGAATCCTAGCGGTGTACGAAAGTGATGGACCCGAAACAGATAGTTGCGTTGAACCGCAGAGTCGCACGCCAGCGTGCCTTTCGCGGTGACGAAGGCTCGGACCCCAAGGACATTCCCTTGTTCATTTGGATCGGTGAATCCGACCTATACGACTGGGACGTGTGCACGCGGGCGCTCCTCAAAGAGATCGCCTATTTGAGCGCCCGCAACACGCTCAAGGGCGCGTTTAACAAGCCCAAGTACAGCCCCTTTACCGACTATGAAGGATGGTGCTATGCACGCCAGGAGTACCTCGCTCAGCGTGTGGGGTGCGATCCCAAGACCGCTGGTCGCAAGATCGAACAGATGATTGAAGACAAGGTCATCTCCATGCGGTTCTACGAGACCCATGCGCACAATCACCAAGGCGGGTACGTGATAAAGCACTACGAGTACAAAGTCAACGCAGAGATGGTGTACGCGCATAAGCGAACCGGCAAACGCAAGCCAGCGGGTCGCAAGGCAGGCACCAAGGCTTTCAAGAAAGCGGTAGTCCCAGCAGTACCCCCTGCTGTAGAAGTCGGAGCCCCCGATGTGACAGCGGGTCACCTCGTGAGCGGACAGGCTGTCACTTCGCGAGCGGACAGCGGGTCACCTCGCGAGCGGACAGGTTGCGACAACCAATGTGACAGCGTGTCACCTCTAGGTGACAGCTCACCGGAGTACGTTACCGGAGTACGTTACTGGTTTAGTTCGTTCCGTTAGTAGCGGCAGCAGTAGTACGACGCTTTTAGTATCGACCCCTTCGGGGATCGATGAAGAGATAGGTGTTGCTTCTTACCCCTCTGATCCAAGCGATGAAAGGAACTTTTGGGGGGAGGGTATGTCACCGAAGAAAGAGACAGACAAGGCAAAGACAAAAGCAACGGCGGCTGTCGGCTTTGACGCTGAGGAAGCTTAGGCATCGTGATCAGCGCCGCGCAGCGCCACCGCCCCGGTTTTGGGCGGCGGAGCAGACTAGCATATCCGGGGATGCACGAAATGGTCTGGATCGGCGGTCGTTGGTGGTGGTTCCCTGATCTCGCTAGAACGGCCTCAGTTCTCGTGACGATGGGGTGCGGAGAGGCTTGTCCTTTCGTTCCCGGCCTGCGAGTTATCGACTGGGCGCTCTCTGATCCGAAAGGGCAGCCGCTCCAAGCAGTCCGAGCGATCCGCGACGAGATTCACGACCGTGTAAAGAAACTGATCCGCAGTGAGTGCGCGGAGTGCTGCAAGGGAGCTTGAAAGGGAGCGGGGACCGTACACGAGACAGCTAGCGATTCGACTGAATTCCCATCTGGGTCAAGACGCGGCTGCGCGGCTGGACAGGGTGTCGGTGCGCGGGCAGCCAGACGAGAGCGTGCGCGTCACGAAGGTCGGGGTGTGGTCGAGCGTCCGAGCATAGCTGCTGGCTTGGGTACGTTGGGTGCACTTGGAGGGTCAGTGGCGTGATTCTCTCGGGACGCAGAAAGCATTCGATCTTCCTAAGCTTTTCCTAAGACTTTTGACGAAATCGCAGACCTCAGATTTTCCAATGACACTGGCAAAATGGTTTATTGAAAATTCTCTTATTGACTACAAATGACCTGAGTTTTCCCATCGCTGCTGAGAATTTCTTGGGATGCTCGGGCTGAATCCCCCCTCCTCCGCCACGCAGTCCTTATCCTTAATAGTTATCATTCTTTAGGCTCCCCTCAGGTGGAAAGTGTGTTTCCCCGGCCCACAATGAGCGGGGTTGCCGGGCCAGAAACACCCGGAGATTCTCTCAGTTGAGTGAACTCGACTGCTATTGCTCAGATTTTCTCCCATCGCCGGCTCGCCAGTTCCTTTTTTCAAAACGCGCTGGTTCGCTATTATTTCGCGCTGAGCAAACAGAATGAGTTGCTAGTCGCGACGAGTAAAGCGAAGACGGCTCCAGCTCGAATCTCGCTCCACGATATACCCCACAAAACCTTTCTGGAATCCACGGCAAGTGCCGTAGTTAGGTGGCAACTCACGCCACGATTAAAAGCCGTCCGCGCACGATCCTAGATCAGAAGCTAACGATTCCATCGGGGCGGACCCTTGCGCTGCCGGAAATTCGACAGAGTGCCAAAGGGGTGGCACCTGACAACCAATTATTCGCAAGTGCAGATCGTCCCCGCCCAGGCTATCTAGCACAAATTAAAGGAGCTCGCGTGATCCCCTTGAAAGCCGGAGATTGGCAGCCCGCATGCCACTGCACGATGGTCACTCTGTCGGAAGGGAAAAGTAGAACGCGCGCTGCGAAAGGAGCGGAATCGGATGATCGACAATAGGCCCGCCACCACCAGGACGGTCGTCACCGGCTTCAAGGCAGGCTGTTCCGTCCAGGCGTACGTCGTAAAATTACGGAAAAGTTCAATTTTGTTCGCCATTCTGCTCTCGACGTTTGCACCCACTTCGTCGTTTGCACAATCAGTCGTGCGAACGGCGTCGAACGAAACCGCCGCTGTCCGTGGCACCGAAGAATCTGAGCGGCAATCTCAAGCTCAGCAATCAGACCAGGCCGAGCTCTCTTCGCCTTCGGAACAGCCGGATGATGAGAAAAGTTCGGTTGCCCAGACCGGAATCATCATAGGAACCGTCACAGACGTCAACGATACGCCGGTGCCAAGCGCCACTGTTACTCTCCAGGGCCAAGACCCCAACGATGTCCGCTCGGTAACAACGAATGAGAACGGATTCTTTGAAATCCGCGACGTTGAGCCGGGACGTCCGTATCAGGTTCGCATCCATGCCGCGGGCTTTTCGGAATGGCAGTCACCGGTCGTCGCTCTTGATCCGGGCCAGTCCAAAATATTGGACGTCAGCAAACTTCAGATCGAGGAAGTTCAAACCAACGTCACTGTGACGCCTGAAAGCTCGCAGGAGATTGCCATACAGCAGGTCAAGGCCGAGGAGAAGCAGCGCGGGTTCGCCATCATCCCCAATTTCTACGCCGCCTACGATTCCAATCCAGCGCCAATGAGTGCGGGCCTGAAATTCCGTCTCGCACTCAGAGTTACCTGGGACCCATTTACTTTAGCCGGGACAGGCATGCTCGCCGGAATCGGACAGGCGACGGACAGTCCAGATTACGTCCAGGGAGCCAAGGGCTTCGGCGAAAGGTTCGGCGCGAATTATGCCAACAGCGTCACGGACATCATGCTCGACGGCGCGATCCTTCCATCGCTTCTGCACCAGGACCCGCGCTATTTCTACAAAGGGACGGGCACAACGCAGGCCCGCGCTGCCCATGTGCTCTCTAGTCTATTCGTTGCCAGAGGGGACAACGGGAACCTACAGCCCAACTATTCAGGAGTCGGTGGTGATCTGGCCTCTTCTGCCATTTCAAACCTCTACTATCCCAGGGCGAACCGCGGCGCGGGGTTGGTCCTTCAAGGCTTCGCCACGATTACGGCCATACATCTGGCAGTGCGTATGCTCGATGAGTTCGTTTTTCGACCCGCGAAAGGGAGCGTTACAAACTAGGGCCTAACAATCAGGCCGCGGGCCGAAAGCCACCATGAAAAGGGGGTACCGTGCGACGCGAAACCGAATCAACCTTGATCAAGAATCAGGTCGGCCCGCAAAAGAGTTCGTTTGTGACCCGGGCGCCGTCGGCTGTAACCCGACGCTCGACAACGAGGTTGGCGGTGGTTGGCGCTCTCGCGTGGTTGGCGCTTCTCGTTATCTCTTGGGGTCTTCCCGTGCACTCGAGCTATCGCGTCGTCAAAGCGCCGGCCAATCAAGTGGGCGCTCCTGCTGAATGGATTATCGCACGCGAGGGAGCTGACGGTCAGCGCTGGATCGCGCGGGACACGGATGGTGACGGCACATGGGACGAATTCGACAGTCCTCTAGGTGCTTTCGCGCGCCCAGCCCTATCATCCTCGCGACGCTGGCTCGTGATTTGTCTCGACGGCGTTCCTGTTACAGCGATGCAGTCCCTGTGGGACGCCGGTCAATTCCGCGAATTCTTTCGCCCTACGGCAACCGTCAGCACGTTCCCTTCAGATAGCGAGATGGCCCTGACAACCGCGTTGCACGCCGGACCCGTTCCTGGTTACGAGCACCGATACTTCGATCGGGCGAGTAATGCCATGCGCGGCGGGGCGTGGGTGACAATGTCGGGGTACCGCATCCCGTATATTCGGGCGCTCGACTACGATCCTCCGGGCTGGTCCAAGGCGGCGCCGTATGTAATGTTACGAAAAACGTATGACGCGGACTTGGGCAGGTTTCGCGCAACGTTTCTCGGGAGCCGAGACCCGGTATTCCTCGCTCACATCACCGCAAGCGACGCGTTCCTACACGTGCGTACCGTGCGGCAGGCACGCTCGCTGTTGCTCGAATTTGATGACGTGCTACGGGAACTCTATCTGGACGCGCGAGGAGACCTCGGCATCATCGTGTTTAGCGACCACGGCAACACACAGTTGCCAAACCGAGCCGTCCCGCTGGAAGCGTTTCTCACTGAACATGGCTGGCGAGTAAGCGACTCTCTGCAAAAGCCGCGTGACGTGGCGATTCCACCCTATGGTTTGGTCGGATTTGCCGCGATCTATTGCAAGCCGGAATCGCTGGAGCAACTTGCCGAAGACTTGCGCGCAATCGAGGGTGCCGATCTAATTCTGAGCCGCAATCCTGCCGGCAAGTTCGCGACGATCCGGGCAGCGGGCTCAAGCGCTATCGCAGAGTTGGAATGGTCTGCTGATGGCCGGCGCTACCGATACAGCCCACGAGAAGGAGACCCGCTTAATCTGGCGGCTGTCTTCGATCGATTACGCGCGTCCGGCAAACTGGACGAGAACGGTTTCGCTTCCGACGAAGATCTGTTCGCAGCGACTTGGTCGGCTCACTATCCCGATGCTGCAAGTCGCATTCGCACTTGGGCCACCGGCAGCGGGGTGCGCAACCCCTCGGACATCATGGTGAGCTTTCGCCCGGGATATTTCTATGGTGCCGGATCTTTTCAGCACTTGGTGACCCTGGCCGGTACCCATGGTGGTATGGAAAGTAGTGCTTCTCTGGGATTTGCCATGGCCACATTTCCGCTGCCTGCGGCCGTCCGCGTCAGCGACGTGATCCCAGGGCGTTTGCTCGAGTCGGCATCGGCGCGCAAGAGGCCGAAGGGATCCACGCAAGCGGCTGCTGTGCTCAGTTCGAGCAAGTGACCCGACGACACGAACTGCACCACCAAATGAAATGCTTATGGATTTAAGGCTTTGCGAACGATCGCCGACCACGGCAAAGAACAGAAGATGGGAGGACAGCAAATGCTAGCCGGAACGAATCCCGAAATCGGAGTGGCGACGTCCCCGTTGCTGACGCCCGGCAGTTTAAGTTCGAGCGAGGAACAGGAGCTTGTGGCTCAAGCAAGGGAGGGATCTACGGCCGCCATTGAATACCTGGTCGCGCGCTATGAACGTAGAGTCTTCCGCCTCGCACTGAACGTCACGCGCAATCACGAAGACGCCGAAGAGGCTGTGCAAAATGCATTTGTAAAAGCCTTCGAGAACCTGGATGCCTTTCGAGGGGATTCGCGCTTTTATACCTGGCTCGTGCGTATAGCCGTCAACGAAGCTTTGATGAAGCTTCGGCGCCGGCCCCAAAGAGAAGTCCCTATTGACGATGCGAACGATGGCGCCGCGGTATTTCCCCGCCAGATCGAAGACTGGGGCCCAAATCCGGAGGAGCGCTATTCGCAGGAACAGCTTCGGCAAATCCTGGAAAGGACAATCGGCAAATTACGACCCGGATATCGCACTGTCTTTCAACTTCGCGACGTTGAGGGGTTATCGACGAAGGAAACGGCCCAAACCCTCAGCCTCTCTGTTGCTGTCGTGAAATCCAGGCTCTCGCGAGCGCGGTCACAATTGCGCTGCTCGCTGGGCGTCTACTTTCGGCGAGGAAGAGCTCTGGGACTTGCGGAACTACTGCCGAAAGACGCTCAGAGGTCACACACCACGAACGGACACGCAATTGCAAATCGCTATTAGGAACGGCTGTCGCGAATCTGGGATAAGCGCAATGGTCGAAACCAGATTAGACGTGCTTTTGATCAGCGAGACGCAACGAAACTGGTCGCATCTGATTGGGAATCTGGAACAGCGAGGATGTGATTGCTGGTGCGCGTCCACGAACGACAAGATTCGTGTTCTTCTCGGTCAGCGTCCGTACCGCTTGGTCCTGAGCACACGCCCTGTGACGGAGCACAGCCCACTTATGCAGTTGCTTCGGGCACCCGGGCGGTTCGTATTCTATTCGTTTCCCATTGAAGACGGATTCCTGTGGTTTCAAGCGATTCCCGAGATCCTTCATGGTCCGCGGATGTTGACACTTCGACCCGGCGAGTTTATGAGGGTTTTGGATGATGTCATCGCTAGCTTGTTCGTCACGTCTAGCCACGCTTCGCTGAGCGCTGTGAGCAGCTTCTAGAGCGACTAGGAGGTCGATGACTAACGCGTCGGCACCGATTTCTGCGTCTAGTGAGAGGTTGGCCGAACGAAGATGACGAAGATCACTTGCAAGCGGTTCAAGAAACGCGAGCGATGACGGCCAGCGAACGAGAAAATCCGACCGCAGGCGCTACCCCCACTTAGAATCGGCTCACGCTTTCGGCTATAATCTCGCGCCATGCCTAGTCGTCGAGCTACGCCTTCAGACGCGCCCACCTTCGAGCCCCCCCGCCACATCGCCGTGGAGGGACCGTTGCGCGTCGGCAAATCTACTCTCGCGCGATTTCTCGCCGACCGCATGCATGCGCGCCGCGTGTTGGACTGCGAGGACAATCCGTTTCTCGACGATTTCTACCGCGAGGATCCCGGATCGGCGTTCCGCACACAGATGTATTTCTTGAGCGAACGTTACCAGCGCCTGCGTGACGCGCTCGCGGCCGATGCGCGCGGCGCACTTGTCGCCGACTTCCTTTTCGAGAAAGATAAAATTTTCGCCTACATCAACCTGGACAACGAAGAACTGAAACTCTACGAGCGTTATTACGAGCGCTTCGCCGCGGAGCTTCCTGCGCCCGACCTGGTGATCTATCTGCAAGCGAATCCGGGGGTGCTGCGTGAGCGCATCGAAAAGAAGGCGGCGCCAGGGGAGTCGCGCATCTCCGAGCAATACATCGAAGAGGTGATTCACGCGTACGAGCATTTCTTTTTTCGCTACTCAGCCTCGAACCTGCTCGTCGTGAACACCTCGGAGATCGATTTCGTCAATCGCAACGACGACCTGCAGCAGCTCCTGCAACGGATCGAGGAGCCCGTGAAGGGCACGCAATATTTCCTCCCGCTCGGCAGTAGTTGAGCCGCAAGCACACGGCACGCAACACAAGATTTGCTTCGAGGCAGCCTTCGGTTAATCTTTTTGGGAACTCATGGAGCACACTAACGTAGTGATTATCGGTGGTGGCGTTGTCGGGTGCGCCATAGCGCGCGAGCTTTCGACAAACACCAGCGACGTCTTCCTGCTCGAACAAATGCCCAAGCTCGGCATGGCCACGAGCACGCGCAACAGCGGCGTGATCCACTCGGGCATCTACTATCCGCCTGGTTCCCTGAAGGCGCGATTCTGCGTCGAAGGTAATCTCCTGACCAAGGAGTTCTGCGCGCGGCACCAGGTGCCGCATCGCAACTGCGGCAAACTTGTGGTGGCCTCGCACGAGTCGGAAATTGCCGAACTGCGAAAGCTCGAAGCCAACGGGCAGGCCAATGGTGTGGAAGGACTGCGCATCGTGGGCCGCGAGCGAATTCATGAGCTCGAACCTCACATTACGGCGGTGGCCGCGCTCGAGGTGCCGTCCACCGGCATTCTCTCGGCCGAAGACTTGGTGAAAACGTATGCGCGCATTGCCACCGAGCAGGGCGCGAGCATTTTGAATGACGCGCGCGTGGTGCGTCTCGAACCGCGCGCCGATTCGATCGACGTTACCGTCGAGGTCGGCGACCCGGACGAGCCCGCGAGTCTCGCGCGAGAGACCATCGGAGCGCGCTGCGTCGTCAACTCCGCGGGACTTTACTCCGACGAGGTCGCCGCGCTGCTCGGGGACACGAATTACCGCATCTATCCGGTGCGCGGGGAATACGCGGAGGTTGTGCGCGCCAGGGCCGATCTGGTGAATGCGCTGGTCTACCCGCTGCCGCATGCCGATGGGTTGAGCCTCGGTGTGCATTTCACGCGCACGCTGTGGGGTACCGTGCTGGTGGGGCCGACAGCGACCTACGTTGCCGAGAAGACCGACTATGAGAGCAATCGCTTGCCGCTCGAAGATTTTTGGCGCGGCGGGCTGACGCTGCTGCCTGAGCTGAAGCTCGAAGATTTGCGGCTGGCGTATTCGGGGTTGCGTCCGAAGCTTGTGCCACCCGGCGGCCACGGCATCGCGGACTTTGTCATCAAGCGCGACCCAGGATGCCCGCGTGCGATCCACCTGGTCGGCATCGAGTCACCCGGACTCACTGCCGCGCCCGCAATTGCCGCCACGTAGCGTCGCTCGTGGCCGAAACACTAAACTGAACTCAGATCATTACCGGGCGTCTCCCGCTGCGTCTACTCCGCGCATCAGTGCTGTGCTCAGGCGCTCTTAGGCAGCCTTGGGAAGCGTGCCGGCCTTGAGCAGATCGAGCGCCTTGCGAATGACCAGGTCGTCGCGCGACGGCGGCTGCTTGCTGAACGGCGGCGGTGGAGGAGTGTTCGCAGCATCCGCATCGAAATCGGGTGTCGGCAACACGACTTCAACGGTCGGCGCTACGCCATCGACGATGATGGCCTTGCCAGAAGGCGTGTAGTAGTAAGCGACGGTAAGAATCAGCGCTGAGCCGTCTTCCATCGGAATCAGTTTCTGCTCGGCGGCTGAGCCAAATGTGCGCTCGCCCACCAAGTCGGCGCGATGGTTATCTCCGAGCGCGGACGCGAAGACTTCCGCGGCACCCGAGGTGCTGTCCGAGATGAGCACTTCCAGCGGCGCGCGCCATACCACCTTGTCGGACGCAGCGTCAAACTGCTTGCGCGAAACCGTCTGTCCGCTGAGCACGGATAGAGTTCCCGAAGGAACGAAAAGCTGCGCTGCGGCAATGGCTTCGGAGACTTGGCCCGTGGCGCACTCGCGAAGGTCAAGTACTAGCTTGTGCTCGCCCTGGCGATCGGCCTGCATCAACTTGTCGCGCAACTCATTCGCGGCTCCCGGGCCGAACGCGGGAATTCGCATGTAGGCGGCGTCATCGAGCTTGTCGACCACAACATGCGGCTCGGTGAGCACGGCGCGCGGCAGGTCCATCGGCTGCGGCTCGGTGAGCCCGCGGCGCACCACGGCAGCCTTCACGGTTGTGCCCGGCGCGCCGTCAAGCAGTGCATTCGCCTGGGGCACGGACATATCGCGCGTGGTAAATCCGGCGATGGCTTCTAGGATGTCTCCGCTGCGCACGCCGGCTTTTTCCGCGGGGCTATCGGGCAACACCGAAACCACCATGGCGTATCCGAAACGCTTCGCTACCTCTACGCCAACTTCACCCTTTGCGGGATTCTTCTGCTTTTCCTTGTAGTCCGCGTACTCGCGGGGACTCAGATAACCGGAATAAGGATCGAGCGATTCCAGCAAGCCGTGCAGCGATCCGGCCGTGACCGCATTCAGATCAGGCTCGTCCACATAGTCTTCTTGAATGTGCTGCAGGACCTCGCCATAGACGGTCAACGATCGGTAGGTTTTGTCATCATCGGTCTTGCCAAGAACGTAACCCAGCCCGACATAGCCAAACACCAGGAGAGACAATGAAATGACAAGAACTTTACTAAGACGGTTCATAAGGTTCTCCTGGCGTTTCCCCTGCTGCGGACGTCCCTGTCCGGATCATTTCGGAGTATACCACGCTGAGCAAAACCCACGGAAGTTGGATGCGAAGCCACTCGCTCGAGCTCGGGCGGACTGACGGAATGCTCCAGAACGTTGACTGTCCCATTGTGGGAGAATTTTGGGGGGGGTACCCCGGTGTGTTTTACGAAAGAGCGCGCACGCGCCTGAAAACAAAGGGGTTGACTTTCGCTCTGGCGCTGCAGAGTGGTCGCGGAGTGTGGAGATCATTGAGAAGATGTGGGTTAGACTTTTGCGCTTGAGCAAAGAGTGTGCAACTGACTGATTAGGCGTCGGTTGGAGCTGTTGCGCGCTAAAGAGAACGCGTAAACTACTGAAAACAGGGGGCACATCTGCACTCGAATTGGTCGAAAAGCAGATCCCTCGGCCTTCTGGCCACGGGACGACAACCTCTCCCGGGGGCGGCACTCGGTGGTGGGTAGCGCACGTGGGAGTTTGACCGAAGGTTGCCGAAGTAGGAAGAGACTCCGCGGAGACGAGGGAACGGCGAGCGCGGACGCGGGCGCCGTCTCGTAGGAGACGATCTTCGGTTACGAACATGTAACATTATAACATTCGCGTCAATATCGCCTCCGGGTTGCGCTTGAGGAAGCCTGCCGGATGCCCCCGCGTCTCGTTTGTTAGGAACCTGGCGCTCTCTACGAGCCATTCCGTTAGGGCAACCCTGTGCCTGGCTTTGGTACTCGACCGCGATGACGGAAGCGAATCGGATGTGAGGCACCTGACTTAGTTACACCCGAGGAATTCCGGTTTCAAGGAGACGAAAGCGCGACCCGGGAATGACCGCCCTTCAGAAATGCGGATAGCGAACAGGCAACAGGCAACAGGCAACAGTGCCTGTTCTACGGAGAGCGTCACGCTCGGCGAGCCCAGTTCTCCACGGAAAGGCCTGCTATACGGTTGAATTCGCGCTCATTGTTGGTGGCCAAGGTTACGTCCAAGGCCAGGGCGTGCGCGCCGATCCAGAGGTCATTATTTCCGATGACGCGACCGCTTTCCTCGAGCGCGGCGCGAATCTTCCCGTACGCTCGCGCTACCGAGGCGTCGAGGTTCTCTACTGGGATGTCCTGGACCAGTTCTTCGAGCTGCGCCAGGGCTTTTGCGCGCTGGCTGCTTTTGCAGGCTCCGTAATAGAGTTCGCCGTAGGTAATCGCGGACAGGACCAGTTGTCCCGGCTTGAGGCGCTCGAAACGAGCTTTCACCTCCGGCTGCTGCTGCTTGGCGATGTAGATGCAAATGTTGGTATCGAGCATGTAGCGACGCTTCATAGCGACGGCCGTTTCTGAGGTGGCTCATCTCGCCGCTCACCGGACATAAAGTCGTCCGGCATGGCTGCTAGGGCCACGAATGCCTGGCCTAAATTGCGCTTTGGCTCTCGGAGGACAATCTCATCTCCCCGGCGCAAGAGTTCGACTTCGTCAACCTGGAACCGGAATTGTTTCGGCAGCCGCACAGCCTGACTGTTGCCGGACTTAAAGATTCGGGCTTTGGTCATGAGCGTCCTCCCCGAAAAAAGTATATACCCGCTGTATATACTTTTTCAAACGAGGTCTGGCCCCGGCGTTTCGATGAAGCCAATCTGGAGGTGGGCGCTCTCAGGGACGTCAAGGCTCTTCGGGCGGGGCGTCGACGGGGGTTAGGTAGGTTTGGGAGATGCGGTCGTGCCAGCAGAGGCGGTCTTCGTCCCAGGCGGCGGCTAGGAAGCCGAACATCAGTGTGCCGGCGGAAACCAGGTAGCCGAAACTGCGCCATAGGAGCTGCGTGGGGGTGGGTTCGGAGCCGTCGAAGCTGACTACGCGCAGGCGGCGCAGCATCATGCCGGGCGTCGATCCGCCGAAGAAGGTGAACAGGGCAATGTACAGCGCGTAGAAGAGGACGAGCGTGGACGCGACGACTGCGGCATCAAGTTTCGTCGGCGCGAAGCGGCCACCTAGCGCTGCGAACAATGCGAGGAACGCGCCGTAGGCAAAGAGCAGGAGAGCTGCGTCGCGGAGGGCTGCGCGGCGGCGTTCAGCGAGCGAGGCGACTGGGAACATTGGGGAGGCCGGGAATGCGGATGCCGAATCTTGCTGGGCCGCGCTCGGACCGGTTTCGGCGTCGAAGTTTAATACGGGCTGGGTGACGTCGATATCCATGCGCTCGCTCCACGATGGGCGATGATGGCGCGGGCGAGGAGTTGGAGTGGCCGCCCGCGGCGGCGGAGTGATTTTCGTGGGCGCTTCAGGCTTGGGCGTTTCCTGCCGATCCTCTTCTTCAAACGGCGGCGAGTACTCTGCTTCTTCAATTTCTTTTTCTTTTTCGAACAAGAGGGACTGCGCGGAGTTGGGACTGAGCTCCTTGCGGCGCACGCGATAGGCTTGCATGCGGGTGGCTACCTCACTGCGCCAGTCGATGGCCAGGTTGCCTTCGGTTTTCGGGCGGACGTCGTCTTCTCGAGCGGCTTCGCTTTTTGGGCGGACGTCGGCGTTTGAGCGGTCCCCGTTTTTTGCGCGAGTCCCATTTTCCGGTAGAGCTTTGTTTTCTGGCCGGGGTTCGGTTTGCAGGCGAAGTTCGGGAGCTTGCTGGCGAACATCGGGTAGTTGCGGCCGGGCTTCGAGAGTTTGTGCGCGAACTTCCGGTTGTTGTGGCCGAGCGTCGGGAATTGCCAGACGTTCCTCGGCTTTTGCGCGAGCCTCGGTGATTTTCGGGCGAGGGGGCGCGGAGACAGAATTCTCCGTCGTGTTTTGAGTCAGAGGCGCGTCGCAAAAACAGCACGTGGCTGCTTCGGCGTTATTGACGGCGCCGCACTGCTTGCAGGTTGTAACCACCGTCTCGTTTTTGCGCTGCGGACGGTTCCCGCGGGCGAGGCCAGCGGAACGCGAAGAGTCTATCGCAGCTGGCGGAAACGGGCACAAGAAGCGGAGAGGGCTGGTGTCGCCTAAGTACATGGCTCCTGCTGGGGCCTCTTGAGGAGCTGAAGCCCTGGCTTACATGCTTGCTGAAGCTCCGACCACCTGGGGAGATTTTCAAAATCGGGAGTCTTTAGCCAGAGCCGCGCGTGGATCAGGGAATTTTTTCGCTGGGCTAAACGCCGGAGACACTTCAAATCGAGGACCGGACCCAGGTTTCCGACTTCGAAACCTGGGGCACCCGCCCGCGGGTCACACGGATTTGCGGCGTACATCATCTTCGCAAATCAGCTTACCCAGGCGACGCGTTACCTAGGGCGAGCCGCAGGCGCGGGCAACGCTGTGGAGATACTGCGAGTCCAACTTTCGCGAGTGGTGCGCGGTTGGCGCGCGTTGTCACCCCTGCGGGGGAATGCTAGGCTAGCGTGCTACTTCTGAGCGGCTCGTGCGCGGGGATCGCGCATGGCGCGATCATCATGGCTAATCGCCTTGCCGGCCTTCGCCGGCGGATACCCCTTCTCTATGCGGTTCTGCTCGTCGCGCTGGGCGCGCCGGCGGCAAGGGCACAGTCGAGCTTGCCGGCGGGGCCGGGCGTTGCCCAGCTCGAAGCCAATCAGCAGCACAAGGAAGGGCAGGTCTACTATGCCGATGGCGACGTGCTGATTCGCTACCGCGGCACGACGCTGCAGGCCGACCACGCCGAATATAATGCGGCCACCGACCAAGCTATGCTCACCGGTCACGTGCAGTTTGATTCCGGCACGCAACATCTGAAAGCCGAGCGAGCGGATTACAATTTGCGCACGGAGCGGGGCGAGTTCGAGCAAGTGAGCGGTTCGCTGCACGTCGAGCGCAAACCCAATCCGCAACTGCTGGTTACGCCGAACCCGCTATCGTTCGATGCGGACAGCGGTCGAGCGGCTGGATGAGAACACCTACCGCATCTACCACGCAAAAATAACCGTGTGCGACCCGCAGCAGCCAACTGTGGACGTTCGAGGCCAGAGCGGGCGACGCTGCACGTCAACAGCGGCGTGGCGATGCTGTACGCAAATTTCCGGCTGTTCCGCATTCCGTTGATCTATTTGCCGTACGCCAACGTGCCCAATGAAAAATCGCGGCAATCCGGATTCCTGATGCCGGAGATCAGCAAGAGCTCGATCAAAGGCACCATTCTCGGAGACGCTTATTATTGGGCGCCAACGAGCTGGGCGGACACGATGCTCGGCGCGCAGTATCTCAGCCTGCGGGGCTGGGAGCAGAACGCGAATCTTCGCATGCTGCCGTCGCAAAATACCACGATCTCGGCCACCTACTTCGGCGTCGTGGACCGGTTGGGAGAGGGCGGCCACTCGCTGAACGTAAAGCTGAACACCCATCTATCCGACGGTTGGCACATCGCGGCGGACTTTAATCAGCTCACCTCGCTCACGTTCCAAGAGGTGTTTTCGCCGACGTTCAATGAGGCGGTGAATTCGGAGGTGAACACGACGGCGCTTTGCGACGAAGAACTTCGATGGCTACAGCCTAAATTTCGACGCGCACGACTACAAGAATTTCCTAACCGCTCAGCCGGAGACCTCGATTGACTTGCGCACCGCGCCGGAAGTGCGCTTCGATTCGATGGACCAGGCGCCGTGGAAACGCTTGCCCTTTTATTTTGGCTTCGACGCTGTTCGGCGACGCGGTGCACCGCAGCGATCCGGGCGAAACAACGCTCGCGGGAGTCGTGATTCCGCCGGAGAATACGCATGCGTTCGTGGACCGCAGCGAGTTTGCTCCGCGCGTGACGATACCGCTGCATTGGGGCAGCTGGCTGGGCGTGACGCCGACCTATACGTTCCGCACGACGTTCTATGGCGCGCAGGACGTGAACGGAACCATCGTCAACAGTCCGATGTGGCGCAACACGGGCGAGTTCAGCTTGGATCTGCGGCCCGCGGCGCTCGAGCGCGTTTGGCAACGGGGCACATTCGAAATGGAAACACACCATCGAACCCGACATTGTCTACAACTACGTCACCGGAGTGAATGACTTTACGCGCTTCATCCGCGTCGACCAGGACGACACGCTGAGCGACACGAACGAAATCCAGTACTCGATCACGCAGCGCTTTTTCCGGCAAACGCAACAACGGCCCAGCGGAGGAGATTAGCGTCCTGGACGCTGCTGCAGAAATACTATTTCGATCCGACGTTTGGCGGGGCGCTGGTGCCGGGCGAGCGCAACGTGCTGCAGGCGCTCGATTCGGTGACGCCGTTTGCGTTTGCCGATACCGTGCGCTGGCTTTCGCCGCTGGTAAGCGATCTGAAGATCACGCCGGGCGGACACGTATGACGCGGAGTTTCGCATCGACTACGATCCGCAGCGGCGCGCGTAACGACCGACGAATCGCTGGTGAAGATGCATCCGTACGGCAATTTCGTCGTCAGCGTCGCGGACTACTCGATCGACGCCAGCTCGAGTGCTGCAGCCGCTCTCGAGCCAGATTCGCACGCTGTTCGGGTACGGGCGAGATGAATCAACGAGGGATGGAATGCGTCGGCCGGGTTCAGCTACGACTTGCGACAAGGCGTTGCGCAGAACGAAATGGCGCAGGTGCGGCTACAACGGCTCCTGCTGCGGTTTTGCGATTCGGTTATCAGCGGCTGGCGCTGGGAACGATCCGAGACGAAAACCAGTTTCGATTTTCGCTGATTATTGCCAATATCGGCATCGTTCGGAAACTTGCTGCGGCGGCAAGAGAACGTTTTTTAGCTGGCTGGTTCGTCTGAGAGTTCTGAGCCGTGGGACAGACGTCTCGGAGCGTCTAACGAATGAAAGCAATCAGGAGCTGGCATTTGCCACGATCGAGGAATTGGCGCCGCTGCTGGCGAAGAAGAAGATCTCGCCGGTGGAGCTGACCAAAGATTATTTGTCGCGGATCGAACGGCTCAACCCGGAACTGAATGCTTTTATCACCGTGACGACGCGAGCGGGCGCTGGCGGATGCGCGGGCGGCCGAGCGCGAACTGCTGCGCGGGCGGCGGCGGGGACCGCTGCACGGCATCCCCGTCGCGCTCAAAGACAATATCTGGACGAGCGGCATTCGCACGACGGCTGGGTCGGCGATTCTGCGCGATTTGTGCCGGACGAAGACGCCACGGTGGCGCGGCGGCTGAAGCAGGCGGGCGCCGTGCTGCTTGGCAAGACCAATCTGCATGAGTTTGCGTACGGCGCGACGAACCAGAATCCGCACTTTGGCCCTACGCACAATCCATGGGCGGCTGACCGGATCACCGGCGGATCGAGCGGCGGTTCGGCAGCGGCGGTGTGCGCCGGGCTTGTGCGCGGCCGCGTCGGGATCGGACACGGGAGGCTCGATCCGCGTGCCCGCCGCGCTCTGCGGGATTGTGGGGCTGAAGCCGACCTTTGGGCGGGTGAGCGTGCATGGGGCGTTTGCCTCTGGCGCCGAGTTTTGACCATGTGGGGCCGCTCGCGCGAAGCGGGCGGACGCGGCGCTGGTGCTGGGAGTGCTCGCGGGGCGCGATCCGCTGGACCCGACCAGCGTGTCGAGGCCCGTCGAAGAATTTTGCATCGGCGCGACGGGGAAGGGCGGCGGAAGTTGCGGCTGGGCTGGCCGCAGGAACATTTCTGGGAGCGGATTCGATCCTGAAGTGCGAGCGGCTCGTGGAGGCGGCGGCGAAGAAACTGGTCGGCGACGGAGGGTCGATCGAGAAGTTTCGCTGCCGACGTTGCCGGCGGCCGTCGAAGCGGCAAACGCGATGTCCATTGCAGAAGCTCGCATGGTGCACGAGCAGGCACGGCTACTTCCCGGCGCGGGCGGCGGAATACGGTGCGGACGTGCGGAGCGGCTGGAGCTGGGCAGACGATGTGCGCGCGCATCGACTACCTGAAGGGGCAAGCGATCGTGAAGCGGGCGACGGCGGAATTCGCAGTCGGCGCTGGAGCGCGTGGATGCGATCGTGGCGCCGACCATGCGGTTCCTGGCGCCGGCGATCGGCGCGGAGAGCGTTCGCATCGGGCTTGCCGACGAGCCCATGCGCAGCGTGCTGCTGCGGCTTACACGTCCGGGCAATCTTACCGGGCTTGCCGGCGGTTTCGGTTCCGTGCGGGTTTACTTCCGAGGGGCTGCCGGTCGGGATGCAGTTGATTGGGCCGGCATTTGGAGAGGTGGACGCTCTGGGGATTGCGCGCCGGTATGAGCAGGAGACCGAGTGGGCTTCGCGCCATCCGGCTGGAGGATTAGCGAGCTTCGCTTACGGATGCTTATGATGCCGGCCTTGCCGGGCTATAAAACCCCGGCTTACAGAAGGCGGCATCCGCCAATCGGAAGATTGCGTTCCGCGAGGAACCCAGCGCTCTCGCGGATCGCGCCCGGCACTAAACGCACGCGGGTGTGCGACAATAGGTCAAGGTAACGAATCTGGCACTTCGGCGCGAACTGCGAGCGATAAGAAAAAGAACATGCAGATTTCGATCTTTGCGGCGTTCGTTGCGGGGCTGATTTCGTTTCTCTCTCCGTGTGTGCTGCCGCTGGTTCCGGGCTATATCTCGATGCTCTCCGGCATCGGCGTGGAGCAGCTTGAAGCAGGGCGACCGGCCGCGCACGAGCCTTTTTGCGTCGTCGCTGGCGTTCGTGGGCGGCTTCTCGCTGGTCTTTATTTCGTTTGGCGCTTCGGCCAGCGCGGTGGGCCAATTCCTGCTGCACAACAAGACGCTGCTCGCGCCGTTTGCCGGGGCCGTCATCGTGCTTGTTTGGGCTGCATTTGATCGGCTGGCTTGGGCACATACCTGTGCGCGCCGGCTTGGTTGTGGGAGCGGCGCTGGTGGTGGCTGGCGTGGTGCTCTGGGCTACGCTCGGGCCCGGATACGCGCGCGACGATTTCCGGCTCAGCTGATTTCGGTGTCTCTGATTTTCCTGGCGGGGCCGACGCTCACGCGATGGCTAAACCGCGATGTGCGGTTTCGAAATCTCGGTGGGCAGAGCCAGGGCAGGATCGGCAAAACAAGGCCCCTTTGCCGGCGTGATCAGCGGCTTTTTGCTGGGCTTTGCTTTCGCTTTCGGATGGACGCCGTGCATCGGGCCGATCCTTGCTGGCGTGCTGGGGCATGGCGGCCACCAGCGGAACCGTCGCGACAGGGCGTTTTTCTGCTGGCGGTTTATTCGGCGGGGCTGGCGATTCCCTTTTTGCTGACGGCGCTGGGAATCAATCAGTTTTTGCGGTTCTATCAGCGTTTTCGGCGGCATTTGGCGGCGGTGGAAGTGGCCAGCGGAGGACTTCTGCTGGCGGTGGGCGGACTGATTTTCGTAAACCGGCTGACATGGCTTTCGGGTAAACTGAGTTTTCTGAACCGCTTCGTGAAGTAAGGAGGTTCGGCATGCGCAGCAAGTATTTCGCGCTGCTTCTGGTTTCGGGCGTTGCCGCGTTGCTGCTCTCGGGGGCTGCAAGAGCGCGTCCGCAGGGACAGCGGATCGGGTGCCAGGGGGGCGCGGCAGCTGCTCCCGCGAATCCAGCGTAACGCTGCCTGGCCTCGACGGCATGGATGCGTCGGTGGCGCAGTATAAGGGCAAGGTGGTGCTGGTCAATTTTTGGGCGACGTGGTGCCAGCCATGCCGCGTCGAGATTCCCTGGCTGATCGAGTTCAATCAGAGGTACGGGCCCAAGGGACTGGTGATCCTGGGCGTGGCGATGGATGACGAAGGCAAGAAAGTCGTCGAGCCATTCGTCAACAATCAGATTTTCCAAGTGAACGGCCATCCCGGAGACGATGGACTACAAGATTGTCTTGGGCAACGACAACGTTGCGGACAAATTTGGCGGGCTGCTGGGCTTGCCGACGAGCATGCTGTACGCGACGCGACGGGAAGAAGGTGAAGACAATCGTGGGTCTGGCGGATTATCCCGACATCGTGAAGGCGATCGAAGGCCAGCTCTCATCTGGATCCGGCTCATAAAATCGAAGTGGATTGCGGAGGGCTCCACATGAAACGGAAATGGAGAAACGTTTTGTGGATTTGCGCAGCCATCGTTCCTACGATCGCTCTCGCGCAGGCGCCCTCGCCAACACAACCCTCGCCACAGCCCCAACCGGCACAGCTCCCTCCGCAGACTAATGTTCCGACGGGCACCCCAGAAGGGGTGGCGCGGATGCGGTCGCAGAACTCAACGGGCTTTCCGGCGCCGCAGACGATCGAAGGCCAGCCGATCGAAACGCGTCCTCCAGAATTGGCCGGCGACCATCCTGTTTTCTCAGGCGAGACACGCGCGCCATACCACGCGACCGCGCCCTATGATGTCACGACGATCACCGACCAGCTCATGCAGCCCTGGAGCCTGGCTTTCCTGCCCGATGGCAAAATGCTGGTCACCGAAAAGCCCGGCGCGCTGAGGATCGTCGATGCGCAAGGCACGATCTCGCAGCCGCTCGCTGGTGTTCCGGAGGTTGCCGCGCAAGGCCAAGTGGGCCTTTTGGATGTGGCGCTCGACCCCGGCTTCGCCACCAACAAACGAATCTTTTTCACCTACAGCGAGGCGCGTCATCCCTCCGGCAAGCGAAGTCGCGAACAGCAATATTGTCGTGGCGCGCGCGCGTCTGGACGAAGCTGGCGGCGCGCTGGCGGATGTGACGGTCATTTTCCGCGCCAAGCCATCGCTCCCACGCACGCTCGCGGCGAATGAGGGCGGGCGCATCGCCATTGGACGTGACGGCAATCTGTTTGTGACCATCGGCGACCGCTCCGGTTCGCCGCCCTGGGACATGGCGCAGAGGCTGGACACCGACCTCGGGAAGATCATTCACATTACTCCCGACGGCGCGCCCGTCGAAGGACAACCCCTTCCTCGGCAAAACCGGCGCATTGCCGGAGATCTGGTCGATCGGCCACCGCAGCGAAGAAGGGCTGACGATCAATCCGGCGACGGGCCAGTTGTGGGAGAACGAAAACGGCCCGCGCGGCGGCGACAAACTGATCAAAGTGCAGGCTGGGCAAGAATTACGGCTGGCCGGTGTATGTTCACGGGATCGATTATCCGGGTGAGACGATCGGGCAGGGAGTTGTAGAAATGACGGGTACGGAACAGCCCGTCTATTATTGGGATCCGGTGATCGCGCCATCGGGACTGGCTTTCTATACCGGCAATCTCTTTCCCCAATGGAAAAACAGCGTTTTCGTGGGGGCGCTGCGGGGTCAAATGCTCGACCGGCTCACGCTTTCCGGTGACAAGGTGGTGAACGAGGAAGCGCTACTCGTGGATCAGCACGCGCGGATTCGCGACGTGCGGGTTACTCCGGCAGGCGTGGTCTATGTGCTGACCGATTCCGGGAAGTTACTGAAGCTTACGCCGAAGTAGTTTCGCTGCGCTCCGACGCGATGGTTCCGGCGCCTTGCCGGTGACCGGCCCCTGCGGTACTCTCACATTATGGATGAACAAGATTTTCGTAAAAAATGCGATGCGGCGCTGGAGTCCCTGCGCCAGAGATTGCTCGAGATCGGCGATGAGCGCGGCTTCGAGGTCGAAGGGCAAGGCGAGAAGCTCGAGATCCTTTTCGAGGAGCCCGAGGAAGCGCGGTTTGTGATCAGTCCGAACGCGCCGGTGCGGCAGATATGGATTTCGGCGCTGACGACCAGTTTTAAGCTGAGCTGGTCGGAGCAAGCTGGGGCGTTTGTGCTGGAGAAGACTGGCGAGACGCTGACGCAACTGATGGGTCGCATTCTCACGCAGCAGCTTGGGAGTAGCGTCGCGGTGTAGGCAGGCTTTGAAAATGGCGCTCGGGATTGTGTCGAACCGCTGGGTTTGCGTGAGAACTTCAGTGGGTTAGCTCTATGTCGCCCCTCCGGGGCTCGCTCTTTTATCGCCATGCGTTCCCAGCGCTTCTGCGCTGGGCTATGTTTGTGCCGTCCTTGGGACTGTTTGGTGCATGCGACTAACGCAGCGTGGAATTGGGCGCTTTAGCTGCCGGCTCGGCATTTGGTTCGCTAGTTCAAATCGGCGGCCGGTTTGGCGAGTGGCGCGGCGAACGTCAAAAACCCCACCCTTGCACAAACCGCAAGGATGGGGCACCCAACTTCAAAACAGGAACCAAACTTCAAACCCGGGACCTGACTTCAAACCCGCTTCGGAATTGGCTTCCAACGCGAATTAGCCCCAGTGCAGACGTAATCTGCGTAGCTTGGCGGGCTTTATTTGGCTCGGAGGTAATTTAGCGGGGGGCGAAGCGCTCGGCGATTGCTGGGAGGGCGCGGCGCAGGCGCTGCGATTACGCGCGCGCGGCCTAGCACCAGCATGGTGTCGAAGAGCGGCGGGGCTACGCCTTGGCCGACCAGGGCTACGCGGGTGGCGTTGATCAGCAGGCCGGCTTTCACGCCGGCGGATTCGGCGATTTCGCGCAGGGCGTGATCGCAGGCGTCATGGGTCCACTCGGGCAGGGCTTCGAGGGCGTCCGCTGAGGCTTGCGAGCAGGTCTGGCAGGCGCTCGTCTTTCCAGAATTTTTCGCTGGCGGCGGGATCGTAGGAAAAATCGTCGGAGAAAAAGGCGCGCGCCCAGGTGGAGAAATCGGGCAGCAGGCGGGTGCGCGCGCGCAACAGGTCCACCGTGTGCGCAAACCAGTCCCGCTCGGCGGCCGCCCACTCGTCGCGCCATAGGCCGCTGCGCTTCAGCTCGCCTTCGATGGCGGGCAGCAACTCGTCGATCGGGCAACTTTTGCAGATATTGCTGGTCGAACCATTCGAGCTTGGCGCGATCGAAAACGGCGTTGGTGCGGCTGACGCCGGCTGAGCGAAAATCGCTGCGACGATCTCCGGGGTGCGCAGGAATTCCGAGTTGTCACCCGGCGACCAGCCCAGCAGAGCCAGGAAATTGCGGAACGCCTCGGGCAGAAAACCCTTCCTCGCGGTAGGAGCCGACGCTGGTGGCGCCATGGCGCTTGGAAAGGCGCGTGCGATCCGGCGCCGAGAATCAGCGGCACGTGGGCGAAAATCGGCAGCGGAGCGGCCAGCGCGCGGTAGATGAGCACTTGCTTGGGCGTGTTGGAGATGTGATCGGCGCCGCGAATGACGTGAGTGATGCGCATGTCGATATCGTCGACGACGGCGCCGAGCTGATAGGTGGGCAGGGCGCTATCCGGAGCGTCGGTTCTGGGCGAGCGCAAGAGAACGAAGTCCTCGATCTCTTCGCTGGCGACTTCTTGCGGGCCGAACACGGCGTCAGCGAAACGCGTGATTTCGCCCAGCGGAACCCGAAAACGCACCGCGGGCCGCTGGCCTGGCGTGGAGGGGCGGCCTTCGCGGCAACTGCATCGGGTGATGCGGCGCTTGCGTCCTTTGCCTTCGTCGTCTCGTATCATCCTCGGCTGCGTCGCCGCCCGCATATTTTTCCGGCGGGCAATAGCAGAGATATGCGGAGCCAGAGGCGAGCAATTTTTCGGCTGCGGCGCGATATCCGGCCAGGCGTTCGGATTGGTGAAACGGCCCCTCGTCCCAGTCGAGCCCGAGCCAGCGCAGGCTTTCGAGGATGCCATCGACGAGTTCCGGGCGATTGCGGTCGGCGTCGGTATCTTCGATTCGGAGGATGAACGTGCCACCCTGATTGCGCGCAAACAGCCAGTTGAACAGGGCCGTCCGCGCACCGCCAACGTGCAGATAACCTGTGGGCGAAGGCGCAAAACGCACGCGAACCGGCGCGGCGGTTGCGGCAGAAGAATTGTGAAAGATCGGGCGGAAGAGCTCATTGACATTCGGCAATGCCTCCAGAGAAGCTTGTCATGTTAGCCGATGCAGTGGGGAAACGCGAGCCGCGCCGGGCGCCATTATTTTTATTATGTCACTTTCTTTCGCGATTGTTTCACTTCTTTCGTGCAGGTATGACGCTGGCTCGAGGCTACGCCCGTCCTAGCGATTAAGGAATGTGCACGTGCACAGTTCCTAGCTGGTACGCCGGTACCGTTGACCGGTGAAGGCGAGGTGAATAATCGCTAGCCAAGCGATGAGACTCGAAACCAGCGCCATTCTGAGACGCGTCTGGCGACGGCAAAGTGCAGCTAAATACACTATGTTTCATGAGGACGGCGTGACACTCACTGAGATTTAGTGTCCATGGGCCTGGCAGCGACCGACGGCTCTGACCGCGGGCTTTTTCGCGTACCTTTACCGTGAAAAGCAGCGCCCTTATTTGCGCGCTTGCGACCGCGGCGTGGTGCCTGGTCGCGCTGCGCTCCGCGGGCGTGGCTGCGGTACCAGTGCTGGGGCCCGTCTGCTTGGCTGCTTGCGCTGAGCGGATGGCTGATGGCAAGCGCTGCGCTCGCGTTCCTGTGGTCTGCTCTGGAGTACGTAGCAGGCAGACCGCAAAGCTTCCCGTTCTGGCCTCTCTGCCGCGGCGGGTTCGCTTTCTGGTCGGTCGCCTACCGCTTTCACAAGGTATCGCTCGGGCCAAACTACGGAACGGCAGCCCTGTTTCTGCAGGTCAGCTGCATTTTTTACCTGCAGGCCACCGAAAACATAGCACTGCGGATCGGCTGATCGCTTTCGCGTTTTTCGCCTGGGCTCCCTTTCCGATTTTGGGCATCTACTTTGGCCCGGTAGGAAACACAGCGCAGCATCGATCTGGCCGTGCTGGCAAGCGCGCCGCAGCTATTTGTCGCCGTCATGATGCTGATGTCCACCTACGACAAGGAAAAACGATGGGCTGAAAGCAATCTGCTGGCCCTCTCGAACCTGAATCTGGCTGACCTCAGGCCTGCTGGGCGGAGAGATGCAGGCGATGCTTTCGAAGGTTCTCGAGCAGCGTGCTGAGCACGGTGCGAATGCCGGCGGGGGCCCTGCTCTTACATCACGGAGACTCTCGCGGACCGACGTCGGTGGTATCGGTTGGGCTGGACGAGTCCTTTTGCCGCGCGCTGCAGGAAGAAGGGCTGGACGACTATCTGGCGCAATTACCTGTGCAGTTCGACAACACGGTGGTGTTTCGCGATTTGCAGCACGACGACGGGCGGCCAGGCCTTGCCAAACGATGAGCGTTTCTAGCGCTTCCAGAGTCTGGCGATCGGCCAAGGCCTGCGCACGGCGATGGTTTCCGCACTGCGAGACGAAGGACAAAAAGTTCGGCGCCCTGCTGCTGGCGGCTCCGGAGGGCAGGCGATTGACGCCAGCCGAGCTCTCCCTGCCGAAAGTGATCAGCCATCAAATTGCGATGGCGATCGAGAATCGCTATCTGGTCCAGCAGACCTGGCGGCGTTCGGAAGAACTGCGGGCGCTGAACGAAATCGGCCGCGCGCTTAGCTCGATGCTCGATCCAGAGGCGCTGCTGGAAAAAATCTTCGACGGAAGTGCAGCGGCTGTTCAGCGCCGCCAATTTTTACGTCGCGCTGTACGATCCGCGCGCAATGAACTTCGCTTTGAGCTGGAAGTCGCCGAGGGCGTTCGGCTGCCGAAGCGTTCCCGCGCGATGGGGAATGCCACGTGACGGAATACATCTGCAGGACGGCGCAGCCGCTTCTGATCCGCGAGAACTTCGAGGAGACGATGCGCAAGCTGGGCGTGCAGCCGCAACGGCGAGCCGGGCTCATTCTGCGGCGTGCCGCTGGTGGTCTACGACCGGACGATTGGAGTGATGGCCGTGAGCGGGCAGCAGGAGCGGCTCTTCGACGAAGGGCACCTGGAGATCCTGCGGGTGCTCGCGAGCGAGGCCAGTATCGCGCTTGAAAACGCGCGGCTGTTTCGCGAGGAACAAACCAAATCGCGGCACCTGGCGCTGCTCAACAATATTTCGCGAAACGCAATCTCGACGCGCAATCCGGAAGAAATGCTGGTCAACATCGCCGAGCTACTCGACAAGGGTCTGGCGTTCGACCACGTGGGCATCGCGCATTCTCGACTACGCCAGCAAGGAAGTGGTGGTGCAGGCGGAAGCGGGCCGGCGCCGCGGGGCTCTGAACCGGCGTCTGGGGCTGGGCGAGTCCTTTGTCGGACAGGTCGCACGCACGGGCCGGATGAGCGTGGTGCCAGGATTTCAGTGAGAAGGCCGACGGGCGTCCGGTGCTCGAAGGATTCGAGCTCGGGCGTGGCTCTGCCGATTCTCTACGCCGACCAGTTGCTGGGCGTGCTCTACGTCGAAACGGCAGCCCCGGCGAGCTTCTCGGAAGAGGATTTGTTGCTGCTGCACACGCTCGCGGACTTGATCTCCGGGCGCGCTGCACAACGCGCTCGCGTTCCAAAAGGCGCAGGAGCAAGCCATCACCGACGGCCTGACGGGCGTGAAGACCCATCGCTTCTTCATGGAAGCGCTTTCGGCGGAGTGGAAGCGCGTCGACGCGGGCAGGGCGGCCGTTCACGGTGGCGCTGATCGATGTGGACCGATTCAAATTCGTGAATGACTTCCACGGGCACCTGGAAGGCGACCTGGTTCTCAAACGCCTCGGACAAACGTTCGAACAGAACTGCCGAAGCTCGGATGTGGTGGCGCGATACGGCGGCGATGAATTCGTGATTCTGATGCCGGAGACCGACGCCGAGCAAGGGCTCCAGCTCGCGCAGAAGCTGCGTTCGAGCATACTGGCCGACCGGCTGCTGCAGGAGAAGAACATGCACGGCGAGCATCGGCACTGGCCACCTTCCCGTTGCACGGCTCGACGCCGCAGGAGCTGATTCAAATCGCCAGACGCTTCCATGTATCTGTCCAAACATCAGGGCGGCAATGCGGTTTCCACCGCGGACAACTTGGACACCGGGGAAGCCAAACACTGGAAGCGGGATGTCCTCGAAGCATATCTGGGCGTCACGCTCAAGCGCTTGTTTTCCACCGGGCCCGATGCCTTTCAGGATATTCGCCAGCGGCTTGAGCAACTCTGGCAATCGCTGGAGCCATGGAAACGAAGGCCGGTCCGACCGATGATGCGCGGCGAATCGGCGGAGCAACAGAAGCGGATGGGACGCCTTCGGCCGCGGTGATCGAGACGATCACGTCGCTCGCGCTGGCAATCGACGCGAAGGATCCGTATACACAAGGACATTCGCAGAAAGTCGCGGACTATGCCGCGCTGCTTGCCGAAGCGTTGGAGTTGCGGGAAGAAGAGGTTGAAGCCGTGCGCCTCGGCGGCGCTGCTGCACGACGTTGGCAAGGTTGGCGTCCCGGCCGAGATCCTCGGCAAGAACGGCCCGCTGAATCCCGACGAATGGGAGGCGATGAAAGAGCATGCCCGGCTGGGCGATCAGCTTTTGGAGCCGTTGCCGAGCGTCGCGAACATTCGGCGACATGGTCTGCCATCACCACGAGATGTTCGACGGCTCGGGCTATCCGGACGGCCTGGCCGGCGAGGACATTCCGCTGGGCGCACGGATCATCGCTATCGCAGACGCTTACGACATCGATTACTTCGGAGCGCACCTACAACAAAGCGCGCAGCCACGCGGAAGCCCTGGCTGAGTTGATGCGCTGCGCAGGCGCCCAGTTCGATCCCGATCTGGTGCGACTCTTCGTCGAAGCGCGCAAGCGCCCGTCGCGACAGCGGGACGATTCCGATGCAGCGCAGCCTCGGAAAATACCTTCCTTGCCCTAGCGCGATCGCTCGCACCTTCTCACCCCCAGGCAAACCACTTCTCCGCTCGGCATATGCGCCTGCGATGGCCTGCACATCTTGTGGGGAGTTGCCGCCCGTCTAGCCTTTAACGGGGCTCGGACGCAACGCGACAGCGGCGGTTGCTTGTCACTCCATTTGCGATTGCGTACAATCGCGGATTCTCTAGCCGTCCGACAATCTTCCACACAGGGGAATCGCAAAAATGGGGAAACGCATCGCCGCAAAGATCACCGGAGTGGCCGGTTACCTGCCGCCACGCGTGCTGAGTAATGCGGATTTGGAAAAGATCGTGGCCACAACTGACCAATGGATCCGCGAACGAACCGGGATCACCGAACGGCACGTGGCCGAGAAAGACGTGGCCACGTCGCACCTCGCGACGGCCGCGGCGCAGAAGCTCCTGGAACAGACTCACACAGCCGCTGACGAGATCGACCTGATCATCGTGGCTACGGTAACACCCGACATGCTGTTTCCTGCCACGGCCTGCTTGGTGCAAAACCGAATTGGCGCCTCGAACGCGTGGGGCTTTGACCTGTCGGGAGCGTGCTCGGGCTTTCTCTACGCGCTGACGGTGGGATCGCAGTTTGTCGGCGCGGGCACGCATCGCAAAGCGCTGGTCATCGGCAGCGACAAGATGACCTCGATCCTCGACTACGGCGACCGCAGCACCTGCGTGCTTTTTGGCGACGGCGCGGGCGCGGTGCTGGTCGAAGCGGCGGGAGAGAACGAGGGCATTCTCGATTTTCATCACGATATCGATGGCTCAGGCGGCGGAGTTTCTCTTCATGCCGGGCGGCGGGTCGCTGCATCCTCCCTCGCACGAAACCGTGGACGAGAAGATGCACTGCGTCCATCAAGTTGGGCCGCAAGTTTTCAAGTATGCGGTGCGGCGAATGGCGGAACTGGCCTGCCAGCTGATCGAGAGAAATGGCTACTCGACGAAGGATGTGAAGATCGTCGTGCCACATCAAGCGAACCTGCGAATTATTCGCGCCATGCAGGAACGCCTGGGCGTGGACGATTCCAAGATCATCATCAACATCGACCGCTTTGCGAATACCACCGGCGGGACGATTCCGCTGGGATTGCGAGACGCCGTTGAGCAGAAGCGGCTTTGTAAAGGCGACCTGGTGCTGCTGGTCGCGGTCGGCGCGGGTTACACCACCGGCGGCGTGCTGATGCGCTGGGCCTACTGAGGCATCGCTCTACACGCAAAGAGTATTTCAGGGCCGCCGCGCCGCGTCGGTCGCGCCATCGCAAAAAGAAAACAGCCACAGGGGAGTTGAGCC
The DNA here is from genome assembly GCA_963818345.1 of uncultured Acidobacteriota bacterium. Lineage (GTDB taxonomy): Bacteria > Acidobacteriota > Terriglobia > Acidiferrales > UBA7541 > Palsa-189. The sequence continues at coordinate 51,718 of CAWFRX010000017.1, read as the reverse complement.
ACACGTTGCGTAGGGCTCAGCTCAACGAGATTTGTCTGGAGGCGGAGCGGTGGCCGGCGGCGTAGCGGCCGGCGGTGCTGCACTATTGTCGCCGCAAGAATACTGGCGAACTTCAATCAACCATGGGCCCGCCGCGGCTGGATCGAGGAATCGCTGCCTCCAAACGTAACTCGAATCGCGCGCCAAATGGCGGTCGATCCGATCGCCGCAGTTTTGATCGAGCCACTTGCTGGCATCGTCCACCGAACTCGACTCTGGCCCTTTCGCGATCCAAAGAATAGTGGGCCGCAGCGGATGGCCCGCGGCTTCCCAGTCGTCGGCGCTCCAAACCTGCGGATAGCGCACGACTGATGGAAGGCTGCCGACGTAATGCCACGACGATAGGGACTGAGGAGCGCGAAAGGCATACGTCAAATAGAGGAAAAAGGCTGGGTCGTTGCCGATGACGGCGCCGCCCTGATGGATCACGTTCCCTGCTTCGACCGCCAGATCTCCCCAGGGCTCGACGAAGGGCGGCTGCGCGTAGTAGACGCGAGCGAGAACGCCGTACCAGCCGACCCCGGCCACAATGGCAAGCGACAGAGCGATCGAGCGGCGCCAGGTGGAGACATGGACCGTGCCGATCGCGACGGCAGCGGGCAGCAGAAACCATGGCGCGACCAAGAGAAGGCGCTCGGAATTGACTGTGCCGATGACGGCCATGCCGGCCAGCAACAAGGCTCCGTAAAGCAGAAAGCGGCGCGCCTGGCCGTGAACCCCGATAAACACGAGCACAAGACTGGCGACAACGGCGAGAGCCGCGGGGATTCCGAATTTCCAATACCAGGGCGCAACCGATTCACTCACCATCAGGACATAGAGGTGATAGGCCAGGTTGAAGATCGCCGCTCGCCCAGATAGGTGCGTGCCGAGTGCGTCCCGGATCGCGCTCGCGAAACTGCGCCAGAGCGGGATGGAGACGACCGCCAGCAGTGCAGCGGTTAACGCCAAGCCGGGCAGCGGTTGCAGGCTCGCGGCCACTATTCCGAATCATCTCCTCGACCCCAAGCACCGCGAGGAGAATCCAGCCGAAGTAACTGGTCCACATGAGCAGAATTGCCAGCAGGCAAACAAGCGCCCAGGCCGGAAGGCTGGGTTCGGCGGCGTGGCTTAGATAAGCCCATGTAAGCGCGGCGATCAAAAAAAATGCGAACGAGTATCCGGTTGCGAGGCGAGCGTAATGGAAACCGTAAGGCCAAAGGCGCGGTCAGCCAGATCATGGACGTTCCGCTCAGCTGGCCTCCGATGCGCAGCGCTGCTCGGGAAAGCAACCACACTCCAGCGAGGAAAAACAAAAACGATGGCACACGCAACAGAGTTGGGGCGCCGCCGGTCAGGGTCAACCAAACGTGCAGCAGCAGATCGTAGAGCGGCGGATGCGGAGGCGCACCGGGACTCGAACGAAAGGCGGCCAGCGATCACAGCCCGCAGCGGCTGCGCGGCGCTGCTTAGAATCGTGGCCTCGTCATCGAGAAATGTGAAGCGCGCGTCGGAGGTAAAGAGAAGCACGCCCAGCGCGACAAGCGGAGCGGCGTCGAGCAGCACTCTAGGAATAGCGCCGCCGGCGACGGGTGTATTGCCCTTGGAAGACGACGCAGGAGAGACGGCGCATGGGCTACTGTTGCTCCGCCGGATGGAGAGGGAAGCCGGCCTCTGCATTGGCGATGCCGAGTATTTCGCGCACGACGTCCAAGGCGTCTGAGGTGCTGCGCCACCAGTGCGCTGGATCGAAGGAGTCGTCGCTGACGTAGCGAACAATCGCTCGAGGATCGTTGCCAACGCGGCGGTTCCAGATCAGGCGCACGCGGCGCGTGTGGGGCTTCGAGGTCACGATGATGACCACGTGCGCGTTATCGCGGCGACAGTCGCGGGCAATTTCGTCGACTTCCTCTTCGGTGTTCGCGGCAGGGTCCGTCGAGGATGCGAATGGCATCCGGGGGAACTCCTTGGGCCATGAGCACCTTTTGATTGTAAAAATCCTCGCCGATAAAGGCGATGTGCATGCGCTCGAGTTGCGCCGCCGGACTCACCGGCTGGGAAACCCAGACCTGCGCGGCGAAGTTGCCTTGATAAATGCGCGCCGCTTCCATGGCGCGAGCCGGCAAACGTCCACTGAAGACAACGATGGCGTGCGCCGGCTCAAGAGGATCTTCGACCACCAGCCAGCGGCCGACGTACAAAAGTCCCAAGACGCAGCCGCCAGCGAGCAAAATCAGAAGGCACAGATAGATAATCCAACGGTTTCGCCGGGTCATGGCGCCGCGTGCCACAAACTGGGCCTGGCCATTGCGAGTCCTCGTTCGCATCCTGGTTTGCATCCTGGCGAATTCCCTCGTCACGGGTGGGGTAAGCGTTGATTTGAAGAAGAGATGTGTAGCCCGGCTGGCGGTAATACGCATTACGAAATGGACGTTGATCGCGCGGCGAAGTGCTCGCTTCGGCATCGCGCCTGACGGCCAATCTGCGCCTCGACTCTATCCGGTTGAGCACGCGGATTGCACATGTGCCTTTGCATTCCCGGTTGCGCCAACTAGAATCAAATCGCAAACAGCCGGTTCGGCTAATCTTCGTTCGATCGATTGGAACTGAGAGTTTAACCAGGAGGTGGTCTCGTGCGTGCAGTGGTTACCGGAGGGGCGGGATTTCTTGGTTCTCACCTGTGCGATTATCTGATCGCGCGTGAATGGGACGTGCTGTGCATCGATAACCTGGTGACCGGAACCGAGGGGAATGTAGCGCATTTGCGCAACCATCCCCGCGTTTCGCATGGTGCGACACGACGTGTCGAGTACATCGATGTGCCCGGGCCGGTCGACTACGTGCTTAATTTTGCTTCACCCGCGAGCCCGGTGGACTATCTGAAGCTGCCGATACAAACGCTCAAGGTCGGATCGCTGGGCACTCACAACACGCTGGGACTGGCGCTGGCGAAGAAGGCCAAGTATTTTCATGGCGTCGACCTCGGAATGCTACGGCGACCCGAATGTGAGCCCGCAGCCGGAAACATACTGGGGAAACGTAAACCCGATTGGGCCGCGGGGCGTGTACGACGAGGCCAAGCGTTTCTCAGAAGCGATGGTCATGGCCTATCACCGCTATCATGGCCTGGATACCCACATCGTGCGCATCTTCAATACCTACGGGCCACGCATGCGCCTGAACGACGGGCGCGCGCTCCCCAATTTCGTCTACCAGGCGCTGAGCGGCCAGCCCATTACCGTCTACGGCGATGGCAAGCAGACGCGCAGCTTCTGCTACGTCTCCGACCTGATTGAAGGAATCTACCGGCTGATGATGTCCGACGAGCATGAACCGACCAACATCGGCAATCCCCACGAAATCACCATTCTGGAATTTGCCGAGCGTGTGCGGGCGTTGATCGGACTCCAAGGTGCCGATCATTCTTCAAGCCGCTCCCGCAAGACGATCCGAAGCAGCGCTGTCCGGACATCAGCAAAGCTAAGCGACTGCTCAGATGGGAGCCCAAGGTGCAACCTCGAAGACGGATTGCGGATGACGCTGGACTATTTTCGGCAACAGGTCGCCAGTCCGAAGGCTTGATACGCAGAGTGATACGGGGCTCCGATGCCTTCAGGGCACGGGCGGCTCTAGAGCAGTGGCTCTTTTGCGTGGCGGCCGATCGTCTCTCGCGCCGCATCGCGCAGACGCACGATTTCTTTCCATTCCGCAGAGGCGGCGACGCTCGCCGGTTCGAGTGGCGGGCAAATCGTCAGAGTGATCGGGCGTCCTGCGCGGCAGATACGAGCCATCCGCGCAGCAATTGGCGCGTGCCCGCAAGCGCTAAAGGCACGATCGGGCGGCTGCGTGTGCACGGCGGCCTTGAATGCGCCGAGATGGAATGGCCGCACTCCTTCCTGCCGCGTGAACGTCCCTTCCGGAAATACAAAAACCGATTCCCCTTGCTTCAGCGCGCTTTCGATCTGCTCCTCCTGGCGGAGGCGGGCGCGCGGGTCGCTGCGGTCAAAGGCGAAGTGGCCAAGCTTTGCGCAGGAACGTGCCGATGAACGGCATGTTGCGGACCTCGCTCTTGGCGACGAAATGGTAGTCCACGCCGAGCGCGGCGATCAGCACCAGCACGTCGGCATAACTGGTGTGATTGCACACCAGAACGCGCGCAGTGCCGGTGGCCAAATTCTCGCGCCCGTGTACGCTGCACGCGGCAACCGACGAGTGCGAAATACACGCGAAGGGCCGATGAAGTGATGCCAGCGGCAAACTTGCGGCTTGGCGCGAGGTAGACCACGAGCCATGTTGGCACGATCCACACAGCGAAAACGCTCAGCGCGTAGATTCCGTACAGCACTTCGATGGTGCGTCGGGCCAGGACCTTGCCGCTTGGGACGCGCTGGCCGCCGCTAATTTCGCCGCCTGAAGCCAAGCAGGCGGGCTGGTCGGCGCCAAGCTCACCCGCGAGATAGAGTCGCCGGGTTTGGTCGCGCCGCAACTTTCCGCTCGATGTTTTCGGGATGCTACGGGGCGGCAAGAGCTCGACCGAGTCGGGAGGCAGACCGATTGCCCAGCGAGACTTGGTCGACGATTTCTCGCGCGATCCGCTGGCGGGAGGCGGCGTCCTTTTCGAGGGTTTCCGCGGCCACGATGAGGCGTTCGGTACCGGAGGCGGCATCGGCCGCGCCGAATGCAACCACGCATCCTTTGCGCACGCCTTTGACGCGCGCGGCGATTTCTTCTACTTCGTGCGGATATAGGTTGCGGCCGGCCTTGAGGATGATGTCTTTCACGCGGCCGGTGATGAAGAACTCGCCATCGGCGCGATAGGCGCGGTCACCGGAGTCGAGCCAACCCGCTGCGCTGCCTTCGGGAAAGAGGGCGTGCGAATCCTCTTCGTTGCGGAAATAACCGCGGTCGTCGACGGACCGCGGAACCAGAGCGCGCCCTCGATGCGTTCCGCGGCTTCGCTGACCGGCCGCATCCACGATGCGAACTTCGTGGTTCGGCACCGGGCGGCCGACGGAAACGAACGAGGCAACGCCCGAATCGTCCCCACCGGCGGAATCGGGGGCGGCTGGCACGGCTCGGCCCTCTGCGTCGCGAACAGCTCGCGTACCACTCGATCGACTCGCGGCTCGCGTCCGAGTGGCGGAATCGTGACCGCGAGCGATCCTTCCGCCAGGCCGTAGACCGGCAAGAGGGCTTCGCGGCGGAGGCCGCAGCGGGCAAAGCGGCTCGCGAACCGGTCGAGCGTTGTGGCGTTCACGGGTTCGGCGCCGTTTAGCGCGGCGCGCAGTGAGCTCAAGTCCAGTCCGCTCGATATCGGCATCCGGGATCTTGCGCACCGCGAGCTCGTAGGCGAAGTTTGGCGCGGCGGTGATTGTTGCGCGATGGCGGTGAAGCGCCCAAAGCCAGCGTTCAGGCCGCGTCAGGAACGAGACGGGGGAAAGTATGACAACGGGAATGCCGAAGTAGAGCGGCATAAGCCAGGCGCCGATCAGACCCATGTCATGGTAGAGCGGCAGCCAACTGACGCCGACGTCGTCGGGGCGGATCGCGAGTGCCTCGCCGATGGCGCGAACGTTGGCGAGCAGATTCGCGTGGGTTAGCTGAACCCCTTTAGGATTACCCGTCGAGCCGGAAGTGTATTGCAGCAACGCGAGGTCGCGCGCGCTCGGCGGCGACGGGCAATGGAGGAGCGGCGACGCCGGCGCGAGTTGGCTTCGGAGAGCAGGTCCTGCGCCGTGACAATATTCTGCAGCGAGGGCACCTTCGGACGCAGCATCTTGGCTACGCGCGCGGCCTCTCGAAAGGTGACCAGCAGGCGCACCTTGGCGTTATGCAGGATTGCCGACTGGCGCTCGGCATATTCGGCAATGCGATCGGCGCGAACCGGTGGATAGATCGGTACCGGTACAGCGCCCGCTAGAAGCACACCGGCAAACGTCAGAAAGAACTCGCGCGAGGTCGGCAGCATGAGGGATACCGCATCGCCTCGACCGATCCCTCGCGCGGCCAGCCGGGATGCGACTGTCTTTGCGCCGCGATACAGCTCTCCGAACGAAACGCGCTCGGCTTCGGCGCCTTCCTCCCAGAGAATCAGATGGACTCGCTCAGTGTCAGCGTGCGCGCGATGACAAAGCACCTCTTGCCACGTTTCCGCCGAAGTGGGCACATCGGTTGCGTGCTCGCGGACGCCGCGGTTGATCCGTGACCGAGGACGCTCGGTCAGACGTTGGCTGCGGCGAGACGGGCTCCGCGCCTGTTGCTTCGGTCAGAGCTGCGACGACGTCGTTTAGCGTGTCGGCTTCCGCAACGACGCGGTCGGGCAGGGATGCGCCTAGAGACTGGCTCAGTCGGACGAGCAACTCGACCCGTTCGAGGCTGCCAAGGCCCAGGTCGCGGTCGAGTTGCGCGGACCCGCGGACGGCGTCTCGCGCGTGCGGATTGCCTAGCTCATCGAGCAGGTCGCGAGCGACAGCGAAAACGCGGGCTTCGACGCTGGAGCGGTCGAGTTGTCGGGCTTGGGTAGCCACGGCGGCGGTCAGCGCGCGGGCAGCGTGAGCGGCTCTCCTGCCGGTCAGGCTATCACGCCGCTACGGGGCCTTCAATCGAGCGGTGTGGCAATGGATATGGGCAGCGGATAGACAACGAGTGTTGTCGGGAGTTTGCCGAATGAGATTTGCGATGTAGCCGGCCTCTAAGCCCGGAGTACGGAAGTACTGGAAGAATGGGACCATCGATTCATAGACGCTTCTCGAGGCAAAGGGCAGAATGTCAGTGTGTTCGACGTGAAGTGAGCTCGCGGGAACTTCGGTAGTTGCCCCCTATCCGAGGCTTTCCCTGCGGTGCTCGGCGGCTCAGCCGCTGAGCCACTGGAGCGCGCATCACGGCGCGACACAGTTTCTCCTCCGTAATGCCCAAGCCCCGAGCGGCCGTTTCCCCCAACGGCCGCTCGGCCCTTCATCCCCCCGTTAAAATCAGAGACGATTTAGGTTAGGAGCAAAAGGACTGCGCAGAGGGGACGACCCGGCAGCACCAATTTGGCCATTCCATGATGCTGGCCACGGCGCTGCCGGGTCGGCGAGCTACCCAACAAAGCTAACGGCGTCGGCCGGCCGGGCGATAGCCTCCCAGCGAACGCGGCCGCAAACGAAGGCGCGGGCCCAGCGGAGGTGGAACGTTGCGCATGGGCGCGCGGCAGTTGCTGCAACAGTCATCGGGCGCAGCGTCCGCGCGCAGCCAAACACCACGAGCTTGGCACTCCGGATTGATGCACTGCACGGTCCATCCAGGCATGTACTGCATAAGTAAGTCCCCCTTCTTCGGAGACGGGGCGGAGTGGCAGCCTAACGTCTCGCGAACCCAAGTTGGCGGGATTGTGCAACGGGCTGCTTGTGGCGTCAAGTGAAAACGTACTAGATGTAGTGGTATGTTTTCCACTGCTCTATCCGACCCGAAACACGTTATGCCGATGTACTCACTCCGCCGCGGTTTACGGCTTGCACGTTTGGGCCTCGTGCGGCATACTCCCGCCACCTTGGGTCGGACTCACTCTCCAATTCCGCGAGACTCGCGTTGAGCCGTTGGGCGGCGCTAGCTTTGCTCGCCCTGATGGCTGTCCCACCGCTGCTTTTCAGCCGCAGCGCTTCGGCCATGCCTTCACAAGCGGAGCCGCAGCAGACCAGAGAAGGTGCGCAACCTGGCGGCGGCTATGCATTGACACCACAGCGCGCCTCGGAAGCGATCGCGTATGCTCGCGCCCGCCACGAACTGTATTTCGCGGATTTTGCGTGGGGAATCGCGCTTCTTTTGTTATTTGTCTGTTGGCGCGTGGGGCCGACGCTGCGCAATTGGGCCGAGCGGGCCGGGCCGAATCGCTTTGTGCAAGCGCTGATCTTTGCGCCAGCGTTCCAATTGGCGCTCGGCATCCTAACGCTACCCAGCAATGTAACGGACCACTGGCTAGCACGCAGCTACGGACAATCGATCCAGCCTTGGAACTCGTGGTTTTGGGATTGGACCAAGAGCCAAGCGCTGGTTCTCGGCGTGGGAACATTGCTGATCTGGCTGCTGTACGCCGGGATTCGCGCGAGCCCGCGTCGCTGGTGGTTCTACGCGTGGCTCGCGGCGATTCCGATCATTGTGTTCGTGGTGTTTCTGATCCCCTTGATCGTCGAGCCACTGTTCTTCCATTTCACGCCGCTGGCCGCATCTCATCCTGAACTCGCGACCCAACTCGAGCGCGTGGTGAACCACGCCGGACAAGACATTCCCGAAAGCCGCATGTACGTGATGGACGCGAGCAGCAAGGTCAGTACGCTGAACGCCTACGTGACCGGGCTTGGCGCTTCGCGGCGGGTGGTCGTCTGGGACACGACGATTGCTCACATGACGACGCCAGAAATTCTATTTGTCTTCGGCCACGAGATGGGTCACTACGTTTTGGGACACATCCGCGACGGAATCATATTCGCGGCAGGCATGTTGTTCGCGTGCCTGTTCGCGGGCTTTCACCTGTTTCGGTGGATCGTGGGGCGTTGGGGGAAAGCCAGGGGCGTACGCGGCGTGGATGACTGGGCGTCTCTTCCCATTCTTTTCTTGCTCCTCTCGCTTTTCAGCTTTGTCCTGACGCCGATCGATAATGCCTACAGCCGGCATATCGAACACCAAGCCGATCAATATGGCCTGGAGGTCGTGCACGGCATCATTCCGGATGTTCCCGAGGTAGCGGCGCAGTCTTTTCAAATTCTCGGCGAGGTGGATCTCGAGGAGCCGTCGCCGTCCTGGCTCGTAAAGATTTGGTTTTACGATCATCCTCCGATCAATGAGCGCATCGTCTTCTCGCGCACGTACGACCCCTGGGCAACGGGTGCATCGCCTGAATTCGTAAAGTAAAAAAGCGTTCCCGGATTTTGCGGAGCGGCCGCTAAAAGAAGAACTAAAGAGCAAGAAGGAGGTTACTGTGAGACAGCCTTGGATAGGTCTGGTCGTTGTGGTTCTTTGTGCCGCAGCGTCAGGGTTCGCGCAGCAGCAACAGCAGGTCAGTGCGCCGCCTGCCAGTTTGCCCGGACGCGTAACGACGGCGGCTGCGTTTGGCACGTCGCAGACGCGAACTTTTTTTCCGCACAACTGGATCCGCGGACACATCGACTTCCAAGTGGCGCCCCCGCATAACGAGCCCGATCTGAGCCGCTGCTCGCAATTGCCGGCCGCCAATTTTGGCGGCGCGAACTCGCAGTGCACGGCCTATGCGCGCTGGGTGGTGAGCGGATACCTTGAGCTGCAGCCGATTGGACGCACCTTTTTTCGCCACGTATTCGTGTTTTTCACGCCGGAATTCTTCTTTGGACGCAACGTGCCGCGATACAGCTACACGGCATCGTTTGAACCGATGGCGGATTCGAGGAGCATAGGCGTTGGTCTCGAACTTCCCAAAAATTTCGAGTTACGGCTGACCTCAGAGCACTCGGACTGGCTCGGACGATACAGGAAGGATCTGGGCCCAGCCGATCTCGGCACCGAGCCGCCCTTCGGAAGCAACGCCACCGTCGGCCTGCGATGGAGTTTTGGGGGCTGGGGTCATTCCGAAGCGTCGCAATAGCGAGCAATCAGGATGGGTGCTTGTGCGCGCAATATTCGCGATATCTATCGGAAGCTGAGCGGGCAGGAGCGGAGTGACTAGAGCCTTACGGGCGGTCCTGGACGAGCTCGACCGCGTCAATCACGCCGATGACGGCCGCATCGATGGGGGAGTTCGGTCGCCCTACCGCGGTCATGGCCGAAAAGCCTTCGACGGTGAGCAAGACTCGATCGCCAAAGCCGGCATCCACGGCGTCTAGCGCGAGCAAGGGTTCACCGCGGTCGCTGCCGTCGAGATTGAGCGGCTGAACGACCAGAATCTTGCGACCCTCGTGCGAGGGCGCCTTCTGCGTCGCCACGACATCGCCGATCACTCGCCCGATCAGCATTTCGCTGCTGCGAGTCCCTTCAGGCGGGTCGGCGAGTAGCTTGCCGAACTGGCGCGCCGGGAATATTGACGCGATCCACGATGCCGACGATGGTGGCCTCGGTGGGAACCTTGCGAGAGGAGAAGGCCAAGCGCCGCTTCGCGGCCGCGGCACCAGTAGATCGTCTCGCCGGCACCCGCGCCAACGGAATCGAGAGCCACCAAGAGGGCGGCCCTTGTCGCGTCCATGACGGTCGAGCGGCTGCACGATGAGCAGCCTCTGGCCTTCGAGCGACGGATTCTTCACCGTGCAGACCACGTTTCCGATGACGCGTCCGAGAAACATGATGATGCAGCGCCGCGGCGACCCGCGGCGTCTATTTCCTCCGAGCGGCGGCGAGTTCGCTCTCGTGCTGCACGTCGAGATTCACGGTGTCCACGATGCCGATGATCGCCGCATCCACCGGACGATCCTTGCACTCGGCGGCGAGTCGTGCCGCGCTTCCGGAAACCACCAGCACATTTCGCGAAAGCCAGCGTCCACGGTGTCTACAGCGATCAGGTAGCCGGCCTCGTCGGCGCCTTCCGGGGAAATCGGTTTCACGACCAGCAGCTTGCAGCCTTCCAGGCGCGGATCTTTTCGGGTTGAGACGACCGTGCCGACGATGCGTGCCAGGATCATGTGTGGACTGTCCCTAGAAAGCGTGCACCGTAAAGATCACAAGCTCTCGTTGCAGCAGGCACGGATGCGCGCTCCCGCCGGGGCGCGAAGGCTCGCCCGCGACGCTGCGGTAATCTAGTGAGAAGCCGCAACGGCGGCCGACTTGCCGATGGGCAAAGCGTCTTCGAGCGACTGATGCGGGCGCGGGATCACGTGGACGGCAACCAATTCGCCCACGCGGCGCGCAGCGGCGGCGCCGGCGTCAGTGGCGGCCTTCACGGCAGCGACGTCGCCGCGCACCAGAGCGGTGACGTAGCCCGAACCGATTTTCTCCCAGCCCACGAGCGTGACCTTGGCCGCCTTCACCATCGCGTCGGAAGCCTCGATCATCGCCACCAGTCCGCGCGTCTCGATCATGCCGAGTGCTTCACCCATTCCTCATCCTCCCGGGCCGGCTAGCGGCCGGCGCCGTGTGCGACTTCGTTGGTACTCGATGGACTCGTGCGTTAACGGCGCGCGCGCTCTTGGCGCACGGCCTCTTCGATCAGCGCCTCGAGTTCTTCACGCGTGATGCTGACGCGCTGCGGACCCGGACTATCCGATGTCACCGGACACTCCGAACCGACCTGCGACGCCGTCGTCGATGCCATAGCGCGCTCGCGCCGCGAGCAATTTTTCCACATCGCTGCCAGAAAGCAAGGCTTGTTTCCCGAGCAACTCGGTTACCAGCGACACCTGTGCAAAGTGCTCGACCGTTTCCATGCGGAAAAAAGCGGTGAGCAGGTCCGGGCCGTACGTCACTACGCCATGATTGGCCATCAGTAGAGCGTCATTGCTTTGCACCAGCGGCGCGAGGGCATCGGTCAGTTCGGGCGTGCCGGGCGTGGCGTAGGGAGCCACGGGAATGCAGCCGAGCGAGAGCACCACTTCGCTGATGATCGCTTGATTGAGCGGCATCCGCGCGGCGGCGTAACCGGTCGCGGTGGGCGGATGCGCGTGGCAGACGGCGTTGATGTCCGGACGGCGGCGATAAATCAACAGGTGCATGGCCAGCTCGGACGACGGCGAGCGGCGTCCGGAAAGCCGCTTGCCCTTGAGGTCGGTGATCACCAGGTCGTCGGCGCTCATCATGCCCTTGCAGATGGCGGTGGGAGAAGTCAGAATTCGCGATGAATCGAGGCGAACGGAAATATTTCCGTCGGTGGCGGCCACGAAATTGCGCGCATACACCCAGCTTGCCGACGGTGCAAATATCGCGCCGATGCTCGTCTTCCGTTTTCAGATTTCCCGGGTTGATGGACTCGCCGACCATGTGTCCTGCGCCTGCCGGTTTCTTGCTTGCTCCGCTCGCGGAGCGCCGGCACAGCCAACGTTTCTCCTAGGCATAGATTCCGCGCAGCTTGAGCACAAACGCTACGCGGTCAATCGCCAGCATATATGCAGCGATGCGGTTGTTGACGCCGTTTGTTTCGGCATAGCGAACCACGTCGTCGAAGCTGCGCTCGAGGATCTCCTTGAGGCGCTCATTGACTTCACTTTCCCGCCAGAAAAACCCACTGGCGGTCCTGCACCCATTCGAAATAGCTGACCGTCACGCCGCCGGCGTTCGCAAGAATATCAGGAATGACGAAGATTCCCTTGCGGTCGAGTTCCTCATCCGCGTAGGCCGTCGAAGGTCCGTTGGCGCCTTCGCACAAGATGCGCGTCTGCAAGCGCTGCGCATTGTCCCTGGTGATCTGATTTTCGACGGCCGCGGGAATCACGATGTCGGCGGGCTGAAAAAGCACCTCCTGCGCCGTCATGCGCGCGCCGCCACCCGGGAAACTCCGGAAGGGGCTTGCGCTGGCGATGTACCCAGTCGATGACTTTGGGAATGTCGAATCCGCTTTCGTTGTAAAGTCCGCCATTGATATCGGCCACGCCGACAATTCGGTAGCCGGCCTGATGCATCAGCGTCGCCGCCACGGAGCCGACGTTGCCGAAGCCCTGAATGACGACGCGCGTCTGATCGCGCTTCAGTCCGAATTTTGCCAGCGCCTTGTCGCAAGCTAGCAGCAAGCCGCGGCCTGTGGCCTGATGGCGGCCTAGAGAGCCGCCCATCTCGACCGGCTTGCCGGTGACCACAGCGGTGGTTGTATGGCGCACGTGCATGGAGTAGGTGTCCATTACCCACGCCATGATTTGCTCGTTGGTTCCAAGGTCCGGGGCGGGCACGTCTCGTTCCGGGCCAAACCACTCGCTCAATTCAGCCGTATAGCGCCGCGTGATCCGCTCGAGTTCGTCACGCGAGAGTTTGGAGGGGTCGCAAATCACTCCGCCCTTTGCGCCGCCAAAGGGAATATTCACGACCGCGCATTTCCAGGTCATTTCGCTGGCCAGAGCTCGCATTTCGTCGAGCGTCACGTCCGGGGCATACCGAATGCCGCCCTTGCACGGACCGCGGACCAGGGAATGATGAACGCGGTAGCCGATGAACACTTCGAGTTGCCCACTATCGAGTGTCCACCGGGATGTACACCGTGATCTCTTTATTGGGATAGCGCATGAAGCGGTAGACGCCGTCTTCGAGCCCCAGCTTCTTCGCAGCAACCTCAAAACGAGCTTCCGCCGATTCATAGACGTTCAATTCGTTGTGCGGCGAAAAGCTGGCCACGGAGCCTCCTACTGTGGTGATTTACACGGCGCGGGCGGAAAGCGTGGCGTACAAGTTTCCGAGAGAAGCGATTGTTCGCGAGCCGTCGCGCTGGCGAAGCCGAGTATACGAACCCACACGCGGTCGCGCAAGGCAGCGCCGTGACGCGCATTCGCGCTGCGCTACGCGGGAGGGCGCTTTTGCACGAACTCTTCGAGCAGCAAACGCGCCAGACGTTTCGGATCGTGCCGAATGACGCCGTGCGCTTCGATGAGGCCGTCGAACATGCACCGCAGTCCCATCCGCTGCAGTTCACCGACATCCACGGCGACAGGCTCGGCGCCGTGGTTGCGATAGCGTCGCGCCATCTCGGGCGCGATGGGTCCGTTGTTGATGACCACCCAGTCGAGAAGCTTTCTGCCCGCGTGCTGCTGGATGGCTCGCGCGTGGTCGGCCAGCGTGTAGTCCCGGGTCTCACCAGGCTGGGTCATCACATTAGAAATGTAGACGCGCGTCGCGGACGATTTCTCAATGGCTGCTGCGACGCCGGACACGAGAAGATTAGGGATCAAGCTGGTATACAGGGACCCTGGGCCCAGCACGATCAGGTCTGCCGCGGCAATTGCCTCGAGCACCTCAGGAAGCGGTTTGACCTTACGCGGCGACAGGCGCACCCGCTGGATGGGGACGCGGGTCGATCCGATGCGAGACTCTCCGACGATCTTTTTGCCATTTTCGAGCACGGCTTCCAGCTGACGAGCTGGTTGGTCGAAGGGAAAATGCGTCCGCGGATGGCCAGGACTTCGGCGCTCACGCGCACGGCGCGCGTAAAATCCCCGGTCACATGACTGAGAGCCGTGAGAAACAGGTTGCCAAAGCTGTGTCCGCGGAGCCCGCGGCCTGCGGTAAAGCGGTACTGAAACAGACGTCCCAGCAAAGCTTCGTCCTGCGATAGCGCCACCATGCAGTTGCGAATATCACCCGGAGGCAAGACGCTGTATTCGCGGCGCAGCCGGCCGGAACTACCTCCGTCGTCGGTCACGGTGACAACGGCCACCAATCGCGAATCGGATAGCGGGAGGCGTCTTCGGGGTGAGGGGTTACGTACTCTTTGAGCCCACGAAGGAGCGTCGAAAGGCCTGTGCCTCCACCAACGACCACGAGCCGCGCGGGGCCCCGACGATCGGTGGAAGAAACGGCCAACGAGAACGACCGGTCAGTTACCCGAACCGTCGCGGTCCGGATAGAGCAGTTCGGTGAATCTGGGGTCTTCCTGCAGAAATGCGAAGTCCTCGTCGTTTCGCGCGTGGTAGCGATTCTCGGGGCGGAGTTGAATGGCGACTTTCAGATTTTCCATGGCCGAATCGGCTTCGCCCGTGAGGCAGTCGAGCGCGGCCATTGCGTAGATCACGTAATCGGCCTTGGGAGCGAGCTTGCGGGCACGCAGCAGGTGGTCGCGCGCCTCATCCCAGCGGCCCATATTCATCATGGCCACGCCGTGTTGGTAGTGTTCCTCGGGCGACCGCGGAGTGGGCGTCTCGGTGGGCTTAAGGCGCTGCTCGGAGATGCGCAGGTGAAGCCGGGCGCGGTCGGCAAACTCGCGACTGGGCCCAGCGATGGCCTTCTCAAATAAGGGCTTAGCCTTGGCGTATTTCTGTTCTTGGAAAAGCTGAAGGCCTTCCTCGTACTGTTTCAGTTGCTCTTCGACGGCGGGATCGACCAGGGTGTGGAGGGTCTTGGCCTTCTCAGCCTTCGAGCTTAAGTCTTTTTTCTTCAGAAGCTTGGCGCTGCCGTCGGCAGATCCTAAGCGCCCTGTCGCCTTGGGTTTGTGCGGCTTTTGCGACTGGCTCACTGCGGAAGTCTAGCAAAGCTGACCCAGGTCGTCAACTTGCCCAGTTTGTGTAGGCCTTAGTAAATAGGACGCGGAGTTTAGATCGGATTTTGTCGAGGGCGTTCAAAACGATACGGTTTTCTCCACGACACTCTAAGTGTCCTTGGGAATTGGACTCGGCAAGGCCCTATGCTATAAGTACATTCCCGGCATTTCCGGGCAACCTGTGCCTTTCATCAACTTCCCCGCACGCGAAATCAATTGCAAGCTGGTCTACTACGGGCCGGGTCTGGGCGGGAAGACCGCCAATTTGCAATGGATTTACGACAACACGGGCGCGGGTCAAAAGGGCAAGATGATTTCGCTCGCGACCGAGACGGACCGGACGCTGTTTTTTGATTTCCTGCCGCTCGACTTAGGTACCGTCCGTGGTTTCAAGACTCGTCTGCACCTTTACACGGTCCCGGGACAGGTTTTCTACGAGGCCAGCCGCAAGCTCATTCTGAAAGGAGCGGACGGCGTGGTATTCGTCGCCGACTCCCAGGAAGAACGGCTCGACGCCAACTTGGAAACGCTGGAGAACCTGCGGGAACACCTCAAGGAACACAAGCTGGACTTCGACACGATTCCCTATGTGCTGCAACTGAACAAGCGGGACCTGCCCAACATTCTGTCGACCGAAGAACTCGCCCGACAACTGCAAGTCAAGCAAGAACCCATTGTTGAGGCGGTGGCGGTCTCTGGCCGGGGCGTGTTCGAGACGCTACGTGAAGTGGCCAAGCTGGTGCTCGCGGAACTCAAAAAAGGCGCCTAAAAGCGCACGCAGACGGGACAAAAGTCCAGGTTTCCGCACAGGAACACCTGCCCCTTTTTCACTCTTCGGTAGTTTTACGCCGGATTTATAATTTCCAAGAACCCGAATGAAAGGCCAGGCTTAACGGTTTGAGTAACATGATCGATGCGTCTTCTTCGAGCTCCGGTTCTCCGAGCCCAATTTTGGATGTTGCACCGGAAGCACGCATGGAAGAGATTCGAGCGCAACTGAGGCAGCTGGAGCGACGAGATTGGTGGCTGTGGTCGCTCGCCATCATCGTCATGTTGCTCCTCACGGTTGCCGTCCTGTCGTTGTCCTTCCCCAACCTGTCGAAAGTGGACGATCCCTTTTTTCAGTTCAGCTTGAATCAGTCGGTGAGAGGGCTGATCGGGCTCGTGCTGCTGTTCAATACATACACCGTCTATCAGCAGGTGGTGAATAAGCGCTTGCGGCGGCAACTCTCCGAGCAGTTAGAAGCGATGGGACGACTACAGATGCGCGCGGAAGAATTCCATAAGCTCGCGACGACCGATTCGCTTACCGGACTGGCCAATCGTCGCACCGCGGAGCAGCGCTTGCTTGCCGAGGCCGCGCGTTCACAGCGCTACGGCCATCCTCTCACGATCGTCGCCTTGGACCTGAACAACTTCAAGATCACCAACGACCACTTTGGGCACGCAGCCGGCGACCTGGTGTTGCGGGCATTTGCGGAAAGACTGGCTGGCGCGGTTCGGTCGTCGGACCTTGCGGTTCGCATGGGAGGCGACGAATTTCTGCTGATTCTGCCCGAGTGTCCGCTGGAGCAGGTGCCGACGCTTCTGGCGCGGCTGCGCCGGCTGGAAGTGAGTTTTCAGGGGACGCAAATTCCCGTCGAATTCTCGGCTGGTTGCTGTGGGTTACGATCCAACGGAAACACCCGAGCAATTTCTGGAGCGCGCGGATCAACATCTTTACGCCGACAAGCGTGCTGCCAAGGCTCGCGCGAAGCCCCAACCCGCACTGGCCTGATTACCCCCCGTCCCTGCCTGCTAGCCGCGCTGTTCCATCGTCACGTAAGGACGCCGGTCATAGCCGGTGTAGATTTGACGCGGCCGGGCGATCTTCTGTTCGGGGTCGAGAAGCATCTCTTCCCACTGCGCAATCCAACCGCTGGTGCGCGGAATCGCAAACAGAACCGGGAACATCGTCGTGGGGAAGCCCATCGATTGGTAAATCAAGCCCGTGTAGAAGTCCACGTTTGGATAGAGCTTCCGTTTGACGAAGTAGTCGTCTTGCAGCGCGATCCTCTCGACCTCGAGCGCAATGTCCAGAAGCGGATTGCGTCCCATGACGTCGAAAACTTCCGAGGCAATTCCCTTGATGATGCGTGCGCGCGGGTCGTAGTTTTTGTAAATGCGATGGCCGAAACCCATCAGGCGCTTCTCGCCGGCTTTCACGCGCTTGATATAGGCGGGAATATTCGCGATCGAGCCAATGTCCAGCAGCATGCGCAGGACTTCTTCGTTTGCGCCTCCGTGGAGTGGGCCATAGAGCGCGGCCGTGGCCGCAGCCGCGGCCGAAAAAGGATCAACCTGCGAGCTGCCCACATTGCGCATGGCATTGGCGGAGCAATTTTGTTCGTGATCGGCGTGCAGGATAAAAAGCACGTCCAGAGCGTGCTCGAGCGTGGGATTTGGGCGGTACTTCGTCTCGCTTGTTTTGAACAGCATGTTCAGGAAGTTGCCCGTGTAGGTCAAGTCCCCGTCCGGATAGACGTAGGGCATCCCCAGGCTGTGCCGGTAGGCGAACGCGGCCAGGGTAGGCATCTCGCCGATCAATCGCCAGGTCTGCTTGTGACGCGATTCGGCGTTGAAGATGTCCTTTGCGTCCGGATAAAACGTCGAAAGCCCAGCGATCGTTGAGATCATCATGCCCATCGGGTGGGCATCATAGTGGAACCCATCAAAGAATTTCTTGATGCTCTCGTGAATGAACGTGTGATGCAAAACGCGATAGGTCCACTCCTCAAGTTGCGAACGGGTGGGCAGCTCGCCGTTCAAAAGCAGATACGCGGTCTCCAGATAGGTGCTCCGCTCGGCGAGTTCTTCGATCGGATAGCCGCGGTAACGCAAGATGCCGGCATCCCCGTCGATAAACGTGATTTTGCTCTTGCACAACGCTGTGTTCGTGAACGCCGGATCGTACGTCATCATGCCAAACTCGTCCTCTTTCACCTTAATCTGGCGAAGATCGAGGGCGCGGATCGTATCCGTCGTGATCGGCACTTCGTAGGTTTTGCCCGTGCGGTTATCGGTGATTGTGAGCGAGTCCCGGCTCATGCGTGTGCCTCTCTGGTTGTGATCTCGGCCGGAGGTCTGAGGGAATCGATCTCCGCCTCCGTTCGGAACCCAAACGAACGTGTCAATTTACACCAAGGACGCTTTGCAGCAAAGGAATTATGGGGACGTGCGGAGCGTTTTAGGGACTGGCCTCCGACGGACCACGGATTGAGGTCGCGCCGTTTTGCCGAAGGGCCCTCTTACGGCTTTCAGAATCGGGGCCAGATCGTTATTCTAGCCGATGCCGATGAGCCGGCGGATTCACTTGTAAGGCTGCCGGCCGGTTTCGACGTGCAGGTTGACCCTCCTTAGACCGGACAATACGTTCCGCTGGGCGTTCGCTGCCAGCATTGCAACCGCGCTTGCTCATCGTCTCGCCTTTTTGCCTTCTCGGCCAAGCCTCTGGTCACGATTTTCAGTTTCACGTCGCGTCGTGGGTGGACGTCGCGCGGCAGTGGCACGAGGGCGTCATTTTCCCGCGCTGGGCGGTCTGGGCAAACTACGGCTACGGCGAGCCTCGCTTCATTTTTTATCCGCCTCTTTCTTGGTGCCTCGGAGCGGCGCTCGGTTTGTTTTTGCCGTGGAGCGCCGTTCCCGCAACGTTCATCGTTCTCTGCCTGGTCATCGCCGGAGTTTCCATGTTCCGGTTGGCGCGTTCATGGCTATCACCGGCCGGAACGCTCGCCGCGACAATGTTGTACGTCGCGAATCCCTACCAGCTTGTCCTGGCCTATTATCGGAGCGATTTTGCCGAACTGCTGGCGGCCGCGATCTTCCCGCTGGCCCTACATTACGCGCTGCGCTGCGCGGGTCACGCTGGCGATGACGCTCGCGATGGCCAGAGTGCTGCGAAGAACGCAAAGGAGCGTTGGCGCAATGTCGTTCCCTTGGCCGTTACGTATGGCGCGATCTGGCTGACGAACGCTCCCGCAGCAGTCTTGGCCAGCTACGCCCTAGCTCTTCTGCTCGCCCTGTGCGCCATCCTTCGCCGATCGCTCGGACCGCTTCTCGTGGGGCTGCCGGCACTCGCGTTGGGATTGATGCTGGCGGGCGTGTACATTCGTTCCCGCAGCGTACGAGCAGTCCTGGGTGAACATCGATCAAGCTCTTTCTCCCGGGTATCGTCCCGCTGAGAACTTCCTCTTCACCTGGATTCTCAACCCGGAACACAATCTTGTTAACCTTCAGATTTCCTCGGTCGCCGTCCTGATCATCGCCCTTACCGGAGTCGGGGCGGCGATTTCGCACCGCCGCGCCAAGAGTTCAAGATTTATCTGGACCGTGATGTTCGCCTTGGCGGCCATCGTCCGTCTTTCTGATGTTCCCAGTGAGCAGCGCGGTGTGGCGATACGCGCCGAAACTGCGCTTTGCGCAATTTCCCTGGAGATGGCTGCTGCCCCTGGGCGTGAGCCTGGCGTTCTTTCTCGGAGAGGCGGTCGCGACGTCACGGCACAGGCTTGCGGCCGCCCTGTGCTGCGCCGCTGGTATTCGCGGGAGCCGCCCTGGGCATCGCTCGGGCGACCTACTGGGACACGGACGACCTCGAGGACATCGTAGCGGCGGTGACCGACGGAAAAGGTTACGAGGGCACCTACGAGTATTGCACCGCGGGCGGCGACCAAACGGACCTGCCGCTCGGAGCGCCGCTGATTGCACGGTTGCCTCACGAAGACGACCAGACAGCTGAAGCGGCGTCCGCGCAGAAACCACCGTCGACGGATCGTGTTTCAGTGCAGGCGTGGCAGCCGGAACGCAAGACGTTCGAGGTCGACGCGTCAGACCCCGGTCGAGCGGCCGTGCGTTTGCTCAACTACCCAGCTTGGCAGGTTCGTGTGAACGGCGTGCCGACCAATTCGGAATCCGATCCGGACACGGCGCAGATGATCGTGCCCGTTCCCGCGGGAAAAGACCGCGTTGAGGTTCGTTTCGTGCGGACGCCAGATCGCACGGCCGGTGGGGCGCTCAGCTGCGTCGCGGCCCTGTTTCTCACTGGGATGGCGGGATCGTTCTGGTGGCGAGACCGGAAAGAACCGAACTAACGGCGGTCCCCGGCGGTGTGGCGCACGTCGTTGCCTTCGACCATGTAGATGACATCCTCGGCGATGTTCGTGGCGTGATCGGCCACGCGTTCGAGGTTTTTCGCGACGAGGATCAACTCGAACGCCTGGAAGATGACCGAAGAGTCTCCCATCATGTAGCTGAGCAGTTCGCGAAAAATTTGATCGCGGAGATTGTCCACTTGGTCGTCGCGGACCAGCACCGCGCGGGCAATCTCGATGTCGCCGCGGACCACCGCGTTGAGGCTGTCGCGGACCATGCCTTCCGCGAGTTCACTCATGCGCGGCAAATCGACGTATGGCTTGACGCGCGGATGGCGCAAAATGTGCAGCGCTGCCTGGGCCACATTCACGGCTTGATCGCCGATACGTTCGAGGTCGTTGTTAATCCGCGCCACGGCCAGCACGAACCTGAGATCGGCAGCCATGAGCTGGTGCAAGGCGAGCAACTGCACGACGCGATCGTCGATCTCGATCTGCAAATCGTTGATCGCCGGCTCCTCGCGAAGCACCGCCTCCGCCAAAGATTCCTGGGCGTCGAGAACCGCGTGGATCGCCTGATGAACGGCGCGTTCCGACAGGCTGCCCATCCACAGCAGCCGTTCTTTCAACTCGCTCAATTCGATTTCGAAGTGTCGTTCCATTCGGTTCCTCTGTCGCGCTGCTTCCAATGAAGTGATCGAGATCGGTGTCGCGTTCGCCGGTCTCATCCGAAGCGGCCGGTGATATAGGCTTCTGTGCGCGGGTCGGTCGGCGTGGTAAACATCTGCGGCGTGGGGCTAAACTCGATCAAATCGCCCATCAACATGAAGGCCGTCGAATCGCTCACGCGCGCCGCCTGCTGCATGTTGTGGGTCACGATCACCAGCGTACAATTCTCTTTGAGGTGAAAAAGCAGCTCCTCGACCTTCGCCGTGCTGATGGGGTCCAGCGCGGAGCAAGGCTCGTCGAGCAGAAGCACTTCCGGGTTCACGGCCAGGGCGCGGGCGATACAAAGGCGCTGCTGCTGACCGCCGGAAAGTTCATAGGCCGACTTGTGCAACACGTCCTTGACCTCGTCCCAAAGCGCCGCGCGACGCAGGCTCTGCTCGACGGCCTCGGTGACCCGGCCTCGGCCACTGGCGATGCCGTTGATGTGCAAGCCATACGCGACATTTTCGAAAATCGACTTCGGGAACGGATTCGGCTTCTGAAAAACCATGCCGACGCGCCGCCGCAAACGAGTCACATCCTGCGCGAGAATATCCTCTCCGTCGAGCGTAATAGAACCTTCCAAGCGGGCATGGCGCACCGTCTCGTGCATGCGGTTGAGCGTTCGCAGGAGCGTCGATTTGCCGCAGCCGGATGGCCCGATCAGCGCCGTGACCCGGTTCGTGGCGACGTCCAAGTTGACGCTGTGCAAGGCATGTGTCTTGCCGTAGTAGAAATTGAGACTGCGCACCTGCATCCGCAGAGGCGTCGCGGTGGAGGGGTCGATCTGCGACGGTGGTTTCACGGTCTCCATGGCGTTAGGTACCCCTGGGTTTTGCGGCGCGCTCTTACTCAAAGCAGTTCTCGCTGACGTCTGCATCGCTTATGACCTCTGCGCGGAAATTCCGCGCGATAGAACCGTTCGCACAATGATGTTGATGAGCAGCACGAGCCCCAGCAGCACCAGCCCCGCGGCCCACGCCTGCCGGTGCCAGTCGTCGTAGGGACCTACGGCGTAGGTGTAAATCATCACAGGAAGCGAGGCGGTGGGTTGGCTCCATCCGGGACTCCAAAACCGGTTGCCAAAAGCCGTAAAGAGCAGCGGCGCGGTTTCTCCCGCGACACGAGCCAGCGACAGTAGAACCGCCGTGATAATCGCGTTCCGAGCGGCGGGCAGAACAACGGTGGCAATCGTCTTCCACTTGCTCGCCCCCAGTGCCATAGCGCCTTCGCGCATCGCCTTGGGAACGCCGTTCAGAAACTCTTCCGTGCTGCGCAAGACGATCGGAATCATCATGATACCAAGCGCAACGCCGCCCGCAAACGTCGAGAAATGGCGGACGGGCATGACCGCAACCGCATAAGCGAAAATCCCGATGACGATCGAAGGCACCCCGTTGAGCATATCCGCCGTGTAGCGCACAACAAATGGCACCGTCTTGCCGCCGAACTCAGCCAGATACACTCCGCCGAGCAGCCCGATGGGGACGCCGATCAGCGCTGCCAAGAGCAAAAGCTTACCGGACCCAACGATCGCGTTGGCCATGCCGCCGCCCTCTTCGCCGACGGGCGTTGGCAGCTTGGTGAAGAAATTCCAGTCCACATCCCTGCCGCCGTGATAAACGAGGTAGCCCAGGATGAAGAACAACGCGGAGACAGCGATCGAGGGCGCACAATCCCGTCAGACTGAGCATCACGACGTTGACCGTCTTCCGCCACATCATGCGCGTGCTCATTACTGGGCCACCCCGCTGCCACGCTGCGTCGTAACGACGATCAGCAGGCGCGCCAAGCCGTTGATCACGAAGGTGAGCAGAAACAGCACCAGGCCCAACTCGATCAAGCGCGCTCAGGTACAACGTGCCCGTAGCCTCGCTGAATTCGTTGGCCAGAACGCTGGCGATCGAGTAGCCCGGTCCGAGCAACGACGCAGCGATTCGCGGGTTGTTCCCCACGACCATCGTCACAGCCATGGTTTCACCGAGCGCGCGAGCCAAGGCGAGAAAGACCGAACCCATGATGCCGGTGCGTGCGTACGGGACGACCGCCCGCCATGTCGCTTCCCAGCGCGTCGCGCCTAGCGCCAGCGACGCTTCCCGTCTGCTCGCGAGGCACGGCCAGCAACACCTCTCGCGAAACGGAGATGATGAACGGCACGATCATGATGGCGAGCACCAGGCCCGCCGTTAGAAAGCCGATGCCGTAAGCCGGCCCCTGAAACAAGGGCAGAAACCCAAGCGTCTGCTTGAGAAACGGCTCAATCTCGGTGCGCATCAGCGGCACCAGAATGAACACGCCGAGTAAACCGTAAATCACGCTCGGCACGGCGGCGAGCAGGTCAATCATAAACGTCAAAATGTCCGAGATGCGCCGGGGCGCCAGCTCCGCCAGAAAAATGGCCGCACCCAAGCCCAGAGGCACGGCGATCAGCATGCCCAACGCCGAAGTGACCAAAGTCCCGTAAATAAACGGCAGGGCGCCATATTTGTTGAAGACCGGGTCCCATTCCTGGCTGATGAAGAAACGCCATCCGAAAGCGTGCCGGGACTCTGCCGAGTTGACCCAGAGCTGCACAACGATCATCCCTGTGATCAACACGGTCATCAGCGCAAATATGAGCGTGACGAGGCGCGCAATCTCGTCGCCGCTGGTCAGGCGGCGAAGAAGAGCCCGCGGGCCGGTTGAGGCCCGCGGACTCGACCGTTGTGTGTGCCGTAGCCATGTGCGGTTGGGGCGGGTGCTACTGAATCATCGCGATTGCTTTCTTCTCCTTCACAACGACTTCTTTGGGCAGTTTGGCGTAGGCCAAGACCCTCGCAATACTGTTGCCCGTCGGTCAGCATCCAGTTCAGGAAGCCCTTGATCGCCTCACGCTTTCCGGCATCTTGGATCTGAGCCGGGATCAACAGCCAGGTGAAGCTCGAGATCGGATAGGCACCCTTTCCCGGCGCGTCGGTGATGGAAACGCGGAAGTCGTCCGGCATGTTTGTGGCGGCTCCTGCTGCGGCTGCCGAAACGCCGTCGAGGCTGGCCTTGATGAACGCTCCCGTCGTGTTCTTCACCAAGCCGTAGGGCATTTTGTTCTGGATGGCGTAAATCAGCTCGATGTAGCCAATCGCATCAGGCGTCTGCTTGATCAGGCCAGAAACGCCTTCGTTACCCTTGCCACCGAGTCCCACCGGCCAGTTGATGGACGTTCCTTTGCCCACTTTGCCCTTCCATTCGTCGCTTACCTTCGAGAGATAGTCGCTCCAGATGTACGTGGTGCCGCTGCCATCGGAACGATGAACCACCACGATGTCATCCTTGGGAAGCTTCACGCCAGGATTAGGTCCGGCGATGGCCGGGTCGTTCCACTTGGTGATCTTGCCCAGGTAGATGCCTGCAATGGCTTCGGGAGTGAACTTCAAGTCTCGCCGTCACGCCCGGGATGTTGTAGGTCAGGACGGCCGCGCCGAGCACTGTCGGAAAATGCAGGATCTTGAAACCGGCCTGCTTGAGCTGGTCGTCGGTCATCGGACCGTCCGAGGCGCCGAAATCGACGGTCTTGGCGGTAAGCTGGCTAATTCCGCCGCCCGAGCCAATCGATTGGTAATTGATTTGAATGTTCGAATGGAGCTTGTGGTACTCGTCAAACCACTTGGAATAAATGGGATACGGGAACGTGGCGCCAGCAGCATTGATGTTCTGAGCCCGCACCGGGACGCTCACCAAGGACAGCAGGAGCGCCCAACCCAACAGTTTGCGAAACACCATGTCGAATCTCCTCTTTATGTTCTTTAGAGTCCTGCTTAATTGTTACAGCTCGGTTACAGCCGGCGTTACGAGCCCGTGAATTCCAGGGTTGATGACAGCTAACCGGACCTACGACTAGACCGCGCAGAGGCTACCGGCAAGCAGTCAATGGGGTGTCAAGCCAAATGAATTCTCCGTTACAAGACAGCTGCGCTTTCAACGTGCGGGACGAGACGCAGGTGGCCAGCCTGGAGGAAGAAGAAGTGGGTCGGCACAGGGGAGCGCCGACCCACGGGGGTGTCAGGCATGAAGCCCAGGCCCTGTGGGACTTGGACAGGGCCGCATTGCTCTGAGGCACACAATAAGGCGCGCTCGTCACAGGCGCATCAAGCGGCTATGAATTCTCGGTTAACAGACGGCTCTCCCGGCAGTTGCTTCCAGCGCGCGGCCGTGCCGGACGTCCAGGCCGCGCACCCAGAAGATGATGTCCTCGGCGATGTTTGTGGTGTGGTCCGCAAGACGCTCGAGATAGCGGCTTGCCAGCACGAGTTGCAGGTTCGGGGCGACGTCGGCCGGGCGCTCGCTCATGCTGTTGAGCAGCCGTTCGAAGACCTGGTCGCGATAGCGATCGACCAGATCGTCGCTCTCGAGCACCTCGCCCGCCAAGACCACGTTGCGAAAAATCAGCGCGCCCAGGCTCTTTTTCACCATCGCTCGCACCGCCGTCACCATGGGCTCGAGTTCCGGCGGCCGGGTCACAGGGTGCATCTCCGCGAGCGAGATCACGCGCTCGGCGATATTGACGGCGAGATCGCCCATGCGCTCGAGATCGTTGGTGATCTTGAGTGTGGCCACGACTTGGCGAATTTCCTCCGGCGCCAACCGGCCGTCGCGGAGCATGCGCACGGCATGGTCGTCGATGACCATTTCCATCTCGTTGATGCGGGGCTCGAGCAGGAAAATCTGTCCCGGAGTTTGTTCTGTGCCGTCGTCGCTGCGCCCCAAAAGCGCGGAGAGCGCCCGATTCACGCTGACCTCAACGGTGCGCGCCATCGAGATCAAATAATGGGCCAGCGCCTCCTGAAAGACTGCCTGCGTGTTCTGAACTTGCGTCGCCATCTTCAGCCTCCTTTTGTAGGGTTGCAGGGCGGGCTAGGAAGGTTCGATCGACGCCGAGATGGGCCTAGCGCAAAAGCTCGGCGGGAATCGTCGCGGGGCTTACGAGGAATGGTCGTGTCGCCGCGCCCATGAACCTGAGTGCACAATTCACAGCCAGTATGGCGGTGGGGAGTTACACGCGCGTGAAGTCTTGATGAATTCTCTGGCAAATAGCCGGTCAGGCGGCTCGAATGCTGAATTGGAAGCGCGAACCTTCGCCGACTGCGCTCTCGACCCACAGGCGGCCGCCGTGAGCTTCGACGATGTGCCGCGCGATGGAAAGGCCCAGGCCCGTGCCGCCCGCCTCGCGCGACCTGGCCGCGTCCACGCGATAGAAGCGCTCGAAAATGCGCTCCTGCTCGGCTTGCGGGATGCCAATGCCCGTGTCGGACACGGTGATGATCACTTCGCCCGCCGTCGTACGAAGCGGACACTTCGATGCGGCCGCCAGCCGGGGTGTATTGCACGGCGTTGTCGAGCAAATTTTGCAGCACCTCGTGCAGGCCGTTGGAGTCGCCCCGCACGTTCGGGAGGCCCTCGGGGAGAAGGACGTCGATGATCAGTTCCTTTCGGGCGGCCTTGAACCGCGCCGTCTCCACACAGGATTGAACGAGCTGGTAGACCGACACCGGACGGAACTCCAGCTCCAGCTTGCCAGCTTCGATTCGCGAAAGCTTGAGCAGGTCCTCGGTAAGCCGCGCCAGCCGAGCGGCGTGATTGCGGATAATCTCGACGAAATGCTGCGCGATTTGCCGGGTCCTCGAGGGCGCCACCCAGCAGCGTCTCCGCAAAACCCTGGATGGCGGTGAGGGGCGTTCGAAATTCGTGCGAGACATTGGCGACGAAATCCTGCCGGACCCTTTCGAGACGCCTCAGCTCGCTGATTTCGTGAAGCACCAGCACGGCGCCGGACGGTCCGGTGGCGCGCACTGGCGCCGCCGTGACGGCGAAGCTTCGCTGCCGCACGGTGCCGACGACAACCTCGCTCGAGACCTGTTCGTGCTCGACCAGCACTCTCTTGATGACGCTCAGCAAATCCGATTGCCGCACCACCTCGACCAGTGGGCGGCCCTCGATCGGAATGGCGTCCAGACCAAGAATCTGCGAAAACGCGCGGTTCGAGAAAACCACGCGCTCCTGCGGACTGATCACCGCGACGCCCTCGATCATGCTGCCCAGGATTGCGGAGGATCGATTGCGCTCCTCGGTGAGCACCCGAATCGTTTCGGCCAACCGTGCAGCCGTCTCATTGAAGGCCCGCGCCAGATCGTCGAGTTCATCGCCGCCGCTCTCCATCTCCAGCGGACGAAAATCCCCGCGCGCAACCCGGTGCGAGAACTCCTCGAGCCGGTGAATCCTTGTCGAAACGCCTCGCGAGACGAGCAGCGCCGCGCTTCCAGCGATGAGCAAAAGAAGAAGCGATGCCAACCAGAACCGCCGCCGCACCTCGGCGATGGGGCCCTCGACCTCACCGAGCGGAATGGCCACACGCACGACAACCGGCGAGCTGGCGTTCGAGCTTGCCGCAGTGTTGCCCGAGGGATGGCTCGCTGGGCCCCATGGCGCAGAGCGACGTAAAGGACGTCGCGGTCGAGGATGGCGTTGCGGCGAAGAGCTCGGCCCTCGCCCTGCGATAGGGCTTGCTGGAACTCAGCGCGGTCCGCTTGATCTTGCGAGGTTTCTGCGTCCTTCGCAGAGTCGCCAAGCACGTGACCATCGCTGGCGATGATCGTGATGCGCGCGCCGCTGGCGGCCATTTTGGAAAGCCAGGCGTTGAGTGCTGGAGGATCATCCACGGGGGGCAGGTTGGCATCGGCCGCTCGCGCGAGTGCCTGGAGCTTGTCGAACCCGGCGTCCAGCATCTGGCGGCGCAAGACGCCGGCTGCGTAGATGTCCACAGCCAGCAGCACCACGAGCAGCAGGGACAAGGAAGGTCAGTCCCGAACGCCAAACGAGGCTTACGCGCACAGGTCTACGCTCCGAATCGCGAACGCAAATGCGCCGATTGATAAGGGCACCGATTGGTAAGGGAGGGACACCTAACTCGCTGCCCGGACCGGAGCCCCCGACTCGAATAGATAACCCGCGCCACGCACCGTCTTTAGGTGGATCGGGATTTTCCGGGTCGACTTCGACCTTTTCCCGCAGGCGCCGAATGTAGACATCGACGCTACGCGGAGTGACGAACCGCTCCGTGCCCCAGACCGCGTCGAGCAATTGGTCGCGTGTGAAGACGCGATTGGGCCGCGCCGCGAGGTAGTAGAAGAGGCGAAATTCAAGCGTGCTAAGCGTCAGCGCCTTGCCCGAACGGCTGACTCGATACGAAGAGGGATCGATCATCAGCTTCCCGACCTCAATCATGCGTTCCACTTCGCCGGCCGGCTCAGCCCGGCGCAGGAGAGCTTTTACGCGCGCCACGAGCTCCCGCGGGCTGAACGGCTTGGTGACGTAGTCGTCGGCACCCATCTCCAGGCCCACCACGCGATCGGCCTCCTCGCCGCGCGCCGTGAGCATGACGATCGGCAGCCGGTTCAGCGTCGGATCGCGCCGGATCTCCTTGCAGATTTCCAGTCCCGGCATTTTCGGCAGCATGAGGTCGAGCAGCAGCAGCTCGGGCGGCGCCTTGCGCAGTTGGGCCAAGCCGGACATGCCATCGGTGGCGGCGTTGACCTCAAAGCCTTCGTTCGACAGGTTGTATCGCACCAGTTCGACGATGTCCCGGTCGTCCTCGATAATCAGGATGCGTTTCACGCTTGGTCCTCCGCCGTACTGAGTTTGACCCCAGCTATCTTACCTGTCAGGTCAAGTTCACGCGAAACGTAGCGATTTTGCCAAGGATCTGGCTCCGGTTATCTGGACGGAGAATACCCAAAAAGTAAGGCGCCCCGGACCGCCGTCGCGGTGCTGTCCGGGGCGCCCGGCTGGCGCAAACTTGTTGAACTGCTGCAAGACCGAGCTAGCGAATCGATAAATTGTGCGCGCCGCTGGCAACGGACACCGCTGTGCTCAAGCTCTGCGGCATCCACCAGGTGCGTCGCGCCCATCCGTACCGGCTATTCATCATGCGCCGGCTAACGTAATCAAAAAGTAGCGGCGCGACTTGAATCGCCGCGTAGAGCGAGTCGTTCCCGGCGAACGGGCGCAGCGTGGGATTCAGCTCGACGCCCTCCCCGCTGGAGATGACGCGGCGCGTGCTCCACGCGTCAAATGTCGCCGCGCTGTGCTGCGCCATCATCAGCCCGAGCCACACGCGCTTGCGACGACCTTCGCCCTCTTCCTGTCGCGTTGTGCGCATCGAGGCCGGCGATGAGGCGACGAAGGCCGAAGTCGCCGCAGGAGGACGAAAACAGGGGAGCCGAGTCGGATGCGGCGCTCGAACTGGAGGAAGCGACCGGCGTCGGCGTCAAACGACCAGGCTCCATCGCGATGGCTGATTCAGGGTGGCCGTCTGAGCTCGCAGGTAACACAGCAGCTGGCGCTCGGTCGACGCTCGCGCTGGCGACACGATTGGCGACGGGTTCGACGTCGGCAGGCCCTGCGGGGGCGCTTTCCTCGATCGGAGCGACCTCAGAGATTTCGAGAGCGAGCTTGGTGTCACCGCCGGAAGCTGCAGTAAGAGTGCGGCGATTGCTAAGACCATTGGACCCACCTCAGTGCGCTTCGGCCTCTCGTTGCTGCTGAGATCCGCCGCGTGAACAGCAGAGTAGGGGGCAGGCCTGTAATCGCCAATGGACAGGTCGTTTGCTACAGCTAGCCGACAGTCCTAGAACTTACGTAAGGCTACAGTTTGGAGGTGGACGTTCAGTTTGAACGCGCGTGCTAATTGCTTCACTCGATCGGCGCGAAGGCGAGTCTACGTGCGGAACAGTGCGACCGCGGACCGATTCAGCTAGGATCCATCGCCGAGGTTCGCCCTAGGCAGTGCGATGATCGCAAATGTTCCATCCTCTTGGCGCTCGAGCGCGGGTGCGTAGAGTCCCAGGTACGTGCGCCTCCACCAAAAACCCTCGCGCTTTTCGGTGCGGTCCGTGAACCAATATCGCCAAATCACCGCGCGAACCTGGTGTGGTGGGGCGCCTGCGAAGGGATTGCCCGCAAAGAGATTGAGCACCGCTGGAGAATTGGTCAGCAGACGTTCTTCCGCGTTCACGACAAAGCGATTCTCCTGCCAGTTGTCGAGCGAAGCGAACCACAAATTCCAGTCGAACCGTGGCTGATACGGAGCGTAGATACCCGGCGGTTTGCGCAGATCTTGTGGCTTGTACCGGAATGGGTAGGGTGTCCAGTTCCGGCCATCATTCGAGCCTTGGAATTCAATCTCGTATCGGGCCGGTGTCATCACCGCAAAAAGCCCGTAGCTTTCCGCGATTCGGAACGGTTCGAGGGCCACGATCGGCGCCATCGGAAACGGAGCGGTGGGCACGATCATTCGAACCAGTTCAGCCGTGGTGGCATAAAAATTCCAGCTTAGGCAGATGCCCGCGAACACCAGGCCCGCGAAAGCAGCTCGCTCCCGCGCCAAGGCGCGCCAGCCTCGCTTCTGCGACGTCTGCGCGACGTCTACCGTCGCAACGTACTGCCCAACCGCTGTTTCACCTGCCGAACGTTTGCGCAAGCGCCGCGGCAAAAATCGCTTTATGGCCTTGTCGTCAAGCAGCAGAATCCCCAGGACCAGCACCAGGTAATTCAGAAAGGCGTAGTTGCTCGTCAGGATGATGCCGATCTGCCAGGGCGTGACGATCGCAAACAACACGATCCGAAAGGGGCGCGGGAGAAATAACATCCACACCAAAAACAGTTCGAGACCGAGTGTAAGTCCCGCGGTCCCGGCGTGGACCCACTGCGGCAGGTGCTGCACGTACCATGCAATCCAAGTGGGTAACGGACCATTCTGGTAATACTCATTCATGGCCGTGAGATGACGCCATTCAGGATCGCCGCTGGCGAGCTTGACTACCCCGGACTCGAAGTAGATGCGAAACCACAACCACTGCAGCAAGAACAGACTCGCCCGAGAGGGCGGATGTCGCTCGCCCCAGCCGGGTCGCAGGCCTGGAGGCGCGAAAAACAAGCTCACGAAACCAGCGCCGAGAAGCATTCCATCCGATTGATAGGAAGAAAATGTCTGCAGGGCCGCGATAAAGGAGAGGAACGCGACTAGGCATACCACCAGCATGGCGCGCGGCCAGAGATTCAGCACGAGCAGTATCGACGCAACGATTCCTACCCAGCACAAAAACATCAAGGCGCGCGAGCCGCTCGCGAACCAAAATAGTGTTGGCGCGTACCAGTAGCGCGACGCACCGACCTCCGCCTTCACGGCCTCGAGGTACGCGCCCAGCGGCTGCAAACCATCGGGACCGATCAGTCCGACAACCTGCCTGATGAGCGAGTAGAACGCAGAGAAATAAATCAGCCCGAGTGCGCGAAGAAAGAGCCACCGGGAAATAAGCCAGCCCGGCGACGATGAGGCGAGGTCAGAGGCAAACAGCCAGTGCGGAAGCTTCTTGAACCATGACGGCATGCCGCCGCCATTATAGTAATTTCGCTGAACGATAAAAGTATCGATGACGGGAGCGACGACTCGCTAGGCGCGCGATTCGTGCTGTACGAGCCACTTGCGGCGCGGCAGGTGGTGCGTCAGCCGGAAACGCAACCGCCCCAGATTGCGATTGATGACGTGGCCTCTCGGCAGGAAGCGAAGAACCGGCGCTTTTCGTTCTGACAGGCGGCCAAATTCGGACTGCAAACGCGAATCCTGTGGAAGATAATGCAAACCGCGCGCGAGCGTGTCGGCGGCAGCGCGTCGGCGGCCCGAGGAAAGGTAGACCTCGGCCAGATTCAAGTACAGCTGGGCCTGGCGGCGGCCGCGGCACACGGCGGTGTGGCAGAGCCGTTCAGCTTCGGCCCACATTCCTTCGGCGTGCCCAAGACTCAAGCCAAAATATGACATGTAGTACGGGTTCTCGGGATCGCGCTGGCTGGCGTGGCGCAGCAGTTCGACCGCGCCGGCGGCTTCGCCCTCGCGTAGCAGAGACAGCCCTTCTCGAAATTCCCTGAAGGCTTCTAAGTCGAGCATGTCACCCTCCGTGGCAATACCGAGCGATCCTGTATCCTGCAGTTTGGAGCTTACGGCGGACGATGCCGCCGAGCTATTGCCCGTGGGAACAGGCTTAGTACAGGAATCTCGCAGCCAGTTGGCTCTCCCGACCTCGCCCGTCAAGTGTCCCGTAAGTTGCTAGTACAATTAAGATTAGTGGAAATCGTGCGAGGGGGTTTCTGCGCGGGTGAGGGATAGCGGCTGGATGCGCTCGGCTTTGACCGAGATCACATGATCCTGATTTTGTAACCGGCCTTCGACGAGCAGAAACGACGGCCGAACCACCGCACCATGGTCCTTCGCGAATAACTGCGGGGTGATGATGGCATTGGCGATACCCGTTTCATCCTCCAGGCTGAGAAATACGAAACCCTTTGCGGTGCCCGGCCGCTGGCGCGCGATCACGGCCCCGGCGATCCGCACCCAGGTTCCATCCGGAAGCCCTTGGATCTCCCGAGCGGAGCGAACGCCCTTTGCTTTCAGTTCCGCGCGGTGATAGGCCAGGGGATGAGGGCCCACGGTCATCCCCGTGCCGCGAAAATCGGCGACCAATCTTTCTTCTGCCGTCATAGCGGCCAGAGGTGAAGCGGCTGTGCGCGCCGGTTGATTGAATAGGTCGGGGAACATGCCCGGGGATGCGTCGCCCGGCGGTACGTCGCCCGGGGATACATCGCCCTGGACATCGGAGGATGCCTCGGGCGAGGCTTCCGCTGCCTCCAGTAAAGGGCCGGGGCGCCGCGCGGCTCGTTCGATTTGCCATAGCGCGTCTCGACGATGGATGGTTCTGCCGGCAGAACCACGCTCACGGCCAATAAAATTCAAAGCGCCAATTTCCGCCAGCGCAGCGAGTTCAGCCTTTTGAATCGCGGGTACCCGCAACTTTAGATCTTCAATGGAAACAAAGGGGCGAATAGCGCGTTCGCGAATCAAGTCCTCAGCAATCTCTGCACGCAGGCCTTTCGCATAACGCAGACCCAACCGTACGGCAAAGTCCGGCTCTTGGGTTTCTGCAATTTTCGGAGGCAATAGTTCGAGCGTGCACAGCCATTCCGAACAGGTCACGTCGATCGGCCTGATCTTCAGGCCGTGCCGCTGCGCGTCTTTGGCCAGTGTGGCGGGCTGATAGAACCCCATAGGCTGGTTGTTGAACATAGCGGCGGTAAAAGCGGCCAGGTAATGGCACTTCAGGTAGGCACTGGCATAGGCCAGCAACGCAAAACTCGCGGCATGGGATTCGGGAAATCCGTAGAGTGCAAAGGAGCGAATCGATTGCACGATCTCTTCCTGCGCCTCGGGCGCGATGCCATTTTTCTCCATGCCCGGGCGAAGTTTTTTTTCGATCTCTTTCATGCGCGCCTCGGAGCGCTTGAAACCCATCGCCCGGCGCAATTCCTCCGCCTCGCCCCCCGAGAATCCCGCCACGCTCATGGCGATGCGCAGCAACTGTTCCTGGAAAAGCGGCACTCCCAGCGTGCGCGCCAGAACGGGTTCAAGCGAGGGATGCAGGATAGCGAACCTGTTCGCGTCCCTGGCGGCGCTTCAAATAAGGATTGACCATCTTTCCGACGATCGGCCCCGGCCGGATAATCGCTACCTGCACCACAATGTCGTAAAAACAGGTTGGCCGCAGACGCGGCAGGCAGGACATCTGCGCGCGACTCTCGATCTGAAACATGCCCACCGTATCCGCCTTCTGTAACGCCGCATAAACGACGGAATCGTTAGCCGGCAGGCGTCCCAGGTCTACTTCCTCTCCATAATTCTCGCGAATGATCTTCAGCGACTCTTCCAGCACCGCCATCATGCCCAAGCCGAGCAGGTCCACCTTCACGATGCCCATGTCGGCGCAATCTTCCTTATCCCACTGCACCACCACACGCCCGGGCATCGTCGCCGGCTCGAGCGGCACAACAGCATCGAGTTGCCCCTGGCAGATCACCATCCCGCCGGAGTGCTGCCCCAGGTGACGCGGCAAGTCCCGGACCTGCACGCACAACTCGAAAAACTTGCGGATGAGCGGATGCCCAAGGTCCAGGCCCGCGTCGCGGAATTGGCGGTCGAGTGTGTCGCTCGCGTCCTTGTATTCCCACGCCTCGACCAGCCCAGATAGGCGCTGCAACATCTCCGGATCGATCGACAGCACCTTGCCGATTTCGCGAGCTGCCGAGCGTCCGCGATAGGTAATAACGTTGGCCGTCATGGCCGCGCCCAATTTCCCGTAGCGTTCGTAAACGTACTGAATGGCGCGCTCGCGCTGGTCCCCGCTGGGAAGATCGAGGTCGATATCCGGCCATTCCCCGCGTTCTTCGGAAAGGAATCTCTCGAAGAGCAGCTCCATGCCAACCGGATCGACGGCGGTAATGCCCAGGGCATAGCAGACAGCACTGTTGGCCGCCGAGCCTCGCCCTTGCACCAGGATGTTTTGTTCGCGGCAAAACCGCACGATGTCCCAGACGATCAGAAAGTAACCGGGCAGATCGAGTTTCTCGATGATGGCCAGTTCGTGCTCGATCTGTTTGCGCGCTCGTTCGTAGATTGAATCGCCCGCAGACCCGTAGCGGGAGCGCGTGCCTTCGTCGGTGCGTTCACGCAGAAAATGCATTTGTGATGCACCACCCGGAACGGGATATTTCGGAAACTCATACCCCAGGTCCTGCAAAGTGAACTGCAGGCGCGAGGAAAGAACCTCTGTGTTGGCGATGGCCTCGGGAAGATCCGCAAACAGACGCGTCATCTCTGCCGGGGATTTCAAGTGCCGCTCGGCGTTGCCAGTCAGAAGCCGGCCGGCTGTCGCCAGAGTGCGGTGATGGCGAAGGCACGTGAAGGCGTCCAGCACTTCCCGCTGCTGCGGCCGCGCATGGCAGACGCCGTTGGTCGCCAGCAGAGGCAGCGACAATTTCCGTGCGATTCCGAGCGCGGCTTGATTTCTCGCTTCCTCCGCGCGGGAGAAGTGCCGCTGCAATTCGACGTAAACGTTGTGCGGGCCGAAAAGTTCGCAGAGTTGCTGCACGCATTCCAGCCCTGCTGCGGTTCCTCCGCGTGCCAAAGCGTGCGCCAGAGGGCCTTCCTCTCCTCCCGTAAGGCAAATCAAGCCGGCTGCTCCTGCAGCGAGTTCTTCGGGCAAGACGTGCCCTTCGCCTTTGCGTGCGCGCATTTTCATGCGCGTGATCAGGCGGCAAAGATTCTGGTAACCCGCGCGAGACTCCACCAGCAGCGGGTAGCGCCAGCCGGCGGCGGACGTCACTTCGGCGCCGGCGTGCGCCTGCAGGGCAATTTTCCGAGCGGCTAGATGCAGCCGGGGCGCGCCGTACACGCCGTCACGATCGAGTAAAGCCACCGCGGGCATCCCGAGTTCCGCGCATCGGCTGGCGAATTCCTCTGGCAGTGAAGCGCCTTCGAGGAAACTAAAAGCGGATCGCGCATGAAGCTCGACGTACATCAATCGTACGCTCCTCGCACAAACCAGCCCTGCAAACGCCCGTCGTAATAGAAGCGATAAAGACCTCGCTGCGGACGTTCTCGTGAATGCGCAGGCGAGGTTTGTTCCCGACGCCCCAGAAACCCAGAGGAAGGCCCCGAGAAAGACTGGGACGAGTTCCCCGAGGCAACCTCGACGAAATGAATTTCCAGATCCCACTCGTCTTGTTCCCACCGATCTTCCCGCCACCAGTCTCCGGAGGTGCGCCATGGCCCGGAAGCGGCCGCTACGTCGCCGCGCAGGCCACGAAAAGAAACGCGCGTGGGACGGCCGTCGCGCAGCATAACGTTCGCCCGCGGAGAAGGCCGGAAGACGCGGAAGCCGGCCCCGGGCGCGCTTTCACTTTTCCGGCGATGCGCCGCCGCGCGAAGAGGAAGAAACCGGCTGACGCGGAATTCCCCAGGCCGGTGCGTATCCACCAGTTCGGGCGAGCCGATATTTCCGTCGCCCACCAGGTTCGTCAGACGCGCGATCGTCAGCTCTAATTTCTCCGGGTCTGGACCGCGTGGAAGAAATAATCCGCCTCGCGTCACGCGGGGCCGGGTGGGATCGGCCGCCAGCACAAGTTTCAGGATCGGGGCGGATGGAGGCCCGGCCTGTAATTGCAGCCGAAGCAATTTCAAAAGCATTTTGGAGTCCCGCATGGGCACGGGCAGATCCAAGACCTTCTCAAATGTGCTGGGAGGAGAACTCTCCAGATGAAACCGCAAACGAATCGCGCCGGCCGCCAGCGAACGCGCCGCAAGCCGCACGCACAACTGATCGAGAAGCCGGCCCAGAAGAAACGCCAAGGGCTCCAGTTCTGCAACGCCGTTCTCCAGTTCCATCTCTTCCACGAAGTCCAGGGCCGGCTCAGCCAGCACCAGCGAACGCGACCGCGCCCCCCGCGACCATTCGTGCAGGCGGATTCCTTCCTGCCCCAATCGTTCCGAAAGCTCGAGGACCGGCAATGCCGCTAGCGCCTTGCAAGTGCGCACACCCCAACGTTCCAAAGTTTCGAGGGTTTCGAGCGCTTCCGCGGCCGGGCAGAGCACGCTGACGGGCAAACTACCCAAACGCTGCGCTTCTTCTCCCGGCGGAATCAAGGTGATGCCGCGGAACCCGCGCGCCGCATGAATGGCGACATCCAGTTTCGCGGCGACAGCAACCTGCGCCGTCAATCCGAAGCCGGAGGCGCGCTGCGTCAGTTGCTGAGCGATCGCTTCTTCAGAACCAAATAAGGAGTCGAGGCCGGTGAGATCGAGACTGACGGTGTCGGGCGCGGTGTCTTCGACGCGTGGGGAAACCGACCAACCGAGATCGAGCAGTGCGGTGTGTGCGGCTTCCTCCTGTCCCCGCGAGCGCTGGCGTATTTCCATGTTGCTGAATTGTTCGACCTGCTGTTTCGCCATGCCCAACTTGATGCCCGCCTGCAAGGCCGCTTCGTTGGCCGCCACCACACTCCACAGCGGGGGAATTCCGTCGATGAGCGCGATCGCACGGCCGCGCAGAGCGGGTTCGGCGCGCACCATGGCTTGCACCAGGAAATCGGGAACGTAGATGGAAGCAAATGCCATAGTGGGTGTGAGCTCGACGGAGAGCCCAGGTCATCGAATGTTCACCGTGTGACGGAGCGTCATTTCACCTTCGAATCGATCTCGATTCGCGCTTCGATTCGTGCTTCAATCCACCCTTTAATCCACTCTGCTCAATAGGCACACCGCTGAAATAGCCCCACAGCGCTTTGCTGGCAAAAATTCCCGCGCGGTCGGCCGGACCTGCCGCAGCCATCCAGGCAGCGCCGGGCGTCTCGATGTCCGGTTGCATACGAGAACTGATCACCTCAGCACGAGCCTCAAGACCGTCGAGCAAATACGCCGCTGGATGCCGCAAAAGAGGCGCCGCGTGCGCGTCGGGCGTCAGGAACCAATGAGCAAGTCCAGCATGCAATCGCAGAACTAAGGAAGCGCATGTCTTGGCGTTGGATTCCTGCTCGAGAAGCATCAAAACCGTCGGTGAATCTTCCACGGCGCGCCGGAAACGGAACCAAACGTTGAGCGGAACATGGCGGATGCTTTCGGGCGGGATATCGCTCAGGTCCACGGCGATCAAGCCGAATCCTCCGCCCTGTAAAAGCAGGTCGGTAGCGCGGAGGGCCTGGTCGATGTTCCGGCATCGCACCCAAAGCAACTGCTTCAGCTCCACGCCGGCCGCTTCCGCTGCGTGGGGATCGAAGCCGTCGCGTCCGTCCACGAGCGCGCACACTTCCGCCTCCGCCGTTCGCAAGGCCAAAGCGGAAAACAACAGGCTGGTTCGCCCGGAACAGGGTGGGCCACAAATCTCTGTAAGGCCTCCGCGTGGCAGGCCCCCCGCCAGCGAATCCACCGCCGGGATCCCGGCGGAAACCGTTTCCATGACCTTGCGGTCGCGATAGGTAAAAGGAGCAGGAACGCGCCCGGCAAGAGCGGATTCGACCTTCGAGCGTAAGGCGGTGAGGGTCATAGCCGAAAGGCGAGCGGAAAAGGGGTCAACTACTTTCGCTTTGTATTCGCCTAGCGGGAATTCTGGCAGAGACCGGCCGCGATTGTCAAGCCGCAGAGCACCTGAGGATGAAACGTGAGCCAGCACTACTCCGCGCGCCGCAACTCCGGAAAGCCCAGCGCCCAAAGCGCCGTCACCAGCAGCGTCCCAATGCCTCCCAGCACCACAGCCGGAACGGTCCCGAACCAGCTCGCCGTTAGCCCAGACTCGAACTGGCCAAACTCATTGGAAGCACCAATGAAGATCATCTCCACCGCGTTGACGCGGCCGCGCACCTCGTCCGGCGTGGCCAGTTGCACGAGCGTGCCACGAACCACGACGCTGACCATGTCCGTCGCGCCGACCAGCAGCAGCGCCACCATCGATAAAATCAGGCTGCGCGAAAGTCCGAAGACAATCGTAAATACACCGAACCCAGCCACGCACCACAACATCGTCGCTCCCACCCGCCCGCGCAGAGGCCGATGGGCCAGGAGAATCGCCATCCCCGCGGCGCCGATTCCGGGAGCGGTGCGCAGCAGGCCCAGCCCCCACGGGCCGGTTCGCAGAATGTCTCGGGCATACACCGGAAGCAGCGCCACCGCTCCGCCCAATAAAACGGCGAATAGATCCAGCGAGATAATGCCCAGGATCAACTTGCGTTGCCAGATGTACTGCAGTCCCGCGAGAACAGTGCTCCAAGCGACCGGTTCACGCGGCCGCGCTTTCCCTGTTGTCTGGATCCGCAGTGTGGACGCGAACGCGAAGAGGGCGGTCATGGTGGCCAGCGCATAAACGCCCGATGGTCCTCGGAAGAGCGCGTACGCCAGCCCTCCAATCGTCGGCCCCAGAATGGTAGCGGTCTGAAAAACGGTCGAGTGCCAGGCAATGGCATTCGCGAAATGCTCCTCGACAACTAACTGCGGCAAAATGGCTCTGCTCACCGGGCCGTTCAACGAACGCACCACGCCTACGAGCACCAGCACCGCGTAGATGGCCGCGACCGTGCGGACCCCGTGCCAGGCGATGCCCAGCAGCAAAGCCGAGCACAGCGCAAACCCGGAATAGCACACGGCCAGCAGCTTGCGCCGTTCAAAGCGATCCGCCGCATGGCCCGACACGAGAAATAACAGCACGCTGGGAAGGAACTGCGCCAAGCCCGCGAGGCCAAGATCAAATGGCCGCCGCGTGAGGTCGTAGATTTGCCATCCGACCGCGACGGATTGCATTTCGAGCGCCAGGGTAATGAAGAATCGCGCGTATTCGTAACGCGCGAAATTCGGATAGGTGAAGGCCACGCGTCCGGCGCGCCCCCCACGTATAGGATTTTCAGGCCCAGCCATGGTCCCCTTGGCCCAAAAAAAGTGGGTCGCTCGTCGCACAGACGAGCGACCCATCTTAACGAACGTACTCGATCCGACTCTATCCGGCCCCGCGTTTACGAGGTCTTCGGGTACCAGTCGAGCAGGCGAACCTCGATCTTGGTGCCTTCGAGCTTCGCCTTGAAGGCGTTGAGATCCATCGCCGGCATGCTGCGATAGTGGTACGGGATCACAACCTTAGGATGAAATGACTTGACGAAATCGGCGGCCTCGTCCGTAGTCATCGTGTAGGGCAGGTTCATGCAAACGAACGCCACATCGATGTTCTTGAGCGCCGCGGTAATGTCGGGCTCCGCCTCGGTGTCCCCGGAGAAGTAGAACTTCTTGCCACCGTAGGTGATCACGTAGCCGTTGCCGTTTCCTTTGGGATGATAGAACGCTCCCGCCTTGGGGCCCCGCACCGTGTTGTATGCCGGCACCGCTTCGATGGTGAACTTGCCCCACTTCTTGGTCTCCCCATTGCCCATCACACTCGCGCTGGTCACGATTTTTTGCACGGCGGCAGTCGTCCAGATTTCCGTGCCGTCTTTCTTCACGGCATTGATCGACGCCTGGTCCATATCGACGTGGTCGCCGTGTTCGTGCGTAATCAGAATCAGATCGGCTTTGGGCAGGCCGCTGAAGTTCCCAGGCTTGGCCGGGTCGATGTAAATAACCTTGCCGCCCGCCTCCAGGAACAAACTGGCGTGATACACCGGCGTAATCTTGACGTCCCCACCAGATGTCTTGAATGTCTGGACCGGCCCGGCTTGGGCGAACGCAGAAGCCGCAAACGCCACAAAGCCAAGGCACAGCGCAATCGCTAAAACTAGTCTTGTATTCTTCATGAATCTCCTCATTTTCTGCATTCTTTTGCAGTGCCGGGATGCTAGCACACGCCTCCCAGAGGGTCAATCTTGGGCCAGGCGCGGGAAAGCCTACGAAGGGCGCGGCGCCCGCCGGGAAAGCCACTGCCGAGCTAGGATTCCGCGCGGGAGCCGGCAACGCGCGAGTCGGGGGGCAGGACGAAGCGGTAGCCGACCCAGGGTTCGGTAAGAATGTATTTGGGCTTGGCGGGCTCAGGCTCAGTTTTTTTGCGCAGTTGGTTGATGACGACGCGCAGAAGCTCGGTTTCTTCGCCATAGTCCGGGCCCCAGACGGCTTGCAGCAGGCGGCGATGTGAGATCGGTTTCCCGCGGTGCGTCACCAACTCGCGGAGCACTTCAAATTCCTTGGGCGTGAGGTGAACCGGTTTGCCGCGAACGGTGACTTCGCGGCTCTCGAAGTCGAAGCTGAACCCTTTGGCGGTGACGACGTTCTCGAGTTCGCCGCTCGGGGACCGGCGGAGCGCCGCGCGAATTCTGGCGAGCAGCTCTTGAATGCCGAATGGCTTGACGATGTAATCGTCCGCGCCGGCATCCAAGGCGCGCACTTTATCTTTTTCGGCGTTGCGCACGGTGAGCATGATGACCGGCACGTCCGAGGTGGCGCGAATGGCGCGGCAGGTCTCGAGGCCGTCCATCACTGGCAGGTTCATGTCCAGGATCACCAGGTCCGGACGCTCGGTGCGGACCTTCTCGAGGGCTTCCTGGCCTTCCCGGGCCTCGACAATGGCGTACCCTTGCTGGGTAAGCGTCGCACGCATCACGCGCCGGATTTGCGGCTCGTCGTCCACTACCAGAATGGTCGAGGAGGTCATTGCGCCGCCACTCGACTGCGATCGAGCGGTAGCGTAAAGGAGAAGACTGAGCCGTGCCCGAGCTGGCTGGTGACTCCTATGGTGCCGCCGTGTGCTTCGACGATGGCTTTCGCGATCGGTAGTCCCATGCCCGTCCCTTGTACCAGATAGCGCTGGTCCTTGCCGCGATAAAACTTATCAAAAATCAAACCCAGCTCGACCTCTTCGATTCCCGGCCCGCGATCGGCGACGCTGATGACCAGCTGATCGTTCACGACCTCGGCGCTGATCGTAATGGGCTCATCAGACGGAGTATAGGCATTGGCGTTCTCGATCAATCGCACCAGGACATCCTTCACCCGAGCGAAATCGGCACGCACCGGGGGAAGATCCGGCGCAATGTTAACGTGAACGGGACGACGGCCGAGCACGCTCTTACAATGTTGCAGTGCCGCCGCGACAATTTCTCGGATCGAATTGGGCTCGAGCCGCAGCTCGAATTCGCCGGCGTCGAGCCGAGCCATCTCGGCGGCGTCTCCCACGAGACCGTTCAAGCGGTCGCACTCCTCGTCAATGACGGTCAACAATTCTCGTTGCTGGCCATTGATATGGTCCGATGACGACAGCAGGCTGGTGACGGAGGCCTTGATCGAGGTCAGCGGCGTGCGAAAGTCGTGCGTGACCGAGTCCAGCAGAGCGGACTTGAGCCGCTCGCCCTCCCGCGAGGCTTCCGTTTTCCCCAACTCCTCGACGGCGCGTGCGCGCTCGAAAGCGATACCGATCAGCGTGCCCAGCGCTTCGAGCGTCTGCCGGGAAAGCAGCCGCCCGGATATTCCCAGGCTGCCGATGGCGCGCGTTCCTATTCGCACGGGGACGAAGCTGAGGCTACGGCTCAGATCAATGA
Source organism: uncultured Acidobacteriota bacterium (assembly GCA_963818345.1). Classification (GTDB taxonomy): domain Bacteria; phylum Acidobacteriota; class Terriglobia; order Acidiferrales; family UBA7541; genus Palsa-189. The sequence goes on along the minus strand of CAWFRX010000017.1, from coordinate 9,844 downwards.
TGGGCTCTTCTCGCGCGGTTACCTGCTTCATCTCTTCTTCGCTGATGTGACTGCCGACGCCAGAGCGATAGAACTTTTGCTTGTAATCGAGATAAAGCGCGGCCGCCCCTACGCCGAAGGTTTCGACGATATGGTTGGGGATGGCGTTGAGCAAAGACATCACATTCCCGGAAACCAGGAGCCTTTGGCTAAAGCTATACAAGCGCTCGACTTCCAGCCGCTGGTGCCCGGCTTCTTCCGCCTCCTTCCGCGCCTGCGTTCCGAGTTGGCTGGCAATCAGGGAGGTTGCTAGGAAAACAAAAAGTGCCACCCAATTCTGGGGATCAGCGATGGCGAAGGTATCGATCGGGGGCAGGAAAAAATAATTGAACGCCATGACGGCGATCACGGACATGAAGGCGGAGACCGCGAATCCCCAAAACGTGGAAACTGCTAAGATCGCAAGAAGAAAGGTCAGCGCCACCGCGGTCTGATTGACGGTAAATACATCCTTATAAAGGAAGACGATCGCAAGTATGATGCCCAACGCAGCGGCATACCGCGGGACCTGGAGGAAAAGCCGCCGAATCATGCAGGCATTCTAGCGCAGGCAACCCTATGCCTGCAGGGGAAACCCGGACGATGGCCAATAAGCCCGAAGAATGGCTCGAAAAAGTGTCGCCACCCGAGAGGACCAAGGGCAGTTTCAAGCTCTTTCTCGGGTACGCGCCGGGCGTGGGCAAAACCTTCAGCATGTTGAGCGAGGGTATCCGCCGTCACAGCCGCGGCGAAGACGTGGTGATCGGGATTATCGAGACTCACGGCCGCAAGGGCATCATCGAGTTGGCGCAACAACTGGAGGCGGTTCCACAACGCAAACTCGAATATAAAGGGACGATTTTCGATGAGATGGACGTGGACGCCATCATAGCCCGCCATCCGCAGGTGGTCCTCATCGACGAGTTGGCGCATACCAACATTCCCGGCAGCAAACACCGCAAGCGTTATGAAGACCTGCAGGAAATCCTCGCGGCCAAGATCGACGTCCTCTCGACGTTAAATATTCAGCACATGGAAAGCATCGCGCCAACGGTGCAAACGATCACCGGCATCACCGTCCGCGAGACCGTGCCCGATTGGGTCCCTTTGATGGCCAACGAAACCGTCATGGTGGACCTGACTCCGGAAGCGCTGCAGAACCGCCTGCGGCGCGGCGACGTCTACAACCCACAAAAAGTGGACCAAGCGCTCAAGAACTTCTTCCGCGGCGGCAATCTGATTGCCTTGCGCGAATTAGCTCTGCGGCAGGTCGCTGAACACGTGGACCGGAGCCTCGAAACCTACATGGCGGCCAAGGACATCGACAACAATTGGGCGGTCCGCGAGCGGCTAGCCGTGTGCATCAGCTCGAATCCTACGGCTCAATTCCTAATCGCACGGGGCGCACGCATGGCCCGGCGTCTGGATGCCGAATTCTACGTGATCTACGTGGATGTGGGCGCCGACGCTACAGGTGAGCGGCAAAAATCGCTCGCCGCCAACGTGCAGTTCGCGGAGGATCTGGGGGCCAAGGTCGTGAAGACGCAAGGGCGAAATATTGCCGACGCGGTGGCGGAGGTCGTTCGCCAGAAACACATCACCCAGGTCATTTTCGGCCGCTCCGCCGTGAAGGGCCTGCACAAGCTGTTTTATTTGTCCGCGGTCCACCGCTTTTTGCGCGAAGCGCCAGCCGTTGACGTCCACATCGTAACGCACGACGGTGGCGGAGCCTTCTGACGGTGCTCCGACGCGCTCATAGTGGTGAGACGGGCTCGACGAGGTGTCTGCAAACTCCGCTCGTCAATCGGGATAATAATTTAGAATAATTTAGTTTGAATTTCGCTCGGGCCTGTAGCCTTTGTGGAATATTGGTGCTAGGCTACTTTAGCCCAACCTGCCCAGCTCTGCGTCAAGGAGCCGATCGGAGTGAGTCTGTGCTCCACAAACCGCGCGAATTTCAGCCGGCGCTCCGATGCGTTCCTGACGATCACTTTGCAAGTACGCGACACTAGTACGATAGTTCTATTCTGGCACATTTTGGTTCCCAGTACGCTGGTTCCGTCAGACCAGTACTCTAGCCGGCCTGCAGATTTCGGTTCTGTACCCAGTCGCAACAGGCGCAATCTTGCATCCAAGACAGGGTCGGTGGGATGCCCACGACGGAAACAGAATCTTTAGGATAGGCGACACTACTTATGTCTATGACGGTAACAGAACTGACACAGGGCAATCTTCAGCTCAGCTCCCGGCCGGCCGGAGCGCCGGGCCCGAGTCCGGAAGCTTGGCGGAGATTGATCGGCAAGAAGCCCGTCAGCGCGCGTTTGGACACGCTGCCGGAAACCAAGCCTCGCTTGAGCGCCTTGCTGACCAGCACGATTTTTCAGATCGCTGTGGCAGCGTTCCTGGTTGCGATTCCGATGTTTTTTCCGGACAAGCTGGCGACCAAGATCGCCTATGAGGTGATGCCCATCGCCGCGCCGCAAACCGAGGTGCAGCTGCCGCCGAAGCCGCCGGTAGTTCACGCCAAGATTCTCCCGACGCCTCCTCCGATCGAGGAGCCGCCGCAGCCGGTGCGTGTAGCGAAGTTGATCGCGCCGAAGCCGCTGGCCGCGCCTAAACCCAAGCCAGCAGAGGTACCGGAAGTCAAACCTCCGGAACTGCCCAAAGTGAACCAAGCCCTTACCGAAGCAAAGTTCGAGGCGCCGCCAGAGCCAGCCCGTCCCCGAGAGCCGGTGAAGACCGGCAATCTCCAGATGGGCAGCGCCGCTCCGGCCACGATCAGCAAGCCCATCGAACAGGTTCAAACGGGTGGGTTCGGCGATACCAAGGGACTGCCCGGGCCGAGCAATCCGAATAAGGCTCCCAACATCGGGCACTTTGGCTCGCCCGCGCTTCCCGCCGGCCCGGGTTACGGGAACGGCACCGGCGGCGCCAATGGCGCTCGCGGCACGGTCGCCAGCTCGGGTTTCGGAAACGGTGTGGCGATTGCTCCTACTCAATCGGATTCGGGCAACCGAGGCAGTGTGAAGTCCGGCGGTTTCGAGACAGCAGCCGCGAATGCCGAAGCGCCGAAGCAGAAACAGGCCGACTCTGGGTCAGCCGTGCAGGCGGTAACGATCTTGGACAAGCCCAAGCCGCAGTACAGCGACGAGGCCCGGAAGCTCGGCATTGAGGGTGATGTCCTCGTCGAGGTCATGTTCCCGGCATCCGGAGGGCCCGTTCAGGTCATTCGGGTCACGAAGGGGTTAGGGCATGGATTGGATGAAGCGGCCATGCGGGCTGCGCAGCAGATTCGTTTCAAGCCGGCTCTCCAGGACGGCAAACCGGTGGACTTTCCCGCCACCGTGCATATCGAGTTTCAACTCGCATTCTAAATTTTTCGGAGGCACCATGAGAGTTTCGAAGGTTCTTTTTGCAGTCCTGGCGCTTTGCGCAATACCGCTCGCCGCCCAGACGCCGCAGACCGCGCTCGAACAGGTGGTCGACAAGATCATTGCGCAGGAGAATGCCGACGTTCAGTCGCTCCGCCAATACTCGCCACTGGTGGAGACCTATATTCAGCAGCTCCGCCCGGACGCGGCCTTGGGCACGGTGCCAAACGGCGACCGGTACTTCCTCGGTCGGGCCGAGTTGGCCAAGGGAGTTGAACTCGAGCCGCTGACGGGGGAACCCAAGAAGAAGTTCTTTGGCGGCCTGAGCAACGTTTTTTCCTTGCAGATGGAGTTCCTGCCCCGCGGTTTCTTGCAGATGATTTATGTCGATAACGAGGGCTTCAACCGCCAGAACTACAAATTTGACTACGTGCGGCGAGAATTTCTAGGCGAAGTCCGCTGCCTGGTTTTCGACGTCACTCCACAGCTCAAAGCTGGTAAGGGACGTTTCCTCGGCCGCATTTGGGTCGAGGACCAGAACTTCCATATTGTCCGGTTTAATGGCGCCTACACAGGCTCATCGAAGACCAGCTATTACTTCCATTTTGACAGCTGGCGCGTCAATGCCGGCGCGAATCAGTGGCTGCCAGCGTTCATCTATAGCGAAGAGGGCGACGTCCATTATGCGCTGACGAAGTCACTGGCGTTCAAAGCGCAGACCCGCCTGTGGGGTTACAACCTTGGTCAGGCTCGCGAAGAGCAGGAACTGAGCAAGGTCCTGGTGGAATCGCAAACCCCCGTGAAAGATCAGACCACCACAGCGAACGATTTTTCGCCTTTGCAAGCGCAGCGCGCATGGGATCTGCAGGCGGAAGACAACGTGATCGATCGCATGGAGCGGCTGGGCCTGCTGGCGCCTCAAGGCGACGTGGATAAAGTTCTTGAGACCGTCGTGAACAACATCGAGGTCACCAACAACCTCAATATCGATCCCGAAATTCGCTGCCGCGTGCTGATGACCTCGACGCTCGAGTCCTTCACCATCGGCCATACCATCGTCATGAGCCGCGGCTTGATCGACGTCCTACCCGACGAGGCCAGCTTGGCCACCATGCTGTCCCACGAGATGGCTCACGTCGTACTTGGCCATCGCATCGACACACAATTCGCGTTCTTCGATCGCATGCTGTTCGACGAGAAAGACACCTTCCGCCACTTCGGTTTTGCGCGCACCCCTGAAGAAGAGCAGGCGGCCAACACGAAAGGCGCTGAGCTGCTAAGGAATTCGCCCTACAAAGACCAGCTCGGCACGGCGACGCTCTTCATGCAAGCATTGCAAAACCGCGGCCGGGAAATTCCTAATCTGATCAGCCCCCACCTCGGCGACAGCGTCCCGACCGCTTGGGCGCTAGTGGGTCCCACAGCTCCCGGTGCGCAGCCGGTCACCGCCAGCGCCACTACACCGCAGGGTCAGGCGACCGTCATTGCCGCGCTTCCCCTGGGAGGACGCATCAAGCTCGATCCGTGGACCGATCAGTTGGAGATGCTCAAATCGAAACCGGTGGGCGCAGTGGCCGAACGCGAGAAAATGCCGTTTGAGGTCACTCCATTCATCCTCTATCTCACCCGCCAATCCAACACAGGATCCGCCAGCAACACGCCCGAGGCTACGTCGGTGGAATCCAAGGTCGACGGCAATACGACCAACGCCGGGGCTCCTGGCCAGCGGTAGTTCAGCAGCAATCCTTCAGCCGGCGGCCGGTACTCGCTATTGCGATCCGGCCGCCGTTTTTTTTTGGTAGCCGGCTCCTCCCTGCCCCATAAGGTTCTGCTTGCAAAATCATCGCCCCATCGTTCTCATCTCGATGGCTGCACCCGAGATTAACCGCGCTCAGCAGGCTCGCGCGTGAGGCCAAACGCGCGGCGCATCAGCCGATCGCGCAATCGCTCAGGCAGCAGCCTTTTGCCCCAGAGCGCGAATTGCGATCCCGGCGTGACGGTATAACGCGTGCGCGGCGGATGGTCGCGAAGTGCCCGCAGAATGACGCGAGCGCAATCCTCGGGCGTGGTTCGCGTGCCACTGGTGCTGCGCCGCCAGGCGCGTATGAAATTTTGATAGACGGTGGCGTAGGGACCGTGCTCGAGTTTCTCCCGATAGCCGCTGGCGAGTTCGACGGCGGTCTGCTCCATGTGCGTTGGAATGTAACCGGGCTCGATCAGCACCACATCGATGCCGAAAGGGTACAGCTCGAGCCGCAGCGCGTCGGTCATTCCTTCCAGTGCGAATTTGCTGCCCGAATAGGCGCCGAATAAGGGAAGCGCAAGCCGTCCCGCGAGCGAACTCATGTTGATGATGCGGCCCAGGCGGCGCTCGCGCATCTTCGGCAACACGCGTTGGGTGACGCGTACAGCGCTGAAGACGTTGGTCTCGAACTGTTGTCGCAAATCCTCGATGCGAATCTCTTCGACGGGGACCACATAAGCCACGCCCGCGTTGTTGATCAGCGCATCGATCGGCGCTCCCGCCGTTTCGATCTGCTCGATCGCGTGATCGACCGAGGCGCCGTCACACACATCCATTTCGACCGTGCTCAGCGCGAACTGCCCTTTGCGCGCCTTGGCATCGAGAGCGGCGCGGCGCTCGGCGGAGCGGCCGGCTGCAAAGACGCGATAGCCGCGTTGCGCCAGAAGAATTGCTGTGGCGCGGCCGAGACCGCTGGTCGCGCCCGTCACCAGCACCGTCTTGATCGTTGGACTCATTTTCAATGAGCTAGCGTCGCCCTCACTTCGCGACTGCTCAGCGCGAGCGCGTGCATGCCTCTGCCGACACTTCTTGTCGCGGCCAGATCGTAAGGCCGCCGGCAGCCCGCGTCAATTACCGCAAAATTACAGCAAAAAGCCCGTCCGGCGAGGTATACTCTATTCCAGGATTCGTGCACTGCGTCAGGTCGCCGTCAATTTCCACAGACGCTTGAGATTCTCACAGGGGCAAGCGACCAAAAATAGACTTGCACTTGACGCATAACGAAAACCTGGTATACTCCTGGCTCACCTGGCCACACTGTTGGGCTTTTGTCAGGGGGACGTTTTACTTTCGAGTCTTTTTCTGGACTCGAGACGAGGTCCACTACGAATACCGGATAGCACTACAGTCGAGCATCGCGCAAATCCGTTCACTTTTTGTGGACGAATTAGCCCGGCGCTCGACGCCGGGTTTTTTATTGTCGGTTCGATGTTCGAACGCTCCGTCGGGAATGGGGCGTCTTGGCGAAAGCCAAGGCCGATGCTCTTTGACAACTAAATCAGCTGGCATAAGCGTGACGCCCAATCGGCCGCCGCAAGGCGGAGAATTGTGCGCCGCGTTTTAGTCCGCAAGTTCTGCTCGAGTAGAGCAATTGTGGAAAGGCGAATTTATCCAGAGGTCCCCGCGTACCGCAAGATACCCGGGGCGACGTGCTGGGTAAGTTTTATGGTCAAGCTACAAAGGGCGTACGGTGGATGCCTTGGCGCCAGAAGGCGAAGAAGGACGTGGCAAGCTGCGATAAGCCCCGGGGAGCCGCAAGCAGGCTTTGATCCGGGGATTTCCGAATGGGGAAACCCATCCTGATGAACTCAGGATACGGCCCGCTGAATATATAGGCGGGTACGAGCGAACCCAGGGAAGTGAACCATCTCAGTACCTGGAGGAAAATAAATCAACCGAGATTCCGATAGTAGCGGCGAGCGAAATCGGAACAGCCTAAACCGTTGTGCTTGCACAGCGGGGTTGCAGGACCGCATAAGTAGAGTTATCAATCCGGAGGCTAGGTGAACCTGCTGGAAAGCGGGGCCACAGAGTGTGATAGCCACGTAACCGAAAGCTTACCGGACTCGAAGCGGTATCCTAAGTACCACGGAACACGTGTAATTCCGTGGGAATCTGGGGAGACCACTCTCCAAGGCTAAATACTCTCTGGCGACCGATAGTGAACTAGTACCGTGAGGGAAAGGTGAAAAGCACCCCTGCGAGGGGAGTGAAATAGAACCTGAAACCGTATGCCTACAAGCAGTCGGAGGGCGATCTGCGCAAGCAGCCGCCTGACGGCGTGCCTCTTGCTTAATGAGCCGGCTAGTTATTCTCACAGGCGAGGTTAAGCGCAAGCGAGCCGCAGCGAAAGCGAGTCCGAATAGGGCGATTAGTCTGTGGGAATAGACGCGAAGCGGGATGATCTACCCTTGGCCAGGCTGAAGGTGGCTTAACCGCCACTGGAGGGCCGAACGGTTGTGAGTTGAAAATCGCTCCGATGAGCTGAGGGTAGGGGTGAAAGGCTAATCAAATTCCGTGATAGCTCGTTCTCCCCGAAATGCCTTTAGGGGCAGCCTCGTGTGAATTGCCGCGGTGGTAGAGCACTGAATGGACTAGGGACCAACCAAGGTTACCGAATCCAATCAAACTACGAATGCCGCGGACAAATACACGGGAGTGAGACTACGAGGGATAAGCTTCGTGGTCGAGAGGGAAAGAACCCAGACCGCCAGCTAAGGTCCCCAACTACAGGCTAAGTGGGAAAGGAAGTGCGATCGCTCAGACAGCCAGGAGGTTGGCTTAGAAGCAGCCATCCTTTAAAGAAAGCGTAACAGCTCACTGGTCAAGCGATCGTGCACCGACAATCCAACGGGGCTAAAGCCTGTGACCGAAGCTGCGGAATGTATCTTGGCGCAAGCCAGGATATCTTGGTAGGGGAGCATTCTGTGGAGTCTGAAGGTAGACCGAGAGGACTACTCAACGCCACGGAAGAGACCCTGCCGGCATAAGTAGCGATAAACACGATGAGAACTCGTGTCGCCGAAAGTCTACGGTTTCCTGAGGAAGGTTAATCCGCTCAGGGTTAGGCGGGGCCTAAGGTGAGGCCGAAAGGCGTAACTGATGGATAACAGGTTAATATTCCTGTCCCACCTAGCAGACGTTATCACGATGGGGTGACGCAGAAGGATACAGGAGTCGGGCGATGGATGTCCCGATGGCTCTGTGTAAGCCGGATCGCGCAGGCAAATCCACGCGATCATTCAACGGTCAGACAGGGCCCGAGACCGCACGGTCGCAAAGTCCTCGATTCCACGCTGCCGGGAAAATCCTCTAAGGAGTCTGTTGGGTGCCCGTACCACAAACCGACACAGGTAGACAAGGATAATCTCCACAGGCGCTCGAGAGAACACTCGCTCAGGAACTAGGCACATTAGCCCCGTAACTTCGGGAGAAGGGGTGCCGCGCTAGGGTTTATAGCCCGAGGCGGCCGCAGTGAAACGCGCTCTGCGACTGTTTAACAAAAACACAGCTCTCTGCTAAGTCGAATACGACGTATAGGGGGTGACGCCTGCCCGGTGCCGGAAGGTTAAAGCGAGGGCTCAGCTGCCGCAAGGCAGCGAAGGCCTGAACTGAAGCCCCGGTGAACGGCGGCCGTAACTATAACGGTCCTAAGGTAGCGAAATTCCTTGTCGGGTAAGTTCCGACCTGCACGAATGGCGTAACGATAGAGCGACTGTCTTGGCGAGTGGCTCGGCGAATTTGTGGTTCCGGTGAAGACGCCGGATGCCCGCATCTAGACGGAAAGACCCCGTGCACCTTTACTGCACTCTGGCCATGATTAACGGGAGGATCTGCGTAGCATAGGTGGGAGCCTATGAACCTCGGCTTTCGGGTTGAGGGGAGGCATCAGTGAAATACCACCCTGATTCTTCTGTCGCTCTAACTTACGACCCTAGACGGGTCGGAGGACACGGCCAGACGGGTAGTTTGACTGGGGCGGTCGCCTCCCAAAGTGTAACGGAGGCGCCCAAAGCTCGGCTCAGGCGGATTGGAAACCCGCCGTGGAGTGCAAGAGCATAAGCCGGGTTGACTGCGAGACACACAGGTCGAGCAGGAGCGAAAGCTGGGTCTAGTGATCCGGTGGTTCCGCGTGGAAGGGCCATCGCTCAACGGATAAAAGGTACGCCGGGGATAACAGGCTGATCTAAGCCAAGAGTTCACATCGACGCTTAGGTTTGGCACCTCGATGTCGGCTCATCGCATCCTGGGGCTGTAGAAGGTCCCAAGGGTTAGGCTGTTCGCCTATTAAAGCGGTACGTGAGCTGGGTTCAGAACGTCGCGAGACAGTTCGGTCCCTATCTGGTGTGGGCGCAGGAGACTTGAGAGGAGTTGTCCCTAGTACGAGAGGACCGGGATGAACGGACCACTTGTGTACGAGTTGTCCCGCCAGGGGCATTGCTCGGTAGCGAAGTCCGGACGAGATAATTGCTGAATGCATCTAAGCAAGAAACTCACCTCGAGATAAGGTCTCCCAATGTCACTGCGGTGACGTAAGAAGGCCGGTCGAAGACTACGACCTTGATAGGCGGGGGGTGTAAGCGCAGCAATGCGTTGAGCTGACCCGTACTAATCGGCCGTTCGGCTTGACCATAAAACTTTCCCAGCTCGT
>CAWFRX010000016.1:0-100191 GCA_963818345.1 uncultured Acidobacteriota bacterium | reverse complement strand
TATTGACTTCCATGAAGTGATTATAGCTAAGTCATGGACTAAGTCAATTTTACAGCTCTAAGTTGAAAAGGGTTCAACGACGCAACTGATTGGACCTATATGCCGATGTCGCCACTACCTGTTTATTCATACTTGTCAACGACGGTTATCGTAAACTCTGGCCCTTCCATTTTGCCGAACTCGACCCACTGATGGGCGTGGTACCCGGCCTTCTTCTGACACCGGGCCATCTTGAGAAAGTATGTTGCTAGGTGCTCGAAGCCATCCGCATTTGCCTTCAGCTCGACATTGCCTTTTGGGTCCACCTCGACCCGGTACCAAATATCATCGAGACCGGCGCAGGTGTCCGCAAAATTCATTGAATTAGGTCGGTCGCAAGTCAGGGTTAAATGGACTTCTATGGTGTCGCTCGACATTGCGAATTCCTTTCCTATAAGGCCACTTGCCGCACGAATCCAGCTATCGCCGATAGTTCAGCGCCTTCAATCCCAAAAACCCCGCCAATCCTCCCAACTCTTCTTCGATCCGCAGCAACTGATTGTATTTTGCGATGCGATCGGTTCTTGAGGCTGAGCCGGTTTTTATCTGACCTGCTCCTGTCGCCACGGCCAGGTCGGCGATGAAGGTATCTTCGGTTTCGCCGGAGCGGTGCGAGATTACCGAGGTGTAGCCGTTGCGGCGGCCCAGGTCGATGGCGTCGAGAGTTTCGCTCACAGTGCCGATCTGGTTCAGCTTTGATCAGAATCGAATTGGCAATTCCCTTCTCGATGCCTTCCGCGAAAATCTGGATGTTGGTCACAAAAATATCATCGCCAACGAGTTGGATCTTGTCGCCCAGTTCTTTTGTCAGGTGTTGCCAGCCGTCCCAGTCTTCTTCCGACAAGCCATCTTCCAGCGAGACAATTGGATAATCATTCGCCCACTTCGCCCAGAAGCGCACCATGTCATCGGAACTCTTCTCGGACTTGTCCGACTTCTTAAAAATATATTTACCGTCTTTATAGAACTCGCTGGTAGCGGGATCGAGCGCGATGGCGATTTCTTCGCCGGGCTTGTAGCCGGCTTGCTGGATGGCTTCGAGCACGACTTCGATGGCTTCGACATTCGATTTAACGGAGGGCGCGAATCCGCCTTCGTCGCCGACAGCGGTGTTGTAGCCGCGCTTCTTGAGCACACCTTTCAGCGTGTGAAAAACTTCAACGCCCCAGCGCAGCGCTTCGGAAAACGATTCGGCACCGACCGGCATGACCATGAATTCCTGAAAGTCGACGTTGTTGTCGGCATGCGCGCCGCCGTTGAGTATATTCATCATTGGCACGGGGAGCGTGTTCGCGGCGGCGCCGCCCAGGTATCGATATAAAGGCAGGCCAAAGGCTGCGGCGGATGCGCGCGCTGCCGCCATGGAGACGGCGAGAATCGCGTTGGCGCCGAAGCGTCCCTTATTCTCGGTGCCGTCGAGTTCGATCATCTTTTGATCGAGAGCGCGCTGATCGGAGGCGTCGAAATTAGCCAGAGCGTCGGCAATTTCTCCATTCACGTTTTCTACTGCCTTGAGTACGCCTTTGCCGAGAAAGCGCTGGTTGTCGCCATCGCGCAGCTCGACCGCTTCGTGTTCACCTGTGGACGCGCCGCTCGGAACAATGGCGCGTCCCTTGGTTCCGTCGGCTAAAGTGACTTCGGCTTCGACCGTAGGATTGCCTCGGGAATCGAGGACTTCGCGGGCGTGGATATCAGCAATGTTCGTCATGGGCATGAGTGCATCCTTAATTAAAAACTAAAAGTGATTTTCGATTATTGTTCTCGACGGCGGTGATTATAAATCACGAGTGTGGCTTGGTTCAGTGATGTCCGCCTGAGCACGCTAGATTCCTCGCCCGCTAGTGAAAGCGCGAAGCTTCGGAATGACTGCCTTAAGAAAACAGTGATTTCGACTGGGGTGGACGGTGACCACGAAAGTCAATTGACGGTCATTGGTCTGCAGGCTAGCATGACGGCGAAGAGCTTGTGTGATGAAGCTGTCCCTTCCCCAATACGTTATTTGCTGGATGCTCGTGGTCATTACTCCTTCATTGCTGCTAGCGGCAGATGTCGATCCTGGCGGAGCCATGCTCTACGGCCGTGGCAAAGAAGCGGTGTTGGTGAACGGCCAACCGTCGCCCCGACTCGTCTGCTGTTTTCCCGGGTGACTTAATTCAAACTCCGGCAGAGTCCGTCGCCACGCTTGATGCGCCAGGTTCGGGCGTTGTCGTGTATCCGGACTCGGTGGTGAAGTTCGAACAAAATTCTGTATCGCTTCAGCGTGGAAGCGTGAGCATTGCCACGTCTAAACGCATGGTTGCAACCGCCGGCGAAGTTACTGCAACTCCTGCATCGGACGTCTGGACCGAGTTTGAAGTGGTGGACACAAACGGAAGCGTTCGCGTTATTGCCAGCAAGGGCAGCATAGTCGTTAATTGCGCTAAAGGGAGCGCCAGCCTTTCGGAGGGAGACGAAATGACCGCGGACGCGGCCGGAAACTGCAGTAAGAAGAAGCGCAAACCCGGAGCGCTGTGGCCGGCAAACAGCAGTACGCTCTCAAGCCCTTGGGTCATAACCGGCGGGCTAGTCACAGCCGGAGGGGTTATTTGTCTGCTCCTCTGCGACAACTCGCAACCATTCATCAGCCAATGGAAGCCATAGCTGGGTTCAACTCACCTTTTTGTTGTGAATTTTCGGCTGCGAACAAAAACCCGTGATTGATTATCTGGACGCCATCGCATGTTCCACTTCGTCTGCGGTGTGCGGAAGTTCTTCAGTCAACTCGATGAGCTTGCCGCCGGCATCCACGTAATACATGTCTTCGATACGCACTCCCAGCTTTTCCTCGGGAATATAAATTCCGGGCTCGATGGTGAAAACCATCCCCGGAGCTAGCGGTACGTCATAATCGCCAGCATCGTGAACGTCGAGGCCAACGTAATGGCCGAGGCCGTGGATGAAATATTTTCCCAGTGGTTCGCCGTGAAGGTCCTTGCCGTGGCTATTGATGTAATCGTATGCAACGTTGTGAATCGAGTCCGGTTGATCGCGCCTGAGGTGGGACTTTCCTGACTGAAATGCGGCCATGGCTGCGCGTTGCGCTCCCAGCACGATGTCGTAAATTTCCCTTTGACGCGCAGTGAACTTCCCCGTGGCTGGCAGGGTGCGAGTGATGTCGGAAGCGTAGAGCGAATATTCACCGGCAGCATCGATCACAACTACAGTCGCCGGCCTGGATTGGCCCCGAATCGTCGGAGTAGTGGAGAACGGTGGAGTTGAAGCCTGATCCTACAATTGGCGCGTAAGCGGGACGTTCGCAGCCGCGCTTGCCCCATTCGTATTGCATCAGCGCGGAAATTTCGCGTTCGTTCATGTCCGGCTTCATAGTACGCATGGCGGCGAAATGCGCGGCGATCGATGCGTTAACTGCTTTGCGGATGCGATCCATTTCGCCCGCATCCTTATAAGTGCGGAGCCCGGCCACGAGCGGACGGACATCCTGGTACGAAACTCCCAGGGGAAAAGCATTGGCCCGACTCAACCATTCCAGTGACGTCTGGGAGTTCGAGGTCTCGTCGGGTCCGGGGACATCCGTATAAATCGCGGCCCTGGGTTGGGGCAGAAGCCGGACCAGTTCCTCGCGCATGCTATCGAGCACTTCAACGTGATCGAACCCGGTGATGCGGGTGGCTTCAGGATTCTCCGGGCCGAGTTTCGGCCCTGTCCATTTTTCTGCGGCGTAATTGTGTGCAGGCAAAAATAGGATTTCCGTGTAAGCGCGCGCCGGATCTTTTCCCTTGGCTTCGATCGCAGGAGCAATCAAGAGAGCTGCTCCGGGTTCGGCCCAGCCGGATAGATAAAAGAAATTGCTGTCCGGCCTGTATCCATAAATGGCGTTTGGGCCCTCCGCTTCGGTGGGCGCGAAAAGTAAGACCACGCCTCCGCTGGTTTTGCTGGCCAAGGCTTGCCGCCGGGCGCGGTAATCGGCATTCGGCTGCCGGTCCAGAGCTGCGCCGACTTGAGCGAAGATTAGAAAACCGATGGCAGAAGACGAAGAGTTTGCGCATTAAGGTTCCTCGAAGGTTTGCCGCATTCAATTGTGAATTGTCATCCCGAGCGGAGCGAGGGATGCCGAAGTTGCCCGTGCCAGCAAGAACCCAGATCCCTCGCTGCGCTCGGGATGACGAAGCCTTCTCAAATTTAAACACCCACCGGAAATGGCTTGGTGTGCGTCTCCGCGCTCAGCGCAATTCCGGTGAAGCGTCCTTGCAGCAGAGACATCAACCCGGTATACCAATAACCCACCACGAACAAAATCAGAAATGGAACCGTGATGTAGTTCTCATTCTCGATGGCGTAATAAACGGTGACGGCGAAGTAGCAGCCGATCAGCAGTTCCACCCACGGCACCCAGCCCAGACCGCGACGGTATTTGTTGGCGCGCACTTTGTCTTTCCTGGATTCGACGTGATACTTCGGCGTACGGGCGAAGTCCGACTTTTTTCCCACCAACGCTTCCAGCACGGCACGCGTATTGGTCACGGTGAGCCCAATGCCCAAAGCCATTAGAAATGGAAGATAAATCAGAGCGCGAAACCATTTACCCGGAAACAACTCCCGCTGCGAGACCAGGTAAAAACTCGAGATGGAAAAAGTCGAGGCCATAAACAGCGGCAGATCGATGTACAGCATTTGAAACCAGCCCTGGTAGAAGCGGATGATCATGGCCGGCAGCAATAACACCGAGAGCACAATCATCAAGCGGGTAACTGAGATTCGCAGTCAGGTGATACCAGGCTTCGAGTTTCACGTGAAATCGCTGATCGCTCTTGATCACTTGGGGCAGAATTTTCTTGCTGGTCTGTATCAACCCCTTGGCCCAGCGAGCCTGCTGGGTTTTAAATGCGGTCATCTCTACTGGTAATTCCGCCGGGCACTCGACATCCTGCAGATAAACAAACTTCCAGCCTTTGAGTTGCGCTCGATAGGAAAGGTCGGTGTCTTCGGTGAGTGTATCGTGCTGCCAGCCGCCGGCTTCGTCGATCGCGCAGCGCCGCCACATTCCTGCGGTGCCATTGAAGTTGAAAAATACATTGCTGCGAGCTCGGCCGGAATGCTCGAGCACGAAATGACCGTCCAGCAAAATCGCTTCAACTTCCGTAAGGAACGAGTAATTGCGATTGATGTGCGTCCAGCGGGTTTGCACCATTCCGATCTTCGGATCGGTGAAGTGATGAATCACACGCTGCAGAAAATCCTCGGGCGGCACGAAATCCGCGTCGAAGATGGCAACGAACTCGCCTTGCGCCGTCTTGAGCCCCTCCGTGAGTGCACCCGCCTTGAACCCTTCGCGATTCGAACGATGATGGTAGCTGACCGGGAATCCCTTGGCAGCGTAATGATTGACTAACCCGCGTGCCACGGCAACCGTTTCATCGGTCGAGTCGTCGAGCACCTGAATCTCCAGTTTCTCCAGCGGATAATCCAGGCGGCAAACGGCGTCCAACAGGCGCTCGACCACGAACTGTTCGTTGAAGATTGGGAGTTGCACGGTAATGCGGGGCAAATCTGCAAAATGCGCGGACGGCTCTGTGGTTCGATTCTTCTTGTTCTTGTAATAAAGGTAAACGAGAACGTACCGATGGGCGCCATACGAGGCCAGCAGGATCAGCACGATGAAATAAGGAATCAATAATGCCGTGTCAAACGCGTTAGGGTGATATAGCCCCTGAAAAGTCTTGTCGAGAAAGTGTTGCCGGATGTATTGACCAATGCCCTTCGGGGCGACGAGCGCGGCTAGCAATGAGTAGGAAAAGAGCATGCAGTTCCAGGGGAGCATCTGACTCGGGAGCCAACCTGAAGCGTTTATTCTACCTGATCGAGTACCGAACACCAGTGATGGCGTGACCCAATGGAAGCACTATAGAAAATTCTCTTCCTGCCGATAGAACAATCCGAGGGCCAAATATGGCCGAACTGCGCCAGAATTATTTCACTAAAGAATGGGTAATTATCGCGACTGAGCGAGCCAAACGTCCGGAAGAACTGGCCACACGCCGACCGGCAAAGATCGTGCCGCCGTTTATAGAAACTTGCCCGTTCTGCGCGGGCAATGAAAGCAAAACCCCGCCGGAAGTGATGCGAGTGCCCACCAATGGCGGAGGCCCGTGGCAGGTCCGGGTTGTAGCCAATAAATTCGCGGCTCTATCGCCCGACGTGCAGCCCATTCGCACGATTCATCGATCCCGGCGCAGTATGGGCGGCTTTGGCGTTCACGATGTAATTATCGATACCCCCGACCACTCGCATTCCATCGCCAGCATGCCGGATGCTCACATCACTAATTTGCTGCGGGTCTACAAGTCCCGGCTCGACTCCCTGAGCCTCGACCCTCGCATCGCGCACGTTACTATTTTCAAGAATCACGGCAGCGATGCCGGGGCCAGCCTGGAGCATCCGCACTCGCAATTATTGCGACGCCAGTGATCTCGCATCAGGTCCGGGAGCGCTTCCAGCAAGCCTTGAACCATTACGACGAATATGGCGAGTGCATGTTCTGCCAGACTCTGCAGGAGGAAATTGAGGACCAGCAGCGGGTGGTGCTTCTTAGCGAACACTTTGTTGCCATGGAACTCTATGCCTCGCCATCCCCGTTCTGCACTCCATATTTACCCGCGCCGCCATATGGCCAGCTTTGGCGACATTGGTAATACCGAGATGGCTGACCTGGCACGTGTACTAAAAACAGTTCTGGCGAAGATTCACCACGGCTTGGGCAATCCCGATTTTAATTTCACTATTCGCAGCGCTCCCGCCGAGTACGTGGGAGTGAAACACTTCCATTGGTATGTGAGCATCATTCCGCGTCTGACCAGGGTCGCGGGATTCGAACTGGGGTCGGGGATGTTCATCAACACCGTGTTGCCGGAAGCAGCCGCAGAGTTCTTGCGGAATGTGAAAGTGGAAATGGCTGCCGGAGCGGGTTGACACGGCTGTCAATCCTAGCGTATCCTGTCATTCCGATGAGCAAAGCCACGAGGAATCCAGATCCCTCGCTTCGCTGGATGACAGTTCAAGACCGTTACCTCAAGCCGCGTCAGGCTTCTTCTCATCCTCAGGTTCGCCGGTGTGCTCAGGGTTTCCACCCGGCTCGGGGAAGTCAGTGTCGGCGGATTTCAACATCGGATCCTGATCCCGGTGTCCAAGTTGGCCCTGCATTTCTGTACTGTGGGGGCCTGATTCGTCGTTTTCCACGGCGCCTTTTGAGCAGTCTTGATCCTTCGAAGATGCCATCTTTAGTCTCCCAACGGCGGTGAACCACGCCTATAATTAGCCTACTCCGAAACATTCCAACATGGCATGAGTTTTCTAATGTATATAAGTAGAAATCTTAATGGAGTTGGAGAACCTATGAAGCGATTGATTCTTACCGCTGCGGCAGTTTTGTGTTCAACCGTCACTCTTTGGGCGCAAACTGCAGGATCAAGCCCCGGCTCAGCTGATACCCGTATCAACCAAATCGCACCACCATCACAATAAGCAGCACAATCCTCGTCATCATCGCGCGTCATCACACTGGCATCAATGCAAGACGTTGATGGAGGCGAGCTTACTTTATTCGCCTCGCGCTCGCGGAGCGGCTGGTAGACACTCCCAGTTTGCGCAGCCGGTCCCGGGCCTGCAGCGCTTCATTCGACCGCGGATAGCGCTCGATTACATGCCGAAGCTCGCTAATGCCATCATCTTTCTTGCCCAGTTCGATAAGAGCTAAGCTTTTTTCAGGTCGGCTGATGGCGCCTTGTTGCCGGTAGGAAAGTTCTGCAGTACCTGATCGTAATTGGTTACGGCCTCTTGAAAGTTCCCCTCTTTATAAGCGATTTCGGCCAGGTAAAAATATGCGTTTCCCGCGAGATCGGTGTTGGGATAGAACTTCACATAATCCGAAAATTCCTGCTTCGCGATATCATTCTTGCCCGCGTTGTAATCGCGCAGCCCGTTATTGTAGAGCACATCGGGCGGCGGAGCCTGCGCCAGCGCCTGCTGTTGAGCCTGCTGCGCAGCCTGTCCCGCGGCCACGCTTTGCTGAGCGGCCTGCATATCTTCCAATTGCTTGCTGACTTTGGCCAGCCGCGCTTTTAATTCATCCAGAGAATCGTTGAGCGCCTGAATTTGCCCCGAAAGCTGTTCGACCTTGCCGCCATTATCGGCCTGCAACTTTTCCAGGCTGCCTTGAAGTGCGGTCATCGATGCCGCCACCTTATTCATGCTGTCGGTGTTCTGGTCCATCAGGTTCTTCATCACGCCCATGCGCTCGTCGAAAGACTGCTGCATGTGCGTCATCTGGTCCTGCAGCGCCTGCACCTGAGTCTGGAGTTGAATCATTTCCTTGCTTACGCCCCAGGCAGGCGTCAGATTTGCCCCGAAGCCGATTAACAGAACACCAATCGCCAAAACTCGATAGAGTTTCATAATCTATTCCTTTTAGAGTTTGTCATCCTGCGCGTAGCGAAGGATCTATGCATTTCTGGCGCCAAGGAGTACAAAGATCCTTCGCTACGCTCAGGATGACAAGGCCTACGCTCCATTGTGAAGGATAACCCGGTCCAGACACAGTTGTCTCGGAGGTCCGCCGTGAGTGCGGTTTAGCTCGGGGAAGTAAACCAAAATAAATACCGAGGTGCGGAGCCCCAGCCCCGCACCTTAAATAACTATTTCGAATAGACGAAGTGGCCGCGGCGATTCTGCTGCCAACAGGCCTCGTTGGACTCGGTGCAGAACGGCTTCTCCTTGCCGTAGCTGATCGTCTTGATACTGCTGGCGCTGACGCCGCCCTGCGTCAATGCGCTCTGCACGGCTCCCGCGCGACTGTCGCCCAAAGCCAGGTTGTACTCGGTCGATCCACGCTCGTCGCAGTGTCCTTCAACCACAAAGTGGATGTCGGGATGCTGCTTGAGAAATTCGATATCCGCCTGCAACGAACTCTGCTGGTCAGCACGAATATCGGATTTGTCGTAGTCGAAATATATGTCTTTCACATTTTGCGAGAACAGTTCCTCCTCGCTGGGTCCGGCTGCAGGCGGAGGTGGCGGCGGAGGTTGAGTCACGGTCACCCGCGCGGTTGCCTGCTGCGTTCCTCCGGCGCCTTTCGCGGTCAGAGTGTAGGTAGTCGAATCGGTCGGCGTAGCCTGCTGCGAGCCGCTCGGCTGCACGGCTCCAATGCCGTCGATGCTTACGTCGGTGGCGTTTGTAGTCTGCCAGGTAAGCGTGGTCGACTGCCCTGCCTGAATGCTGTTGGGACTTGCCGTCAACGAGGCCGTCGGCGCTGGTGGTGGTGGCGGCGGTGGCGGTGGCGGTGGTGGTGTCTTTTTATGACAGGCGCCTAAAAACATGATGGCGCTTAGCGCGAATACAAGCGTAATCCACTTCATTCTCTGCTGCTTCACTTTTCCTCCCTGCGTAATCGCGCGCTTTGCCCCAACGCGCGTCAGAAATAATAGCGGGGCGGGTTCAAATCTCCGCCTCCTCCGGGCCAGATCGAAGAATTCGCCAAACTTAGTCTGTGAAAATGCAGGCGGGCAGTCGCCGCCCGTCCAACATTCACACGAATATAGTCGGAGTCCTCTCAACCATATCAAATTTTTCAGCAGAATCTTTAGCTGAGGATTCGAGTTTGTCACTAGTATGGATTACTTCCAGCTCCAATTGGGTTGCGTATTTTTTCCGCTGAAAGTCAACTGCTTCGACGTTGCTGCCGTCGGCCAGCATGGACCAGATTTGCTCGCTTCCAGAACGGCTGGACTGGAAAACTATATGGCGTCCATCCGGCGACCAGGACGGAAAATCATTTCGTCCGCCATCGTGGGTAAGCTGCACCCACTGTTTGCTCGCCACATCCATGAGGTAGAGATCCTCTGATCCCGGCGCTCCCGGCCCGTAATGCCGCGTCCAAGCCAGCGCCAGAAATTGCCCATTCGGAGACCACGACGGTGACACCGCATAACCTTGGTCCGTAAGCCGCTGCACATTGGTGCCGTCCGCTTCCATGGTGTAAACCTGCGGCAGTCCGGTGCGACCGCTGACCCACGCAATCTGCGCGTTGGTTTTGCGATTCCATACCGGCGAAACATCCGGGCCCTTTGACGAAGTGATTCGCTTCAAATTTGCGCCCGATTGATCCACGACGTAAATCTCAGGATCGCCAGAGCGCGACGAAGAAAACGCCAGCTTGGTGCCGTCGCCGGACCACGCTGGCGAGAAATTGCTTCCGCCAAATCTGGTGAAACGATACCAGTCGATTCAAATCCATGGAATACATCAGGATTTCCCAACCCGATTTCGTTATCGAACTGAAAGCCAGGCGCGAGCCGTCCGGCGAAATCCGCGGAGACAGGGAAATCGAATTCTGATGCGTGACCTGGCGCTGATTGGCTCCGTCGTAATCCATTGCCCAGATCTCTTTGTGGCCGCTGCGGCTGCTCACAAAATAAATCTGGCTCTCGGCAATGCCGGGAATGCCGCCGCCCAGCCGGAAGATAATCTCGTCAGCAAATTTGTGCGCGATTATGCGAGCTTCATCACTGGTAGCCGCATCCTGATACTGCTTTCCCGAGCACCTGTGGCGACGCGATATTCTTCACGTCGTAAAGCCAGCCCTGCACGGTTACGTTGTTGCCGGTGACGCCCAGGTTGCCGAACGCGAGCATCGCCGCATTTACAGGAGGAGCACTCCACACATCGAACTTTACCTCAGTCGGATTGCCGGGAATTGCCAGAGGATAGAAGCTCTTCGAGGCCATGTCGAAGATGCCAGCATTGTCCAGGTCATTCCACAGCGTGGCATTGAAAACTTTGAGCAGGTCGGCGTTCTTCGCGTCCGAAGTGGAAGGCTTGAAGTCAGGGACAGCGAGACGAACCTTCTCCATCCCCAAGCCGGTGCCGGTTTTGATCCAATCTTGCTGAGCCAGGCAAGGTAGCGGCGGTAAGAACCGCAGCTAGAAGCAGAACAAATGTCCGAGTGCGAGATGTGATTTTCAAGTAGCGCGTGCCGGTTGTCCTCTTGGCGATACCAGCCTTTAAGCCTCTAAAGAAAGTATGATGACGAACATTCAATCGAAAGTTGCCCTCGCGCATTCGCTCGAACCGTT
This sequence comes from uncultured Acidobacteriota bacterium, assembly GCA_963818345.1. Taxonomy (GTDB): domain Bacteria; phylum Acidobacteriota; class Terriglobia; order Acidiferrales; family UBA7541; genus Palsa-189. Next base: position 89,029 of record CAWFRX010000016.1, on the reverse strand, counting down.
CTCTTCCAATGATCTGCTAAGCTAGAGAGCTGACAGCTAGAGCTGACAGCTATCTCTTGTAATCGAACCAGAACTCCACCGAAACCTTGTTCTCCGCATAATCCGGCGGCAAGGGACCAAAAGTGTCAATGCGCTGCAAAGCCCGGACCGCCGACTGATCCAGCGACGGCACACCGCTCGACTGCTCGACCTGCACATTGGCCGGATGCCCATCCCGCTTGATATCAAACGTCACATACACTCTGCGCGCATCGCGTAACTCGCGGGTCGACCTCATACTTCAGCCAATTCTCCGAAACTTTCTGCTGCACCACGCGAACGTACCAGGCATAGCGAGAACCAAAATCGCCGCCACCGCCGGTAAAACCGAATCCACCTTTGGCGCCGCCTGCGTTGAACACTCCGTAAGGACCGCTGACCGGCCCGCCTTCTCCGAATGGAACCACGTTGCTGGCTTCATCAACCGGCTGAGGCGTAGCTTTCTGACGAGTCTCGCTGGGATGTGGCTTCGGTTTTGTCTTCGCATTCTTATCGGGAATCGGAATCGCGTCCGGCTCTTTTTCTTCAGTCTTGGGAGGCGACTGCGTCAGCCCCTTGGATTCATTCGCCAGCACGTTCTGCGTCTGCACTGGGCTCGCCGGCAGCGGAACCGAACTGACCAGGGTTACGCCCATCGCGTCACCACCGCCGCCCGCGCCCCAGGTGCTGCCGCTCCCGCCATGAACGACCACCGCGTACAAAATAATCGCCGCCGCAACCGCAATGTGCAGTCGCGACCGACCAAGCCAGGTTGCGCCCCCACTGGTCGTGCTCGAAAAATATCTCAGCGTTGGCTTCCATGACTTTGCAGTGGTTGCGTCACGATACTTACATTCGTGATTCCCGATTGCTTCACCGCATCCATTACTGTTGCGAAAGCACCGAATGGCACGTTTTCATCGGCGCGAATAAAGATCGACTGGTGCTGCGGATCACGCACCTTCTGCCGCAACTTGGCAGCAATCTCATTGATATTGATCGGATCATTCCCCAGAAAGACGCGCTGCTGCTTATCGACGCTGATGACCAAGCGCTCTTCAGTGATCTCTTTCACGGTCTTCGTCTTGGGCACACTCACCTCGATGCCCGATTGCAGCACCGGCGCGGTAACCATGAAAATAATGAGCAGTACTAGAACGACGTCCACCAGAGGAGTGATGTTGATATCGGACAGAGAAGTTTGGGTTCGTCCGTTAGAAGCCGTGAAGGCCATTACCGCCGCACCTCCGGAACCGCGGGCTGCGAGCGCTCCACTGCATTCAGCATTTCCAGCGCGAAATCGTCTCCCCGCGCAGCGAATTCGCGGATGGAACTGCCCAGCAGGTTATAGGCAATAACCGCGGGAATCGCCGCAACCAGTCCTGCCGCGGTGGTAATGAGAGCTTCGGAAATTCCTGGAGCGACTGCGCGCAAAGTCGCCGCGCCCGCCGTGCCTAATCCATGAAAGGCGTCAATAATTCCCCACACCGTGCCGAACAGGCCGACGAACGGAGTTACCGCCCCTGTAATTGCGAGCCACGGCATGTTGCGTTCGAGACGCGAGACTTCCTCTGAAACTGCAATCTGCATGGAGCGCTGGATGGCCTCGGTGCTTCCCTGCCGCCGAGCTTCCGCGAAACCGCCTTCAAACACCGCCACCAACGGGCTGGGCTTGAACTGTTCGGCTACGGCCGAGACATCCTGCAGGCGCTGGGCTTTGCGGAAAGCGCGCACGAAGCGTCCACTCTGCACCTTGGCTCGGCGTACCAGGCTCCACTTGGAAAGAATGATCGCCCACGAAATTACGCTGAAGATCAGGAGGATCAGAAGAACCACCTTGGCGACAGGACCGGTTTCTCCAACCAGATCGACGATCTCGCCGCCAACCACCGCTGCCAGTAGAAAAGAAAAATGCATTTGGGTTTGGTGAATTAATTATAGACGAACATAGCGCAGCTCCTAACAGATGTACCGTTTGCAGCAACGGGATTTCGCTGTAGGTACTGCGTCAATTTTGCTCTATTTTAATGAAAGTCATTCCGAAGCCCTGCGCTTTCACCAGCGGGGCGAGGAATCTGGCGTGAACCATCTAAACTGACCACTGCCGGGCTGCAGATGTACCTTCGTGTCCGTTGCGATTCACAACAAACCACAGAAGGTGCGCGAAGGTACACAAAGGACAATCAAATTGCGGATGTGGTTCTTCAATGACCGAAACGACCGGTTTTTCATGCTATTCTGCGCTCAACTCCGAAATTCCAGGACAACCCGTGCTCGCGGAACTGCGGCTCGAAAACTACGCGGTCATCGACAATCTGGCGGTCGAGTTTGCTGCTGGATTGAACCTGTTGACAGGCGAAACCGGAGCCGGGAAATCCATTCTGATTGATGCGCTCGCGCTTCTTCTCGGCGAGAAGGCTTCAACTGACGTCATCCGCAGCTCGAGCCGAGCGCGCCGTCCTCAGCGCCGTCTTTGAAGTTGACGAGCGTACGGAAAAGACAGTAGCCAAAATTCTGCAGGGCAACGGCATTGACCCAAACGACGAAGATGAATCCATCATTCTTCGGCGCGAAATCGCTGTCGGAGGCAAGGGGCGCGTCTTCGTCAATAATCAGCCAGCCACGGTAAGCGTGTTGCGCCAACTTGCCCCGCATCTCGCCACCATTCACGCGCAAAACGAATCCCTGGTTTCGTTCGATGCCGCTGCGCGACTGGACCTGCTGGATGCTTTTGCCGGAACGCAGCTTGATGCCATCGGCGAGGCCTTCACAAATTGGAAGAATATTGCGCATCGCATCCAGGAATTGGAGCACGGCGAGCAAGACCGCCTGCGCTTGCTCGATCTGTGGAGCTTTCAAAGAAGCGAAATAGCTGATGCCAAGTTGCATCCCGGCGAAGACGAACAGCTTGAAACCGAAAAACGAGTCCTGGCAAATGCGGAAAAGATTTACAGCGCTGCCATGAATGCATTTGATCTGCTATATGAAGGCAGCGCCTCGACATCGTCTTCGTTGCGCACAGCCCAGAAGCATGTCGAAGAACTATCGCGATACGAGCCAAAGTTCAAAGAGGCGCTTGCGGCCATTGAGACCGCACGTATCAGCGTGGAAGATGTTGGTGCAACTCTGCGCGATTATGCAGGCGGCATCCAGGCATCGCCTGAACATCTGGCGGAAGTGGAAGATCGGCTCGCGTTACTGGATCGCCTGAAGCGCAAGTACGGCCCCACTCTCGAGGACGTAATCCATCACGCCGAAGAAGTTAGCCGCAAGCTGTCCGAAATGGAAAACAAAGACGAGATCCTCGCCAAGCTTCGCGCGGAACTGGCGCAGACAGCGGACGAATATCTTCGCGTCGCTCGCTCCATTTCAAAGAAGCGTTACGAAGCAGCCCGTAAGCTGGAGAAGCTGGTCGAGGCAGAGATCAACGATCTGGCCATGAAATCTGCATTTCACATCGACATCAGCTGGCACCGACGAAGAGACAAACTGGACCGCGTCAGGCTTCGACCAAGTCGCGTATATGATTTCCACCAATCCCGGAGAGCCGCTGCGCCGGCTGGAGCATATCGCTTCCGGTGGCGAGCTATCGCGCGTAATGCTCGCGCTCAAAGCCAGCGTAGAAGCCGGCGCAGGCCAAAAAGCCCAGTGTGGCGCGGGCGCCTCGCGCCATCGCACTCTCGTATTTGATGAAATCGATACCGGCATTGGAGGACGCGCCGCCGAGGCCGTCGGCAAAAAGCTGAAGGCGTTGTCGCGAGCCAATCAAGTGCTCTGCGTCACTCACCTGCCGCAAATCGCGACCTTCGCCGATCATCATTACTTGATTGAAAAGAAAAGCTCCGCCGATCGCACCCGCACCTCCGTGCGCCTCATCACCGGCGAGGAGCGCACCGAAGAAGTCGCCCGCATGCTCAGCGGAGCCAAACTTACCGAAACGTCCCGCAAGCACGCCGAGCAGATGCTGAAAACCAATGCGTAAGGACCAGGCTGTACGTTTGTAAACTCACATTCGCATTGCTAACTAACCGTTAAATCCACAGTCCATAAAGCAAATACAGGATTTTCGTGGCGGCTAGAAGTAGCCACACTGGAACCAAATACGCCCAAATTGCGTATTCTTAATAGTATGCGGATGCTTCTGGACATCTTCGCGCAAATCTTCCGCACCCTGTGGGCGCACAAGCTGCGCTCATTTCTCACCATGTTCGGCATCGCATGGGGAGTCGGGTCTTTGTTGCTGCTGGTCGGGCTGGGAGAAGGTTTTCGTTCGGGCAACAAGCGCGAGATGGAGCAGTATGGCAAGGACATCATGTTCATCTTTCCCGGCCGCGCTCCCGTGGTCCAGGGAAACATGAGCTCCGCGCGCAATTACCTGCTCACTTATCAGGATTATCTCGACATCCGCAAAGAGGCGCCGCACGTGCGCAATGCTTCTCCCGTGCTGGTTCGCCCGGATGTGCGCGCCGTCAGCGAGTTCGCCAGCGCGAATGGAGAAATTGCCGGAGTTGAGCCGCAGTTCAGCGAGATTCGTTATCTCCCAATCAAGCAGGGACGCTGGCTCAATGGGCTGGACGAAAATCAGAGGCGCAACGTGATCGTTCTGGGTGACGAACTAGTAAAGAACTTGTTCCCCGGACGTCCCGCTGTCGGCGCAACCATTATTCTGAATGACATCACCTTTGAGGTCATCGGCACGGTGCAGCGCGTTGGGCGCGGCGACGACAACTCAACCAACATGCGCGGCTACATCCCTTATCGGGTCATGGCCACGTTTTTCCCGCTCAAGGGCGAGAATCACGAAAACTCGATCTCATTTATTAATTACCAGCCGCGTGTGACCGATGAACATGTGCTTGCCCAGGATGAAGTTCGCAAATTAATTGCCCGCAATCATGGCTTTGATTATCACGACAAGAATGCGTTTGAGGGTTGGGACACGATTCAAAACTCCAAAGCGGTTGGCTTGATCTTCGACGCCATGAACTTGTTCCTCGGCGCTGTGGGCTTGGTTACTCTTGCACTGGGCGCAATCGGCGTGATCAACATCATGCTGGTGACAGTCAGCGAGCGCACCCGTGAGATTGGATTGCATAAAGCTCTCGGCGCAACCAACCGCACCATTCTGCTTCAGTTTTTTCTCGAGGGAACTCTGCTCACCCTGTTCAGCGGATTTGTCGGAATGGGATTCGCAGCAGCGCTGATGGCGGTTCTGGGTACGCAACAAGGGCCGGGAGGATTTGACCCACCGAAGATTGTGCCGATGTCGGCTGTGTTGGCCATTGGCAGTTTGACCCTCGCGGGAGTGATTGCAGGACTTTATCCCGCGCGTAAAGCCGCGATGCTGCAGCCGGTAGAAGCGCTGAGGCAGGAGTAAGCATGTTCCGCGATTTATTTCACGAAGCCTACGGCGCCATGCGCCACAATCGCCGCCGCACCGCGCTCACCATGCTCGGCATGGCTTGGGGCATCGCCACGGTAGTTATGCTGCTGGCCTACGGCAACGGCTTTGGCCGGGCCTGCGAGAATATTTTCGCCAACTTCGGCACCAAGCTGATGATCGTGGTCCCGGGCCGCACCTCCATGCAGGCTGGCGGCCAGAAGGCAGGCATGCAGGTCAGGTTCACCATGGACGATGTGGACACGCTCACCACCAATCTGCCGCAAATCACGCACATTACGCCCGAGGTCGAGAAACAGTCCAACATTCAATTCGACACGCGAACTTTCAACTTTCAAGTCACGGGAAATTATGCCAATGTCGATTCGGTTCGCGCACTGAAACTGGGACAGGGCCGCTTCTACAATAACCAGGACGAAATGCAGCGCGCTCGAGTGGCGGTTATCGGTTCCGAAGCCAAGGAAAAACTTTTCTCTGGATTAAACGCAATCGGGGAGCGCATCCGCATTGACGGCCTGAGTTTCGAAGTGGTCGGTGTCTTGAGCGCCAAGATGCAGGAAGCCGACGACGACATCAATCGCACCATTTACGTGCCCTTCACAACCATGAGTGACTTGAAGGACACTCACTATCTCGATTCCATCTGGTTCAATTACGAGACGCCGGAGTACGAAAGATTAGAGAAGGCTGCTCGCGACGTGCTTGCGACTGAACACAAATTCATCGCGACCGATCGCCGCGCAGTGCGCATATTCAATCTCATGGAGCAGGTTCACCAGTTCGAAGTCATCACCATTGGGCTGAAAATCCTGCTGGGATTCATCGGCACGCTGACGCTGGGCATTGGTGGGGTCGGACTGATGAACATTATGCTGGTTTCGGTGACGCAGCGCACGCGCGAGATCGGCGTTGAGAAGGCGCTCGGCGCACGCCGCGGACACATTCTGGCGCAGTTTCTTGCCGAGGCTCTCACCATCACTTTCATCGGCGGAGCGCTGGGAATCATGCTCGCCTATGCGGTCTCGCTCTCCGTTGGAAGACTCACCCTGTATAGCGCGATGGCGAAGAATGCTGAAGGGGGCGACATTCGTTTGATCATTGCGCCGGGGACGTTGCTCGTCGCCATCCTTATCCTCATCGCTGTGGGCGTGATCAGCGGCATGGTTCCCGCAGTCCGCGCCTCACGCCTGGATCCGATCGAAGCCCTCCGATACGAGTAAAGCTGAACACGATCAACCTGGGCAGTCCCACTTCGGTGCATTGTGTCGCGATGCGATAGTTGTCTCGATATGGCTGGTACCCAGCGGGAGTAATCTGGGAGCGTCTACAATGCACGGCGCTTCCCATTCCGGAAAAACAAGCACGATTTTGCTATTGGCTGTGCTGCTGGCCTCTTCATCTGTGTCCACAACTGCAGTTGCAGACAAAAATGCTGACACCTCTACCTTGCGTTGGGCAGAAGGTGAGCCGGGCTGTACTTTCAGCCGCGATGACGACGGCAAATACCGTTACGGTTTCTGGACGGCTGACTACTGGGGTTGTGCTCGCCGTGGACTCACAGGAATTAGAGAAAGTGCGTCGGCGATCCGACTCGATATTCGCCTTGCAATTGACCATTCATTATCGCGGCAAAGATTCGCTCCGTCATAACACCAGATCAGATCGCGCTGGAATTCGTAAAGCACTATCACGACCTGCACAGCGCCCTCGACCCCGACCGCCTTGCCGCCGAACAGCAAAATGGTGTCAACGCGCTAGCGGAGGAAACGGACCGAGAAGTTCGCAAACATCCGGAAAAGCAGACAGAAAAAGAAGCAGCGCTGGCGGCTCGTCAAAAAGACGCTGCGGAGATGATCGAATTTCTGAAAACTCGCACCCTGCGGGCCACAACGCTGAACGCAAATCATTCCGAGGCCAGTGGCTGGATCCTTTTCAGCACCAAAAGTAAATGGATCGATGGCCTGCGCAAACAGGAGGAATTCCTACTGCGCGTTCCCGTCGGAAACCGGGTGATTGAGTTCCCTTTCTCACTTCCGCCCAGCGAAGGCGATCTGATTCTGCGACGCCGGCCGGAATAGCTGAAGCAGATTCCGACAATTCTTGTTTCCTTTGTGTACCTTCGTGTCCTTTGTGGTTTAAGCGTTTGAACTTCATGAACCACAAAGGACACCAAGGTACACAAAGGGAAATCGCACGAGCGAGGACGCTCGCGTCTACACGGAGAAGGCTGCGTCTACATCGCGCTTACCCGCAGGACTTGCACGGTGATGTTATCGGGAGCGCCACGATCTTTCGTCATTTGGATCAGTGCGCGGCAAGCTTCCGCCGGTTCGTTGCGGGCAACCACGGTGCGTATCTCGTTTTCACTAAGCACGCTCCACAATCCATCGGTGCAGAGGACCAGCACATCGTCCTTTTGCAACTGAATGGGGTGTGAAGTTTCGGGCCACACCTCAGCGCCCGCCCCCAAAGCCGCGGTCAGGATGTGTCTCTGCGGATGGGTCTCAGCCTCTTCCGCGCTGATCAATCCATTCTCAACCAGGCGGCCTACGTACGAGTGGTCATGGGTCACGCGGGAAATGTTAGTTCCTCGGACCAGGTACAAACGGCTATCCCCCACGTGCGCGTAATAGAGAACGTTTCCCTGGACGGCAATCGCCGTAGCTGTCGTCCCCATCCCTTGCAATTCCGGATTTGCCGCCGCATATTTCAGGATGCGCTCGTGCGCGATTTGAAATCCCACAGTCAGCAGAGACTGCACATCGTTGTCGGGAGCGTTGGCAAAAATCTCCTGGATGGATTCAACCGCGATGCGGCTGGCTTCCTGTCCGCCTTCGTGGCCGCCCATACCGTCGGCCACAATCGCCAGTCTGCCTTTGCGCGCGAACTCCTCATCGCTGCTGGGCTCCCAGTAGGCGTACTGGTCTTCGTTATTTTCTCGCTGGCAGCCAATGTCGCTGAGGCTCGCCAACTCAACTCCGGGCCGTATTCGCATTACACCTACTGCGTCCCTTCCAATGCTGCGTCTGGTGAATTGGGGATTATATCGAACCTTGCACGCTAGTTTGTCGAAACCGTGTTTTGTTACACCATCGGGACAGCCGCTAACCGGGTGACATTTGTCACCGCAATCTGATGATGATCGGCACTGGTGCGCTTTCGATGGACCACGCGATGATGACTTCGCTGAATGATTTGGATCCGTCACGCGAGGCAATCTTATGATGACCGCGGTGCAAGAACAATACCAAACCAAGCAGTCTGAAGCGAAAGATGCAGTGATTGCCAGCCTGCATAAAGCCAGCAAGAACTTCGGCGACGTTCACGCTTTGCGAGAAGTGGATTTCGCAGTTAAAGCAGGAGAACTAGTTGCGCTCCTCGGACCAAACGGCGCCGGCAAAACCACTGCGGTAAAGCTATTTCTCGGATTGGCAAAACCGACCTCTGGCAGTGTGAATGTATTTGGTGGAAACCCGATCGAACCGGACGTTCGCATGCGCATTGGAGCCATGCTGCAGGTCGCCAAGGTACCAGAGACGCTGCGCGTCAGGGAGCATATTGACCTGTTCTCGTCCTACTATCCAAGACCGTTGCCCATGGCTGAAACTCTGGCAATCGCAGGCCTGCAAGAGATCAAGAATCGGGTGTTCGGAGAACTCTCAGGCGGGCAGAAACAGCGCGTACTGTTTGCCCTGGCTCTCTGCGGCGACCCCGACATTTTGTTTCTCGATGAACCCACCGTGGGGCTGGACGTGGAATCCCGGCGATTGCTGTGGGAAGAAATTCGCAAGCTGATCGCGCGCGGCAAAACTGTTCTGCTTACCACGCATTACCTGGAAGAAGCCGATGCTCTTGCCGACCGGGTCGTCGTGATCAATCGCGGCAAAATCATTGCGTCAGGAACGCCGGCGGAGATCAAAGCCAGCACTGCGGGGCGCCGGATCCGATGCGTTAGTTCGCTCGATATTGAAACCATACGCGCTCTGCCGGGCGTGATCGAAGTCCGCAGGGATCGCGATGGGTTGGAAATCCACGCGGCCGAGGCCGAACCTATTTTGCGTGAGTTGTTTATGCTCGACCCGCGACTTTCGGGATTGGACGTCAGCAGCGCTGGGCTGGAAGAAGCATTTCTCGCGCCTAACTCAAGATCGCAGCAACGCGGCACATACTTAAGCGGAGGTCATTTATGGCAACGGCTTCGACTACATTCGCACCAATCAATTTGGAGCGCCCATTGGGCCAAACTCTTGCGATTTATTTTAAAGAAGCGAAATACGAATTTCTCACCAGGCTGCGTCTGCGTGCGTACTCGCTTTCTACCATCTCCTTCCCGTTGATGTTCTACGTGCTGTTCGGCCTGGTGTTGAATTCGAAGGATGCCCCCGTAGGCGGGATTGGGATTGCAACTTACTTGATCCCGACCTACGCGACGTTCGGAGTCATGGGCGCATCGCTGTTTGGCACGGCGTCCGGATTAGCCGCGGAGCGCGGATTGGGATGGTTGCAGGTGAAACGCGCCAGTCCCATGCCGCCGTTCGCGTATTTCACGGCCAAGGTCGCAATAGGCATGATTTTCAGCGCGGTTGTAGTGCTGCTCCTGCTGCTGCTGGGAATCACATTTGGCGGAGTGCACATGCCGTTGCTGGCTGCGGCGAAGTTGGTCGCAATTCTGGTAACTGGTTCCCTGCCCTTCTGCGCGATGGGCTTGGCCATGGGATATTTTGTCGGTCCGACTTCATCGGTCGCGATCATCAATCTGATTTACCTGCCTCTATCGTTTTGCTCCGGGCTCTGGGTTCCGATCATGTTTTTGCCAAAGATGTTGCAGCATATCGCCCACTTTCTGCCGCCTTATCATCTGGCCCAACTCGCGCTCGGAGTGGTGGGAGCGGGACAACACGAATCGAATTGGACGCACTGGCAAGCGCTGATTGGCTTTTTCCTTATCTGCCTGGGCGTAGCCCGGCTCGGATTTCAACGCGACGAAGGCAAGATGTATGGCTAACGCGCCGCAACGCCCATGCTGACGAGCATGCGGAAAACCTGTAGCCTAGAACTGCATAAATGAGGCTTCTACCCAAAACCCGGCACGGCTGGGCCCCGTACACCTGGCTATTTTATTTCTGTTTTTTTCTTCTCGACCCGATTCTGAATCACGTCGGATGGAAGCAGTGGCTTGCCACCGGATTAGGTACGGTCGCCTTCCTGGTTGTCTACTTCAGTTTTTTCTGGATAAAGTGTCCATGGAGTCTGCTTAATATTGCAGCCTTCGTAATGCTGGGTGTTGGTTTTTCTCCTTTCAACGGGGGGGCATGCACGTTTTTTGTTTTTGCGGCAGCCTTCAGTCCTTTCGCGGTCGACACCGAATTAGACGCACTTAAGTTGCTCGCAGCCGTGGTAGCAGTGGCTTCCGCTGAGTGGTGGCTACTACACCTTTCGGGATGGTTCTTGTTCTACGGCGCCGGACTCTCTTTGGTAGTAGGTTGTAGCAATATTTATTTCGCGCAGCGGGAACGGGTCAACAACCGCTTGCAGATGGCTCACGAGGAGATTGAGCACCTGGCGAAAGTGGCGGAACGCGAACGCATCGCGCGTGATCTTCACGATGTGCTCGGCCACACTCTTTCCGTGATTATTTTGAAATCGGAACTGGCTCGCAAACTCATCGACCACGATCCGGCACGCGCGAAATCGGAGATCGCCGACGTGGAGCAGACTTCGCGCGACGCTTTGGCAGAAGTTCGCAGCACTATTCGGGGATATCGAGAACACAGTCTCGAGGCCGAACTCAAGCGGGCGAAAGCGACCCTCGAGACCGCAGGCGTAACCGTGAAGTCTACGTCGCAAGAAGTTCGTCTATCGCCGGCGCAGGAAAGTGTGGTGGCGCTGGTGGTGCGGGAAGCCGTGACTAACGTCGTTCGGCATGCGCAAGCTCACAATTGCCAGTTGCGGCTGATCCCGGTAAATGGAAATTGCCGGCTCGAAATTCAGGATGATGGACGTGGCGGCGGCGGAGAAGGCAATGGCCTGCGCGGCATGCGGGAACGCATTGAGGCACTGGGCGGCACTTTCGAACGCGACAATGCAGCGGGAACCAAACTCAGCATTCAATTTCCTCTCACCAAAGAAAGTAGTTGATCATTGATTCCGGTTGTTAAAAACGCGCGCAAGTCGATTCGCGTCGTAATCGCCGAAGATCAGGGCATGGTCTTGGGCGCGCTGGCTGCGCTGCTCGAGATCGAAGGAGATATCTCCGTCGTGGCGCGGTCGCGTAACGGCAAAGAAGCCTTGGAAGCGGTCCTGGAGCACAAGCCGGATGTCTTCATTACGGATATTGAAATGCCCGAGATGACGGGGCTCGACGTTGCCGGCTGAACTGAAGTGCCGGCGCACCGGAACCCGCGTGATTATTCTGACCACCTTCGCACGCGCAGGTTATCTGCGGCGAGCACTGGAAGCAGGAGCGTCTGGGTACCTGCTGAAAGATATGCGCTCCGAAGAATTGGCAGAGGCGGTACGTCGAGTGCAACAGGGTTTGCGGGTTATCGATCCGGAGTTGGCCACTGAGGCCTGGGCGGAGCCGGATCCACTGACAGATCGCGAGCGGCAAGTCCTGCGGCTGGCCGGCGAAGGAGTTAGTAGCGGCGACATTGCGGCACAGCTAAGTCTTTCCGAGGGAACGGTGCGGAATTATCTCTCCGAAGCTATCAGCAAGCTGGGCGCGAACAATCGGGTTGAAGCGTCGAGGATCGCGCGAACCAAAGGCTGGTTGTAAACGCTACGTGTATCGCGCAGGAACGTGAAAGCCCGCGCCTATAGCATTCCGCCAGTTTTTACTGTGAGGATGTTCAACGCGCTTTCCAGTTTGGCGATGGCTTGGGCCAGTTCGGGATGTTCTCCGATTCGCTTGCGTAGCGCATTCAGAAGTTCGTGGGCGCCGGATACGTGCTCGATCACTGGTGCGTGTTCAACATTCGGCTTTGGTTCGGGTGCGTTTTGTGATGGCATGGAAAGTTCACCTCGGAATCGTTCCGTGAGTTGGTTGATTCAAAACTGCTATGCGCGCGGGGCAAATCCAGTTTGGCGGTGAACCCGTATCCTTGTCAATTAAGCTGAATAGTGGTTCATACCCCGCGAGATCCCTCGGCCCGCTCGGAAGAACGCGGGCCTTCGGGATGACGGCATATAAAATTACTTAGCAATGAAAAGGTTTGTACTGACGGGGGCACCCGGTTCCGGGAAAACATGCATAATCCGCCAACTGGAACTGGACGGCTTCAGTATCGTGGAAGAGGCTGCGACTGACGTGATTGCGCTGCGACAGGCGCAAGGCATCGCAGAACCATGGACGCAGGCTTCCTTCATCGATGCAGTCACAGATCTGCAACGAACGCGGCAAATGCGCGCGTCCTTCGAGCCGACTGAAATACAGTTTCACGATCGCTCCGCCATTTGCACAGCTGCTCTGGCGGAATACCTTGGGTACCCGTTATCCGACACGCTCGCTCGCGAACTCGAACGCATCAAGACGAGGCGATCTTTCAAGAAGCGTGTTTTCTTCATACGGAATCTTGGTTTCATTACGCCACACCGAAGCCCGCCGGATCACTTTCGAGGAAACTCTCCGTTTTGAGCGCATCCACGAAGAGACCTATCGCAACTTTGGCTTTGAAATCGTCTCCATCGAACCCGGAAACTTGTTAGATCGAGTGGCGGCAATCAAAGGCGCACTCGCCTTGTAGAAGTAACGTGGCCTCGCTCGTCATAATGAACAGTGGTTTCATTTCGAAGCTGCTGAAATGCGGACGCAGCCGCTCGGTGTTGTAATGCTCCTTCAGGTTCACGACTTTCTTTGACGCGATTACGGCATCGACCGGCATGTTGTCGTACCGGCCGTTCTTCAGTACCACGAGCCGGCCGTGAATCTTGTGCAGCAGCAGATCCAGCGCGAGATTGCCGTACGCCATGGGAACGATTGAATCGATGGCATCGGGATCGCCGCAGCGAACCAGGTATCCCAGCTTTTGATTGATCACTTCGATGGTTTTGCCGTTGTTGTATTTTGGTGAGAGCTCTTTCAGTTTTTCCGAAACCAGGTCGCCGATGCCGCCTAGCTTTTTGTGGCCGAAAGCGTCTGTGGTATGGTCCTCGAAAATCATATCTCCGCCTTCGAACATGGCTCCTTCGGAAACCAGAACTACCGAATAGTGGCTTGGGTTTTTGCGGCGGTCGGCGACCAGCAACTCGGTCAACTGCTCGATGTTGAAGCGATGCTCCGGAATCACGCAGCGGTTAGCGGCTCCCGCCATAGTCGGAAGCATGGCGGTAAAGCCCGCATAGCGGCCGAAAACTTCGAGAACCAGGAAGCGTTCGTGCGAGCCGGCCGAAGTTCGCAGATCGTTGGTCATTTGGATGGTGCGGGTAACTGCGGTGCTGAAGCCGACGCAATAGTCGGTTCCCGGCACATCGTTGTCCATGGTCTTCGGGATCGCGACTACCTTCACGCCCTCCTGGTACAGGCGAACGCCATAGCTCAACGTGTCATCGCCGCCTATGGGGATGAGGAAGTCTATCCCGAGCCAGTCGAGATTCTTGAGCACTTCGGGCGTGAGATCGTTGATCTCGGCGTTGTATGTTTCCTTGCAGGTGCGGCGGGACGCTGGCTTTCTTCACTTTCGCGGGGTTGGTGCGCGAACTGTGCAGGAATGTCCCGCCAGTACGGCCAGCGCGGTTGACGATCTCTTCGGTCAAGGTTTGAAAGTTGTCGCTGTTGTCGAAGTCCTTTTCGCGAACGATGTCGACGAGGCCACCCCATCCCCGGCGCAGGCCGATAACTTTGCAACCCTCGCGTATCGCCCTGAAAGTAACGGCGCGAATAGCCGGATTCAAACCGGGCACGTCGCCGCCGCCCGTAAGAATTCCGATTACCCCCTTTTTCGTGTTCACATTCGCCATTCAGTTCGTCCTTCAAAACAAACTTGGACTCAGATTCTTTTCGACAGCCCTACCTATTACAGAAGCTTCAACTTTTATGCGGATCCTGCGCATCGAAAAATCTGGTGCGTCTATCTTACTAAAACCCTGCCGGGGTTCGGCGCAGTTGAAGCTGCGCCCTCTCAAAGCAGTTCAGATGAAGTTCCACTGGGGTAACAAGAGGGCGTTGGCTTAAAGCCGTCCGTCCGGTTGCCATGGGTGCAATCTCGGCAACCAGCGGCGCACGTTGCTGCAATATTCCCCATAGTCTTCGCCAAACATCTTGCGCAGCGTCGGTTCTTCATACCACATCACAAATAGAGCTACGCCCATCACCGCCGCGCAGGCTACGACGATAGCTGGCACATTCGCATGACCAAAAACTATCCACAATCCTATCCAGCCGGTGAAGAAACCTAAGTACATCGGATTCCGCACGTATCGATAGAAGCCGACTGCCACCAGCTTCTTAGGCGGAGCAACAGGTGCAGGTGTGCCTTGTCCGGTGCGACCGAAATCCCACACGCAGCGTAGTGCCACCGCGAAGCCGAGCACCGATGGAATGGCTGCGATCCATCGCCATCGTGCAACTCCCGCACTCTGGATTCCGAATCCCAACCAGGAGGGCAGCAGCCAGAACCACAGGGCAAAGAAAGCAGTGCCCACTATCGAAGAAGCAATAGTCGTCGACCAAGCTTCGTGATCGGAACTTGTACGCGCTCCACTCCCTGCGGTCGTCAAAACGCCTCCACCGACAGGCGAAGTATGAGCTCGTAGTTAATTACTGGCAATACAAAAATTCGGTCGCCGGACAAAGGCCACAGCTTCCGTAAATGTCAGGCCAACATGTGTCAAAGTCGTATCACGGAGTCAGTTTAAAAATCACGCCTGCGCCAGCATTGCCTTCAGCCGCCAAACCGTAAATGTTGCCCTTATCGTCCAAGGTCAAGTGCTGTGGATATTCACCGCCCGGAATCGCAGTGAACGTATGCAGTACCTTGAAGCGTCCGGCAGCATTGATCTCGAATATGACTCCGCAGCCTTCGCCTGAATCTCCGCAACGGAGGTCACCGCCAAAGGGCGTGGTACCGAAAAGATTTCCGGCCGAATCCATGACTAGTGAGGATTGGGGCGAATATCCATCGGTCGTGCCTTTGAAGGCATACAGCACAGTTTCCTTACCTCTGCGGAGTTATTTTGAAAACGGTGCCGCACCCTTTGGGAGGCGGTTGAATCGGGGGCTTGGAAGATGGTGCGATGAGCATCCTCGCGGAAGGTTGGGTACATTTAAGGTCGCCTCCGGCCGCCGTTGTGCCGTAAAGATTTCCTGCCTTGTCGCTGATCAGACTGCTAATCGGATAGCCACCGTCCGATTTATTCTGGAAACTGTACACGACGGTTTCTTTGCCGCCTTCCACCTTGAAGACTGTTCCACAGCCGGGACCGAAGTCATCGCCGCAGGGACCAGTGCCGCCGCGTGATGTCGTTCCGTACAGCACGCCATCGCGGAGATGCAAGCTGGCAAAAGGCATTCCCCCGTCGTTTTCGCCGGTGAACTCGTAGAGAGGCGTTTCCTTACCTGCCGGCGTCACCTTGAAAACCGTGCCTTCTCCGGGATTTCCATAGGTGCCGGAGGGGCCACCGAAGAGCGTCGTACCGTAAAAATTGCCCTTGGCATCACGCACCAATCCTGCGTAAGGCGACATACCATCGTTGGGCGGACCCGCAAAACTATACAGAACTGTTTCGTTGCCATTCGCTGTTACTTTGAAGATTGTGCCGCAACCACCACCGCTCGAGCCGCCGCAGCCTGCGGCGGTGCCTGTACCGCCTGCTTGTGTAACACCGAAGAGATTGCCCTTCACATCCAAGAGCGCGCCGGCGGGATATGCCGCGTCTGGCGCCCCTTGAAAGGTATACAAGTAAGTCAGCTTGTCGGTCGGACTCAACTTATACACATCTCCGCAGCCGCCGCTGCAGTTCGACAAATTCCCACCCTGAGGGCTGGAACCGTAAAAATTGCCGGCAGCGTCGCGAATCAGGTAGGAGCCGCCGGTGGTCTCATCAAAACCGGTGAATGAATATATAACTTTGTAAGTTTGCGCTTGCGCCGTATGCGGCCCGACCGCGACCAACCCAAATGTCGTCATGAAGACCAGCGCCTTGGTGAATGCGCGCCACCGTCGCCTGAATTATGCCCTGTTGAATCACACCCGCATTCCTTATCCTTTCCAACCTCGAACTTGGAAAAACCATTAGATTGCGATTTAGAGCACCTCGATAAGCACGGAGTTGCCCCGCAAAAACCGTATTGCAATGACAAAGGGGTCTCCACTGGCCGATTGGCAGCGTTCACTTTCGGCAGGTACAACAAATACCTTATCGCTAGGATTGGTTTGGTGAATTTTGGACCGTCATCGTTAGAGCTTGCAAATCGCGCATCCACGCGGTTGAAGTTTTTGCCAACCTGCAATTTCTTTGTCGCATCCAACGCAGCTAACGGCTGAGTTAAATTGAAAATGGGTGACGAAATGCCCCAAACTTCCCCGGGATCCATTCCTCTCCGTAAGTTCGGACGTTCTGACGCCAAGATTTCCGCGCTTGGTTTCGGAGGCCATCACTTAGGCGACGCCCCTGATGAAAAAACTGCCGTCGAAATTATTCACCAGGCAGTCGACGGCGGCATCACTTTCTTCGACAACTGCTGGGAATACCGCCGTGGCAAAACGGAAGTGTGGATGGGCGCTGGCTTAAAAGGCCGGCGCGACAAAGTTTTCCTGATGACGAAGACCTGTCCTCACGGCCGCGATGGCAGCCTTGCGCTGCAAATGTTGGAAGAGTCCTTGCGCCGTCTGCAGACCGACCATCTTGATCTGTGGCAAGTCCACGGCATGGCCTTCGACAACGATGCTGAACTTTTCATTCGTCCCGGCGGCGCCGCCGAAGCGCTGGAAAAAGCCAAGAAAGATGGCAAAGTTCGCTTTGTCGGATTTACCGGCCACCAGCATCCGAAAGTTCATCTCGCCATGCTTAACACCGGCTTCCCTTTTGACTCTGTGCAAATGCCGCTCAACGCTTTCGACGCCAATTTCCGCAGCTTCGAACAGCAGGTTCTTCCAGAATTAAACAAGCGCGGAATCGCAGCGCTGGGAATGAAACCGTTAAGCGGGCACGGCGATGCCATTAAACACGGCGTGATTACCGCCGAAGAATCGTTGCGTTATGCCATGAGCCTGCCGGTTGCCACCACGATCACCGGAATCGACAGTCTTGAAGTGCTGCACCAGAATCTGCAAATCGCCCAGAATTTCACGCCATTCTCAGAGGCCGAAATGAGTGCGCTCCGCGAGCGATGCAAACCAGACGCAGCTGATGGCAGATACGAGCTTTATAAGTTATCGCTGAAGTTTGACAATCCCGAAGCTCGCCTCGCGCATGGCTTCCCGCTCGACACCCAGCAATCCGAGGTCAAAGACATGCTGGGAGCCCAGATGAATACTGGCCATCCGTTTCCAGAAAAACAGTTCTAGGAGCAAAGTGATGGGTTTGCGATCGGCGAAGTTTCATGAAAGGTGCCGCGATCCTTGGCGCGACGCCGCTTGTCTCCGGAGGGAGCATGGCACAACAACAATCGGGCCAAACACCACAAGTTCCGTCAGGTGAAGTTCCCAAAAAACCGCTGGGGCGCACGGGCGTGCAAGTTTCGGCGATGGGACTGGGCGGATACCATCTTGGCTCCGCCGAAACTGATCAGGCCGCCAATGAAATTGTCGCCAAGGCGCTCGATCACGGCGTCACTTTTTTCGACAATGCCTGGGAATACCACGACGGCTTGAGTGAAGAACGGCTGGGAAAAGCGCTTAAGGGAAAACGTCAGCAGGCTTTCGTGATGACCAAAGTTTGCACCCACGGGCGCGACAAAAAAGTCGCCATGCGAATGCTGGAGGAATCGCTTCGCCGGCTTCAAACCGATCATCTCGACCTTTGGCAGATTCACGAAGTGGTCTATGACAATGATCCCGACCTGATCTTTGCCGCGAACGGCGCGGCGGAAGCGCTGGCCGACGCAAAGCAGCAAGGCAAAGTTCGCTTTATCGGTTTCACCGGACACAAGGATCCCGAGATCCATCTGAAAATGCTGTCGCACAACTTTCCCTTCGATACGGTTCAGATGCCGCTCAACTGTTGTGACGCCACGTTCCGCAGCTTTGAAACTCACGTGCTGCCCGAAGCGAACCGTCGAGGTATCGCGGCGCTCGGCATGAAAAGTCTGGGAGGCAGTGGTGAACTGGTGAGGCATGGCGCGGTTACGCCCGAGCAGGGCCTGCGATATGCCATGAGCCTGCCGGTAGCCACCACCATCAGCGGTATCGACAGCATGGAGGTCCTCGATCAAAATCTGCGGGTCGCGGTAAATTTCAAGCCCTTGGAAGCAGCGGAAATGCAGGCGTTGCGCGATCAATGTCGTTTTCTGGCTTCTGACGGCCGCCTGGAATTGTTCAAGATGACGACCAAATACGATGGCAAAGTCGGTCGCGAACAGCATCACTTTCCTACGGCACAAGAGCTGCCTCTTTAACCCAGCGCGAACCCCCGCCGCGCGATGGCCAAAAACCGCGGCAAGCATCAGTCGTTCTCTGCTGGCTGACTTTCCCGTTAATAGGGAATGTCCTGTATCGAAAAGCTTTTTTAGCGCCCATAAAATTTGTTGAGTCTTGGGTGCATTTTCCCAGGGCGAAGCAATCAGGCGTAGTGCTTCGATCAGGCCGCATGGTGGCAATTGCTCGCCGCCAGCGACATAAAAAGGAGAACAATCTTGACTCGACGATTATCAAGGACAGCAGTGGCATTCGTAGTGGCGGGAGCACTTTGGTTTTTTGCAGCGACACCGCAGGCGCGGGCCGATGACGACAGAGGCAGATGCCAGCACGCGGTTGAAAAAGCGGAAACGAGACTCGACCGAGCGATCCAAAAGGATGGCGAACACAGCCACGACGCCGAGGAGCGTCGACGCGACTTAAATGCGGAACGGCAGCGTTGCTGGGATAAATATCATCAATGGTGGAATGGCCGAGACCACCGCTGGGAAACCGAACAGAACTGGGATCAGGATCATCACGATCACGACAACTACCAACACTGATCGCCTTCCAGAGGCCGACGGACCCCAAGCATACAAGTCCGACCGGCCTCTGTACTTTTCCTTCCAAAATTAATCCTCATGCTGCCCGTTGATTCACCTATTGCTGTTTGTCATGGATGGGCTCGGTGGGTGGTTGTCCCTCTGGTCCGTGGTGCAAAGCCAGAAAAGCTAGTGCGCAGACGATGATTGCTATGAAGATATAAATCAAAGCTGGGCTGCAACGTTTCCCGGCAAGCATGAAACGGTTGGATGCGGCATCCCGGCCGCGGTTTGTCACAAGGACGAGGACGATTCATGTGTCGGGCAAGCAGTCGCCCAAAGCGAATTTCTACCGCATCGCCCTACAAAACCTAGGGCGTCCACCGGATTCTCACTGCTGAACTGAGGACCTAAACTCCCTGCAGAACGCGAATTGGCGTTACTTTCTTTTGGAGGCTGGAGGCCCCATGAAGACCAAGATTTCGATAATGGCAGTTCTGTTGCTTTTGACATGCTGGGTAGTGGCTGAAACGGGGCAATCGGGCTCCGCCGGATCCGCCGGCTCGGCGGGATCGACCGGCTCCAGCGCCGGTTCCTCAACGGGATCAAGCGCCGGACAGACAGGCGCAGGCGCGCAAAGTGGCCAAACTCCGGGAACGACGTCGAACCCCGGACAGACCGGTTCTAATCCCGGCGCCACAACGCCGAACTCCGGAAGCACGGCTTCGCCGACGCCTGGAACCGCTTCGCCAACGCCGGGTACTGCTTCGCCGACACCGGGCACCGCTTCGCCAACACCCGATACCACTTCTCCAAACTCGGCAAACCCGTCCCCAACCCCTGGAACCTCAACGAATCCTGGTAGCACCACGACTCCCGGCACAACTCCGGAGCCGCAGGGTACTCCGCAGGGTCAAAGCCCCAACTCGGCAACTCCAGGTAGCACCACTCCGCCCAGCAGCACGCCACCACAAAACTAAGTGCGGCCAGACTTATGGCCACCAAGGCATTCCTTGGTGGCCTTTTTGTTATGTGCAGCCGTTCTGGATGCCGCCTAAAAGAATACTTACCGCAATCCTCGGGCTAACAATCAGCATCTCATTACCGCGCAAGCCGCCGAGGTGACTTTTTTGCCTCGGCCTTGCGCACCAGATTCAATCTTTGGAGAAGTAATTTATGAATGCACGAGGTTTTTTCTGCTCAGCTGTTTTCGTGCTTCTTGCACTCGCTGCAAGTGTGTGCGCGCAAGACGTAAGAGTTGATTACGACCATCACGCAAACTTCTCTCAATATCACACCTACTCATGGGAGAAAATCAAAACCACTGATCCCCTTTGGCAGAGCCGTATTCAAGATGCTGTGGATCATGCGCTGCAATCCAAGGGATGGCAACGTGTGGATAGCGGCGGCGACGTCGCAATTACAGCCGTCGGCAGCGCTCGTGATCAGCGGGAGTACCAGACCTTTTACGACGGAATGGGAGGCTGGCGTTGGGGAGGCTTCGGCGAAACAACTACCCAAGTTGTCAACTATCCCGTCGGCTCACTGGTCTTGGACATGTATGACGCCCATAACAAGCAGTTGATCTGGCGCGGCGTCTCTCAGGAAGCGCTCTCCAATAAACCGGAGAAGAACGAAAAGAAACTGGATAAGGCTGTCGACAAAATGCTGGATCATTTCCCACCGAAATAACCGGCGCTTTGACTGCCATCTGCGGCCGTGTCTTTGAACCAACGCCACGCGGCCGCGGTACATCCAGAGGATTAATCCCCGAAGACATCAAACTGGAGTGCTTCCACTTGGCCGCGATTCCAAAGTGAAGTAAAACGTCGCACCCTTCTCGACTTCGCCTTCCGCCCACACAGCTCCACCGTGCCGTTGAATAATGCGCCGCACTGTGGCCAGTCCAATGCCGTTACCGGGAAATTCAGCAGTCGAGTGCAGACGCTGGAATGGCTGAAACAGACGATCAGCTGATCTTTGATCGAAGCCGCTGCCATTATCTCTGACGAAGTATACAACTCGACTATCGCTGATCTCTTGTCCGAATTCGATACGAGCCTCGTCATGATGAGCGGTGTACTTCCAGGCATTTCGCAAGAGATTGTCTAGTACGATCCGCAAAAGACGCGCGTCACCATAGCCCTCTGCAGTCGCCGCCGCGACGAACTCCACTTTCCTCTGAGGTGCGTTGCGGCACAGTTCCTCCATAATGCTGCGGGCAAAGACACTGAGATCAACCTTTTCACGGTGCATGCTGCTGGTGCTAAGGCGGGACAGATTCAGCAGATCGTCAATCAGGTCAGACATGCGCCGGGCGGCGGCGCGAATATTCTGCAGCGACTCTTTGCCGGTCGCATCCAGCTTGCTCGCATGATTTTTCAGGAGAATATAACTGTAGCCGTTGAGAGCATCGAGAGGACCCCGTAAATCATGGGAAACCGAATACGAGAATGCCTCCAGTTCACGATTGGCTGAGACCAGTTCGCGGGTTCGTTCGGTGACTCGCTGTTCCAGTTCATCGTGAGCCTTCTGCAGCGCGGCATCGCGGTTTTGGATTTCTCTCAACATGTCATTGAACGAGTTCATCAGAGTGAACAATTCGTCGTGCTCCCCGCTGGCGTTGACGCGCACGCTGTAGTCCTTATCCCGAGAAACCACGCGTGCTGTTTCAGCCAGGCCGACGATCGGTTCCGCAACCGATTTGCGAAAGCGCGAAGATACCACTACGGCAAACAACAGCGAGACCAGCAACACGCCCAAGGAGATCAGGGCATATCGCCAGAGACGCCGATCGATTTCCCGCAAATCCGCGCGGATATAGACGATTCCAAGAAGTTTTCCTTGCGAAAGTATCTTCCTTTCCAAAACCACGTGTGTAGTGCCAAAGCGATAACCTTCGATTTGATCGTTAGGAAGGGCTGCGACGCTTAAGAGTTCGTCCCCACGCTGCCTTCTGTACTGTGCGAAGGTCGTGCCTGATGGCGTCACGATGCCTGCGGAGGAAATATTAGGCGAGTTTTGAAGAGCAGCGAGTGTGTTAGCCGCCGCCTGGGGATCGTTGAACAGCAGCGCCGAAACACTGTTCGACGCAATGATCTGGGCTTGCGCAGAAAGCGTGTGCACCAATCCCTGCCGAAAAGTAATCTGGTCATAAATAAAGAAGCCAATAGATGCCAATATCAATGCGGCGCCGCTAACCATAACATTCATCATGGTGAGCTTGGTCGAAATCGATCTGGTGCGCTGCGCAGCCATGGCTATTTTTCTGCTCTGTCCTTGTTGACCACTCTGTAAGCAACCTTTAGTAATTCCGAACTCAGGGTTAAGTGAGAATCTTCGGCTGCGGTCCGATTTACTTCGAATCGAATTCTGTCCTGTTGCTTCACGAAACCGATCATGCCGCCGTGATCCACAAAATGCGGAATATCGCTGACCGTCAGCGTGCCAGAATGATGCGCAGCTTCAACGATCGTCCCCAGTCGGCCTGCCTCAGACGCGCTGACGTATAAAATGTTGCAGCTTGCAGCTTCGGGAAGTTTCGAGATTCTCTTTACCGTGATCTTACGGAGGTTAATGCTTTCTCCTCCCACCGTAGCGTCGAGAACCGGCCCGAAGGGATCTTGGCCGAGTACACAAAGTTCGAAAGAGTCTCCCTTAGGGCCGCCTTCGCCCTGCCATTCGACGAATCTGCCAAAGTTGTAGAGGTAAGCAGCCTTCACCTGAGATTCGGTCGGATGCACTTGCTGAGCGAGAGAAGCTGTTGCAAACAGGGACAGCAATACGGCCAGCCGCAGCGCGACACTCAAGATAGATCGGCGACACCTTCTGTGCGATAGAAGTACGTTAGCCGAGGTCCCAAGTCCCCAACACGAGGAATTAATAGCTGTGCGAATCACCTTGTCCACGTAATTTGTGCGTAAACGGCCCTGCGGATTCCAATCGGTGGCCCCGGATCGGATCCCGCATATTCGAAATGATACGGCTGAAACAGATTTTGTCCGACTACTGAAAACCCGAACTGCTGGCTCAATTGCCAGGCAAAGCGCGCATCCCCAGTGATGTATGCGTGCACCTTGATTGCGGGCAATGCGCTGACATAACGAGATGTCAGGTTGAAATGAAAACGCTTGGCGAAATCGAGGTTGGATTGCAACGTAGCCTGGTGCCTGGGGCTCGAGCCTGCAACAACGGGGGCGGACCCAAGGTCCTCGGAATTGGTCGCATTATGGATGTTCATTTGCAGAAATGAATAGGTTGCCAGCAATCGCCAATAACTTACCGGCCGCCATTCGGGAGCGATCTCGATTCCTTTCGTAGTTCCAACCAGGCCGTTGCCAAACTGCGCAGGAAGAAGAATGTGCGGCGGTGGTGGATTTGTTTCCAGGAACGGCGCTCCGGTTACGTCTTCGCTGAAGAGATCACCGTAGTGGTTGTAGAACGAGGCGATGGCAAAGTAAAACGTGCGAGCCAACGTGCGCCGATAGCCTAGCTCGTAACCGTTGAGTTCTTCCGGTCTAAAGTGGTGGTTAGGATTGAATCGCGCGAAAAACGGTATCCCGCCCGGCGCGATGCCGATGAACCCAGCCAGAGAAAAGTTTTCTTCGGCATCGGACGGAGTACGAACGGCATGCGTAAAGGCGGCCCACACTGTCTGTTTGCTGGTTGGTGTCCACAACAGGCGAATGCTTGGTTGCCACTGCACTCCGGTGAAATTTGTGTGGAGAATTTTCGTTCCTAACGACAAAATCAGACGATTTTCCACCAGCCCGATTTCGTCTTGAAAGAAGCCCGTTAAGAGATTGTCTGTTCGTTCCTCGGGTGTGAATGTGAGGCCCGAGACCACCACTGGATTGTCTTCGTGGGTGAAGCGCATTCCCCCACCCCAAGAGATCTGCTAGCGAGCAAGACGAAAACGATCCAAAAAGTCGACGTCGAAAGTATTCTCGTAGTCGTCGAAGTTCGCTTGCTCGCGGCTGGTACGATTGAAATAAGCCTGAAGCTGAATGTCTTTTCCCTCGCCTTGAATTCGTTGCCATCGGCCAAGAAGATCGCCGCCGGAGAGGAGCGCTGTCTTGTCGATGGTCTGCGAGTACGGCGGTGCGTAAGTAGTCGCAACTACGCTCTGGCCTGCTCCTTCGTCATAAATATCACCTTGGAAAGTAAAGCTGTCGCGATCGCTCTTGGTCCAGTCGGCGCGGAAACCGCCTTGTGCCGCGCGCCACGCGTCAAAGTTGTTGCCATCCGTGTGGAACTCCGGACCGCGATCAAACCCCAGCGCGTATATCCGGTAATCGATGCCCTTGCCATTGCCGCCACCGTAGCGCGCATTAAAGAAGCCCTGATCAACATTTCCTCCGCCGGCATTGATTAAGGCGCCGCGTGTGTCCTTGCTGCTTTTCGTGATGATGTTGATAACGCCGTTCACTGCATTGGGTCCCCAAATCGTCCCGCCCGGGCCCCGGATAATCTCAATACGATCGACGTCCTGCAGCATGAGGTTCTGAACTTCCCAATAGGTGCCGGCAAGCAAGGTGGTGTAAACGGTGCGGCCATCGATCAAGACCAGGATGTTTCGCGTAAGGTTACTTCCAAAACCGCGAATGCCGACTGACCACTGATGGCTGTCAATTTGAGCCACCTCCACGCCGGGAGCCAAACGTAATGCGTCGGGAATAGTCATCGCTCCGGAATTCTGAATCTCTTCGTTGGTAATTACGTATATCGCGGCGGCAGTTTTCCGAATCTCCTCCGGTTCTTTCGAAACCGTCGTCACCTCGACGTTTCCCAATTCCTCCAGTGTCAACTGCTTGGCGGGATTGGTTGATTGATCGATATCGGCCAATGCCTCTGGAGCTGTCGCAGCGAGCAAAAAGCAGAATGCCATAACATGGAACACCACCGGCCACCTGGGTGACACACATTCGAGCTTTAAGACTTTCATTTAGGAGTTGGCACCTTGTTGTGAATCGCTGCGAAGACCGATAAGCCGATTAACCGTTTCTATTATTTCTTCCGGTTCAACTTCCGCTTTTCGAAGCCATGCATCAACCACCGCGCCCTCGCCGGGCAATGAAGAAAAACCTGACAACATCAGAATCGGAATTCTGGGACGAAGCATTTTCATCTGTTCCGCTAAAGCAGTACCGTTATTTCCCGATAGCCAATAGTCCAATACGACAGCATCCACATGATGCGTGCGGAAAATCTCCATGGCATCATCTGCAGACTGAGCCGCCAGCACCACAAAATCCGCGGATTCCAGCAGCATCTTCCGCAGCTGAAGTTGCAACTTTTCATCATCCACGCAAAGCACTGTCTTGGGGGATTGCACGCGCGGACTGCTTGCCGAGCCAACCGAACTGGGACCGGCCAGCACTGCTGAGATGACCGAAAGAAGAAGCTCCGGATCGTTTCCTTTCTGCACATGACTGTCTACCGCGCTGACCAGTGTTGCGGGTAGTTGACCAACCGCAGACACGGCAATCAGCCGGAGTTCGGGATAAAGAACTCGCAGCTTACCGGCAAGCTCATTCCCATTCATTTCGGGCATCATGTAATCCAGCAAGACGAGGTCAACTTCGGCTCCTTCGCTAAGCATTCGCAGGGCCTCGGCGCCCGAAGAAGCCAACAAAACGGAGTATCCCGCCCCTTCAAGCAACACCTTGCGGAGTTTCAAACTAACGAGATCGTCATCCACACAAAGAATGCGTCCGCTGTTAATTTCCATGGGCAAAGTGACACATCATTACAAAGTTACGTAAAGGCAGACATACAGGGAAATCCCCATTAACGACTTAGTTAACCCCGCCGTGGCACCCGCCCGCCGCGCAAATCATGCTCCCTGGCGCCACGAATGATGTAATCTTTCAGCTCACATCGCGTTGTGAGCCACGTCACTGCGGCCTGTTTGAACGCGGCAATAAAATCGCACATCTCTTCTCGCAGGAGAACGCCATGAGCAGCCCTGCTACCGTAACCGAAGGCATTTCAAATCTATTAACGATTGATCAGGAATATCCCGCGCCGCAGATCGTGGCGCAAAACTGCCGTCAGCAGAATTTCGCCGAAGACTACCAGCGCTCGGTCAAGGATCCGGAGGGTTTCTGGGGCGAATACGCCAAGCGCTTCGTGTGGACGCGGCCCTGGACCAAGGTTCTGGAATGGGATGGCGTACACCATCAATGGTTCGTCGGCGGCAAGACCAATATTACTTTGAACGCCCTTGATCGCCATGCGCACTCCGAACGGCGCAACCGCGCGGCCTTCATCTGGCTTGGAGAAGACGGGACAGAGCGCATCGTCACCTACGGCCAGCTTTATCGCATGGTGTGCCGTTTCGCCAACGGACTGAAATCGCTCGGGGTGAAAAAAGGCGACCGCGTCGTTATTTATATGCCGCTCACTATCGAGGGCGCCGTGGCCATGCTGGCCTGCGCTCGCGTCGGCGCTATCCACTCTGTAGTGTACGCAGGACTGGGGCACACCGCGCTGCGCGACCGGATTGTTGATGCGCAAGCCAAGGTGATCATCGTCGGCGATGTCGGGTTCCGTCGTGGCAAGACCGTAGAGTTGAAAGCCATCGTCGACGAGGCCATCGATACGCTCGAGTTCGTCGAAAAAGTTGTGGTGTATGAGCGTCGCCCCACAGAGCTAACCAGCAAACGCGAAATCGATTTCAATGATTTGCTGAAGTTCCCTGCCGACTGTCCCGCAGAAGAAATGGACGCTGAAGATCCATTATTCCTTCTATACACTTCGGGATCGACCGGAAAACCCAAGGGAGTGGTCCACGTCCACGGCGGATACATGGTCGCAACCACTTACTATCTGGAAAGCTTTTACGACGTCGGCGATCAGGATATCTTCTGGTGCACGTCCGATATCGGCTGGGTGGTGGGCCACTCTTATATCGTTTACGCCCCGCTGTGCGCGGGCGCGACAACGTTGTTTCGTGAAGGCGCAGTCGACTACCCGAATCCAGGGACAGCCTGGGAAATCGTGGAACGCTACGGCGTGACCAAGATGTTCACTGCGCCCACCGCTCTGCGCATGTTCATGCGTTACGGGGAAGCTTATCCAGCAAAGTACGACCTCACCAGTTTGCGGCTGATTGCCTGCGCCGGTGAGCCGTTGAATCCGGAAGCATGGCGCTGGGCGCAAACGTATCTTGCAGGCGACGGCAAATGGGGCTATGTGATCGACAACTGGTGGCAAACCGAATTGGGCGGCCCGGCCTTGGCACGCCGCCCACAATGGCAGTGCGGCCCGGAAAGTGGGCGTGGCTTTAGAGGGCTCGGAAGCAGACGTAGTGGATGAGCAAGGCAAATCTGTTCCGCCGGGTATAGGCGGACGCCTCGTGCTGCGCCGCCCTTATCCCTGCATGTTGCGCACGGTATGGGGAGATCCGGCACGATACGAACGCGATTGGAAGCAGATTCCCGGTTGCTATGTGACCGGCGATGTCGCGTTGGAGATAAAGATGGATATATCACCGTTCTAGGCCGCTGCGATGATGTGCTAAACGTCGCCGGCCATCGCATCGGAACCGCCGAAGTAGAGAGCGCGCTAGTCTCACATCCGGCAGTTGCCGAGGCTGCTGCCATTGGCGTTCCCGATCCGCTAAAGGGCGAGGTCATCAAGTGTTTCGTTCAAACCCGCGCAGGCCATACGCCCTCTGATGCACTCGCCAATATCCTGATTGAACATGTGAGAAGAGAGCTTGGACCGATCGCCACTCCCGCAGCCCTGGAATTTGTTGCCGCCCTACCCAAGACTCGCTCGGGAAAAATTCTCCGCCGCTTCCTTAAAGCCAAAGAAGCAGGAGTAGACGCTGGTGACGTTTCTACGATGGAAGGCTAACTCGATCATCCAACAAAGCGGCTAACCCACTCCCGCACCGCTGACAGCCGCGCGTTCGCGATACAACCTCGGGGTCGCCCCTTCAGAACGGAACCGGCGGCGCAAAGCTTCGCCGTCACCGAAGCCTGCCCGCGAAGCAATCGTCTCTACATTATCGGTTGTCGCTTCGAGTCGGGCTTTAGCGGCCTGGAGCCGCAGGCTGGCCACAAAACGTGCGGGTGTGGCGCCCACTTGCCGCGAAAAAACCCGGCTGAAATTACGGTCGCTCATTCCTGCGCGCCTGGCCAGCGCAGGAACCGACAGATCAGCATCAAGATGCTCAGAGATCCAGGCGATTAATTCGCGAATCGGTTGAAGGTCCGCCGCCTGTCCCGCGAGTTGCGTGCTGAACTGGCTCTGCCCGCCCGGACGCCGCAAAAACAGCACCATGTGTCGCGCCACCTCTAATGCGACCGCGTGTCCATAATCCTCTTCAACCATGGCAAGCGCCAGGTCAGCGCCGGTTGATACTCCGGCGCTTGTCCACACATTCCTATCTTGAACAAAAATTTTATCTGCGTCGACGGAAACTCGCGGATAGCGGCGCGCCAACTTCTCCGCTAGCTTCCAGTGCGTGGTAGCTCGCCGCCCGTCCAATATTCCGGCTGCAGCTAATGCGAATGCTCCGGAACAAACCGACCCGATGCGGCGGACGCGATCAGCACTCGCGCGCAACCAGGTCAAAAGTTCCGGCGCAATCGACGAATTCAATTCAGCCGCCCCAGCTATCAACAGCAACGTATCGATCGGTGCAACAGCCTCGGTCCACCGTCGCCCACCCACAAAGCTCAGACCCGACGCAGTTACCAATGGCAGACCGTCCATCGTCAGCAGCTCGATTTCGTAGGCGGGCGAGCTGCGCCTTCCGGTAAGCGTCAACGCCAACGACGCACGCGTGAACACGTCGACCGGGCCGGCGATGTTCATCAGGTGCACTCGCGGAAATATGAGGAGCGAGATTCGACGCGTCGGCCATTCCTGCGCCCGCCGTAATCCCGCTGGTCTCGTCCCCACTACATCCATATGTTGACAAGATGCTTGAGATTGATCCTTTGATACAGAAAAAAATGATACAGAAAAAAAAGAATGGCAGAAAACGAGCAGTATTTGTCCGTCCGAAAATGCTTCACCATCAATCTCATTATGCAGAAACAAATTTGGAGGCTTACGATGAAACTTCTGACAATTTTAATAACTGCTACCCTGCTGCTGGTTGCCGCCTCGACGGTTTCTGCGCAGAACAACTTGCCGGATCCTAACGACGCCGCTTGCTGGCAGAGTCTTGGATGCTCTGCACAACTGCGCGCAGGCGCAGCAAGATCGCGCGATGGCGCAGGCTGAGCGCTGCACTTCGTACCCCGAGTACCAGTGCGAGCCCGAATCTGCACAGCCGCAGCACGTGACCGCTCAGGAAGCACGTCTGCAGAAACAGAAGACAAAGGCTGCGTCGACCGCTGCGCAGTCTCGTAAAACCTCAGTCGATACTTCGGGCAGCGAGGCCGTGATTATACAAAGCCCAGCCAACTGATCTGGTTGGTTGGCAGAATTAGAAAAGAGGGTCGCTGCTCTGCAAGGCAATACGGGTGGCGGCCTTGGCTTGTCATCTGCGAGCGCAAGGCGCGCCTATTGATTTGTCTTCTGCAATGTCGCGCTCACGTCAACTTTTGATCCGGCCGTCACCTGCAGCTCCCGCTCCCACTTGGCAAATCCGGGCGCGGAGAGCACAACCGCATGCCGTCCTGGAGCCGCTGTTATGCTTGACGGTGTGTTGCCAACATAACTGCCATCGAGCGTAATCTCAGCGCCCGGAGGAGTCGAACTGAAATTGATCACAGCCTCTCGGGTGTCCTCTGAAGCTGACGCAGCCCCATCGCCATTCTTCGCCACCTGTGTAATCGACGAGTTCGCCTGCGACTCAGATGCGGCCGAATCTTTTTCTGATGCCGAAGCCACCTTGTACAACGCCTTCACTTCCCTGCCCTTTTGATTCGGATACCAAACCACCAGCCCGCGCTTGGTCCATTGTGCGCTGGTTGTTGTTCCGACCGGCAAAGAGGCGCACTTGGAAAACATCGTGTCGACCGTACAGGCAATGCTGAAGGTTTTTCCGGTGGCGTCCTCTACTGCCATTTTGTGACGGACTATTGCGTTCCGGCTGTGGTGGCAATAGGCGGAAAAATCCATGATGTTGCAGTCTTTGGGAGCGCCATTGTTGTCAGAAGTTAACGGGATAGTTTCCGTATCCGAGCTTAATACTTTAATGGTTGTCGTTTGAGGCTTGGTTGCGGCGTTCGCCCAAGTTGTTCCGATCAATAGGATACCCAGCAGGATAGCGGCGTATCGGGTCATACTGAATACACCTTCCTAACACCGCCACGGATTCGAACCAACGCCCGACGCAATCTACGGTGTTTTTTGCAACGTGGCGTTTACCGTCAACTCCGAGTCGTCGGATACCGTAAGTTCCCGCTTCCACTGCGCAAACCCCGGCATAAACAGCACCACTACATGCGTACCAAGGCTCACGCCAAGACTCGAGGGTGTGCTTCCCACGTACCGGCCATCGAGTGTGATTTCAGCGCCAGCGGGTGTCGAACTGAAACTGCACTTAACTCTTTGTCGACTCGCTGTGACGCTCGCTGGATGCTGAGATTGCGCCGAACTCGCTGTGGTTGCCTGTACGGGGACGCTCTGAGTCGAACCATTTTGACTTGGATTAGCGTGGCCTGCATTGGCCGATGTAGTCGGATTACCTATCTGGGCGGCTTCCACCACCGCGTAAAGCTGCTTGCTTGCCCCACCCTTTTCATTCTCGTAAAAAATCGTGATTCCGTGTTTATCCTTGCGCGCGTCAAAGCTCTGCCCAATCGGCAAAGCGACGCATCTGGACAATCGCGAATCCCACACGCAAGTGATGTCAAAGGGCTTTCCGTTTCCGCTTTGCACTCGCATGGTGTTGCGCACGGGTGCAACCTTGCTTTCATGGCAGTAGCCAGAGTAATTGACTTGGTCGCAATCTCTCGGAGTCGTATCAGGATTGACCTGGAGAGTTTGAGAGTGCGCATCCAAAACCGTAATTCGAAACCGCTCGGTTTTGGTTGCCGCACTGGACATTAATCCAGTGAGCAAACAAAACGCCACGAGCAGCCTGGCAATACACCGCATATTCCACTCCATCTAATTTTCTTTGCCCGACGATCGTTGCCCCACGATCATTGACCTCAGGATTTTTCTGATTAAATTGCTGCTGTCATTTTACGACAAGGCCGGGGCACAAGGTCATTCTCGTGGTCGAGAAACCCTTGTGCCCCGACGCTTCAACGTGAGCCGTTATCTTTTCTCCCTAGAAGGTAAAGATCGGTCCAAACTCCGAACGCAGATCTCTCCACGTGCGGCTGGGAACGCCCGCCACCGAAGTATTAGGAGTGTAAACTCCCGCATCATTCGGCAGTGCATAACTGCTGTAGAGCGACTCCTCAAACCCGAACTGCACCCAAGGGTTCAGCCGGTAGAACAGAGTCACTGCGTTAAGCGTGCTCTTGTAAGGACCAGCGCCGTCCGCCCCGATGTCCTTGGCCTTGGCGAAGTCGGAGTGCACGACCTGATCCAAGCCGTGATTGAAGTAGAGTTGCCAACCTGCGTTGTGGCCCTTCGGATCCGCGTTAAACCAACGCGAGAGTGGCAGGCCCAGTTGGATGAAGCCGCCGTAGGCGCGGATGCTGCGCTGAGGAGCAACCACGATTTGTCCAGCAGCATTCGTACCGAACGCCACGGTCGAAGAGCGATCCACCGAGGGCGCCGTGACCACACCAGTCAGGCCGCCGGTGTCGTTGAAGTTAGACAGAGTTTGGCCGCCGAACATGAACCGCAGGTCGCCACCGCGATAGGCGCTGGCCACCACCGTAGCCCAGCGCGTTGGCAACGAGACCCCAACTTGGCCACCGTAGCCCTCGCTGCGGTCTTCAGCACCGGTTGGGAAAGCGGCTTTCACGGCGTCGTAAGCAGCAACCTCAGCCGCATCCGACGCCCGCAGGAGCAGCAATCGCTGAGTGCAACACGATCGCTGCACGATGAGTTTCAAAACCGCTGGCGATTATATAAGCCGGGGCCACCGCGGGAGCCGGATCAAGTTGGAATTGGAGAACCGCCCGGGCCGAATATTCCAGATTGTTCGAGTCAGAACCCTGGCGCTCGCCGTATCCCAACTGGTTGGCAGTTCCGTCAGTCACGGTGCTGGTGCAACCTATAGTGGTCGCGGTACCGGGGACAAAGGTCGCCGGTATCGAGCACGAAGTGATGGTTGCATCGGCCGGTACGTTGCCTTCGCTCGGCATACTGACCGCGAATGCCGGAGAGAATTTGAAGTTCCGCGATCCTCCCAGCTTCTGCACCAGGCCCACCTGCAATTGTGGAGAGCGTTCATACTGCGTTCCAAAGTATGCCTGTAGCTGTGTGGTTTCGAGGATGTTGGGAAGTATGGTCGATCCGTAGAGGAGCCAATCCTGGCCGCCCTCGAAGTAGAGGTCCGTGTTCTCGCTTGCCGCGTAGTCAAGCCGCATAAAGGCCAAGCGAATGCTGGCCATCGAGCTGCGGATAGAGGAAACGTTGCGGTTATCCACGCGGCTGAAGTTGCCTTCAAAATCACCCTCGATTCGGCCGGTCAATTCGATCTTGGGCGAAATATCCGGCCATTCAAGGTTGGCTCCGAAGCGCGTCGAGCGCGCTTTGACGTGGAATGCCGGATCAGTGGTCGGCCCCGTATCGGCGTTCAAGAAACCGGGCAGAACGAAATCGTCGCCCCGGGGATCACTGGAGTCGTGAACCACGGTAGCTTTGACGAAACCGTAGGGCGTCATCTTGACCGGGCCCAACTTGAAAGCTGCAACCAGCCCGTCCTTTACAGGCGGATCGACGGGATTAACTCGTACCGGAGCGATCGCCGCGACCACCGTCCGCGGAACTGGCTTCTCTGTCTGAGGCGTCTGTGGAGTAGTGGCGGCTTGCCCTGACTGGGTTGCTGGGCTCGCAATGGATTCCGAAACCGCAGCTGTGGCAGGCTGCGCCGCAGGGGTCGCCGCCGCCACATCTGCCGCGCTCAGCAGACCCTTTTTTGTAAGCGCCTCCACCAGAAGTTGAAATTCGGCTTCCGGAGCTGCGCCTTGAATGGCATTCGCCTCCGCAGGCGCAAGCACGCCCTTCATGACCAGAACGCCCAGCAATGCCGTAACATTGCTATTGTTTATTGCCGAGGTTGGATTCAGAGCAGGACTAGGGGCCGGTTCCGCCGCAGTTGCGTTGGTACCGGTTCCATTATTCGCGGGGACAGCATCGTCCGAGCCAGCCATGACGGGCGCGGTCGCTACTACTGTGAGTAATGATGTACACAGCCACTTTCTAAGCTTTGACATAAGCAAGGGCTCTCCTTCTTCGCTAGATTTCGAATCCTGATTTACTGTTAAAACCTTCCGCAAAAACGTACGGGACCGGCCCGAACGCTTACGAGGTTCAGGCTGTGATACGGCAACTATACCCAGCTGCGGGTGACTACCCGAGTGCCAGATCAGGTGCGCCTACCGCACCACCAAACGGGTGAACGGAAATACATAGGCTTGGAGGGTCACCATAATTCCCACCAAAGCCGCCAACGCAATGCTGTGGAAGAACACGAAACGCAAGATGTCGCCCTCGTGTCCATACCACTCCGTGGCGGTGCTGGCTACGACGATGCTTTGCGCATCGATCATTTTTCCCATCACGCCACCACAACTGTTCGCTGCCGCCATCAATGTGGGTGAGACCCCGACCTGCTCGGCGGAAATTCGTTGCAGGCTGCCGAACAACACATTCGACGCGGTGTCTGACCCGGTCAGCGCCACGCCCAGCCAGCCCAGCAACGTTCCAAAAAATGGATAGAGCACGCCGGTTCGCGCAAACGCCAACCCCATGGTGGCGTCCAGCCCGGAATAGCGTGTCATGAAGCCGATGGAGAGCATGGCGGCGATGGTGAGCAAGGAGAATCGCACTCGCACGATCGTTCGCCAATAGCGTGTGCGCCATCTTCCAGGGCGTGAAACCCATGACGAAGCCGGAGATGATTGCGGCCACCAAAATTCCCGAACCGGTCGCAGACAACCAGTTCAGCGAATACACAGCGGCTTCGGCTGTGGGCTTGCGCACCACCGGCGGCACGCGTTGCACCATCTGGTGCAGACCGACGACCGGAAACTTCGGCGCCGACAACTTGTCGAGCTTGGTCTTCACGCTGGGCAATCCCCACACGAAAACCACAACGCTCAAAACCAGCCACGGCACCCATGCCCTCGTTACCAGCGCCCGGCTGTGGCCATGCGTACCGCGCGCCTCGCGCTTTCCCTCATTCTCAAAACCCCAGATGCGCTTGGGCTGCCACTTCAGCAGGAAGACGATCAGAGCCAGCATGGAAACGATGGCAGCGACAACATCCACCAGCCATGGCCCGTGAAAGTTCGACATTAGATACTGCGGGATAGCGAAGAATACGCCCGCCACCAGCACCGCCGGCCAGACTTCAAGCATTCCCTGAAACCCGGCGAACGCCCATACCAGCCAGAAGGGCACGAGCACCGAGAAGAAAGGCAGGATGCGGCCAGCCTGCGCGCTCAATTCCCGAAGATCTAATCCCGTCACTCCCTGCAACGCGATGAGCGGAGTTCCCAATGCGCCGTACGCTACCGGCGCGGTATTGGCAATCAGTGACAGACCCGATGCCTCGAGCGGTCCGAAGCCCAAGCCGATCAAGACCGCTGCAGTCACGGCCACCGGCGTACCAAATCCCGCCGCGCCCTCAAAGAACGCGCCAAAGCTGAAGGCGATTAGCAGAAGCTGCAGCCGCCGGTCCTGGGTAATGCCGGTGAGGCTCTCTTGCAGCACTTTGAAAAGCCCCGCCTCGCAAGTGAGTTGATAAAGAAAAATTACGTTGAGAATGATCCAGCCGATCGGCAGCAGGCCGTATCCCGCGCCGAGTACGGCAGTCTTGGCCGCTAAACTCACGGGCATGCCGAAGATCCAGATCGCGCACAAGAGTGAAGTGGCAAGACCCAGCAGCGCCGAATAGTGCGCTTTCATGTGCAGCAGCGCCAGCGTCCCCAGCAGCACTACAACCGGCAACGCGGCCAGCAACGCGGAGAGCCACCAGTGTCCCGTTGGGTCGTAGCTTTGCGGCCACGGATGGGCCAGCGGAGGAATTTTCAGAATTAAAACCGCGGCGATGATCGCGGCGATGAGGGCCGTCACCCATGCTATGGGATTGGCCGATTCGACAGCAGGCTTAGGTACCTTCGCAGTCGCAGAGGTCACGCGTTCCTCCTCGAGCCTTCAGATGTTTTGGATTCGGTGTCGCATTGTAGTCCTGTTCGCCCGCGCAGGCTAGCTGTTTGTATCTGTGGAAAAGAAGAAAGAGAAAAATGCGGCTCTAAAGGCAAAGCTCCGAGTTCAAATATTTCCAGCAACCAAGCTCCGGCAAACCCGCTTTTTAAGCACCTCCCGCGCAAAAACTGCATTTTTCATGACCCTCCTGCTGGAAAGCTTCCTGACCCCATCCTGGAGAACAGAGCCGTAGGATGACGAATTCTCTTATCATCTCGTCCGACTGGCTGCGATGCACCTCACCCATGTGCGTGATGGTGATCACATAAAAGGCCCGGTCCGACTAACCGCTGGGCAAGCTCATCTAGGGAACCCTAGACACATTCTCTGCGACCAGAGCGGAAACGACAAATTAACCAAAGATTGTCATCCTGAGGCAGCGGAGTCGCTCGCAACGCGAGTGACTCCCAACGAAGGATCTCTGCACTTCCTGAACTGATAATTTGTATTCACACATCATAATGTGTAATAATACTACACATGGCAACCAACCTCGCTCTCGACGACAACCTCATCGAGCAAGCCCGCCGCGCCGGTCACCACAAGACCAAGAAAGACGCAGTCACCGCAGCCCTGGCCGAATATGTCCAGCGGCGCAAACAACTCCAAATTCTCAAAGCATTCGGCTCTTTCGACTTCGATCCCAAGTACGCCACAAAGCGGAGCGTCGCAGAAAGCGTTCATAAACATGATGGTTTTGGTGGATACACCCATCTGGTCGCTAGCCCTGCGCCGCAGAAATACAGACCTGAACTCGAGGGAGCAGCGACTGACAGCCGCACTGCGGGAACTCATCCAGGATGGACGCGCGCAATTGGTAGGCCCAGTCCGCCAGGAACTGCTTTCCGGCATACGCGAAGAAGCCAGCTTCAAGAAACTGCGCGACCACCTCCGTGCTTTTGAGCAAGTTCCTCTCGACATCAACGACTACGAAGAGGCCGCTAGCCTGAACAACCAATGCCGCGCCAAAGGCATAGCCGCGTCTTCGATCGACAGCCTCATCTGCGCCACCGCTCTCCGCCGCAACTGGCAGATCTTCACCACCGACCGCGATTTCTCCCGCTACGCAACAGTGTTACCGCTGAAGCTCCATAACGTCAGCTAACCTGGCCTCATGTAGGCGGACATTCCTTTCCACCGCCTCAAAAAGATTGCTATCCTGAGGCAGCGGAGTCGCTCGCGTTGCGGGCGACTCCCAACGAAGGATCTCCGCACTATTTTGGTCAGAGGCAAAGCCGTGAAGAGCGGCTACTAATCTTGAACCCAAAAACCCCACAGACGGGGTGCCCAACCCTTTCCGCGTTCTGTGCCGAAGGGTGGAGAACAAAGTCCGCAAAGCCGCAACGCAGCAAATCTTGTCAAGCCCCTGTTTACCGCGAATTCCCGCTAGGCGCCTGATTCCACACCAGAAATAAATTCCAAAAAATGGCGGGTTTACCCTGTGAAATGTGCTACCCTATATTTATAACTATAAACATATAAAATGGCGCAGCCAATAGCTGCGCCTTTTTCTTTTCCACCGAAAGGCACAGATCCCATGAAACGAATCAAGAACTCGAGTCGGCCCACCCCTGCCAAAACCCAACCCATTCACCGCAACCCCAAGCGCACCGGAGAACTCTCCGAAGCCGCCTTCATGCTGAAAGCCAGCACCCTCGGCTTCAACCCCGCCAAACCCTGGGGAGACAGCGAGCGCTACGACTTCATCCTCGACACCGGCCCCCGCCTGTGGCGCGTGCAACTCAAATGCACCGAAGTCCTGCGCGCCCGCGGCTACGACGTCCAACCCATTTACAGCACCTACGGCAAAGGAAAAGTCACCTACACCGCCGAAGACATCGACGTCCTAATCGCTCACATCATTCCGCTGGACACCTGGTACGTCATCCCCATAGAAGCCATAGCTAACTCAACCAGCCTCCGCCTCTATCCCGGCATCCCGTGCAAATGCGCCCGCTGGGAAACCTACCGCGAAGCCTGGCACCTCCTCCAATAATGCATGTGTAGGGCGGACATTCCTGTCCGCCGCCTTCTGATCCACGAGCCATGTAGATGCAAACATCACAAGAGGGTGCCCCACTCTTGTCCGCGCCTTTGCGCGACTAGGGTGGGAGACGGTAAATCGACACCTAAAAAATTGTCATCCTGAGGCAGCGGAGTCGCTCGCGAAGCGAGCGACCCCCACGAAGGATCTATGCACTGCGCGCAGAGCCACACGCAACCTAAGCGCCCACTTCGATACGCTGTCCGTAGGAAGGGCATGGCTTCAGCCGTGCCGCCGAGCCGCAAAGTCGACTCAGACGCAGGAAACAGATTTGGATGCCGCAGTCCTTCAGCGTTGCGTTGAAGGGCACCATTCTTCTTTTTGATTGAAAAGAAGTCAAATCACCTGGGCGAGCGCGATCTTTAACTCTCCAAAAATGAAGAAGCACACGATAAACCTACAGCTTCCGCGAGGGAAACAAAATCAGCCGACACAGATCAACGTCACCCATTCTTCGAACCCCCCGAACCCTCCGCCTCCGCATACATCGCATCAATCCGCGCCCGATAGCGCTCCTCCACCACCCGCCGCCGCAACTTCATGCTCGCCGTAAGCGCTCCATTCTCCGTCGAAAATTCCTCCGCAACCAATATCACCTTCTTCAACTGTTCGAAACGCGCCAGATTGCGATTCAAATCCGCGACAATCCCTTCATATAGCGCTTTCACCTTGGTATGCGCAACCAGTTCTTCACGGGAAGAGAAGCCAACTTGGTTGGCCCGCGCCCAGTCCTCCAACACCGGAAAATAAGGCGCAATCAGCACCGCGGGAAACTTGCGCTTATCGCCCAGGACCACAGCTTCGGCGATCAGAGCATTGTGCTTGAGAGAATTCTCCAGCGGCTGCGGAGCAATAAACTTTCCCCCAGAAGTCTTGATCAAATCTTTCTTGCGGTCCGTGATCGAGAGAAACCCATCAGCATCGAGCATTGCCAATGTCGCCGGTCTTGAACCATCCATCGACCAGCGCAGCTTTCGTTTCCTGCGGCCGGTTCCAGTAGCCTTTGAAAACTGAAGGACCGCGGACCAGAATCTCGCCGTCCTCGGCAATACGAACCTCAATGTTGGGCAGAGTCTTGCCCACCGTACCGAGCTTATGCGCCTGCGGACTGTTGACCGCGATGACCGGCGAAGTCTCCGTCAACCCGTAACCCTCGTCGATGCGAATGCCGATATCCGCGTACCACTCCGCCAGTTCGCGTCCCAGCGGCGCGCCACCGGAGATAAAAACTTCTGCGCGTCCGCCCATGCCAGCGCGCACTTTCGAATAAACCAGCCGGTTACATATCTTCCACGCTAACGATGTCGGCCCCGATCAGCAAGAATCTCATCTCGATGAGCCCGGCCGACAGACAGCGCCCAGCGATAAATCCATTTCTTGGGAAAACCTTTCGCCTTGAGATCCACTTGCCCATGAACCTTCTCATAAACTCGCGGAACCCCGACGAAGATGGTGGGACGAACCTCCAGCAGAGCCTGTGGAAGCTGATCGAGAAACGAAACATAAGCCAGCGTGACGCCGCGGGAAAGCATGGCGAGATCGACATGCCGCGCGGTAACGTGGGACAGAGGAAGAAACGAAATACTGATCTCACCGCCGCGAACCGCAAACCCCGAAAGCGAATGGGCGATGTTCGATGCCATGTTGCCGTGTGTGAGCATCGCCCCCTTCGGTGTGCCCGGTAGTTCCCGACGTATAAATAATGGTAGCGAGATCGTCGGGCCCGATGGCGCGCGCAGCAGAATCAAATTGCGCATCGCGCTCTTTCGGACCGTCGTGCATGAGGCGCTGCATCTGTACTGCGTGAGCAGTCTCCACCCCATCCATCACCACGATTCGTTCGAGCACCGTTTGGTCTTGAATGTTGCGAACTTTCAGCAACTGCTTTTCGGTGGAGACAAAAACTACGCGCGCTCCGGAATCCTGCAAAATGTAAGCCGTCTGCTCACCCGTCAGAGTCGTGTAAACAGGCACGACCACTGCGCCGAGAAGCAGGCAGGCGAAATCCGCGATGGTCCACTCCGGACGATTTTCGCTAAGGATGGCAACCCGATCGCCTTTGGGAATGCCCCATTCCTGCAAGAGCGCGCGCCACGCCCACCACGCTCTGGTAAAACTCAGCCGACGAAATGGAAATCCACTGGAT
This sequence comes from uncultured Acidobacteriota bacterium, assembly GCA_963818345.1. Classification (GTDB taxonomy): domain Bacteria; phylum Acidobacteriota; class Terriglobia; order Acidiferrales; family UBA7541; genus Palsa-189. The sequence goes on along the minus strand of CAWFRX010000016.1, from coordinate 49,020 downwards.
GGCCCGCCGGTGCATCACCACCACGCGATCATTCCGCTCCACCACCGCAAAAAAAATTTCGTTGAGAGTCCGCAGGTTCATGGGCAGCGGCGCAGAAAGCAATCACGAGCCGCCGAAGAATCACGAAGCCGGCGGTTACGCCGGCAAGCCGGCGTTAGCGATGAAAGTTCCGGAACAAAGACCCGTCGCAGCCGCAGTAGAACAAGCCGCGGAGCGGCGAAAGAATGCAGCCCACGGCGTAAGCCGTGGGTAAGAGCACCAGACAACACCAAGCCCCGAAGGGGCGAAAGAAAAGCCACAACATAGATTTCGCGCTCTGCACAGATTCGATCTCCGAAAGAAATGTACTTATTTAATCAATCGCTTAGCAATGACCAGCCACTGGCGTTAACCGCTCTTTGCTGAGACAATAAAATCCGCACTTCCAAGGAGTGAATCCGATGCGCAAGACTTGCAATCACCGCAATTGCGGCATGGCTGCTGGCGGAGGATGTCTCACCGCCCCGCTGCACGCCGCCGACACTAAATCAACCGCACCGCCGCCTGCGCTGAAGGTCGGCGATGTTGCTCCCGACTTCAAACTGCAATACTTCGACGGAAGCGATCTGAAAGATGTAACCCTCGAGCCAGTATCGCGGCAAGAAAAATGTTGTGCTGGCGTTCTACATCTTCGCCTTCACCGGCGGTTGAACGGAGCAAATGAAAAACTTCCAGAAGAATCTGAAAAAACTGGAAGCGACCGACACCCAGGTCCTGGGTGTGAGCATGGATAGCCCCTTCTCCAACAAAGCCTTCGCCGACCAAATCGGAGTAACCTTCCCCCTGCTGAGCGATTGGGGCGGAGACACCACCCGCGCCTACGGCGTTTACGTGGATAAATACAAAGCCGCCCGCCGCATAAACTTCCTAATCGGAAAAGACGGAAAAATTCTCGAAGAACAAATCGACAGCAACGCCATCGACCCCACAAAAATCGTAGACGCATGCGAGCGCCCCAAGCTGAAAAATTGACGCCACCAACCACCGTTGCTATGATCAAAACGCGGGGTGGAGCAGTCTGGTAGCTCGTTGGGCTCATAACCCAAAGGTCGGTGGTTCAAATCCACCCCCCGCAACCATTTACGGATTTGAGGGACTACCGGCGTAGTCCCCAATTCCCAAATCACTGGATCGTGGCTGTTTCGGGCCTCAAATTCTTCAGGGAAACTTCCTTCGCCCTATCCTTCAGTTGCTTTTTGATCGCGGGTGGCAAAACAAGATCTGCTACCCGGCTATTGGCTCGGCGCTTCGTCTTCTCAAATGCTGAGCCGTAGGTATTCATGGTCGTCTTGATGTCGGCGTGCCGCATGAGGCGCTGCTGCACCCCGAGCGGCGTGCCGATATCATCAATCAGCGTTCGATAGGTGTGCCGAAAGCTGTGCCAGCCCACTCCTTGCAATCCGATCTTTTCACCCGCTGGTCGCAAGTAGTCTTTCTGAATGGCATCGCCGTGGACCGGGCGTTTCGTATCGGCATTAGCGAATAGCCAAGCCTCCGGCGTTTCGACACATCGTTTCCGCCAATCCTCCAGAACGGACACTAGCTTGGAATCCAGAAACACTTCGTCCTCTGAAGCTCCGGTTTTTCCGCCGTTCCAGACGTAGCGGCCCACAATAGATCGGGTCAACGTCAGTATCCGTCCCTTCAAATCAAAGTCCTGCCACTGCAATGCCCTGATCTCACTGATGCGCAAGCCCAGGCACATTGCAATCATGACCATCACTTGAATGTGGTACGGAAGCTCTGCGAGAAGAGCCTGATATTGCTCGACCGTAAGCACAACTTTCTTGCGAACCCGTTTCGTCACGCCCTTGATTTCGACTAACTGCATCGGGTTTCTCTGAGTCTCCAAAATTTCCCATTTCATCGCGTACTCAAAAATGCGATGCAGGAGACCCTTTATGTTGGACTTCGTTTTGGGAGAATGCTTCAGCTCCTTCAACCACTGTTCCACCTTGAGGGGCTTTTTCACTTCGGCCACGGGAGCCTCGCCCCATTGTGGCAAAATGTGCACTTTCAAAATGGATACGTAGGACTTCTTGGTTGAATACCGTTCTGGCATTGCTTCGTGCATGTATCGCCTTACCAATGCTCCGAACGATTGACTGGAAGACTGCTCCATCCGCTGGTATCGAAACTCTCTCGACCCCTGCCAGGCATGATCTTCCGTTGGCCATCCTTCCGCATCTCCCGCTAACATTACGCTGCGCTTTCGCGTAATGCCCATCTCGTCCGTTTCGTAAAAGCGCCAAACCCAGACATCCGGGCCTCGCGTTCTCTTCTTGCGGACAATCGTGCCCACGTCTTGCTGTGTGCGTTTCAAGAAGCTTTCCTCCTTAAAGCGCGCACGGATGACGCTTCCGACTGTACACGACAACGCATGTGGGAAACTAGCTCAGAAATTCGAAAGCGCCAGCGCTTGCGAACTCCGTTTCCTATCGGGTGTGCGGGGAGGTCTCCTTCCCGTGCCATCTTCTTTACCGTCACGGGGCTGATCCTGAGAAAGTTTGCTGCTTCTTCAGGCGTTACGAATGGCTCATTGTCTTCTGCTGCGTTCACGGTGCTACTCCATTTCAACTCGTTCTCACACTCCGAGCGCCTCACCCTGAACATGGCCCTGCGAATGTGTCGTGCCTGCATGGTCTTGGCCGGTGTGGATGGCCGTGCTGTGTGAAACATCGCGACTCAAGTGCTGCGCGAGTTCCGATTTGTCGTTGGTGTAAATCTGAGCATCGTAGCGTCCACGTGAGACGGCGACATACGCCATGCGGCTATTCACCAGATGCGGGCTTTCTTCGGTGTCCGCGTGGATCAGTACACGGTCGGCGGTCTGGCCTTGGCTGCTGTGGCTGGTAACGGCGTAGCCATAGTCGAGATGAGGGTGGTTTTTCAGTTGGAATTCCACCACTCTTCCTGAATCGGTGCGCACGGCAATCTCGCCGCGCTCATCGAGTCGTACAATCGTTCCCAACTCGCGGCTGGCAACGTGCAACTCTTTTGAGGGAGCGGTGAACTGGATACGGTCGCCTTCGGCGAAATTACGCTCTGCTTCCCGGTAGACCGAAACTCCCTGCAGGCGGCGCGGGTCGTAGCTCACATGCTGGCCGTCCTGGCGTTCAACAGTGAGCAGGTTCTGTTTGGCGTCCGTGTCTGTGACCGTGGCATACTGGCCGGCAGTTACTCCCACCACTCTGCTGCCTCGCGAATAACGCAACACATCGCCGGGCAAGTATTGTTCCGCCCATGCGCGGTCTGCGCCGGTCAGTTCCTGACGGGTCTCCAGCACACGGACGGTCTGCTCGTGAGGCTGGACCTGGCCGCGCTCCTGTAGTTCGTGATGAATTATGCCGTTCAGTTCACGGCGGGATTGGTTGTCTGGGGAAACCACCAGCGTGCCTTGGGGAAAACGGGCATACTCCTGGGCGATTGCCTGGAATCGTTCTTCGCGGTTTTCGATCTGTTGTACCCGCCCTTGGCGGTCCAGGTTTTCGACGGCGACGTGAATTTCGCCTCGGGCAAGCTGCTCAACTGCTTCCTTGAGCGCCGGGTCCTTCTGGCGGATGATCTCGTCCAGATGCGCGGTTCGCATTCCGGCTTCCTGTAACTGGTAATAAGGGCGTCCGGCTTCGACAGCTTCGTGCTGTCGCACGTCACCCACAAGCAAGACCCGGTCTTGTTCTCCCAGTCGCTGTAGGAAGTCATTGATCTGCCGGGTACTGGCGAGACTCGATTCATCCAGCACGTAGAGATGTTTCTCTCCGGTATCAGCCTGCGTTCCACGGGCAAGGTGGTGCTGTAATGTGTTCGATGAGATTCCGGCTTCCCCAAGTTTGTGCGCGGCTCGCGAGGTAGGTGCAAAACCCTCGACGCTGTAGCCCTCGCGTTCGGCGGCGTCACGAATGGCTGTCAAAGAAGTGGTTTTGCCTGCCCCGGCTACGCCCTCAAGCGCCGTGATCTGATCGCGACTGCTGAGAACCTCCTGTACCGCCCGATGCTGGCTGCTGCTGAGATGCGTGTAGTCGTGCTCAATCTCCCTTCGGGTGCCGTCATCGGCGAGCACGGGATATTGTTCCTGGGTGCTACGCATGAGGCGTATATTGTCGTGCTCCAGCGCGATCATCTCGTCCGTGGTAAAGCTCCGTCCAATGCCTGTGAGCTTCCTTCTGAATTAGGTCGCCGTTCTCCACCGCTTGATCGAATTGCTGCTGAATTCTCGAAAACGGAGCCTCGCCCATCGCACGTTTCAGTGCATCCCGCATCAGCTCACGTTCGTCCGAGACGGCTTCGCGCTCGAAGTTCCTTTCAACCGAATACCGGACGGCTTCGCGGGCTGTTCCGTTCGTTTGCTCCTCGCTCCTTGCTGCGATCTCATAAGCGCGGGACTGAGCCTCACGCACAACTCGCTCTGGCTGGTTACCGTACTCTTTCGCCATCTCGTCGATGGCGGCGCTGCATTTCTTCGTGCGTGATGTTCAACTTGGCTTCGCGGGTGCGGTGGGCGGCAATCTGTGCGGCTTCAGCTCCGCTCAGTCCTCCTTCCGTCAAGTGGTCTTTGATTTGCTGGCGGCGTGGGCTGCTGGCCTCAAGATATTCTTGCGAGTAGCCCCGAATTTCAGGCGCGCCATGGACGCTCTGCTCAATTTCGTAACCCAGTTGTCCCCAGGCGAAGCGCCAACTCCGAACGGTATATTGCGGTGGCGTACTGCTGTGAGCGGTACAGTTCTCTCGGTTGCAGGGCACGCATTTCGCCGGTTTCCCGCTCGGTCATGTTGAAGAACGACAACATGCGTGTGGAGTTGCGGTGCGGCGTAGCCCTCGACCGGGCGGCTCGAATCGTGCTCAAATTTCGCGGCAACCCATTTGCCGGTTGTCTCCGCTGGATGATTGCCGCCAATGCGGGCCTGCACATATTTTTCGAGTTCGTCAAGAGCAACATTGACGCTCTCCCGATGCGCTTCTCGCACTCGTTCGTCGCCGCCCACCAGTGCGGTTAGACTGACGCTCTTGGGCGCGGAGAATGTCGCATCCCATCCCGCACGATGTTCCATCGTTGTGACTTTTTCGCCGCGGTCGTCCACGTACTGCATCGCCGCGCGATGCTGCACCAGCTGCGCGCCGGTGAGCGGATGCTGGCCATCTGCGAGTCGCGCAAAGTGCTCTTCGTCCACCTCACCTTTCAAGCCCCACTCGCCGGCGAGTTTGCCATGCCACTCGCCGCGCACACGGTCGCCTTCTGAGTAATAGTTGTCCCGCGCATTGGCAAACTCTTCCTTGTGGTACGCCTGCGCCTGGCCAGATGACAGCGGCTTGGAGATGGTCAGCATCGTTTACTCCAAGAAGGGCAGGTCATCGTTCGCTGCCCGCGTCGGTCGTGGTTTCACTTGCTGCTGACGCTGTGGCGGGATCGGCGGTGGCAAGCTGCGCGTCAGAACGCGGCCATCGCCATTCCCAGACGCGGTTACCGTCTGCGCGCTCGCTTCCTTTGGCTGCTGTGCCGGGAGTTTGCGCTCGATCAGCGCTTCGTGGCGCTTCGGTAGCTCGATGTAAGGGAAGCTCAGCGGAACTACTAGGTTGCCGCTTTTCAAATAGGCGCGCAGATCGGGAAGGCCCTGGATTTCTGATGCCATCACCAACGGCTCGGTCGTCCGCTCAAGCTGGTAGTTGCGGGAATCCCGCCTGTTCCTGGGGAAATGGCCTTCCATGCGGCTTTCACGCAATCGCTCGATTTCCACTTCGCCGATGGTCTGGCTGATCCACTTCGAGGAGTTGGCCTCATCCGTGCGTAAGAAGACTTTCGTCGCGGGTTGAGAAAGCATCGCTTCCGCCTTGCGCCCGTAAAGTTCTTCAAGCTGGCTGCGCCCTTGGAAGCCGAGCACGACCGGGTTTCTGGCCTTCCTGCTCTCGGTAATCGCTGTGTGTAACTGCGGCAACGCATGTAGGCTCTGCAGCTCGTCCAGAATGAACCAGACGGGGCGCGCACCGGGCTTGCCCTGGTTCATGGTGCGCAGCACCAGCATGTCGAGCCACATGCTGATGAGAGGCCGCTGTCTCTCGCGAAACTCCGGCGGGCTGGTGATGAACAACCATCCGTCCCGCTGCCGCGCCCATTCCACCGCCGTCCAGTTCGCCTTAGCTTCTTCTCTTCGGGGCAACAGCTTCAGTGCATTGCTCACGCTGTTGAGAGTCGCGATCATACCGCCACGCTGCGGTCCCGCATCGGGATAGATTGCTGCCGCGTGCTCGGTGCCCTTGAGTCTCTTTGCCAGCTCGCGCTCATCTCGCAGAATGGCGAGTAGCTCCTGCGGTGTCCGCTTCGGTTGCTCGATCAGCAGGTGGGCAAAGATCTGGCGCGGCACCATCACGAAAAACGGATTGGTGCGGGGATCGTCTTTGAAGAGCGCCGCTGCCAACCCTTCGGCTTCTGCTTCATGCTGCACTTCATCGCACGGTGACCAATAGGGCATACGTGCATCTACCGCGTTCAAGATCACATCGCCACGGCTCGGCTCGTAAAACTGCGGTGTGTATTCGAGCGCCGGATCGTACACAATCGCGGTTTCTCCCCGCCCTTCCACCTGCATGAGGATCTGGCGGATAAGCGACGATTTGCCTGCGCCGGTATCGCCGATCATCATGAAATGCGAACTCTCCCGCTCGCGCGGAATCCGCACCAGGTTCCCGTCACGCTGCAGCAGGAATTCACCCACCGTGCGCGGCTCTTTTGTGATGAAACCTATGCCATCGGATTGCTGGCTACGGTTGAACTGCGCCGCCGTGGCGAACTCTGGGCCTTTGGTCCGGCGCCCATACTTGAGCACGCGCCGCCGCTGCCAGTCTTTGGGAACAGCAAAGATAGACAGCCAGCCGAAAACTGCTAGACCGGTAACGAGCGGCCAATGCAGGAAGTCGCCCCAAGTTTGGTCTTGGTAAATCCAGTGTCGAGCGTAGTCGCTGAGTTCTTTATTCTTGTATTTTTGCGCTGGTTCCAGCACCAGATGCAGGTCCTGCCGTGCCGCTTCCTTCGATAGGATCAGCGGAATAGTCGCCCCGCGCGGCAGGGGACCTTCCCACGGTGCGACATCCGTCTCAACCGCTAATCGGTGACGCCCCTGTCGGTCTTCCACTTCGAGGAGACGGTAATTAATCGGGGGAAAACCGAGGCTTGTCGCCAGCTGCGTCTTGAGATAGTTCGGGAGCCAATAGCGCTGTAGCGGCGTCCATTGCACCCTGGCCTGATAGATCGCCATTCCAAAGAGTGCTAGCACTCCGAGAGCAAAGGCGCTGATCGTCCACACTGGCTTGTGGCTCGGCCAGTAATACGTCTCGTCGCGTCCCCATTTCCTGTTCACGGCTTTACTTCTTTCCCGCCCCAAGTCAGTCGATCTCGAATTCCAACGCATCCCACCGGCTTTGAATCCGGTTCAAATGGCGGCGCTGTTGGCTGAGTTTTCCGGGCTGGGCCGGTTGCTATTTTGTCCACTCAGCCGCTCCTGCGCTTTACCCTGCTTCTCGCGGTCCACTCGCTCGATGAGCTTCCTCAGTTCTTCGGTGGTCAGTTCCCGTCGCTGTCCAAGAATCTGCACGCTGTTCAGGTACAGCATGCGCAAAGCTAGTATTTCGGCCAGGATGATCTCTTGGCTGGAATTCACCTGCGCCAGCAAAACCGTGCGTGCCCACTCCCCCATGCTCTGACCTGCGGCTGTCGCCAGTTCCAGCAGGCGGACATACTCCTCCTCAGTCACTTTGGCAGTGAGCGATTTCGTGCGGAATGACTGTCCGGTTGTCACAGGTCACCGTATTCCATCGTTAGTTCGTCCCATGTGGCCTGGAGTTCTGGCATCTCCCAAGCCCGGCGGAAGAGTTTTCGTACTGCGTTCCACTCCTCTTGGGAAAAGCCAAAGGTGATGCCGTTTGCATGAGCGCGAAACGAGAACTGGGTCTCTCCCTCCCGGTCCCACGTGTATCCAAAGAAGTATTCTCCATTCCAGTGTCGGGACTTCGCCGTCAATCCGTTCAACATCGCGCGAAACTCCTGAATCATCGGATAGGAACTCATGGGGTACACGGGACCGTGTGGGCCGGGAAAGCTAAACGACAGGAGTACATCGTTGCCGTCGCCGCGCACGAAGGACAGCACAAAGTTAGATTCGAAAACGTTCGGGATTGCAGGCTGGACGACGGAATCGCTGGGGTTGACCTTGCCGCGGATCGGCTTTTTGTAGAGAAAGTAATGACCGCGCGCGGCCATCCGCCAAAGCCCTTCCCAGTAGGGACGAAGGGCGCGGTTCACGCGCATCGGCGTCGTTAACTTCATCGCCATCGAGAAACACATAAAGATTGCGCCCAGCAAGGATGGGTCTCCACTTCATGGCCGGGTCAGCAAGCTGTCGTACTGTTTCGGCAACGGTCTGCCGCACCGCCTCGGGGCTGGCGGGCTGCGTTCTCTCTCCTGATCGGAATTCGCTTGGAAGCTTAGTGAGGTAATACTCGTCCTTGCCTGGGTTGGGTTTTTTCCTCAACTTATAAACCGCCTGAAATGCTTCCAGAAAGGCAATGCAGGACTCACGGGAAACCGGAGTATTGCAGATGGCATCTGCGCCTTGCTGGACGTAGTACGCGAGCACCGTCCACTCAGCCAATGAGAGCGGCTGCTCGGCTTCGCATTTCTTACGAATTCGCAAGAGGCATTCGGTTGGCTCCCGTATCAGCTCGGTCACTTCGAGCCGGTCAGCGGGCGACGATTCCAGCAGTTGCTTGGCAATCTCGGATGTCGATACGTCCTCGCCTTTCCGCAATGAGGTGACTTTTCGGATATGATCTAGGCGCTTGCGCAGGCCCTCGCTGATTCGAAGGGAGAGAGTCTGAGTTTGGGGCTGATCTGGCATCACTCCTCCATGCCATACAGCAAGCTAGTTTGTATGACATACATCGAATAGTCGTACTTTTATGGGTGCGTGTCAAGGGGTTTCGAGCTGGGAGGCGTTGGCGCGGGACGTTTTCTATGGGAGTCTCAGGTTGCCCCACAGCAACCTGGAATCGCCATCTGCTTTGTTTTGAGTGGTAACCGTGCAGCAACCCCAAGTTGCCGCACAGCACCCTGGCAGGGGTGGCGTGTCAACCCTCCTCCCGCTGCCGAAGGCATGGCCGATCTCACTTCGCCCTAGCAGCTCACTTTCGGCGGGCAAGACAGCGGTCGAATCGGTCCGGCACTGGCCGGCAGGATCTCGGCTAACAAGATATCGCGGGCAGCCATTCAGCGGTATCGACAGTTTGCACCGCCTGCCATGTGGAAGCAGTGTAAAGACGATTGCCCTGGCGTTAACCTGTTAGTGGGGATGCTATAGAGGCCGGGGGGAAAAATTCTTACACCCCACCCGTCCCACCACGGAACAGGCTTTTGACTTTGTTTCTGGCCGGGGCCCGCCCAAGCGCGGGGCTGGGCGCGTGCGTGTAGGAGGCCATTTCAGACTTTTCAAGCCCAACCACTACCGGGTGTAGCATTCTTTCACGGATCAAATGATACGAGACGACGACATTCAAGATGCAGTTAAGATCGGTGAGCGCAATAAGGAAATCATCCAACTCGCGAAGAATTGGTGTGGACACTTGGAAGTGGAACACTGGGGCGGAACAGGATTGGTCGAAATTCAGACGGGTTTGCCAATTGGATCGAGAATGTTCAAGTGCCCCCACGCTCGGGCGGGTGGGCTAGCGGGGATGAATCTTGAAACTGTGGCTTTGGACTTCTATGACCGCAATTGCTTCGATTGTGACCAGCGGATTCCGGTTCGACTCCCGAATATTTCCGGCATTGTTGCGCAGCGAGACGCCTCTCGACAAAGGCAAGCGGAAGCGCGGGCAAAAGCCGAAGAGGCGCTGACAAATGAGCTAGCCGCAAGGATCGCACTTCGGCGAGAACTTGCGAAGGACTCCGATCCCGCGAAGGCTGGCATTTTCGCGAGCATAGATGCTTTTGACAATGACCCATCCGATAAGAACCGCCGTATTCTCCTGGAAACGGCCGCCGCCGTCCCTGATCGTTTCGACTCGCCTGTACAGGAATCCTTATTCCAAATCGCGGACGGGGGCGGATTCGCCCGTACCGAAGGTGCAATCCAAGTGTTGGATGCCATTCCCACGAACCGTAGCCGTCTCGCGGAGTCTGCCCTTCGTGCCATCGCTCGTCACGATGGTCACCAGAAAGCTGCCTCAGTCATCGGAAAATACGTGAGCAAGGAACACGCTCCACATCTCGGGCCAGCGTTGCCCGGTTTGTTCGCGCTCGCCAAGCCAGTCAGCGGATTCTTATTTGGGCAGGGATCGCCGGGTAATCCGGAACCCGTTTTCGCAAGCTATCGCCTCTTTCCGGAGATCGTCTTGCGTTCGATCCGCGAACATCTCCGGCATCCAGAAAAATACGCCCGCCAATGTGCCTGCAATGCAATTTCCTTAATCCTCAGGATTGATCCCAACTTTGGAACAAGCATCGTCGGAGAACTGATCGCTTCGATTGAACTCCCCGATGATCACTTTGGAGAAGATGGTTCTGCTAGCGATGCTGTTGTAAACACTCTAACCGACCTACTGATTTTGCATCCTGATGCCGTTGATCAACGGATCCAGGAGGAAGCAAAAAGTGCTTCCGAAGAAGTCCGTGAAACTCTGGCTCGGGTATATGAACGCGTTTTACGACGACAAGATGAGGCTGAGGAGCAAACAATCAATCCTCGCGCAATCGAGCTCTCATATCAACGTCTCATCGAACTGATTTTAAAGCGGGTTGATAACGAAAGCCTTCTAAAAGCAATTTGGTTTTTGAGGGATGAGGCACTCCGTTTCTCAGATCTATTCGAAAAACATGCGGAAGCACTTCTCGGCACTGCTGCACTGATCGCAGATGAACTGGAGGTCCCACAGAGCCCACTTCTCGACTTGGAAATTAAGCCAGATGCAATCAAGCAGCTTGAGATTCAGGGACGAAGGCAGATGCTAAACAGCCTGCTGGATGCCATAACAAAGGCGATCGGCACGTATGCTTCACGGAAACCTGAGACCCTTGGTCGCCTTATTGTGACGAGTTTCCAGAGCCTCGGTGACGGGCACGAATATTTCAAGACAGAACTTGTCAGGTGCATGGGCTTCTTGGCAGCTAGCCCCTCGGGGTTGATCCTGGCAATTCCAGTTCTTTACCAAGCCATGACTAGCCCATCCACCTTAGTGCGTTCAGCGTCAGCCTCTGCATACGGCCAGCTGGCGCGCGAGGATATCAGAGGGCATCCCATCTCTTCTTCACGAAAGCTTCTTGTTACTCCTCCGCGACCCTTACGTCATCGTACACACTGCTGCCGTAGATGCTCTTGCGAACGTTACTCTTCCCACTAGGTTCAACGCCCGCATCGTGTCCTACTTGGCAGTATTGGTTTCGGCCTATGTCAAAAGCAGGTCCAACGATGAGACTATTTCCGCGTGCTTGGAGCGCATATTGGAATTAACGGATGCCCCTGAACCTAGCTTTCGACAAGCAATCCTCTCGATACTCGAAAATCTTAAGAGCAGGGTCGCGTCCGAGTTCACGGCCCGTCACTGTAATATTCTTCGTGGGACTACAGGGTATGGAAAACTGCTTATCAAATTGATCACTGCGCGCGACTCGAACGATCGTTTCGTCGATGATCTTGTCAATGAACTAGCGGTCCTGAGTGCTGACGAGATCAAGGAAATTTCTGATGATTTCAGGGCAGCGGCAACGGCACTGGAATCTACAAAACCGGCGATTGCAGAGGAGTTTGTCGAAATCCTTTCGGCTGCTGGTGCGTGGCAGGCGGCTAAGGACATAGCGGAGGACGCTAATGCCCGACTGAATGACACCCTGCGAGATCGTCCTCGAAAGCTTAGGAGTGCATTGTTGCAAGCTGCTGTTGAACTAGAGGTTGCCGCTTCAAATGGCGATGCTACTAGTCTGCTGGCACAAGTCAACCGGTGGCACTCAGTTGTCACGGAGATTGAAAAAGACAATGAGGAGAACAAGAAGAGACGAGATCCTCTACACGGTCTACTCGACCCGGATAAAGGCAATTGAGGTTCTCGATTCCCTCAAGCGCCGCGTTCCAACCAAGGACTCTCTGGATTCGGTCGCCGCACAATTAAAGCAAATGGCTGATCGACTGGGCGAACGGCCAGTAGGGATTCGCTATCGCCAGTTCGCAAATCTTCTCGAAGCAACTTCTCGTCTCACGCAATGGGCTGTGGCAATTCGGGGGGCAGAACCTGATGCTGACCGCTTCCTGCGATCAGCCAAACTATTGGCTCGGGAGGTCGCGCGTGAATGTGCCCAGGATGGACAGGCTGCCAATCTAGCGGCTATTTCTGCTCGAATTAACGATCTGACTGACATCGATGGCGTTTCAGAAATAGCAGAGCTCCTGCTGACAGTTTCCCTTCCAATACCCGTTTTCGCCGAAATTCAAACGCCTAGGCGCACGCGCGAAGCAAAGGAAACTGCTAATCGCAAAAATCGTTCCGAGGTCACGGTAGTTTTCACGTCCTTCCGTCTGGACGGGGAGCCACTCAAAGACCCTCAGACAATTCCGCCTCAGGTAATCTGCGACCTTCAAGTCGATGTGAGCGTGTCGGATTGGCCAGAAAGCGCAACTACGTTGGAACTCGAAGCCGTGTCAGTTGAACCTATAGGAACTTATGAAGTTCCGAAATTTTCATTCCAACGTCCTTCTGGAGGCCCCCCTTATAAGGTGAGTGCGGCTGGACGATTATTGCTCCAATATTCGACCGCGTTCAATGCCCGCCCCCTTGAGTTCACGTATCGCGCTCAATTTTTGCCGGAGGTGCACGATACCGAAGTATCCGTTCAAGGTCACAGGCAGCTGCGGGTGCAGTCCTTCGATCCGCAGCGAGACCCGCAAAGTGGTTATCGAGAGGTAGATACGCGAATTCTAGAGCTTCGCAATGCGGTTAGGAATTCAGCCACATTTCCCGACAGTGACATTAGTAGCTTTCTGACATTGTTGATTTCATTGGGACGAATAGCGGGCCAGTCCATTCAGGACGACTTGTTGCCATCGAAATCTTCCGAGAATGAATTTCAGATCGAAGCTAAGAAGCTCCTGCGGGCTGATCCTCGTATCGGTTCAGAACTAGAGGAACACCCGCATGCGGCAGGCGGGATCACGGACCTTTCGTTTCGTAGTATCAGACTCGAACTCAAGTACGAAGATGAGCATTTTGTCACTCAGAAGGATGCCGAAAAATTTGTTCCCCAAACGGCCCAGTACGTCGCCGGTAGCGATCGCAGACTAGGAGTTCTTGCGATCCTGGATTGTTCCCCTAAACCACAAGCTCCCGGATCAGTGGCCAATGACATCTTTGTCAATATCGTTCGACCTCCCGGTGGAGGAGGCTTGCCGATAGGCGTTGCGGTCGTCATCATTCGGGGAAACCTATCCAAACCAAGCGACCTCTCCAAGAAAAAGCTAACTTAGTGCTCCGGGCGAGGACCTTCCAACGACTTTGATAAGTTTCCCCAGCACTTTCCGATGGCGTGGATGAGGTCGACACCTGCCCTTGGGGATAGCCGGCCCTCGGCTTCTGCGCGTCACAGGGGGGATTCACCAAACCCAATTTGTGAATGGCCTTTCTGAATCTTGAAATACCTTCGCGAAGGCGGCTTGCGTCCATGAGCACACAACCGGATGAAGTACGCGCGCGTGGCGGGAACGTTTGGGTTGAAGTGTGCGGGCCGGGCGCCGAAGCCGCCGATCGTGGCGGCCTGGGCAGCCGGCGCGAACATGCCGCCGGCCACCGCGCATGCGGTGGCCAGCAGCGAGAGAGCCTTCAGTTTCACGTTTATTACGGAGCGCTGACGAGCGAAAGGGTCCACGTGGACGTGTAGCTACCCGCATATGCGTTACCGGGAATCGCGAGTGACCAAGTCGGCGTCACCGTCTGGTCGCCCATGCCGGTGCCGGCGGGGGCGTTGAACACCTTGGTCGCGATCGGAGCGCTCGCCGCCGCGGGCAGGGTGTAGGGGAAAGCCACGGTCGTCGAACCGCCCGGCGTGCAGGTCACGCTCGAGTCGCAGGTGGGGGCACCCGGTGCCGAGGTGATCGTCGTCGCGCCCGCCGGCAGCGTGTACGTACCGGACTTGAACAGCGTCGAGGTCGCCGTGATGTTCCAACCCGCGCCCGAGCCCGTGGCGTCGGCGATGTCGAGCGGCTGCGCGGCGGTGACGGTCTTGTCCTGGCCGTTCAGTGTCGTGGCAGGGAAAGCAACGCTTCCCGGGGTCGAGGCAAATCCGAGCGAGCCCGCGGTCAACGTCTCCGTGGCGGTCGTGGCGCCGGCCGGCGCGGCCACGAGCAGCAAACTACCGATCGTTACAGCAGCAGCGGGCAGCATCGTGCGAAGCTTCATCAGGTCCCGTCCCTTTCATCCCCTAAGGGTTTTAGCCCTGACGCACATCTACGTCAGGTTCATCGAGGTTCACTCCCGTTGTCGGCAAAATGACAAGCGACTTGAGGAACCGGTTCCAGACAGCTCGCCGGATCGAGAGTGATGGGGAGCTTTTGTTGTAATTGCACCTCATGAACGCCGCTGTCTTCTCGATCGTTCCCTATGAGCGGCGCCAGAGTCACGGCTGGGCGGCGCCTGCGGACGGCTACTCGGCGGATGTCGGGCAGGCTTCGATGCAGCGAGCGCTCGAGCAGTTCGGCGACGCGGTGCTTCCCCGGATGCGGGAGCCCGCGTGACGGCGCGCTTTGATCCCGGCACCGGGTTCGCGGAGCGACGCGTGGAGGCCGACGGGTTCGATATCCGCTACATGGAGGCCGGTCGAAGGGCCCGCGCTCGTGTGCTTCCACGGCGCCGGCGGGCTGCGGCTGAGCCGTAGCCACGAGCTGCTCGCGGAGCGGTTCCGGGTAATCGCGTTCGAGACGCCGGGGTTCGGCGAGTCGGCGGTCAACGAGCGGTCACGGTCACTACTCGAGCTGGCCGCGACGATGCGGGCGGCGGTGTCGGCGGTGCTCGAGGGCGAACGGTTCAACGTGTGGGGAACGTCGTTCGGAGGGAAGCTCGCGCTGTGGTTCGCGACGCAGGACCAGGAGCGGCTGGACGCCCTGGTGCTCGCGTCCCCGGCGGCGATCATCGTGAACCCGGGGCCACTCCCGCCGCCGGAGCAGATGGCCTCGATCCTGTACGCCCACCCGGAACGGCAGCCCGCGGTATCGATCGTGCCGGAGATCGAAGCCAAGCAGCGGGCACTGGTGGGGCGCCTGATCGGCCGCCCCCGGGACCCAGAGCTCGAGGACGCCATGCGCCGCCTCGACGTCCCGACCCTCGTGCTGTTCGGAACCGAGGACCGATTGACCCCGCCCGAGCTGGGACGGCACTACCGCAAGCTCCTGCCGCGCTGCCAGTTCCTGATCGTCGACGACGCCGCCCACGCGATCTACGTCGACCGGCCCGAGGCGTTCGCCGCGATCGTCAGCGACTTCCTCGAGCACGGCGACCAGTTCGTGGTCCGGCGCGAGAGCGGGCTGATCTACCCGTAGCTCGGTCACACTTGCGGGCATGTGTGCAATGGAGTTGGTGTGAGACGGCTCGCGGGGCTGATGGTGGCGGCGGTGGCGTTCGCGCTGAGCGGGTCCAGCGCCTCCGCGGGCGGCACGACGCCCTACCCGCCCACCTTCGTCGCGGTATCGACCAATCCGAACAAGCCCGGATTGACCGTCTACTCGTCCGCGACCGGCAAGGCGTTTCGCCGGCTGACCCGTGGCGACCGGGCCGCCGAGCCGATGCTCTCTCCGAATCGACGCTGGGTCTACTTCGCCGGGCCCAAGCGCGGGAACGACTGCACGTGGGAGTTGTGGCGGGTGGCGCTCGCAGGAGGCCGGATCCAGCTCGTCGCCTCCGCGGGCGAGATCGGCGCCACGCTCGCAATCAGCCCGGATGGCCATCTCCTGGCCTACACGGTCGCGCCGGGCGGCCGGTGCGAGGAGCGCGCCGGCGACGTCGCTGTCGAGGTCGTCGACTTAAGGACCGGGCGGCGTCATCGGATCGACGGCGAGACGACCGGGCTCGCGTGGTCCCCAAGCGGGACACTCGCGGTGGTCACGCCGGTGGGGGCCACCGCCGCCGGCCGGATCCGGCTGATCTCCGACCCGTTCGGCGCGGGGCGCGTGACCGCCGCCGCGCCGCTCGCGTGTCCGACGCGGTTCGCCTGCGACGAGGAATCGCCCAGCTTCGACGGTCGCGGCGACCTGGTCTACGTGGCGGAGATCAGCCCACGCCCCGGCAATTACTGCTTCTCCGGCGCGTGCTCCGCGTGGACGTACGCGCTCGTATCGGTGATGGAGGGGTCGGGATCGAGCGTGATGGCGACGGTCGTGCGCAGCGACGCCGAGACCACGAATGCGACCGTCGACGACTCGGGTGCAGCGGTGATCTTCACGCTCCCGATGGCGAACGGCTATCCGCGGGTGTGGCGCTGGTCGGCGGGCGGACAGCCGGTGACGATGCCGCCGCCGGGCGCATTCAGTTCGCAGCCGGCGTGGTGAGCAGGTCGCGCAGCTCGTCGATCTCGGCGCGGAGCGACGCCACCTCGGACTCGAGCGCGGCGATGCGCTCGGCGAGGGCGCCGTCGCCGTCGACCGCCCGCGTAACGTGGGGCGGCGGCTGCGCGAAGGCGGGCGTCGTCGCCGGAGGGCCATGGAGCTCCACCGCCGGCGGCGCCTGCGCAGATGGGGCGGCGAGCGCTTCTCCCTCTCCCCGCGGACCGAGCAGGTGCTCGAAGCGGTCCTCCTTCTGGCCGGGCCGGCGCCCCAGCCGGCGCGCATAGTCGCGCTCGCCGAGCCCGGTCAGCACCCGGTCGACCTCGGCGAGTGACTCGAGATGCGCGATCCGCTCGGTGCGGGCCTTGAGCTCACCGGGCGTCTGCGGGCCGCGGAGCAGGAGCACCGCGAGCACCGCCAGCTCCTCGCGGTCGAGCCCGAGCGCCTCCTCGGCCAGGTGGCGGTACTTGGCCGCGCGGCTTCCGTGACCACTCGCCAGGCGCGCGAGCCCGTAGAGGCACAGCCGCTGGGCCGCCTCCCTGACCGTGCCCTCGTCGTAGGCAGTGACCGGGTCACGGTTGGTCGACTGGTTGCAGGCCAGCCTGAGGCCGTTGAGCGACAGCGGATACTGGTCCGGCGTCGTCCAGCGCTTCTCGATCAGACACCCCAACACCCGCTGCTCGGGCGGGGTAAGCTCGGCGAGATGCATTGGGCCGAGAATAACGACGACCCAAGCCGCTGAGCGAGCGCGCAATGGATCTCGCCGGCAAGCTCCAGCTGAAGCCCGGGCAGTCGGTCTCGATCGTCAACGAGCCCGCGGACATCGCGCTGGATCTCGGCGGCGGACACCCGGCCGCCGGCGACCCCAGCGAGGCCGACGCCGTCATCGTTTTCGCCACCGATCGCGCCGAGCTCGATGGGCTTCGGGACCAGTTCGTGCCGCCGGCCGCGCGGGATGCGCTGACCTGGGTCGCTTATCCCAAGGCGGGCAAGCTCGGCACGGACCTCAACCGCGACGTGCTCGCGGACCTGGTCAAGCGGGAGGACGTCCGACCGGTCCGGCAGGTCGCGCTCGACGACGTGTGGTCGGCCCTGCGGCTGCGCCCGGCCTGAGCCTCCAGCGGCGCGATGCTGAGCACCGCCGACGCCCGCCGCATCGCGCTGTCCCTGCCCGAGGCGGTCGAGCAGGATCACCACGGCCGCCCCTCGTTCCGCGTCGCCGGCAAGATCTTCGCCACGCTCTGGGACGAGGAGCACATGAACGTGATGCTCGACGAGCCCGGCATCCACACCGCGGTCGAGGCGCACCCGGGGATCTGCGCTGAGGTGTGGTGGGGAAAGCGCCTGGCCGCCGTCCGGGTCGACCTCCGCGCCGCCGGCGAGGACCTGCTCGCCGATCTGCTCGCCGACGCCTGGGAGCGAAGCGCGCCAGCACGGCTGGCGCGCGGGTAGGCAGGCCGCAGACTCGCCCCACCCGCAACGGAGCGCTGGGAGCGAGGGTGCGACCCCCGGCCCCGCGGCGCTCGAGCCAGACAAACCGCCCGCCCGCGCACACGGAACCGAAACAACCCCGGCGCCGCGGGCCGGGGTGTGCACCCGAAGCGACCTGTTGACAGATATGACGCCAGATATATCGTGCCGTCATATGCCGGACCGATATATTCCCTCGCTGAATGCCACCGCCACCCCTGACACCGACAGGCCGGGTGATCCTCGGGATGATCGCGTTCGGTAGGCAGACCGGCTACGACATCAAGCAGTTCGTCGACAAGTCGACGCGGCACTTCTGGGCGGCGAGCTACGGGCAGATCTATCCCGAGCTCCGCCGGCTCGAGGAGCAGGGATTGATCACCGGAAAGTCCGAGCCCACAGGCGGCCGCGCCCGGACCGTGTACGAGCTCACCGGCGCCGGCCGCGCGGCGCTGACCGAATGGCTCGAGCCCGAACGCGACCCGATGTTCGAGGTGCGCGACGAGGGGATGCTCAAGCTGTTCTTCTCGGACATCGCCACCGCCGACCAGCGCATCCGCAACATCCGCGCGATGCGCGAAGCCCACGAGCGCACGCTCGCCCAGCTGTGCGCGCTCGAGGAGGAGGCGGAGCACATGCCGGAAGGCCCGCGGCTGACGCTGGATCTTGGGATCGGCCTGCACCGCGGGATCGTCGAATGGTGCGAGGCGGCCGAGCACCGGCTCGTCGAGGAAGCACGCGATGCTGACTAGGCTTGCCGACTTCCTCCACGGCCACCGGCGCGCCGTGCTCTACGTCACCGTCGCGGGCGCCGTGATCGCCGGCGTGTTCGGCAGCTCGGTCGCGAACTATCTGAGTCCGTACGGCGCCACCGATCCGGCCACCCAGAGCGTCCAGGCCACCAACCGCTTCCAGGCCGCCACCGACCGCGAGATCGACCCCGGCGTGGTGGCGCTCGTGAGCCTCAAAGGAAACGTCCACACCACCGCTGCGCAAGACCGGGTCAACCAGGTCGCAAACCAGCTCCGCGCCGGCCCGGACGTCGCGAGCGTCCTCAGCTACTACGAGACCCACAACCCGGCGATGGTCTCGAGCGACGGCGCGTCGACGTACGTCCTTGCCTACTTCAGACCGAAGTCCGACACCACGCTCAAGAACGACGCCCAGAAGATCGAGAACGGCTTCGCCGGCGAGCGCGACGTCAAGCTCGGGGGTCAGCTGGTCGCGAACGCCCAGGTCAACACGCAGGTCAGCCACGACCTCGAGCATGCGGAGCTGCTCGCGTTCCCGTTCGTGTTCCTGCTCTCGCTGCTGTTCTTCCGCTCGCTCGTAGCTGCGCTGCTGCCGCCGCTGCTCGGAGGGCTTGCGATCGTCACGACGTTCTTCGCGCTGCGGATCATCGCTGGGTTCGTCGACCTGTCGGTGTTCGCGCTCAATTTGACGACCGGGCTCGGCCTCGGACTGGCGATCGACTACAGCCTGTTCATGGTGTCGCGCTACCGGGAGGAGTCGGCCCGGTCCGGGTTCGGCCTCGACGCGCTCCGTCGAACGCTTCAGACCTCGGGCCGCACGATCGTGTTCAGCTCGCTCACGGTCGCCGCCGCGATCGCCTCGCTAGCGATCTTCCCGCAACGGTTCCTGTATTCGATGGGGATCGCCGGCGCGCTCGTGGCGCTGCTGGCCGCGTGCCTCGCCCTCACCGTGCTGCCGGCGTTGCTGAGCGTGCTCGGGCCCCGCGTCAACGCGCTCGCGCCAAAGCGGCTGGCCCGCGCGGCGGACCGCGACGCCCGTCCGGCCGAGAGTGGCTTCTGGTACCGCCTGTCGCGGGTCGTCATGCGACGCCCCGCGCTGATCGCCATAACCAGCGCCGCGTGCCTGATCGCACTCGGCGATCCCGTTCTTCACTCAGATCAAGTTCACGACGGTCGACGCGAGCGTGCTGCCGGCGAGCGCGTCCGCGCGCCACGTGAACGACATCCTCAACGCCCAGTTCCCGCCCAACCGGGGCGCGCCGCTCGACGTGGTGATCGGAGTCCCCGCGACCTCCTCGGCGGCAAGAGCCCTCGAAACGCACCTGACGACCCTGCCCGACGTGTCCGCGGTCGAGCCGCCAATCGCCGCCGGAGCAAGCATGTCGTTGATCTCGATGGCGCCCGTCGAGCCGCCGCTGTCGACCGCCACCCAGGACCTCGTCCGCCAGGTCCGAGCGCTACACGTCCCGTTCTACCTCGGCGTGGCCGGCGAGACCGCCGCGTATATCGACCTCGAGCACAGCCTCGCGGTCCACCTGCCGGCGGTCCTGGCAGCCGTGGTCGCCACCACGCTGATCATCCTGTTCCTGATGACGGGCTCGGTGGTGCTGCCGATCAAGGCGGTGATCATGAACGCGCTCGGCCTGTGCGCGATGTTCGGGATCCTCGTGCTGATCTTCCAGGACGGCAATCTCGAGGGCCTGCTGTCCTACCGGAGCCTCGGCGCGCTCGACGCAACCCAGCCGATCCTGCTGTTCGCGGTCGGATTCGGTCTCGCCACCGACTACGGCGTGTTCCTGCTGTCGCGGATCAAGGAGGCGCGCGACGCCGGCGCGTCCGATCACGACGCGGTGGCGATCGGCCTCGAGCGGACCGGTCGCGTCGTGACCGCCGCCGCGCTGCTGTTCGCGGTGGCGCTCGGCGCGTTCTCGACTTCGGAGATCGTGTTCGTCAAGGAACTCGGAGTCGGCGCGGTGCTGGCGGTCCTGATCGACGCGTCGGTCATCCGCGCGCTCCTGGTCCCATCGCTGATGATGCTGCTCGGCCCGCTCAACTGGTGGGCGCCCCGCCCGCTGCGGCGCCTCCACGACCGGTTCGGGCTGCGCGAGGGCGCGCCGCCGGTCGCCGCTGCAAGCCCGTAGCGGGCTGCTTCACTAGCGGGAATGACGGCCCCGGACACGACCGGGCGCATCCGGGCGATCGTGTTCGACCTCGGCGGCGTCCTGCTCGACTGGAACCCGCGGTACCTATACGAGAAGCTGTTCGACGGCGACGACGCGGCGATGGAGCGCTTCCTGGCGGAGGTCTGCACGATGGAGTGGCACCACGCCCACGACCTCGGCGTGCCCCCCGAGCGCACGTGCACAGCGCTCGCGCGAGCACACCCTGACCAGGCCGAGCTGATCTGGGCTTGGTCGCGGCGGAGCGAGGAGATGATCTCCGGACCGATCGAGGGGAGCGTTCAGCTCCTGCGCGAGCTGAAGTCCGCCGGGCAGCCGTGCTACGCGCTCACCAACATGGAGCGCGAGACGTACCCGCTCAGGCACGAGCGATTCGAGTTCATGCAATGGTTCGATGGCGCCGTCGTGTCCGGCTTCGAGGGCGTCGCCAAGCCCGACGCCGCGATCTTCGAGCTGCTGCTCGACCGCTTCGACCTCGACCGCGAAACGACCGTGCTGATCGACGACTCGCCGACCAACGTGCGCGCGGCCCGGAGCGTCGGCATGCAGGCGGTCGAGTTCGAATCGCCCGAGCGGTTGCGACTCTGGCTGGACGACGCCGGCCTGCTCGACGGCGCCGGTAGTCCGGGTTCCTAGTCTTCGGGCTCCCAGTTCCTCGAGCGCGGATCCTTGCCGGTCACGAGGTCGACGAAGTGCTGCCAGCGACCCGGCTTGACGCCGGGCTCGCGCTCGCGCCACGCCGGCGCGCCACCGTGCGGGGGCTCGAGCGTCGCGACCGCGGCCGCATCGATGCGCAGGTCCACGCCGCGCTCGTGCAGGGACGCGACGTCGTCGGCGGCGACGAACAGCGGACCGCGCCCGGAGCGGAATACGATGCCGTGGAAGATGTCCTCCTCGGGCGCCGCGACGACGTGGTCGACGGTTCCGACCTGCTCGCCATCGGACGCGTACACGAGCACCCCGCGCTCGAGCACCTCGTAGGCGATCGGCAACCCCTCGTCCACGACAGATCACACTACACGGCATGACAACGATCGGGGTAGTCGGTCACGTCGAATGGGTCGACTTCGCGGTGGTGCCGCATCTCCCCGTGCGCGGCAAGATCCTCCACGCCGAGAACGCGTTCGCGCGCGCCGGAGGCGGCGGGGGGGTCGCCGCGTCGGTCCTGGCCGAGCTCGGCGCCGAGGTCGACTTCTACTGCGCGCTCGGCCGTGACACCGAAGGCCAGGCGGCCGTGGCGCAGTTCGAGGCGCGCGGCGTCCGCGTGCACGTCGCCTGGCGCGACGAGCCGACCCGCCGAGCGGTGACGTTCCTCGAGCCTGGCGGGGAGCGGACGATCGTCACGCTCGGCGACCGCCTCGAGCCGCGCGGCTCGGACGAGCTCGAGTGGGAACGTCTGCGCGACGCCGGCGGCGTGTACTTCACCGCCGGCGACGACGGCGCGCTGGAGCGAGCGCACGCCTCGCCGTTCGTCGTCGCCTCGCCGCGGGCCCGATCGGTGCTCGAGGCCGACGGCGCATCGGTGTACGCGTTGGTGTTCAGCGAGGGCGACGAGGACGAGAGGGCCTGGGCGACCCGGGTCGCGGCGCACGCTCGGCTGCTGGTCGCTACCGAGGGCGACCGCGGCGGGCGCTGGTGGGGCGAGTCCGAGGGCCGCTGGGAGGCCGCGCCGCTTCCGGGTCCGCCCCGCGACGCCTACGGCTGCGGGGATTCGTTTGCGGCGGCGTTCACGTTCGGGCTGGGACGTGGCGACTCGATCGCGGACGCGGCGCACCTCGGCGCCGAGGCCGGCGCGCTCGCGCTGACCCGCATCGGCGCTCCCTAACGACTCCTGCTACGCGTCGATCCTCGTGAGCAGCAGCCACGCGCTCGCGACACCACCGGCGAGCGCGGCGACGATCGGCACCACGAGGACGTCGAGCCCGGCGTGCACGCCAGCGGCTACCAAGACTCCGGAGATCAACAGCAGGACCGACGTGAGGCCGTTCGGGAGCACCACATCGAGTACGTGCGCGATCACGTCGACTCTGATCGAGACCGCGACGAACAGCAGCCCGGTCAGGCTGGCCGCGGCCGCGCCGGTGACCGTGGCAAAGGTGGCCCAGTCCTCCACGACCCCATCGTGCACGTCACCGCAGACGGACCCGCTCAGAGGCCGACTTCGCGGAAGCTGACGTCCCGCTCCGACGCGGAGCCGGACGCGGACACGACCGACCACTGGCCGCGCCTCCACGCGATCCGCGTCCCGTCGGACAGCCGCGCGACCGCCCGCCCGACCCGCGGCCGCCCCCACAGCGTCGCCACCAGTGGCCGCTGTCGCGCATCGAACGTCGCCGAGCCCCCGCGCCACGTGCGCGGCCGGATACGTGACGACGATCGAGCCGGCGCGGGCCCACACCGGGATCCGCTCGAGTGGGGCCTCAACCACGACCTCGCCGCCGCCGGCCACGTGCGACCCCGACCACGTCTCGATCCAGTCCCCCCGCGGCAGCGCCACCTCGCGCTCACGCGCCTCGTCGTCGAGCACCGGCGCCACCCACAACGCCGGCCCGTAGCCGTAGGCGTCGCCGATCGCCCAGCCGCGCGGATCGGTGGGGTCGGTCAGGCACAGCGGCCGGATGATCGGCAGCCCGGTCCGAGCGGCGGTATCCGCGGCGGCGCGCACGTACGGCACGAGCTGCTCGTGCAGCAGGACATAGGCGCGGTACAGCTCGAGCACGTGCTCGGAGTAGTGCCAGGGCTCCTGCGGCATCCGGCCGTGGGCGTGCATCAGCGGGGTGAAGCAGCCGAACTGGAGCCAGCGCACGAGCAGCTCGGGCGGGCAGCGCTCGACCAGGCGGTGTCCGAGATACCCGCCGACGTCGTGCGACCAGTTCGAGAAGCCGCTGCACGCGGCCGACAGCGTCGCGACCACGAGCACCCGCAGCGACCAGAAGTCCGACGCCTGATCGCCGGCCCACGTCAAGCCCACCGCCTGCTGACCCGTCCACCCGCTGCGCGCGAACAGGACCCCCTTCCCGGGGTGGACCTCGTCGAGCGCGCGCTGCATGCTCACCCGATGAAGGCCGCCGAGCGCCCACGCCGCCTCCGCCCCGGTCCGCCCGTCCGCGAACCGAACCCCCTCCGGCAGGTAGTAGCCCTCCCCGTCGTCGGCCTTGATCCCCTCGACGCCGAGCGCCAGCACCCGCTTGGCCTGCTCGCGCCACCACTCCTCGGCCGCGTCGCTCGTGAAGTCGACCGGCGATCCGGTCCCCATCCACCACTGCGTCACGAACGGCTCACGTGGTTCCGACCCCGATCCCGCACGGACGAAGTGCC
Organism: uncultured Acidobacteriota bacterium; assembly: GCA_963818345.1. Taxonomy (GTDB): domain Bacteria; phylum Acidobacteriota; class Terriglobia; order Acidiferrales; family UBA7541; genus Palsa-189. Next base: position 24,702 of record CAWFRX010000016.1, on the reverse strand, counting down.
CGCCGGCGACCCCCGGCGCGTAGTTCGGTGCGGGCTCGCGGTGAAGCCGCTCGGACTCGGGCTGGGGCGGGATCTGCCCGTCGCGCGAGTCGGTGTTGACCCACGGCGTCACCCACACCACCGTGCGGACCCCGTCCGAGCGCATCCGCCGGATCAACCCGGGGGCGTCGGGGAACTGATGTGGGTTGAACTCCCACGTGTTGTATTGCGTCGCCCATGGCGAGTCGATCACGATCGCGTCGAGCGGGATCTCGTGCCGGCGCAGCCCCTCGTAGTCGTCGACCACGTCGTCCTGGTGGCCGTACACGTCACGGCTCTTCCAGAACCCGTAGCCCCACTCCGGCAGGACCGCGGGAAACCCGGTCAGCCGGCAGAACGCGCGCAGCTGCGCCGCCGGCGTCGGATCGCACAGGAAGTCCAACCGCAACGGCCCGCCGCTACAACGAGTCGAGGCCGAGACCCGATCGCCGCTCAAATCGAACTGGATGCCGTTCGCCTCCGATCTGATCCAGACGGCGTAGCCGCGGCTCGAGACGAACCACGGCACCGGCGCGCAATCGCCCTGCGGGATCCCACCGCCGGCGAGCAGCTCGGCTGGGCAGTCGGGCCCCGTGTAGCGGCGGTCGGCGCCGAGCTGGACGATCCTGCCCGCCTGGTCGAACTGCGTGCCGTGCCGCGCGCCGAGGCCGACGAACCGCTCGTCGGAGCGCCGGCGCCAGTCGAGCGCGACCCGCAGCGGCTCTCCCTCGGGCGCGACCTCGAGACATACCCGGTCGTCCGCGAGACCACGCACTTCGAAGCGCGCGCGCCGCCCGCCGCTCAGCTCGAGCGTCAGCGTCGCCCGATCAGCCGAGCAGCGCCGCACGACCGCCGCCGCCCGCCCGCTCGACCGGTGAGCCAGCTCCTCGTGCGCGACGACCCCTTCGGTGAACTGGATGAAGTTGTCGTGGACGGTGCCGTCGGCCACCCATGCGCCGAGCGACCTCACCAGCCGCCGGCCGGCGCGGCGGACGGTCAGCTCGAACGGCTGCAGCGCGATCTCGACCCGCAGCCGGCCGCGCTCCGAGTACGAGAGCGTCGGCATCCGACATCACAACCTGACCCGCGGCGGGCATAGCGCCAAGGTTCTCCCAAACCACCGCGATCCCATGCCGGCGGTAACAGAAACGTCACAGGGACGAGACCTCGTTCTTCACTAACCCCCGCGTTTGCAGGGTGATCCTCAATCGCATGAACGAAACCAGTCGCGCCGACCTGCATGTCCACTCCTCGGCCTCGCAGATCTCCAAGCTCGGCGTCCAGCGATCGCTGCGGATTCCCGAGTGCGCCACCGAGCCGCTCGAGGTCTACGAGCTCGCCAAGCGGCGGGGGATGGACTTCGTGACGATCACCGATCACGACACGATCGACGGAGCGCTTTCGCTCGGTCACCTGCCCGACACGTTCATCTCGGAGGAGCTGACCGCTTCCTTCAAGGGCGAGCCCCAGGCCGTGCACGTGCTCTGCTACGGGATCACGCCCGACGATCACGAGTGGCTTCAGGCCAACCGTGACGACGTCGAGGCGTGCGCAGCGTACCTGCACGACCACGAGATCACGGCGGCGCTCGCCCACCCCTTCTACGCCGTCGCCGCGCCGCTCACCGCGCGCCACCGGCGGCGCCTGGCCGAGCTGTTCCCGATCTGGGAGACGCGCAACGGCTCGAGGGCCAAGGAGCTCAATCTGCCGGCGTTCGTGTACATCGAGACCCACGGGGGAACCGCCATCGGAGGGTCCGATGACCACGCCGGAATCGATATCGGCCGGACGTTCACCGAGACCCCGCGCGCCCGCACCGCGGAGGAGTTCCTCGCGAACGTCCGCGCCGGAAACGCATCCGCGCACGGGCAGCAGGGCAGCGCCGCCAAGTGGGCGCACGCGGCGATGGCGCTGGCGATCCGCTCGCTCGCGCCGACGCGACGCCGACGGCACCGCGCCGGCACGCCCGGACCCCGCCTCCGTGCTGAAGATCGTCGAGCGGGTCATGCGCGAGGGCGACGCCCGCCACGGCAGCGGCGGCGCCGACCTCGAGGCCAAGGACGCGCTCGCGCTGCTGCGCGCATGGCTGCTGGCGATGGACCTCGACGTCGACGAGCACAAGCTGCTGACCCAGCTCCAGGACGGAGAGCTCGGCCATGCGCGACCTCGACCGGCGCGCCCGGCGCGTGCACGAGCGAAAGCTCGCCGCGGTCGTGCACGACACCGTCGCCGGCCTCGAGCAGGGCCGCCCCGACGGCGCCCGCAGCGCGCTCGCCCTGTTCGACGCCTGCATCCCGGCGATCCCGTACGCGGCGGCATCGGCCTTCCTCGGGCGCGAGAAGGCCAAGCTGGCGCGCAGCGACGGCGATCGCCCGCGCGTGGCGCTGGTGGCCGACGGCATCGGCTCGATGCACGGCGTCACGCATACGCTTCAGCAGATCCGGACCCACGGCGTCCGCGGATTCGACGTCGAGGTGATCGGCACCGACGCCGACGTCGACCGCCGGCTGAGCGCGGTCGCCGAGATCGACGTCCCGTTCTACCCCGGGCTCGAGATCGGCGTCCCCACCGTCCCCGCGATCGTCGACGCGCTCGCCGAGGGGCGCTACGACATCGTCCACGTGTGCTCGCCGGGCCCGGCCGGAATCGGCGCCTGGCTGCTCGCGCGGGTACTCGAGCTGCCGTGCGTCGGCAGTTATCACACCGAGCTCGCCGCCTACGCCGCGCTCCGCACCGGGCACGCCGAGATCGAGATGCTTGCCAACTGGGGGCTGAGCATGTTCTACGGGGCATGCGACGTCGTGCTGTCGCCGAGCCGGGCCAGCGACGAGCGGCTGAACGAGCTGGGAATCGCCGACGAGCGGATCCGGCGCTGGGATCGCGGAGTCGACCTGAAGCGCTTCGACCCCGCCCATCGCGACGAGCAGCTGCTGCCCGGCGAGGTCAACCTGCTCTACGCCGGACGACTCAGCAGCGAGAAGGGAGTCGACCTCCTCGCCGACGCGTTCCTCGAAGCTCACCGCCGCGATCCGCGCCTGCACCTGGCGCTCGCGGGGGGCGGCCCTGAGGAGGAGCTGCTTCGCGCCCGGCTCGGCGAGCACGCGACGTTCCTCGGATGGCTGTCCGGAGACGACCTCGCGCGCGCCTACGCCAGCGCCGACGCGTTCCTGTTCGCGAGCTCCACCGAGACGTTCGGTCAGGTGGTGCTCGAAGCGCAGGCAAGCGGGCTGCCGGTGGTCGCAGTCGACCGCGGCGGGCCCGCATGCCTGATCGAGCATGGTGAGACGGGGCTGCTCGCTGCCCCCGACGTCAATGCTCTCGCAGACGCCGTGGTTTCAGTGACAAGTACTCCACTTCTAGCCGAGCGCATAAGTCGCGGCGCGCTGGCGGCGGTGCGGGGGCGCAGCTGGGAAGCTGCGCTTGACCGGCTCGCCGCCGCCTATCGCATCGCGCTTTCCGCGCACGCCGATCAGCGGCTCGCGCGCGGCGTCGCATAGCGGCCCTGCAGCGGGTCAAAAGGAGCCGTAGACATATCCGTAGCCGCCGCCATAGCCGCCATAGCCGCCGTAGCCGCCCTGGCCGTAGCCGTAGCCACCGTCACCGTAGCCGCCATAGCCGTAGCCCCCATCGCCGCCGGATAGCCGCCATAGCCGCCCGGGTAGCCGCCGTCGCCGTAACCGCCGCCGCCGTAGCCGCCGTCGCCGTAGCCACCGGACGATCCACTCGTCTGTGAGGACGAGGACCCGGCGCCGTTCTGCTGCCACGCCACCGAGAACGACGAGCCGTCCGAGGACAGCGACGAGGGCGTCGCGCCGGCCGCTGTTCTGGCCCCGACCCGTAGCCGACGTCATAGGTGCCGCCCGAACCGAGCGCGATCGGCTGCGCGGTCCAGTCCGAGTCCGAGATCGAGCCGGTGTGGCCGTTCGCGGTCGCGGTGGCGCCCGTGAAGTCGACCGTGCCGAAGTCAGACAGCGGCAGCGGCGTGCAGTTGCCCGAGCCGTCGCACTGCGACGGCGCCTCGGCGATCCACTCGGCACTCGAGGTGTCCGGGTTGGGCGACGAGACCGTCTTGGAGAACGACTGTCCGGTGGTCGTGTCGGTCAGCTTGAACGAGGTGTTCGAGCCGCTCACGTTGACGCTGGCCGTGATGTGGTCGCCCGGATGGATCGAGAGGTTCAGCTGGACCGGCGCCGCGGGCACGAGCTCGTACCACGCGTAGTACTGGGTCCCGTTGCCGGTGCAGTCCCCCTGCGTCCCGATCTGCTCGAGCGACGTCGAGGACCCGTCGCCGAGCGACGACTGCCCGAACGACGACTGGCCGCCCGACGATGACGACTGCCCGGAGCCTCCGATGCCGACCCAGAAGGCGGCATAGTCCTGCCCCGAGCTGCATTTCGACGTGGGCTGAACCCAGCTGCCGGAGACGTTCGAGAACTGCGTACTCGAATCCGAGCCTCCGACGACGTAGCCAGCCCAGTTCTGGCTCACCGCCTCATTCGCGGCGCTCGTCGCGGCGTCCGCGGAGCCGGCCGACACGCCAGTGATGGCGGCGGCCGTGGTGAGAGTTGCCAACAGGGTGCGATATTTCATGCGCCCCACTCTCGACACCGCAAGTAAGAGCGGCTGACGAGCTCACGAAGAGCCGCTTATGGACTTCAGAAGAGCTCGATATGAGACTCGCTAGGCCCGTTCGACCAGAAGCCCGCGGTCCGGCGTACGAGCAGCGCGTTCACGATGCCGAGCACCGCCACGCGCGACGTGCCGACGCGCGCAGCGACTCGACCTGGGAGCCTGGCGTGCCGGCTGCGCCAGACGCTCGCAGACGGCGGGCATCGTGGAGCAGAGGGCGGTCAGCGCCGTCCGTCCGTCCGAGGACAGTCGCGGACCGACCTCGACAACGGAGTCGCTAGGTCCGCGGCCGGTGTCATTCCGCGCATCGTCGCCACGGTCGCGATCGTCGCCTGACACGGGCCATGCTCGCCGGCCAGCCCATTGGTCAGATGTTGCATGCCGGCGACCGCGACCACCCGCCCACCCTCCAGGTGGCCGCCGTTGACAAGCGCGACCGGCGCCGGCGACCAGGCCCGGCCGTCAGCTCGCCCGCGCCCGGGCGCGGCGTCGCGGTCGTCGTCCTCGTCGTCCTCGCCGTCGGTGACAGCCGGCAGCGGCTCGAGCTGCGGCGGCGCGACCGCGGTGCAGCCGCCACCCTGGTCCTTGGCCGCGTACAGCGCGAGGTCGGAGCGGCGCAGCAGCTCGGGCAGCTCCTCCCGGCGATCCCACACGGCGACGCCGGCCGAGAACGCCTCCTGCTCGGGCGTCGAGTCGCGCAGCCGGTCGATCGCGGTCAGCGACCCGGTCAGCGTCGAGTTCGTCAGCAGCGCCACGAACTCGTCGCCACCGAGCCGCGCGACGACGTCGCCGGCGCGCAGGGTCGCCCGGATTCGCTCGGCGGTGTCGCGCAGGGCGCGGTCACCCTGCTCGTGGCCGAGCTCGTCGTTGAGCTCCTTGAAGTTGTCGAGGTCGAGCGTCACGAGCGTGATCGGGTTGCCGCTGCGCGCCGCCCGCGCCAGCTCCCGCGGCGCGTTGTACCGCCAGCCGCGGCGGTTGAGCAGGCCGGTGAGGTCGTCGACCACCGCCTCGTGCGCGAACCGCTGGGCGAGCGTCGCCAGCTCGCGCGTGACCGCGCGCAGCGAGCCCGCCACCGCGATCCCGATCAGCGTCAGCAGCGCGGCGTGGCCCCAGCTGCGCGGGTACGCCGGCGCACCGATCAGGACCATCGGCAGCGCGCAGCAGACCGCGAGCATAACCATTCCCGCCCCAAGCTCGACGTCGGTCGCCTCGAGCCCGAACCACACCATCGCCATGATCACCAGCACCGAGTAGCCGGACGCCGCGCCGCCGCTGTAGGCCTGCATCAGCGTCAGCGCCGGGATCAGCCCGAACGCCGCCGCCCAGAACGCGAGCTGGCGCCGGCGGGGCACGAGGGCGACCACCAGCGACGCGATGCAGGCGGCGACCGCGCCGGCGAAGAACACTGGACGATGCGTCGATGTTTCGGTGCCGGCGGCTATCGCCACCGGCAGGACGGTGCCGATGAGGGCGAACACGATCAGGCGAAGCCTGCCGTGGGGGCGCAATGACCTGGATCCCATCACTACTCGCATCGGCGTTCCGCGGAGAAACTTGAGTAGCTAAGAGTAGGTTTGCCCCGCTCCGTGCGCGCTTTCCGCGCGCCGAGCCAAGGGCACCCGGGCGACAGGAGCGGATCGGTCCGCGGCGAACCTGTCGGCGTGACCACGGGCCGGCTCGAGGCGTTCTCCGACGGGGTGATCGCGGTGGCGATCACGCTGCTCGTGCTGAACATCGGAGTGCCGTCGCTGGCCGCGACCAAGCGGTACGGCCTGGCGCGCGCGCTGCTGCGTGATTGGCCCGTGTACGCGGCGTACGTGACGTCGTTCCTCACGATCGGGATCATCTGGATCAACCACCACGTGATGATCCGGCGCCTGCGCGAGCCCGACCACATGATCCTGTTCCTCAACCTGCTGCTGCTGATGAGCATCGCGGTGCTGCCGTTCGCCACCAGCCTGATGGCCGCCTACCTCAAGGAGAGCGAGGGCCAGCATCTGGCCGCGGCGATCTACAGCGGAGCGTTCCTGGTGATGGCGGTGTTCTTCGCCGCGCTGAACCGGCACATCCTGCTCGTCAAACCGCACCGGCTCCGGGAGGAGCTGCCGCTCGACGCGCCGCCGGCAGATCCTCGTCCGCAGCGTCAGCGGCGTGATCCCCTACGCGATCGCCACCGCGCTGGCAGCGGTCTCGCCGTACGTCACGCTCGCGATCTGCGCCGCGCTCGGCGTGTTCTACGCGTTCCCGATCGCCAGCGGCGGAACGGCCGCCGAATAGCCCGCGCGGCGCGCTCAGTCCCGCCACCACGCGCCGAGCACGCGCCGCCAGTTGTCCCACGCGATCGCCGCGCACCTCGGCCTCGCTGAACCCGGCGTCGGCGAGCGCGTCGAGCAGCTTCGGCGTCCCCGCCACATCCCCGAGCGGCGCCGGGATCGTGGCGCCGTCGTAATCGGATCCGAGCGCCACGTGGGCGACCCCGATCCGGTCCGCGACGTATCGCGCATGCTCGGCGATCAGCGAGAGCGGCGTGTCGGGGTCGTCGGCGAAGTCCGGCCGCAGGAACGGCGACCGCGAACACGATCCCGACCAGCCCGCCCGACGCCCCGATCGCGTCGAGCTGCGAATCCAACAGATTGCGCGAGGTCGGGCACAGCGCGTGCACGGCCGAGTGGGAGGCGACGATCGGACCCGCGTCGATCCGCGCCACGTCCCAGAAGCCCGCCTCGTTCAGGTGGCTGACGTCGATCATGATCCCGAGCTCGGCGCAGCGCCGCACGAGCGCGCGGCCGGCGTCGGTGAGCCCCGGGCCGGTGTCCGGCGAGGACGGCGAGATGAACGGCACCCCGTGGGCGAACGCGTTCGGGCGGCTCCACACCGGCCCGATCGAGCGCAGCCCGGCCGCGTACCAGAGGTCGAGCGCCTCGAGGCCGGGGTCGATGGCCTCGGCGCCCTCGAGGTGAAGCACCGCCGCCGGCGGCCCGTCGTCCAGCAAAGCGCGATCGAGATCGCCCGCGGACCGGGCAAGCCGCACGTGCCCGGCGCGTTCGAGCGCGAGCAGCCGCCCGGCGGCCGCGCTCGCGTCGGCGGCCGCCACCGTGTGCTCCACCGGCGGCGCGAGCTCGAACTCGATCACCCCGTCGTCGCGCGGGACGCGCACCTCTCGCGCGCCACCGTCCGACTCAGTGAACACCGCGAAGATCGCCCCGCGCACGCCGCCGGCGCGCATCCGGGGGAGGTCGAGGTGACCGCCGGGCCGGCCTTCTGCCAGCAGCGCGTGGTCATCGCGGGTGAGGGCATCGTTGTGCCCGTCGAACACCGCCAGCACGGCCGTTACTCGGGCACCTGCTTCGCACTCCGCACCCCGGCCCACCCCTCGACCGCCGGCAGGCCGTCGATGCTGCGGGCGTTCTTCTCGCGCTGGTACTCGAGCAGCGCCTCCGGGCCGCCCACGCGGAGCTTCTTCGCCGCCCACAGTTCCATGTGCGGCCGGTTCCCCTCGTGCTTCATCAGCGGCACCCCGTACCCGCAGGAGTCGGCGATCCGCTCGACCTCGACGAGGACGATCGCGCGCCGGGCCTCGGGCGTCGCCGGCTCGGCGAAACCGGCACATGCTCGATGCAGCTCGTCGAACCGCTCCTCGCACGCGACCACCACCTCGCCGCGGCCGTGCAGCCGCACGATCCGCGGCGGCCCCTCGAACGCGCACAGCATGATCACGATGCGCCCGTTCTCGCGCACGTGCGCGATCGTCTCGGCGCCGCTCCCGATCAGGTCGAGGTAGGCCACGCTCGTCGGCGTGAGCACGCGCAGGCTGTCGATCGGGCCCTTGGGCGAGACGTTCACGTGGCCGTCCGCGTCGAGCGGAGCGCTGCCCACGAAGAACATCGACTGCTCGAAGATCCAGCGCTCGAGCTGCTCGTCGATGACGTCGAAGATCTTGCCCATCGCCTAGAAGCTTACGGGTCCGCATTAGGATCGGACCCGTGACGGCCACCGCATCCCCTGCGCTCGAGCGTGAGCTGACCGCGCTGCTCGGAGCCGACGCGGTCCTGCCCGGCACCACGCGCGCGTACCTGAGCGACGCCACCGAGAGCCGCAACCTCCGCGGCAAGGCGGACGCGATCGCGCTGCCCGACAGACGCCGAGCAGGTCGCCCGAGTCGTCGCCTGGTGCTACGACCACGACGTCGCGATCATCCCCCGCGGCGGCGGCAGCGGGTTCGCCGGCGGAGCCGTTCCGCTCGATGGCGGCGTGGTCCTCGCCCTCGAACGCCTGAAGAAAATCAGGCATCTCGACCCCGGGCTGTGGCGCGCCGCGGTCGAGGCCGGCGTGATCACCGCCGACCTGCGCCGCCGCGCGCGCGAGAACGGGCTGCTCTACCCGCCCGATCCCGGCTCGGCCGAGCAGTCCCAGATCGGCGGCAACATCGCCACCAACGCCGGCGGCCCGCACGCGTTCAAGTACGGGGTGACCGGCGCCTGGGTCACCGGCCTCGAGTTCGTGCTCGCGCCCGGCGAGCTCGTCAGGGTCGGCGGACCGCTCCGCAAGGACGTCGCCGGCTACGACCTCAAGTCGCTGATGATCGGCTCCGAGGGCACGCTCGGGATCGTCACCGCCGCCTGGGTGAAGATGATCCCCGCGCCCGAGGCGGCGCTGCCGCTGGCCGCGCTGTACCCGGACAGCGCAGACCGGCTGTGCCGCGATCGAGGCGGTGCTCGGCAGCGGCATCGTCGCCGCGGCGATCGAGTACCTCGACGAGGGAGCGGTGCAGGCGACGCGCGGCGCGTTCCCGGATCGAGATCCCCGACGACGCCGGGTTCATGGTGATCGCCGACGCCGACGGGACGCCGAGACCGAGGCGGCCCGGGTCCACGCGGAGCTGACCGAGGTGCTCGGCGAAGACGCGCTCGCTGGTCCACGCCCCCACCGACTCCAAGGAGATCAACGCCCTGTGGCGCTGGCGCGACGGCGCGTCGCTGGCGGTCACCGCGCAGCGCGGCGGCAAGGTCTCGGAGGACATCGTCGTCCCGGTCGACCGCCTGCAGGAGGCGATCGACGGCGACGGTCGAGATCGGCCGCCGGCACGACCTCGAGACCTGCAGCTGGGGACACGCCGGCGACGGCAACCTCCACTCGACGTTCATGATCGACCTCGACGACCCGGCCGAGCTCGACGCGGGCCGAGCACGCCGCCGAGGACCTGTTCGCGCTCGCCGTCGAGCTCGGCGGGTCGGTGTCGGGCGAGCACGGGATCGGCCTGGTCAAGAACGGCCAGCTCGCGCGGCAGTGGCAGCCGGCGGCGGTCGCGATGCACGAAGCGATCAAGCGCACGTTCGACCCCAAGGGCCTGCTGAACCCCGGCAAGAAGCTCGCGCGGACTAGCGTCCAGCCGCCGGCGACCCTGGCGCCACGACCGGCGCCCGCGCGGCTGAGCGCCGCGGTCTCGCCCTAATGCATCGCAGTGCGGGTCTACGTAGAAGTCGTAGACCTGGAAATCGCTCGTCTTGCCGCCGGCTTCCAACGTGAACCGAACGGGCTGCCAGCCGGGCGTGACTGCTCGGCTGGACGTTGACCGGATTCGACAGCGTCCAAGCGGTCTGCTGGCCGTGCACCTGGCCCGTGTTCCGCGGGTTCGTCCAGGTGTTCGTGCCCTCGTAGCCGACGTAGAAGAACACCCCTTCAGAGCCCACGACGTCGCGCACCATCGTCGCGTGCGCGTGGGATATGCCGATGTCACGCACATGGCGGGCTTACCGCCTTCGAGCCGCTCGGGAGGTCCAGGACCGAGCCGACCGATCCGTCGGCGAGCGTGGTCGTGACGATCTCGCGCCCCGCCGCTGAGTTGCCATCCGGTCCCGTTGAAGCCGTCGGCGTTCTCGCCCGGCATCAGCGTGTACCAGTTGCTGTCGCGCGTGGACAGCGAACGGCTGTGAGAGCAGCGGATCCGTACACCATGATGTATCGACGACGTTGTCGTTCGCGGCCGGCGCAGCCTCGCGGATGCCTGCCGCGACCGCCGCGATCAGGCACAGCCAGCCCGACGGCCGCGACGGGTAATGCCCCAGTGTTTCACTTTCGTGCACGCACCTTCCGTGGTGGGTGCTGGCAGCCGAGCTATCTCACCCGGGTGTGAGACCTCTAGCTTTGCGTCCCCGGCTCGCGCCGGGTTTGCCCTTTTCAGCTGATTGACAGCTCGTGGTCATCGGCGCGCCGACGCAGCGGGCTGAGCCACGGCGACCGCGTGGACGCGCGTATGAGACGGATGTCCGTCTGAGCGGCGCGGCTGAGCGGATCAAGGCTCGCGCGCGCGAGGCCGATACGGTGCCTGCATGTCGATCGAGCCGAGCCTCGAAGAGCAGGAGCTGCTCGAGGACACCTTGCGACGCCGTCAGCCTCAGCCGCTGACGGCGTCGCGAGCCGACTCTCGGCCGAGTGTCTGCGGCGGCTCGCGTTGATCGCCGCTGTCGCCGCGCGCTTTGGTCGATCGATCCGCCGCACGCGTTCGCGCTCGCTGCCGGCGATCGTCTGCCTGCTCGTCCTGGCGCTGTCGGCCAATGTCCGCTTCGACACCCCGCTCGGGTTCACGGCCCCGCCACGCAGCTTGCGTTCGTCCCGCTTCTGTTCGCAATGCCGCCGGCGCTCGTCCCGATCGCGGTCCGGTCGCGTTCCTCCTCGCGGCGCTCCTGCCGGACTGCTCGTGCCGCAGGCGCCGACGCCGAGCAGGCTGCTGATCCAGGCCTCCAACGCCTGGTTCTCGATCGGCCCGGCTGCCGTGCTCGCGATTGCCCACGTGAGCCGCATGGCACGCCGGTCCTGGCTTGCTCCTCGCCGCTCTCGCCGCCCAGTTCGTCGTCGACTTTGGCCGTTTCCGTCGGTCGAGCTTCGCGCTCACGCGCGAGGCGCAGCCTGTCCTCGCATGCTCGGCGCGACGCTGGGTGTACGCGGATCGACGCGGCGCTGTCGGGCCCCGGCGCTCGCTGGCCGCCGAGAGCATCCACCACGACCCCGCTGGCCGCGCTGGCGCTGCTGCCGCTCCTCGGGCCTGCTCGCGGTGTTCGCGCGCGAGCGCCAGCAGGCGCCTCGAGAGCATGCTCGAGCTCTCGCAGCGCCTACCGCGGCACCGCGCTCGTCCTCGGCGACGTCATCGAGGCCGACGACGGCTACACCGGCGAGCACTGCAAGAGCGTCGTCAGCCTCGCCCTCGACCTCGCCGACCAGCTCGGCGCTCAGCCCCGAACGCCGGCGCAACCTCGAGTTCGCCGCGCTCCTGCACGACGTCGGCAAGATCGCGATCCCCAAGGAGATCATCAACAAGCCCGGCAAGCTCGACCCCCACGAGTGGACGATCATCAAGACCCACACCCTCGAAGGCCAAAAGATGCTCGACCGCGTCGGCGGCTTCATGCGCCAGGTCGGCCATCATCGTCCGCTCCCACCACGAGCGCTGGGACGGCGCCGGCTACCCCGACGGCCTCGCCGGCGAGCAGATCCCGCTCGAAGCCCGCATCATCACCTGCTGCGACACCTGGAACGCGATGCGCACCGACCGCCCCTACCGCAAGGCGCTCTCGCCACGAGGTTGCCGTCCGCCGAGCTCCGCTCAGTGCTCAGGCACCCAGCTCGACCCGGACATCGTCGCCGCCTCTGGTCGAGATCGTCGCGTCCGAGGTCCGCACGGTCGACGAGCCCGAGCCGGTCACTCCAGATGCAGCCGGTGCGCCACAGCCGCGGCCTGAGTACGGCTACGCACCCCAAGCTTGCTGAGAATCCGCGAGACGTGAACGCTCGCGGTCTTCTCGGCCATGTACAGCGACGGCGCCGATCTGCCGGTTGGTCGCGCCCTCGGCGACGAGCGCCAGCACTTGCCGCTCGCGCGCGGTCAGGCCGAACGGATCCTCGCCGGCGTCGTCTGATCCCGCGCCGGCTCGGTCGCCTCCGGCGCGCCGGTCCTCGTCGCCGAGCTCGAGCCGCGCCCGCTGGGCGAGCGTCACCAGTTCGTCCTCGAGCCACCGCGCGCCCAGGCGCCGCACATCCGCGAGCGCCGCGCGGGCCGCCTCGCACGCCGCCTCGCGGTCGCCGGCCTCGCTGTACGCCTCGGCCGCGCGCCACAGCGCAGTACGCGCGCACGTACGGCCTCGACATCGCCTCCCATTCGCGAGCCGCCTTGATCCACAGCGCGGGGTCGCTCTTGCCGCGGGCGCGGGCGAGCTCGGCCGTCCCGACCGCCCGCCAGGCGATCTCGACCGGCCCGCCCTCCTGCGCGGCCGCGCGCAGCCGCTGCATGTGGATCCGCGCCCGGGCAACCGCGTCGCGCTCGTCGGCCTTGCTCACGCAGGTCACGGGCCCGCTCGGCGATGTCCGCCTCGATCCGCATCCCAGCGGCGGTCACGCGAGCGATCCGCATCACGTCGTCGGTGCACAGCTCCATCCGGTCGAGCGCGTGGGTCACGGCCGCGCGGGCGCCCGCGAGGTCGCGCTGGCGCCGGCGAAGCTCGGCCTGCAGCGAGCCGAACGCGCCGATCCACTGAGGCTCGGACGACCTCGCCACCAGCGGCTCGAGCTCCTCGAGGAACTCGACCGCCGTGTCGTCGTCGCCGACCCCGAGCGCCTGGTCGGCCTCGCGCAGATAACGGAACATCAGCTGCCTGCCGACCAGCCGGGGCGCAGGCGCGGCCGTCGCCAGGTGCGCCCGCGCGGCCTCCCAGTCACCCGCCTCGAACGACAGATCGGACACGGTCAGCGCCATCCAGTCCTGCGGACGGCCGGCGCGGCCCGACACCGCCACGAGCCCTTCCTTGGCGATCTCGAGCGCCTGCGGCGTGCGCCCGGCGAGGCTCAGCGTGTCGGCCAGGTTCGAGTACGCCGTTCCGAGCCCGTCGACGTCGTCGTCCTCGCGCGCGATCTCGATCGCACGCCGCAGCGACGTGACGCCCTCGTCGACGTACCCGGTCACGATCCCGGCCATCCCGAGCGTGTTCAGGACCTCGCTCTCCGAGCGCCGGTCCCCGGCGGCGACGGCCGTGGCGAGCGCTTCCCGCCCCTCTTTCAGAGCCTCGCGGTAGCGGCCGCGCAGATAGCGGACGCGCGCGGTCCACGCGAGCAGGGAGGCGCGCTCGGCGCTGACCTCGTCCGGCGGAACCATCGACAGCGCACGCTCGGCCGTCTCGACCGCCTCGGCCCCCCGGTTGAGCGACCACTGCGCCCGCGACAGGCGCACGAGCAGCTCGGAGTAGCGTCCGGGGTCGACGTCCGGGTCGAGCTCCTCCAGCGCGCGCTCGAGCAGCACGCCGGCGCGCGCGCGATCGCCGGCGACTCCATGCGCCGCCGCCGCGATCCCGAGCAGTTCGACGTGGTCGAGCGGGATCATCTGGTCCGCGTCGGGGACTCGCGGCCACAGATCGAGCGCGCGCTCGGCGAGGTCGGCGGCATCGCCGTAGGCGTGCACCTCCCGCGCGGCGAGCGCGGCCTGCGACGGTGGCGCGCAGCGCGGCCGGCTGGTCGCCGGCTGTCGCGTAGTGGCGGGCGATCGCCGACGCCAGCTCGACGCCGTGATCGTTCTCGTAGTCCGCGCGATCCTCGAACGCCCGAGCCAGCGCGAGGTGCAGCTCGCTTCGCTCGCCCGGCAGCAGGTCGTCGTACATCGCCTCGCGCAGCAGCGCGTGACGGAAGCTCAAGCGGGTCGCCTCGCAGGCCACCAGCACCTGCTCGGCGACGGCCTCGCGCAGCGCCACGTGCAGCGCATCGGGCTCGATCCCGCTCACCTCGGCGATCATTGGCTCGTCGAGCGCGCGGCCGGCGGAGATCACGCGAGCCGCCGCCTGCGCGTGGGCGACAGCCGCTCGATCCGCAGCATGAACGCGTCCCGCAGGCTCTGAGGGGCGGCGCCCCGGCCGTCGAGCCCGGCCGCAAGCAGCTCCTCGGTGTACAGCGGGTTGCCCTCGCTGCGCTCGTACAGCCGCTCGCACGAGCTTGTCGCTCGGCGGCTCCCCGAGGATGTCCGTCAGCGCCTCGACGAGCTCGGCGCGATCGAACGGCTCGAGCTCGATCCGGTGCGCGCGGTCCAGGCGGTCGAGCTCGGACAGCAGCGTACGCAGCGGATGGCGGCGGTGGAGCTCGTCGGTCCGGTAGCTGAGCACCAGCACCACGCGCTCGCGGCGCAGGCTGCGGACGAGGAAGTCGACGAACGTGCGCGTCGAGCGGTCGGCCCAGTGGAGGTCCTCGAGCACGAGGACCACGGGCCGCTCCTCGCCGAGCAGGTCGAGCAGCTCGAGCAGGCCCTCGAACAGCCGCACCTGTGCCGAGGGATCGTTCGCGTCCGAGGCGTCGCCCCCGTCGTCGAGTCCGGGAAGCAATGCGGCCAGCTGGGCACGACTTCCGCGGCCGAGCGCGTCGAGCGCCGGATGCCTGGCGCGGACCAGCGGCCGGAGCGCACCGATCAGTGGGGCGTAGGGAAGCTCGCCGTCGGCTTCCTCGACGGCTTCGCCGCGGAGCACGAGCGCATCGCTCTCGCGCTGGAGCGCCGCTCGAACTCCCGGATCAGGCGGGTCTTGCCGACGCCGGACTCGCCGCTCAGCAGGACGGCGACCGGCGACCCGCCTTCCGCTTCACGCAGTGCGAGGTCCAGTTCCTGGAGCTCCCCGGTCCGCCCGACGAAGTGACTTGGCGTGACCCTCGCGCGCATGTGAGAAGTATCGCGAGAAGCCACGACGGGCCTCGCCGCGAGACTCGCCGGCGAGCTGGCGCTGACGCGCGATTCGCTGGGTCTCTTCGATTCTCTGCTGTCCGACGGCTTGTTCGATGGGGGGATGCATTCGTCGCTCCTGTCGTCCGAGTTCACCCTGGAATTCACACTGATCAGGGTGAGCTAAGACCGCCGGGGCGACATCGGGCGAACGCAGTCGATCGGTGCGCGCCACCCCTTAGTTGGCGCGCCCGAGGCCTTACTCTCTTCGCGCGAGCCAGGCCAGCCACGCGAGGCCCCTGCCCTCGACCCCCTCGAGGTCGACGCCCGTGAGCTCGGAGATCCGAGCGATCCGGTCGCGCAGCGTATTGCGGTGGACGTGCAGCACAGCGGCGACGCGGCCCTTCTCGAAGTTATTTTTGATTAAGGCGTCCAGGGTGCTCGCGAGCTCTGGGTGACCGCCATCGAGCGGGCTGTAGACGCGGGCGCGGATCTGACTCGCGAGGCGAGGCGAGGCGCTGAGTACTAGCTCGGGCAGGTAGTTGCCGGCGTCGATCTCGCCGCAGTCGCCCTTTCCAGCGGCGAGCGCCACCGCGGCGCGCAGCTCCTCGAGCGCCTGCCCGCGCTCGCCGCCGATCGCCGGGGGCCCCTGCGCGATCACCGCGCGCCGGTCGAGCTCGAGTCCGCGCCATGGTCGCGTGAGATTGGACAGCCCGATCACCCGGCGGCCCTCCGAAGCCGCGAGTGCGCGCCCGCGGCGAAGCCGGGCCGCGAGCTCGGCGTGACGCTGGGCCGAGCCGTCCAGGATCGCGATCACGAACGGCCGTCGCCGCCCGCTCGATTCGGAAACCGATCCGCTCGGCCAGCTGCTGGTCCTCGGTCAGCGTTTCCTCCTCGGCGGCGATCCTCCGCAGAAGTTCACGCGCTGCTTCCTCCTCCGCGCTCGGGGCGTGCCGCTTCGCGGCCGCCCCGTAGACCTCTGAGTAGATGCGCGAGACGCGGTCGACGTACTCGAACAACAGATCCGCGATCTCGACCAGCACCGGCCGCTCGGCGTCGGTGGCGGCCTCGAGCATTGCCCGCCAGGCGAACCTGGCCCCGCGCCTGAAGCTTGCGGCGATCATGTCGGCCGGGAATCCCTCGTCCGCCCGCGCCCGCGCGTGCTCGCGGAACACCGCGATCTCGTCCTCACCGGGCGGTTTGCCGTCCGCGAGCCAGCGGATCGCGAGGTCGAGGTTCCAGCGCACCCAGGCCCGGACCTCATCGCGCCGGTGGTGAAGCTCTCCGAACGCCGGCTGCTCCCAGAAGCTGTCGAGCACGCGATCGGTGAACAGTTCGAGATCCGCCCGCTCGACGATCCGGCGGAGGACCTCGCCACGCGTGAGCGCCTCCATCTTGCGAAGTATGGACCTTGACTGTGCATTTGCACAGTCCTGCTGCTCCAGAAACGTGCCTGCTCACGGTGTGGCGCGTTCGCGGGGCGGGCACGATTGCAGACGAGGCTTCCGATTCCAGGTTCGAGGCTTCACCGATCGCAATGACAGGGAAATCTCTGGTAGGGCTGGTGGTCGCGGTTGGCGTGCTCTGCGGGGGGCACGTCATACCCGCGGCCGCGAAGCCTCCGACAACTTTCAGCCCGGTGGTCGAGGCGCAGAACTTCTCGATCACCCAGCAGCGCCAGACGATCTACGACACGCCGCAGTACCAGGCGCAGCTCGCGGCCGACAGCGCCGCCAGCACCGCCCAGGCGCTCGCCACCGAGGCCGCCGACCCGGGGCGGTTCTTCACCGACGACCTCTGCTGGAACCTCTCGAACGGCTGCGCCGGCGACATCCGCCTGAACAACTGGGCGAGCAACGGCTACGGGCTGGTTCGCCCCGTCCTGTTCACCGCGCGCGACGGCGCGACGATCTCGGGCCACGTGTGGGCGACCGTGGCCGGGCCGGCGAAGCGGCCCGGCATCGTGATCACCGATGGATCGGTCCAGGCCGACGAGAACATGTACTGGTACGCCGCCCAGGCGCTGGCCAAGGCCGGCTACGTCGTGCTGACCTTCGACCCCCAGGGACAGGGCCAGTCGGACACGTTCGGCCAGTCGCCCGACCAGAACGAGGGCGTCCCCGCGCAGAGCAGCGGCACGCCGTTCTACGACGGCACCGAGGACGCGATCGACTTCCTGCTCTCGACCCCGCAGCATCCGTACGAGCCCGTGCCGAGCTGCACGACCGGCACGAGCCACGCCGCGAAGCAGAACTCGCGTGTGGCCGCCGGCCTCGATGCCGCCTACAACCCGTTCTGGAGCCTCTTGGATCCGTCCGAGATCGGCCTCGCCGGCCACTCCTACGGCGCCGCCGGCGTGTCCTACATCGGCCAGTGGGACCCGCGCGTGAAGGCGATCGTCGCCTGGGACAACCTCGGCGGCCCGGGCCCCGACGACTCGCCCGTGCCGGGCGCCGCGCCGGGCGCTCCTTCGCAGACGATCGGCGAGAGCGCATGCCCGGCGGACCCGGCCGACCGCACCACGGTCCCGATCACCAAGCCGGCGCTCGGCATGTCCGCCGACTACGGCCTCCCGCCGGCGCCGAACACCTCGCTGCCCAATCCCGAGGGCAAGTCGACGTGGTCCTTGAACTACTCGAAGGCCGGCGTCGACACCGGTGAGATCATCATCCGCGGCGGCTCGCATCTCGACTTCAGCTTCATCCCCAATCAGGCGTTCGGCGCCTCGCTCCGCGGGCCTGACCTGATCGCGTGGTACACGACCGCGTGGTTCGACAAGTACCTCAAGCACGCCCCTGGCGCCGACGCTCAGTTGTTGACCCAGCGGTGGCGGGATGACCCGATCGAGGCGGGGATCGACCCGAACCACGATGGCAACGCGTTCTCGTTCTACTACTACTCGCGGCTCGACATCCATCTCGCGAACGGCAAGGCCTGGGACTGCGAGGACCTCCGCGACGGCTGCCCGGGGATGGTTCCCGAGAGCGGCGACGGGTTCCCGGGGACCTACTCGTACCTGAAGGTCGACACCAGTCCCGACGGCAGCTAGTCGCTAGTCGACTGTGAGGACGGCCTTGCCGTTCACGCGCCGGCCGAGCAGCGCCTCGATCGCCTCGCCGGCGTCGCTCCACGACAGCGTGAGGTCGATCTGCGGGTCGAGCTTGCCGGCGGCGATCAGGTCGGCGAGGCGACGCAGATCGGAGCTGCCGGTCCGCGTGTGCTCTAGCTCGGCGAAGATGTACAGGCCGTAGACGCGCGCGCGGGGCGCCCGCGCGAACAGCTCCCGCGCCGGATAGGAGACCGGCTCGGGGATCGTCGACGCGAAGCTCACGACCGTGCCGCCGGGGGCGACGCGCGCGATCGCGTGGCCGAGCACGGGACCGCCGACGGCGTCGAGGATCACGTCGTAGGTCGGGCCTTCGGGGTCGATCTCGGCGATCAGCTCATCCGCCCCGAGCTCTCGCAGCCCCTCGGTCCGGCGCGAGAGCCCGGTGACGTGGGCGCCGGCAAGCCTTGCCAGCTGAATCGCGAACCGGCCGACGCCACCGCTCGCGCCGGTGATCAGCACGCGCTTGCCGAGAATGAAGCCGCCGACCTCGAGCGCCCGCAGCGCGGTCACCCCCGCCACCGGCAGCGCCGCCGCCTGCTCGAACGAGACGCCGTCGGGCAGCTCGGCGAGCAGATCGCTCCTGACCGCCGCGAGCTCCGCCCAGGCACCGGCCTGCACGAGGCCGACGACGCGGGCGCCCTCGCCTGGACCGCTCCCGTCCGCCGCCTGCCGCTTGACGACGCCGGCGACGTCCCATCCGGTCACGGTGCCGGCCTGCATCGATTCGAGTCGCCGGGTCTCGCCGCGGTTGAGGCTGAACGCCTTGACCTCGACGAGCGCCTCGTTGTGGTGCGGCGTCCGGATCGGCGACGTCCGCGATCTCGGCGAACGGCGGCGAGGTCATCGAGACGAGGGCGCGCATCGGGTCGACAGGCTACCCGCTCGCTTCGCCGTACCCTTGCTCGCCCCCGCGACCGCTCGCGGGTAGGCTAGCTCGCGTCCGCACCGCGGGCAGAGGATCTGTGAAGCGGCTCTGTGTCATGGCGGTCGCGCTGGCCGCGACGCCTCGCGCTCGATGCGCCGGCGCTGGCACACGCGCCGGCTCGTCCGACCGCGCCGGCGCCTAGCGGATCGCGACGGCGCCGGCACCCACACGGATCGCGAGCGTTCAGCTGTATTCAGTCCCGCACGAGCTCGACAACGTCGTCCGCGAACAGCTGACGTTCGTCGCGTGCGGCGGCCCCGGCCGGCTCCTGGTCCGCGTCGACGGCGATCTCGCGCTGTCCCGGTTCCAGGCGCGCCGCTGCCGCAAGCGCACGTTGGCGTGGGACGCGCCGGCTAGCGCCGGCGTCGGCGATCGGGTGTCGGTTCGGGTCAAGATCGGCGAGCGGCCGTGGAGCAGGACCGCCTCGGTGAACGTCGGCGCCCCCCCGGCGTCCGACCGCGGCGGGGTGGGCGTATGGCTCACGACCGCCGACCTGAAGGATGCGCTCGCCCCGATGCCAACGCTCTCGTTCGGAGCGATCGACCCGGCCCTCCCGACGATCCAGGTGTCCGACGCCACCCGCTACCAGGAGATCACCGGGTTCGGCGCGGCCATGACCGACACCTCGGCCTGGCTGCTCTACGACGAGTGCCTCCGCGATCGACACGACCCTGGCGATGGCGCGCGCTGTTCGGCCCGAGCGGGATCGGGCTCAACTACGTTCGCGTCCCGGTCGGCGCATCTGACTTCACCGCGACCGGCGTCCCCTACACGTATGACGACATGCCCGCGGGCGAGGCCGACCCCTCGCTCGCCACTTCTCGATCGCGCACGACGAGGCGTACATCCTGCCGGCGCTGCGGATGATGCTCGGTCTCGACCCGAGCGTCGAGATCCTCGCCAGCCCATGGAGCGCGCCGGCCTGGATGAAGGCCAATGACGCGCTCGACGATCTCGACTACGCCGGCGTCCTGACTCACAGAGCTTCCAGCCTTACGCCGACTACCTCGTGAGGTTCATCCGCGCGTACGCCGGCGAGGGCGTTCCGATCGCGGCGATCACGCCCGAGAACGAGGCCCACACGCCTGTGAGCTACCCGGGCATGGACCTCGACGAGGATAGTTTCATCACCCAGAACCTCGTGCCGACGTTGCGCGCGGCCGGCCTCGGCACCGAGGTGTACGGCGCTCGACGGCTCGGGCTTCCAGGCCGCCGAGGGGATGCTGTCCGACCCGACCGTCAGCTCTGAGATCGCCGGCATCGCCTGGCACTGCTACGCCGGGCTCGAGCAGATGTCCGAACTCCAGGCGATCGACCCGGCGGCGAGCATCATCATGTCCGAGTGCTCGCCGGGAATCGTGCCGCCTATCCGACCGCTGAGACGTGATCGCCAGCCTGCGCAACGACGCCCAGGCGGTCGACCTGTGGAACCTCGCGCTCGACCCGACGCACGGCCCCAAGCAGCAGGCGCTCGGATGCGACCAATGCGGCGGGCTGGTGACGGTCGATGAGCAGTCCGGCACCGCCTCGCTGAACCTCAACTACTTCCAGCTCGGGCAGGTGTCGAAGTTCGTGCAGCGCGGCGCCGTGCGGATCGGGTCCGACCGGCTGGTCTCCGACTTCGCCGATCCCGACGGCAGCTACGGCGTTACCCCCGGCCTCGACGACGTCGCCCTCGAGAATCCGGACGGGTCCAAGGTGCTCGTCGCCTACGACAACAGCACCCAGCCGATCGAGTTCCAGGTCGCCTGGCGCGGGCGGGCGTTCTCGTACACGCTCGCCGCCGGCGCCACCGTCACGTTCACCTGGCGGTAGGCCGCGTCGCCGGACCCTGCCGCGGCGGACGAGTGATCGATTTGGGTCCACCAGGACCCCTTATCGATCACCATCCGGCGGACCCGGTGCCGGGCCCGCCGACACCCCGGCCGCGCGCCCACGCAACCCGTCAACCATCCCCCGGGAAAGGGTTGCAATTGGCACAAGCCGCTGGTAGCGTCCCCGCCGTCTGGAACGTTCCACACGCAGGTGTCATGGAACTGGTTCGGAGAGCGCAAGCATGATCGGAGGGCGTACGAGATGAGCAGCATCACTGGTGCGGCGACTGACACGACGGCTGGGACCCGATCCACTGCAGGTCTCTTCACGCGTCAAGCGTCGGGGCTGGTCCGCGAGCTCGGTATCCTCGCGGCGGTGGGTATCTCGCTGGCCTCGGTGGCGCCGCCGACACGTTCATCAACTTCAACGCCGGGCTGACCGACTTCAGCAAGGCGGAGTTCTACTTCCCGCTGCTCGCCGGCGCGTTCATCTGGTTCGTGGCGATGTTCGCCTACCGCTATCTGGTCGAGGCGATCCCACGCGCCGGCGGCGAGTATGTGTTCCTGTCGCGCATCGTCTCGCCGGTCGCGGGCTCGATCGCGGGCATCGGCCTCGCGGTCGTGTTCACGTAGGTGCTCGCGGCCAACGCCCACTTCTTCGCCGCGTACACGCCGTTCATGCTCACCGGCTCGGCGACGCGTTCTCATAGCCACGCGCATCGTGAACGCCGCCAACCACGTCAGCAGCAACGGCGCGATCGCCGCGATCAGCGTCGGCGTGATGCTCGTCTGCGCCGTGTTCTCGTTCTTCTCGCTGCAAGCGCGTCGCGCAGATCATCATCGCGTTGATCATCCTGCAGCTGATGGCGTTCCTGCTGCTGGCGCTGCTGCTGGCCGACCATTCGCGTAACGACTTCGTCATGCGTTCGCCGTCACAGCCGCCACCCGGGCGCGTACACGGACTTGATCGCGCGCGGTCGAAGTCCGCCTGGTCCTATTCGGCGCGGCCTTCGGGGCGATGGTCGCGATCATCCCGTTCATGGTCTGAACTACAACGGCGTCCTCTATTCGTACTACGTGGGCGGCGAACTGCGCCGTCCGGCGCGCACGTACCTGTTCGCCTCGGCGATCAGCATCGGCGTGCTGGTCGTGGTGTGGGTCGGCGTGTGGGCGCTGCTCCGTCACACCGCAGGTCTTCACTTCATGCAAGCGCAGGCGAACCTCGGCTACAGCAACCCGACCGCGTACGGGGCAAATCACCAGCCTCCATTCCCCGGCGGGCGGGCTCGGCTACGGCCTGGTCCTGTCGGGCGATCCGATCTGCAAGATCCTGCTGGCGCGAGTTCCCGCCGCGGAGATCGCGGTCAACCTCGCCTTCCTCGCGTGACCACCCGCGTCCTGTTCGCCCAGGCGTTCGACCGCCTGCTGCCGATCAAGTCGCCCAGATCAACGAGCGTAACCATGCGCCGACGAACGCGATCGGGATCGTGCTGATCGTCAGCATCCTTTCGCCGCTCCTCGTGTACGTCACCCTCTCGAACATCGTCGCGCTGGAGGCGCTGTTCTTCGCGCTGATCCTGCTCTCCGGCGGAGTCGCCGCGACGTTCCTGCCGCTGCCGCCGTCCCGACCTGGTCACGCGCGCGCGACAGAACGACGTCCACCGCTGGGCGCGGCGTCCCGACGTCACCTGGATCGGCCTCGCGACCACCGCGCTGGCACTGTTCACCGTGATCGAAGTGATCATTCACTCCGACGTCTACGGCAAGTTCAACGCCCAGTCGATTGTCGCGCTGGTGGTCCTGCTGTTCGCCGGCCCGGTCATCTACCTCATCGCCCGGACCGTGCGCAAGCGACAGAATTCGCTCGACCTGAGCATGGCGATGCGTGAGCTGCCACCCGAGTAGCGGATGTTCGGGCGGCAAGAAAGGGCGAAGCGGCAACGCGGGCTGCGGATCTTCTTCGCCACCGACGTTCACGGCTCGGAGCGCTGCTTTCGCAAGTTTCTCGCCGCCGCACAGGTCTATGAGGCCGATGTGCTCCTGCTCGGCGGCGACGTCGCCGGCAAGGGCTGGTTCCGGTCCTCGCGGGCGAACGGCTCGCTCAGCGCCGACGTCCACGGCGAACGCGTGACGGTGCCGGTGGCCGAGGCTAGATCGGCTGGACGCCGACATCAATCGCATGGGTTTCTATCCCGTACAGATGGAGCCCGACGAGGTCGCCGGGCTCGAGGACGACCCGGCCATAGGTCGACCACCTGTTCCGCCAGGAGATCGTGGCCCAGATCGAACGCTGGTGCGAGCTCGCGGCGGAGCGCCTGGCGCCTGAGGTCCGGTGCATCATCACGCCGGGCAACGACGATCCGGTCGAGATCGATGCGGTCCTGCGCGCCGCCGAGCGGATGGAATGCCCCGAGGCGCGAGCTGTGCGAGCTCGGTCCGGTCCTGCTGGCCAGCCTCGGGGACGTCACGCCGACGCCCTGGAACACCGAACGTGAGTACTCCGAGGATGAGCTCGGCGCAACGGATCGCGGCGATGATGGAGGCAGGTCCCTGACGGGCATCCGAGCGTGGTCAACTTCCACTGTCCGCCGTACGGCTCGGGCCTTGACAAAGCCCCCGAGCTCGATGACACGCTCAAGCCGGTGATCCGCGGCGGGCGCCCGAGCATGGTCCCGGTCGGCAGCAACGCGGTCCGCGACGCGATCAAGCGCTATCAGCCGGTGGTCGGTCTGCACGGCCACATCCACGAGTCCCGCGGCGCGCAGAAGATCGGCAAGACGCTGTGTCTCAATCCCGGGCAGCGACTACTCCGCGGACCTGCTGCGCGGCGCGGTGGTGGACATCGCGGAGCGACGGAAGCTACCTTGACTTCCTCCTCACCGCCGGATGATGAGCGCCACCCCGCCCGAGCAACCAGGCACCGGCACGGACCCGGCCGGTGCCGCCACCCTGGCCGACCCGGTCGCCGAGGCGCAGCGGCTGGTCGGCCGGGCCGGCGAGGAGGGCTTGGTCGTGCGGCCGCTCGGTGGGTCGCGGTCTGCCTCCAGGCTCCGGGCGGGAGGCCGCTGTTGCCCGCCGGATCAACGACATCGACCTGGTCACGCCCGCGGCGGCAACAAGAAGGCGGTCGCCGTCGCTGCTCGAGTCGCTCGGCTACGCCGACGATGAGGTGTTCAACGCCTTCCACGGGGCGCACCGCCAGATCTATTTCGACATCGGCCAACGATCGCAAGCTCGACGTGTTCGTCGGCGAATTCTCGATGTGCCACGAGATTCCGATCTCGGAGCGGCTGGACCGCGACCCCTTACGGTCCCGCTCGCCGAGCTGCTGCTGACCAAGCTCCAGATCGTCGAGCTCACCGAACGCGACGAACGCGACATCTACAACTTGTCCTTCCACCACGAGATGGCGGCGCCGGCGAGCCCGGGATCGAGGGCGACCTGGTCGCCGATCTGTGCGCGCGCGACTGGGGGCTCTGGCGGACCTGCAAAGGCACGATCGAGCGCTGCCGCGCGGACCTCGGCG
>CAWFRX010000015.1:0-41182 GCA_963818345.1 uncultured Acidobacteriota bacterium | reverse complement strand
ATCCTTGCGATCCAGCCCTGTCGCCCGCCGAGCAGGGTCTCGCCATCAGCCACGCCATGGAACGCGTCATGCAGGGGTGCGACGCCATGATCGTCAACCTCACACCGTTCCGCGGACCCAGCGCTGATGTCGGATCAGCCTACGAGATGGGATTCATGCGTGCGCTCGGTCGGCCGATTTTCGCCTACTCCAATGATGGCCGCTCCTTCCTCGATCGGATCGCCATGTTCTGCGGGGGCGCCCTGCGCATACGCGTGACAGGCGAGCACGAAGACGCCGACGGCATGGCGATCGAGCCGTTCGCGCTGCACGACAACCTCATGCTCGCCGGTGGCGTCATCGCTTCTGGCGGCTGCGTCATCGTCGAGGCCGCACCGGACACCGAACGCTATACGTCGTTGGTCGCTTTTGAGCGGTGCACGGCGCAAGCCGCGGCAACAGTGCTGCGACAGGTCGCTTCTTGAGGCTGTTCCTTACCCGCGTCGGGCTCAATAAATACCCGTCCGTGGACAGGCAAGAATCCCACGCCCAGCCGGCAGTACCAGCGAAAACCCCGCCGGTGTTCGCCGGCGGGGCCTGCGACAGGCCTGGGGCTGAGGAGAAGTTAGCCCTGGCCGTTGTCTTCCGATGCATGGAACGGCGCCTGGACGTAGGCGAGCTGGATCTTCGCTGTCGGATCAGCCGCCGGCGCGGTGCTGCTGTCGGCCTGGTGCCACTGGACGGCACCGGTGGCCGAGCCACCCTCGCCTTCGGCGAACGCGCGGCCAGCCACGCCAACACCAAGGGCGATCACGGCGGCGGCGGCAAAAATCATGGTCTTCATGGGTCTTTCTCCTGTGCTCCAACCCGTTGCTGCGGGTCTTGGGTTCTGCCCGATCGCTGGAGCGATTGCCCCGTTTGCGATGCGCTAGAAATAGACCTCACCGGCACACAAGATAATCCAGATTAATCGGCGATGATTTATGCTCGTTTCGACGTAATAAACCCACCGGTTCGACGGCTCGGTGTCCGTTCGTGGTCGGTTTCCGCTGTAGCGCCTCGCCCATCACGACCATCGGCGCCGGATTACCGTGGGGATGTTCATGCTCGCGACCGACCGGCCCGGCCTTGACCCAGCCAAGGAGCCCCATTTCATGTCCAGATGTCCCTCCCCCTGCCGATCTGGCTGATCCCTGGCTCGCCCGCGTCTGGCGGGTATTTCTGGACCAGCGACTGTCGCGCAGTCATCTGCGGATACTGGTGGCGTTGCATGAGGCTGCCGCAGACGGCCTCCCAGTTGGTCGACAGGACGGGCTACTCCCGGGCCGCTGTTTCCGCTGCGCTGAGCCGGGCGAGAGCGCGCGGGCTGGTTTACCGGGAGTCGCCCGGCCCCCGGCAAGTTCGGTTTCTACCCCTGCGGTCTCGATGATGGTCGGCCGAGAGAAGGTCTTCGGTCCCGGCCGCGCTGTGCCGCTGGACCGCAAGGTGCGCATTGGGATGACGGTTTGACCCGACTGAGACAAGCGGAAAAGCCGTACTTGGTGGGCCGAGGGATCCGGGCGCGGCCTACGGCGGATCCATCGCCCGCTTGGGCAGCTTGGCTGGCTGCCACCGCAATAACAAAGATTGCCAAACTTTGTTTAGGACACCAGAATTCGGGTGACCAGACGCGGAAGCCCGAAGCTCCATGAACGTATCCCTCACGTCGGCCTTGGAGGAGTTTGTCCGGCGCAAGGTTGCGACCGGCCTCTACAACAACGCCAGCGAGGTCATCCGCGAGGCGCTCCGATCGATGATCGAGCGTGAGACCGGAGGCAAGCCAGCCCCGAAAAAGAGCCAGGTCGTCGCGGCGTTGAAGGCGCTCGAGCCCGAGTTGAGGCAGCGCGGCATCGCGTCGGCCGCCGTGTTCGGGTCTGTCGTGCGTGGTCAGGCGCGGCCCGACAGCGACGTCGACGTGCTCGTTGATATCGATCCAGCCGCGGCATTCGACCTGCTCGATTTGGTGGGGGTAAAGAATTTGCTCGCGGACCGGCTCGGACGCGCGGTCGATGTCGTCGAGAAGGAGGCTCTCAAGCCGAGGATCCGCGACAGCATACTGGCCGAGGCCGAGACGGTGTTCTGATGCCGCCACAACGCGATCCTCGGCTCCAGGCTGACGACGTTCTTCAGGCGATCGCCAACATCGAGGCGGATACGGCTGGGCTGGACTTCGAGCGGTTCGCCGTCGACCGGCGCGCCCGCCAACTGGTCGAGCGCAATCTCGAAATCATCTCCGAGGCAAGCCGCAGGCTCCCGGACACCTTGAAGGCAACGGAACCGGATGTCCCTTGGCGCGAGATCGCCGGGATCGGGAACGTCCTGCGCCATGATTACGGCGTGGTGAAGCCGGACATCCTCTGGGGTGTCCGCACCTATCGCCTTGCCGATTTGAAAGCCGCTGTTCAACGGATCCGTGCGCGTCTTGGAGGGTAGCCCGTCCCCCTGCCCCGGTTGGATGCACTGCGCCTCCCCTTCGCGCCTTCACGCCTTCATGCCGAACGGCACGATATCCGGCCGATCGCAGCGCCTTGCAGCCACGGGGCTCGGGCGCCGCGGCCGCCGGATGGCGTCGGGTCGAGGGGCGCCATTCACAGGTCCTTACCTCCGCGCGGATCGATCCAGGGGCATGGCCTGGCAAGAACGGCACCCTGGCACAGGCGTCAGCTCCATGGCCGCTCGGATGGACGACGGCCACCACCTCCCGTTGCCGGCTGGCTGCGCGGTTTCGGCTCGGCGGCCCGCCGCATGGCCCACAGCGTGCGGTCGAGGTTCAGCTCCCCGGCCTTCGCCTTCGCCACCATGCCGTGGAAATACCCGCCCGCCGTGGTCCGGAAATGCGCCGGGTCCTTGGTCGACACCACGGCCAGCGCGATCGCCGCCTGCTCGCGCCCCATGGCCAGGCAGGCCTCGCCCCACAGCGGCTTCGACACGTCGAGGTCGTGCCGCAGCCAGTCCGCCGCATCCACCACCTCCGGCCAGGTCGGGTCCGGCCGGCGCAGATAGAGCCGCAACCGCGGTGCCAGCCGCACCAGCTCGTCCGGATGCAGCTTCAGCACCCTGCCCTTCTCCGCCGGCTCCCGTCGCACCGGTGCCGGGGATGACGAAACGGCCTGGCCCGCCGGCGCGCTACACTGCTCGTGAGCAATTACCGTATCCTGTTCAGGATTAAGGCTTGGTTTGTAGGTAGATTGGTGGGGTCCGTTTTCGGCCCCCAAGGGGGCTGAATCCACTGTCTGGAGAAGGCCCTCCAGGCGCTCCCGCGCCGCCGTCTGGCGCCGCTCCAGGCTCTCGACGCCAAGCGCCATCGTCTCCGGCCTGTCGTGGCCCCTGAGCGCCCTGGCGAGGCCCTGGGTATCGCGGGCCAGCCGGAGCCATTCCTCGCCGTGGAAGCCGTGTTCCGCCGCCGTCTCCAGGATCTGGGCGATGCCCTTCCGGGCGATCGTCGCCCGCCGGCGCAGCCGGCCCATCAGCTCGCGCTCTTCCCGCGCCTCCTCGGCCAGGCGGACGAACTCCGCATGGCGCGCGGCGATCGGCGAGAGGTCGAAGCCGTAGGCCTCGACGATGGTCCCTCGCGGGTCGCGGCGCCCGTAGCGCTTGCCGTTCGGGCTGTCCTTCATGGTGATCAGCCCGGCCTCGATCAGCGCCCGGTTGATCGCCTTCACCCGCGTCGCCGACAGCCCGAGCGCCTCCTGCTGCATCGAGGCCGAGGGCCAGACGATCGGCCGCCCTCCCCTCCCCCAGTCCTGCGGCTGGGTGAAGCGGAACAGCCAGTCCACCGCATGCACCAGGCGCGGCGACAGGCCGAGCCGTGGCGCCGCCGCCTTGCAGGCGGCCAGCAACTGCCCGTGCACCGTCACGCCATCGGGCAGGCCGGCGAAACTCTCCGCCGTGCGGTCGGCGTGCAGCAGGCCCGGCGTCAGCCGCCGGAAGCCGGTCGGCGTCGGGGCAAAGCTCCCCCGTTGCGCCCTCGGGGCGCCATTCGTCTCCATCACGATCTCCCTCTCGGTGCGATCGCGACGGGCAAACCTCCCCCGTCAGCGGAAATCGGCAATTTCCGCTTGATGATGAGGCGTCTCAGGGCTACGTTGGGGGTGTTCAGACGTCCCCAGACGTAGCCGCGAGGCCCGTCACGAGTTTCGCTAAAGCCCGGCCGGCAAGCCGGGCTTTCGCATTTCTGGTGCTCTACTGCTGGGCGGCTGCCCCCTTCTGCTCGATCAGTTGCAACAGCGCCTGGCTGCGATTCCGCAGGCCCTGGCGTTCCTTGATCTCGTCGAGCATCGCCACCGTCGCATGCGGCAACTGAAGCAACACCTCCTCGCCGCCGGCGGCCCGGAGGCGCTGGCGGTAGGCTCTGAGTGTGCTCAGTGGAGCGGTGCGGCTTTCGGCATCGGCGAACTCGACTCGATCACTAGGAAGCCAAGTTTCCGACTGAAAAAGCCGGTTGTCCACTGTTTCCTGTGCCCGAGTCGCGCTTAGCCACTGAAAAGCTTAGCTTTCCTGGCGCAATTTGGATGCAGATATTTTGCCGGTGTCTTGCATCGGGGGCTTGGCAGCCATCTCAACTCGGTTCTGGCAGATCGCGCCGCATACCGACCGGCCCAGCACGCACCCCGTTGCGTGTGATCGCCCGCGAGCCGGACGCGGTCTCCTACGCCCTTGCCGACTGGACGGCCTGGCTGCTGGCATCACCGATACTGTGCAGGGCACTGGAATTGCGCCGCATCATCGCCGCCAGGAGCCCGATGTCCATACATCGGTTTTACATCGATATAAAATCAGGAACATTTCGCATTGAACCCGCACATACCGCTGTGGCACTTAAAGTTGGCGGCTTGCCTAGGAGTGCCCGCCGTGCGCGGCCTTGCAAGCGTTTGTGGGAGTCCAACCCAGGGAGACAGGCCAATGATAGGATGCCGAATTGGCAGAGCAAGGCGCTACGCACGCATCACGAGAATTGCGTTGGCGGCCGGCGCGGTAGTCGCGAGCTGGCAGGCGTCTCCGGGCTACGCTGGACCGTTCACGGGATCGATCAGCGCCACCTGGAGCGCACCAGTGTTGAGAGGCAACATCGTTGACGGGGCGACTGGGGCCCTCGCGCCGGAAAACGACACGACAACCGCAGCCTGCAATATCGGATGCGTGGTCTTTGTAAACGGTGGGACCAACACGGTCGCTTGGGGCAACGGTGGCCCTCCCCCTCCGACAAGCTCCTTGTCATTCACTGGGGCAAACTTTTCTTCACAGACACCGGCCAAACTCGTCACTCTGGGGCAGTTCACATATACGAACGGCACATCACTCGACGGGACCGGGATCTTCGGTGCAACTCTCACCCTGAAGCTGATCGACCAAAACGGGACCGTGGACGATACCAAGGTGATCCCACTGAGTATTGTGACCACTATCAACGATGGAACCCCCGCTCAAAACACCGACTTCGTGCAGTTTCCAGCAACACAGACGACCTTGTCGGCAGTTTCAATGAATGTGTTCGAGGGCGACACGGCAACCTTCATCCTACAAGGCGAGATCGTTGGCGATCCGACCCTTAGCCTGGTGGATCTCATCGTGGCCCCGGGTTCCGAGGATACGGGCTTTGTCGGCACGGGTCGTCCCGTCCCGGAACCGGGGACGCTCGCATTGTTGGGCTTCGGATTGGCAGGTTTGTCGCTCGCGCGCCGCCGGTTCAGGTTCTGACGGCCGCGCAACATTGACGCAAATGAAGTAGCCCGGGAGGGCGAGTTTGCCGTTCCGCCTGGTAAGGCTCGTGCGGCAAGTGATACAATCAAGGAAATGTGAACGCTGCCGGATGAGCTCGATCACACGGCTGCGCCGGCTGATCCGCTAGGGTCTGGCCGTTACGGGGGCGTGAAATGGCGCGACATCTGCTGCTTGGTACTGCGCTGCAGACTGGCATGGCGTTCGCCGCTGCGGTGCTGTCGCTGCCGGCGGCAGCGCAGCCGGCAGCGAATGCGCGTCCGACTGGTGGCGTGGTGGTCGTCGGCTCCGCCGTCATCGGGCAGACGGCAAACACGACGACGATCAATCAGTCGACCCAGCGTGCCGCGGTGAACTGGCAGAGCTTCGATGTCGGCAGCCAGCAGCGTGTGGATTTCCGACAACCATCGGCGAGCGCCATGACGCTGAACCGTGTGGTGGGTCCCGATCCCTCGCAGATCGCCGGACGCATCGATGCGAATGGCCAGGTCGCGCTGGTGAACCAGTCCGGTGTGACCTTCTTTAAGGGCGCGCAGGTCAACACCAACGGCCTGATGGTGAGCGCGATCGGCATCACCAATCAGAACTTCATGGCCGGCAAGATGGTGTTCGACCAGCCGGGCAGTCCCAACGCACGCGTCGAGAACCAGGGCACCATCACAGTCAGGGAGGCTGGCCTCGCCGCGCTGGTGGCGCCGCAGGTGGCGAATTCCGGGGTGATCAACGCGAAGCTCGGCCACGTTGTACTGGCCGGCGCGAAGACGGCGACGCTGGATCTGTACGGTGACGGCCTGTTGTCGCTCGATGTCAGCAACCAGGTCACGCAGGCGCCCGTCGGCGCGGACGGCAAGGCTGTGACGGCGCTGGCGACCAACACGGGCGTCATCATCGCCGACGGCGGCACGGTGCAGCTGACGGCACGCGCGGCCGATGGCGTCGTGCAGAACCTGGTCAACGCTGGGGGCAGGATTCGCGCCGCGACGGTAGGCAATTCCGTAGGCACGGTGGCACTCGGCGGCGTTGGCGGCTCGATCGTGGTGGAGGGGCAGCTTTCCACGCCCGGCATCGCGCCAGGCACCAAGGGCGGCGCGATCGAGGTGGTGTCGGACGGCAATGTGACCGTCGCGTCCGCTGCGAAGATCGACACGTCGGGCAAGGCCGGCGGCGGCATGGCGGCGATCGGCACGACGCTGGCACGCGCCAGGGGGGGCCGACCGTGACGCCGACATTGGTCGCCGCCAGCACGGTCATCAGACCCGGCGCCAATATCAGCGCTAACGCGACGGCAAGTGGCGATGCCGGGCGAGTGACCGTGCTGTCCAGCAAATCGACCGACATGGCCGGCGCAATCACCGCCAAGGGAGGGCCACAGGGCGGCCATGGCGGGTTCGTTGAGGTGTCCGGCAATGATGCATTCTCGCTAACCGGCGCGATCGATGTGTCGGCCCCAAGGGACGCGACCGGAACGATTCTGCTCGACCCGCTGAACCTGACAATCGGTAAGACCGGGACCGATGATGGTAAATTGGGCGACACCGCACCGCAAATGACATTCAATACCGTCCCCAGCGCCGAGACAGGGGACGCATTCATCTCCGCCGCCACCGTTTCCGATCTCAAAGGCAACATCGAGCTACAGGCGTCGCAAGACCTCACTGTCACCGCTCCAATCACACTGACCACAGCCGGTCAAAGCCTGACACTGCAGGCAGGTGCAGACCTGACGGTGGCCTTGGGTGGGGCGATCACCACCAAGGGCGATATCACGCTGTCGGCGGCGACGCCTCCCCCGCTAAACCGAGATTCCCCGATGGCTTCAGCTCGGCGGGCAGCTCTGACACTGAATGACTCCGTCAGTACCGAGTAGCGGGACGTTAAGTCTGACAGCCGGGAGCGGCGGAATAATTCTGAAGGCCAACGCCGCTGCCACGGCAGTGGCTCTGAACAGCGCGGGCGGTGTGTCACAAGCTGAGTGGCGCATTGACCACGACCACGCTGACGGGTGATGTGACCGGTCGGGTTGCGCTGACTTCCAGCGGCAATGCGGTTAGCAAACTGGGGAACTTCACCTCGACACTCGGTTTCGCACTAACGAACAACAAGCCACTGGCGGTGACCGGTGCGGTAAACGGCGGAGGTTTCGACGTCACAGTCAACAACTCCGCGTCGCTCGGAATCAACGGGAAAATATCGGCCAGTCAAATCAGCCTGAGCGGGTCGAGCATCAATATCTCAGGCACGATCAACGGTACGAGTAACTTCATCCACGGACCAGGTCAGTCTGACAGCGACCGATGGCGCGATCACCGAGGCTCCTACCGGATCGATCATCGTCCCCAGCGTATTATTGGCGAGCACACTGGGTACCGGCGGCGATATATCGCTCACCAGCACAGCCAATCGGATCACCGAGAGTAGCGGGATGACTGCGACTAACGGCAACGTCGTCGTGGTCAACGGACAAAATCTTACGCTGTTCGGCAACTACAGCGGCAACAACCTGTTCTTCGAGGTCGCGAAGATAGGCGGTACCCTGACGCTCGGCGCCCTCACCCCTCCTCCGTCTGAAGAAGAAAATTTTTCTCCTGCAACGCTGACTGCGACGGCTGGGGACCGCATAACGCTAGTCGCCGACAATTACAGTGTTCCTCTACCGCCCAAGGGTTTCTCGCCAAGTGCGATATTTGCCGCAGGCGGAACGCTGGAGTTGGCGCCGTACGGCCCATCGAACGCCACCACGAGGACGAGCAACCTCGTAAGCTCCAACATACTGTCGATCGTCAACGTCGAAACGACCGAGCTGAACACCTTGGTGATCGGCGGCTTCACAGACGTGCCGCATGGCGCTGTGGGTTCCGCGCCTTCGGCGAAGAATATTACGATCGACGGGACATTGGCATTCGATCTCACTAACCTAGCCGCCACGCTGGATCTTGAGGCGACGGGCAGCGCCACCCAATCCGCGCCGATCATCAACGTCGGCACATTGCTCGGCACGACCGGCTCCGCCGCACTCAGCACCGTCGCCAACTCAGTCAACACGCTCGGCAGCTTCCGTGCCAGCGGCGGCGCATTTGCCCTCAACGATGGCGGGGTTGCCGGCAATCTTACCGTCACCGGGCCGGTGACCGGCACCACCGTGACAATCAAGAGCGCGCCGACGAGCGGCATCACCGTCGCCGGCAGCATTCGCGCCACCACACAGGCAACGCTCAGTTCCGGGGCCGGTGCCATCAATGAGGTACACGGCGGCACCATCACCGGCACGATTGTCGACCTGAACGGCGGCGGTATCACTGTCGATGGCAGCATTGGCGCAACCACGCAGGTCACAATCGCCAGTACCGGCAGCGTCACAGGCACGGGTGTCATTACCACGGCACTGCTGACTGGCAGCGCCGGCACCAATGTCGACCTGACGGGTGCGAACGCGGTCACCGGTTTGGGCAATTTCACGGCCAACACCGGCTTCACGCTGGACGATGTGCCGGCGCTGACGGTGATCGCCGCGGATACCGTCAGCGGTGGGTCGAACGTCACGATCTCGGATACCGGTGCGCTGCGCGTTGCCGGCACGGTGACCGGCACAACAGTCGGACTGAGCGGCTCCGGCATCGACATATCCGGCGCGGTGAACGGGCCGACCAGTGTCACATTGACATCGGGCGGCAGCATCACCGGCGAGGGCGTCATCACCACGGCACTGCTGACCGGCAGCGCCGGCACCAATGTCGACCTGACAGGTGCGAACGCGGTCACCGGTTTGGGCAATTTCACGGCCAACACCGGCTTTACGCTGGACGATGTGCCGGCGCTGACGGTGGTCGCTGCGGACACCGTCAGCGGTGGGTCGAACGTGACGATCGTGGACACCGGTGCGCTGAGCGTTGCCGGCACGGTGAACGGCACAACCGTCGCACTGAGCGGTTCGGGCATCGGTATATCCGGCGCGGTGAACGGGCCGACCAGTGTCAAGCTGACGTCGGGCGGCAGCATCGCCGGCGCCGGGGTCATCACCACAGCACTGCTGGCCGGCAGTGCGGGCACCGATGTCGACCTGACGGGTGCGAATGCCGTCGCCGGCCTCGGCAATTTCACGGCCAAGACCGGCTTCATTCTGGACGACACGACGGCGCTAACGGTGAACAACGGTGCCACCGTCGACGGCGGTTCGAACGTGGCGATCGCCGATACCGATGCGTTGAGCGTTGTCGGCACGGTGATCGCTGCGCAGAATGTTTCCCTAGGTGGCTCTGCGATCTCCGCGACCGGTCGCATCGGCGCCGGCGCCAATTTGACGGTTACGGCAGGAAGCGGCGGGATTTCACTGAACAACAGTGCTTTGCTGACGGGCGCGGTGGTCGACCTGACCACGACCGGCGGCGGTGTGAACGAGGCGTCCACCGCGACGATCACCGGCACGCTGCAAAGCACCGGCGGCGTGGTCGGCAACGTGGACCTGCTCGGCACCGCCAACACCATTGTGGCAGTTAGCAATTTCGCCGTCACCGGCGGCCGTGATCACTTCACGCTCGACGACAGTAACGGCCTGACGGTGGCCGGAGCAGTCACCGCGCCTGGTCAGGTCTATTTCGAGACCACCAACGCCAGTGGCATCGACATCACGACGACCGGTAGCGTCGGCGCCGGCACGCTGGCGAGCTTCCAGGCGGATGCGTTCAGCAACCTCGGCAACGTGACCGGCACGACATTCGAACTGGCGCCCGCGACCAAGGGCAACACGCTGGCCCTGACATCATTTGGCAACGTGCCGAACAACGACCGCATCGGCGCGGTCACTCCGCCGGGCGCAGCTGCACCAATCATCACCGCCGGCTCCGTCGTGGTCGGCGTCAATTTCGGCACCACCGCGACCACGCTTGAGCTCGACAGCCTGGGCGGCATCAGCGAAACGACCGGCGCCATCACCGCGGCCAGCCTGACCGGCCAGGCCGGCGCCACAGTCGCCCTCGGCAATGCCAACACGATCACCGGCCTCGGCAGCTTCCCGGTCGCCGGCGGTGGCAACTTCACGCTGAACGACACCGGCGAGACCGGCAACCTTACGATCTCCGGCCCGGTCATTGCCGCCGGCATCGCCATCAGCGACGCGGGGGCGATCACTGCCGCCGGCGCGATCAATGCCGGGCCAGGCACGTTGAAGCTTGCCACGACCGGCGGCGGTGGAATTCTGCTGAACAATGCCGCAGCGATTCTTACCGGCGTGACCGTGGATCTGGACGCCGCCGGTGGCGGCATCACGGAAGCAGCCGGTGTCATCAATGCGACGACGCTGCTGAGTAGCGGCGGCGTTACCGGCAACGTGGCGCTCGGAGACCTGAACAACGTCGCGACCCTAGCGGGCTTCGCCGTCACCGACGGCAATTTCACCCTGTCCGACGGAGCGAGCGCGAAAGGGCTTGCCGTCGCCGGCCCGGTTACGGCAGGCAACGTTGCGATCGTCGACGCGGGCATTATCACTGTCACGGGCAGCATCACTGCCTCAGACAGCGTGCTGAAACTCGCCTCGACCGGCGATGGCGGCATCCGGCTCAATGCCGGTGCGGTCCTGAGCGGCGTCACTGTGGACGTAGACGCGGCCGGCGGCGGGATCGCGGAGACCTCCGGCATCATCAACGCCACGACGCTGATGAGCAGCGGCGGCATCACCGGCAACGTCGCGCTCACCGGCCAGAACCACATCGCGACACTCGGTGATTTCAATGTTAGCAGCTTCACATTGAACGACGGTGCGGATCTGTTGATCCCCGGTACTCTGAGCGCGCCACACATCGCCATCGTTGCACCATCGAACACAATCTCGCTCGGCGATGGCGCGACAATCATCACCAGCGGGACGGTCCGGCCGGCCGGACCTATTCAATCGGCGTTGGAGCCGATCAATGGCGCGCCTGGCGCGCTGCTAGAGGCCGCCAACTTTACCCAAATTGGCAGCAGCACAGTCTTCGGCCTGAACGGCGCCCCAGCGACGCTGCAGATCGCCACAACCGGCCGCGACCAATTTGATCCACCACTCGGCCTGCAGGCGACCGGCACATGGCTGATCCTAGACCTCGCCAACGGATCGGCGGCCGGCAATGTGTTCGTCAAGGCACTCGACGTCGCCTTCACCGCGGCTGGTAGCGCCAACCTCACGGGCACGATTGGCGGGATCGTCGGTGGTGCCGCAGCGGCGGCGGGGTCCATTCAGCCTGAGACCAACATGAACTACCTGTTCAACGGCTGCATTATCGCATCTGCGGTGTGCCAACCGCCGACGTCGAACTCACTCAACCCAGGTCAGCCGCGCGACCGTCAACTCGGTCAACCCAGGCGAGGCGCCGGCGTTCAACTCGCCTAACCCAGGCGAGGCGCCACCGTTCGACTTGCTCAGCCTAGGCCTGACCTCAACGTTCGGCGGTATCTATACGCTCCTGGCCCCCTCACCGGCTGTGCTCGCCAGCCCGCCTAAACTCCTGTTCCTCACTTGGCCGATGCTGTCGGGACGCCCGCCGCAGTTGACCGATTCGGATGTCTTGCCGCCCAACATCACCTATCTGGACTACTAGACCATGCATTCATGGCTCGCCGCGCTGGCGGTCCTCGGGTTGTTGGCCGGATGTGCCCAGCCGCCACCATCCGCCTATGTCGGTGGTGCACCGACAGGTACCCAGGGCGTCAGTCTTGGGACGAACGCCAGTGGAGAGACCTGCAACCAGTTGCCGGGCGATAGCCCGGACAGCGTGGCAGTATACTGCGGCACCTGGCAGCAGCCGGCGGCCAGGATTCGTGCCGATGCCGCATCCGGCGCCGCGACACCGATGAGCATCGCAACGTCGGGCGCCTGGCGTGAAACCATTGACCTGCGCTTCGACTGCAGCCCGCCGGCGGCCACGTCGATCCTCGGCGGGGAGCCCGCCGTCATGTTGCAATGCAGGAGGCGCATCGGCGGCTGGCCGCAGGTGGCGTTGGTCACCGCGGTGGGCGGGCGTCTCTACGAGGCCGATGGCATCCCGCCCACCCTCGCGGTCATCGAACGTTCGATCGGCGTCCAGTCTGGCCGCATCAGTGCGGCGACTGTCGCCCTGCCTCCATCGGCTGCGATTCGCTGCTGGCATTGCAATTGGCGGCGCGCGCGTTCAAGGCAGGCGACGTCGGCGAATATCAGCGGTTGATGGCGCTTGGCGCGCGCGCCAACCTTGCCGAGAACTTCGCGGCGGCAGAGACAGCATACCGCGGGGCGTTCGCCTTGCAGCAGCGGCTGCTCGGCCGCGACGATCCCGACGCCGTTACCGCGTTGATGCACCTCGCTTTGCAGGTGTCAGACCAGGGCCGCTTTGCCGAAGCCGATGCCCTGTTTAGGCAGGCCGACACGCTGGCGCCGCACGCCAGTGACAAGGCCGCGGTTCCACGCCTGCGGCACTATCAGGCGTTGAACGCGCTGAATCAGAGCCACGATGAGCAGGCCCTGACCCTGCTGGATCAGGCCGGGGCAGGCTATGACGCCCTGGTGCCGCGCGACAGTCTGCAAGGCGTGCAACTGGCGTCGAACGGCGGCGGCAGCGCCATCCTGCCAAATCAAAGCCTGGCGGTAGATCCGACCGCACAGTCGGCGCTGCTCGGCCTAATCGAGGTACGCCGCTACAAGGCGATCGTGCTGCGTCAGCTCGGCAGGCCGGTCGAGAGCGAGGCAGCGATTGCTTCGGCGGCGGCCCTGGCGCGGGCGAATCAGATGACCGTGCCACTGGTCTCCGCGCGTCTGATGCGCACGGCGGCGGCGATCGACGACGTCAAAGGCGACGTGCCTGGCGCGGATTCCGGGCTGACCGCTTCGCGGCTGAATTTCACCCAGGTCGTGCCACGTACCGCGTCCGGTCGCTGAAACGGCCCTGCTACAGGCAGGCCTGGCCGCCAAGCAGGGCAATTCCGCACAGGCCGTCGCACAGTGCCGCTTCGGCACCGCGCTATTACAGGAACTTCGCTCGGGCACCGACCCAGCGCTGCTGGAACCCTGCCTCGCAGCGTTCGCTGCGGAAGCCGGGCGTCTGCCGAGCGAGCGGCAGAAGCTACTGGCGGAGATGTTCGAAACCGCAGAACTGGCACAGGACAGCGTGACCAGCCGCGAGATCGACGAGGCGGCGGCCCGACTGGCGGCCAATGCGCGGGACCCCAACGTGGCGCAGGCAATCCGCCGTCGTCAGGACGCGGGCGACGAACTCGCACAGCTCTATCGTCAGCGGGACACGCTTTCCGGCGTCGCACCGCCGGGAACCCCGCCGCCGGCCGCCTCGACCAACCCGGCGTCGCTGGATAAGCAGATCACCGACGCGAACTCGGAACTTGCCGATGCTGACGCGGCACTGCAGACGGCGGCGCCCAACTACGGACAGCTCGTGCAACAGGTGGTGCCCGCGGCCAGCGTGCTGGCAGCGCTCCGCCCGGGCGAGGTGTTCGCCGCCATCACCCTCACAACGCATGGCGGCTGGAGCTTTCTGCTACGCGACGGCGCGATCGACGCCGCACCGGTGGAAGGCAACGAGGCCGCGATCACGGCGCTGGTCAAGCGCGTGCGGTCGAGCATCGAATCGCCGAATGGCTCGCTGCCACAGTTCGACACGAAATCGGCACAGGCGCTGTACGACGCCACTCTTGGGCCGGTGTCTGCGCGGCTCGTCGGCGCGAAGGCGCTGGTCGTAGCACCGTCGGGCCCGCTGCTTTCGGTGCCATTCGCCCTGCTGTTGACCGGCCCTGCCGATCCCTCCGATCTCGCCGGCGCGCCCTGGCTGATCCGGCAGATGACGATCGCACACGTGCCTTCAGCGGCGAATTTCGTGGCCTTGCGCAATGTCGGCAGCTCGCACGCGGCGCATCCATGGTTCGGTTTCGGCGGGTTCCGTCCCGTCACGCTTGCGCAGGCGGAAGCGAGCTTTCCCGGTGCGGCCTGCGCCGGCAGCGCGCGTCTGTTCGTCTCGCTGCCGAACCTGCCATTTGCGCAGCGCGAACTGGACGCGGCGCGGGCCCTGCTTGGGGCGTCCCCGTCCGATGAGCTGCTCAACGCTGCCTTCACCGCCGATGCGGTACAGCACGCCGCGCTGAAGAACTACCGCATCCTGCACTTCGCCACACACGCTTTGTTGCCTGCCGAGCTGCGCTGCCAGAACGAGCCCGCCATCATCACATCCGCACCGCCGAACGCGCACGACGCCTCCGGCGCGCTGCTGACGGCGAGCGACGTCGCCGGTCTCGATCTCGACGCCGACGTCGTGATCCTGTCGGCATGCAACACCGGGGGACCGGGCAACAGCACGTCCGGTGAAAGCCTCTCGGGCCTGGCACGTGCCTTCTTCTTCGCCGGCGCCCGCGCGATGCTGGTCACCCACTGGTCGATCAATGACCAGACCTCCGCCTTCCTGGTGGCGGATACGCTGCGCCGACTGGTTGCCGGTCAGGATGGCGGTCTCGCGGGTGCGCTGCGCGCGGCCCAGCTCGGGATCATCGGCCAGGCGGGCAAGGATCTGCCCGCCAATCTGGCCCACCCGTTCTTTTGGGCACCATTCGCACTGATCGGCGAAGGCGGCAACGAGCACCGGGCAGCAGGTACCTGAGCCCCGCGCGACAGGGTCGCCTGGCCTTGCAGCCGGGTGCGCTTCCCGCAGTGCTGCGGCCTTATACGCAGCGTATTGCACGCCGAGTTGACCCTTTGGATATGACCCGCCCTGCGGAGTTGTTGGTGTGAAGAGGTTTCGGCGGCACTGCTCCGTTTTGGCCTTTGTCCGCCTCCAGCGCCACTTTCGGGCCGGCGGGGACCGGTAGCATTTGGATTTATGCGTTATGGCGCTTCGCGACCACGGGCCTCATACCAGACGGCGCAGCGCTGCGCCCCGAGAGTGAGCACCAGGGCTCACTCTGGCCTATAGTACCTTTAGCACTTTCGTTTCGGCACGTGGACTGGACGGCATGTCGATACCATTCGAAGTGGCGCCACCCCCGCACCCCCTATGGCCATTGTGCCGGGAAAAAGATGGGAACGTCGCCCGGGAGGTTCGCCGCCAATGCGCACGACCGCATCATGGTTCCCAGGCGCAGCATCCCTACGGGCCGTACCAGAAAGCCGAGAGGAAAGGGGCGTCGGTTCGCAGTCCGACCCTTGGGGTGCACTCAGCCTTTGCCATGGTTTCGGCGAGCCCTGCGAGCCAGGCGGGGGCCGATTTCACGGGTGGCTGCGCTATCCGTCTGCTTGGCAGGACGGCTTGGTTCCGGACCGGAGCCGAGGCAAATAACCCGTTGATATCAAGTAGTTTCTACAAAAAACACTCACCAAAATAATTACAAAAGGGGGCTTGCGGGGGGCAGCTCGAAGGTAGTATGCATAATGCTATACGGCGGCGGGGACTTCTCAAACTGTCGCCGGAGAAACCCAGAGGAGGTACTCTGCATGCCCGGATTCCGAGAATCAATCCGCCACCAATCAGGTTGAGGCTATCTACGTCGCCTATTTCGGTCGTGCGGGCGATGGTCCGGGCTTCACTTATTGGACTAACTTCTTTGGGAGCCAAGTAGGCGCCGGCCAGCCTACAGCCGGGACTGCGGTCGCTATCGCTGATAGCTTCGCAGTGCAGCCTGAAGCGCTTGCAAAGTACTCTCTCCTGGCGACGCCCCCCAACCTAACTAATCCGACCAGCCCCGTTACGATCGCTTCCGTTCAGAGCTTCATCAATACGGTCTATCAAGATCTCTTTAATCATGCTGCTGACGCGACCGGTCTGGCTTTCTGGCAGAACGCGCTTCTGACTGGTAAAGTGTCAATTGGTGCCGCCGTCTACACCATCGCCAATGGCGCAACGGGCAACGACACGACCATTCTTACTAACAAGATTACGGCAGCCACCTCCTTTACGACCGACACCGTTTCGTTCAACACGCCTGTGAATCAGACCTTATTGACCGCGGCGGAACAAGCGGTGGCGCCAGTGGGTTTGGATCCGGCAACCGTGACTACT
Source organism: uncultured Acidobacteriota bacterium (assembly GCA_963818345.1). Taxonomy (GTDB): domain Bacteria; phylum Acidobacteriota; class Terriglobia; order Acidiferrales; family UBA7541; genus Palsa-189. The sequence continues at coordinate 24,446 of CAWFRX010000015.1, read as the reverse complement.
TCTCAAGCCTTTTCAATGCAGTTTGCGCAAACCAGTACGCAAGCACAGTTGACCCTCACGCCAGGAGAAGACGCGTTGGTCGCTAGCGCTCCTGGTGCTATCTTCAACGCACCGCTGGTGAGCACGTCGACACAAGTCGGTCCCGGTTCGTTTAATGTTCAGACCCTCACGGCCAATGATGCGCTGAAAGATTCAGTGGGCGACGGCACCTTGAACGCCAACTTCTCTGTAGCCGGCCTCGTTCCAAACGTCACAATGGCGGGGATCGCGACGGCCAACTTGGTAAATATTGCCGGTAATCGTGCGGGGTTCGAGGGGAGCGTAACCGGCCTCACCACGGTCAACGTCAACAGTTCCAACGCCGGCATCCAGCTTGGCGTGGCAGGCGCGGGCCTGCTGACGGCGCTGAAGAATGTCTCTGTCAGTGGGTTCACCGGTGCAAACAACTCAACGCCAATGACTGAATTCATTGCCGCTGCGGTGGGGTCTGCTAGCAACACCATCAATGTCGCGCTTAGCGGACTCCTCGGTGCCACGGGTGCAGGCGCCTCTGATAAACTGACCTTCGCGACAGACGGCTCAGCGGGAACGAAAGCCAGTCCCAATGTTAGCTACGGGACCTGGGCGCTCACAGTGAACTCGACCGCGAACCTGCAGCTCCAGCAAAACGGCGTTGGCGGCGCGACCACCCTGAAAGTGTCCGGAGCCGGGAAGGTTGCGCTAGGCCAGGATGCCGTTGGCAACTGGCAGAATCTCACCAAGATTGACGCTTCCGCTTCGACCGGCAACGTGACGATCACAGGTGCTGCTACATTTTCGGCAGCAACGTAGCGTGGCACCGGTGCACGGCGGCGAACCCGGTTGGCCTTTTCGGTACACTGCTGGTCTGCTAGCCGGCAATACGTCTCTGACGAGCTATTCGCTTAGTGGCGGTGCGGGCGTGAACACGCTCGATGTCAGCAGCTTCACAACGGCAGCGCAGTTGGCAGCGTTGACCACGGTGGCGGGCGCCAATACCGCGACCACCAACGCGATCATCGTGACCAGCTCGAATGCTGACGCCATTTCGGCGGCCACATGGGCCAACATCAAGGGCTTCCAGATCATCGGAGACGTTGGGCTGGCGACACAGGCACGATCAACTTCGCGAATCTGCCGGCGTCAATCAACGAAAGTACTGTACCAGACTACTGCCGCGGGCGCCGTGACGATCAATGCCGCTACCTAGCGACCCTTACCGTGGATACGGAGGCCAATGGAGCGGGGGTTGCCCTCACCATCGGCGCGGCTGGCCCGGCAGTCAGGCACAGCCGCCACAGCCCAACGCTGATCGTTGGTGATCAGGCACTTCGGCACCTTGGGGCCCGTGGGTGCAGTTATCGATGACGGCGAACAGTCGTGGACCGTTTACGGCTCAGGGCCCGGCTCGCCGAGGACACATTCGGGCTCATGACGCTGACGCCTGCGTGACCACCGGTAACGAGGACTGTCACGATCGGGGGAACCGCGGCGGATACTATCGGTACGGTTAGGGTGGCTATCGTAGATATAAACCCGGGCAGCACCCCCGCCAGCCTCTTCGCTGTTAATAATCTGACTATTAATGTCACGGATACTGGCGTGTGACCTTGTTACGCTGCTACTGCCGCCGCAGCGCTTCTCTCCGCCCTTCCTGTGGGCGATACTCCAGGTGCAGGCGCCCCTGTCAATTCCATCAACGCTCAACCATCGATGCCCACCTGTCCGGGGGGCTGATCATGAGGGCGGTGACGCCAACTTCACTACCTCAACGACAGCCGGAGGGAGCACCGGTGACGCCATCACGGGTTCGCTACCGCGGGCAATGTGCTTGTCGGCTCGATTGGCAACGATACGATTACCGGCACGACAGTCACGACAGCGTCAGACACAGTCGATACAGGTGGTGGCGCCGATACAATTACCTTGGCGGCGGGTCATACAGCAATGGACCATGTGGATTGTACGCCGGAGATCGGGCCAATTTACTCCGGGTTTGGCCACGCGATGGCGGCCGGGGAGCATTGTCGACGCCACAGACCATCCCCAGCTCGGTTGGTGGTGGGCATCCCGACGAACGGGGCAGCTGCGGTACCCGTTGGGGCGGCAGATGCCACCGGCCTTGTTCCTGAATGGCGGAGGCACAAGCGCCGACATGTCAAAGGTCACGAATTTCGTGACCGGAAGCGCGCTACTCCGGTCGACACGGTGGATATCTCATCTGTGGCGTTCAGTGACCTTGTGCACCATCTCAACGGAACGCCCATTGCCGTGCAGCAGCGCAGTTCAGCAACCTTGTGACCATCGGTGGAAACATAACCACTGGCCGGGGCACAGGCGGATAGTGTTAACTGGTAATTTAGGGGGGTGCTACAACACGTGCGGCGGCATTAGCGCCCGCGGGTGGTAGGCGCGATAGCGTTCGGGTGCTTCGGGATCTCCCGCCGCGAACACCATAAATGCACATTATTGCGGCCTACTCTGATGGGACAACCGTGCGTATCGCCGATGTGGATATACATACCACAGCAGCATCTACCAATACACGCGACGCCGGTAACCTGGTCGCCGTCTCTGATATGGTCCAGCTGATGGGCGTGTCGTCAATCGGATCCCTGAATGCCGCCAACATCCACTTTGTGGCGTAGCAGAAGGTAGTGTTCTACGCTGGTGGCTGAACCACAGGCCGCCATCATGGACTAAGCGTTGTTGAACGGCGGGGGCTTTGGCTCCCGCCGTTTCAGTCTTATGGCATGGGTTTGGTTCGCGACAACTTCGGGCTGTCCAGATTTGGGAGCCGACACCGTACGCAGCACTGTTGGCAAGAATGGGAAGGGCCTATCTCTTCTATGGTGAATTTCGTACCTATCGGCGGCAGCAACCACACCGGAAAAGCGTGGCGCCGGCCAACGAGTTTCGCTTTCGCGGCGGCGCAAGCTGTGGTGCCAGTGGTAGGTGCAGAGTTTGCCAAGTTGGCTGTCTCGATGCCGATAGGCTTCATCGAGCAAGCCGGCCTGCATCTGCCGGTGGCTGTCATGTCACCAGTAGCCGGCCATAATCTCTTTATTGGACCGGCAGGCCAATGGCTCGGTGCTTATGTGCCGGCGGCATTGCGCAGCTACCCGTTCCGTCTCGGAATGCTGCCGGGGGCTGAGCAGGTCCATCTCTGCATCGATGAGGACAGCGGTCTCGTCGTCGAAGCTGACGGGGTCGCGGTAGAATTTATCGATGCTGAAGGCAATCCCACACCGACGACCAAGGCGATTTTCGAATTTCTGCTAACGATGGAACGTAGCCGCACCGTGACCGAGATTGGCGTTGCTGCTCTTTTCGAGGCTGGCTTAATCCAGCCGTGGCAGTTTGAGGTGACGATAGACGGACGGACGGTGCCGGCAGCCGGCCTTTTCCGTGTCGATGCGACCGCCCTCGAAGCCCTCGATGACACGGCGTTTCTCAAGCTGCGGCGCGTAGGAGCCCTGGTGCTGGCATACCTTCAGCTTGTCTCCATGAATTAGATCACTGAGCTCGAGCGGCTGAACCAAACCCGACAGCAGTTACTTCAGGCGCAGCAACGGCAGCAACAGATGCCCTCAGTGGACGAATTCCTTGCCAAGGCGAAGAATGAGACATTGCAGTTCCATTGAACCTGCCGCGTGCATCTCTCCTTCGCAACCCCGCGACGAAAAGACGCTAGCGAGGGCCAGCAGCATTGAGTATGCTGCACGGGGTACACAGAATGTGGATTGGGCGTGCATGTATGGCAATCCGCAACACCGAGATTTCTCGGAGGTTCAGGATTTGCGCCGCAGAGGCGGGCGTTGGCTGAAAGAACGCCGCGAACGCCTCGGCGTGTCTCAACGTCAACTCGCTGAGCGAGTCGGCCTAGAATATTACACCTTCGTATCGCAGTTGGAAACCGGACGCGGCCGCATTCCGCCGGATCGCTATGAGGATTGGGCGCGCGCCCTGGATATGCCCAAACGCGACTTTGTTCGAGAGATGATGCGGTACGACGATCCGATCACCTATCGCATTCTATTCGATCAGGACAACTCGACTCACGGAACTCCCTAGATCGCGATGAGCGCCGAGGTCTTCTCTCTCTTTGGCCGTCGCCGTGCGACGCCGAGAGACTGGTCGACGCCAGAGATTGCGGAGTTTTATCGCGTCGAAGCGGCATTGCTCCAGGCAGGTTTGCGGGTGACGTCGGATCGGGGTCTGACCGATGAGGGCGACCCTTGGTTCATCTTCTGCCGTGCCGAAGACGATGAGGTCATCATTCATCTCGCTCGAATCGATGGCACAGTACTCTGATCAGCGCGCCATCTTATTGCGGTACTGCCGTCGGCGTAGATTTTCGCGACCTGCTACGCGCAACGCTTCAGCGTCATCCAGCACTGCGGCCGCAGCCCACGGCCGACAATCTCTTGCTGCACCCGTCCGCACTCCTGGTGATGTTGGTCGCCACCGCGTTCCTGAGAGCGGGCCACGCAGCGGAAGCGGCGACGGCCAAGCCAGCGCAGGCGGGGACAGGCGAGCTGCGAGACGTCCTATCGTCTCGGTGGACATGCATGAGTTGACCGCTGGGATGAGCCCCCTCGTGCCGGAAGCGCAGCATGAGACATTAATCCTCATTGCGGTCACGGCCGCCCTTGCAGCACCCATGCAACCAGAATTGCCGACACTCGTTGTGTCTGCTGCCTTTGCGCTCGACCTGACACTCGATCCACCACCTGCGGCACCCACTGTTGATCCCTCACTCACGGTGGAGAACCAGAGCGGTCCGCCGCACGGCGTCGGTGCAGGTGCTGTGACCCCACGTGCCGAGTTTCAGTTTGCCCAAGTTTCAGAATTGGCCGGGCATGCACCTGCTCCGTTTGCGGCACAGGTCGGCGGAACTCCTTCACTCGGCAACGGGATGGCAGAATTCCTTGCTCAGAGCCATTCGTCGCAAGAGTTGATTTCGCCACCTTTGGCCGACGTATCCCAGGTGCAGGCCATTGGCCTTGCAGCCACCACCACGCATTCAAGTGAATTGGCTGTATTCGGTTTGCCCAAGGTTGAACAGGACCTGCTGCACACATTCGGCGTGACTGGTCAGATACCTCAAGTGGCGGCGCTGCCCGTTGCGTTCTCCTTCGCGCTTCATGCCGCGCACCATACTTACATCAGCGATTTATCACCCGTCACGGCATCGTCCGCTACGGCGGCCCCCGAGAGACAATCCGCCGCAGGTCAATACTGCCGTTGCAGCCGCACCCAGCCATAACGAACCCATGTGTAATCGGCCTTCGCGACGCCGAATAACGATCCTCCCAGAATCCCCATCGTGTTCGCCCAGATCGTCAAACACGGCATCATCACGATCATCGCCAGAAATTTCGGCGTCACCAGAATATCCACCGGATCAATCGCCATCGTTTCCAGCGCGTCGATTTCTTCGGTCACCCGCATGGTCCCAATCTCCGCCGCAAACGCGGAACCCGACCGCCCGATCACCAGAATCGCGGTAATCAACGGGCCCAGTTCCCGCGTCACCGAAATCGCTACCGTGTTCGCGACAAAACTCAACGCGCCCAGTTTACGCAGTTCGTATGCGGCCTGCAGCGCCAAAATCAACCCGATGAAAAATGTGATCAGCGAAAGAATGGGCAGCGCGCGAACGCCTTCCTGCGCCGCCTGCGATATCGCTGTCTGCAATCGCGAATGCTTCCCCTTAAACGGGCCGATAAAAGCGAAATAGGCCGCGCGACACGAAAGAAATGCGAGCGCGCCGATGTACGCCAGAGAATCCGTGATCGTCTCGCCGATTTGTGCCAGGAAATTCATCATAATCGGCGCGGCGTGTAACGCGTTCCTCTCGCAATCTTAGGATGCCAGGGCCTTCTCTTCGGTGTCGTAAATCTCGAAAATCGTCAACAGCCTCGTGAGTCGCAATATTTCCTGCACGAAAGGGCTCAGCCCGACCAAAAGCATGCGCGAGCCCACATCCCGCGAAGCCTTCAAACCTTCCACCAGTGAAGCCACGCCGGAACTGTCAATGTACCTTACCTCCGCCATATTCAGGACCACCCTCGGCGTCCGCGATTCGCGAAATTCGACCAGCACCACGCGGCGAAGTTCGGTTGAGTGCGCCATGTCGATGTCACCCGAAATATCCAAAACCGTGGTCTTATCCATTCGGCGGGTCGAAATTTTCACCGTTTTCCCCCTTCGCCATCTTTTCTATCGACGCCGCGGCAGGCAGATACTTCACCAGCCGAAGCCGGTTCCTGTGTACGTTCGTGGCATATTGCATCACGTCAACGCCTTCCTGGATGAAATGTATTCCGAGGCCTCCCGGCCGGATCTCGTCGAGTGGGCGTCCGCACAATTTCTTGCGATCAGCAGGCGTGCCGTGATCTACGAGCACGATCTCCAGCCCCGCTCGCCGCATCCCGGTCCGTTCTCGCATGCGGCGGCACGTCATCTCGATCGGCTGCCCAGGACGGCCGCCGTATGCGTGCCGAATAACATTCGCCAAAGCTTCATCAACGGCGCGAGTCAGTCCGCGGCATTCCGCCTCGGTAAAACCCAGCTCTTCGGAGAGGCGCATCACCGCACTTCGCACCACACCCAGCATTTCGGGATCGCTCAGCAACTCGAGCCGGAGCAGCCCGTCCGTGAGACTCACCTCGGATTCTCCCTTTCGAAGCGCACAAACTTAATCTGCGCGAATAACTTGCAAAAGCATGCTAATTGAAACTTGACTGCGGAGCAATGAACACGCATTTTGCGAACATAAGGGCCTTCGTGGCAGAATCTCGCAAGTGCATCGAGACGTTGCAATTCACGAGGCCTATAAGCGCGGCGATCTGGTTGGGCTCAAAACGCTTCTCGGGGACCCACCCGAGTTCCCGAACTGTAGTGGTCCCGCTGCCGTCGGTCGAATTATTTTGGAGTACGCCATCTATCACAGTCCGCTGGCGTTCGTGCGTTCGCTCCTGGAACTGGGCGCCGATCCGAATTACTCGGACCATGCCGGTTTTCCGTCGCTGATGGCGGCCCTATCCACGAAGCGCCCTGAACGCTTCGAAATCGTAGAGCTTTTACTTGGCTTCGGCGCGCATGTCGAACAGCGGGGAATTAATGACTTCACTCCGTTGCACTATGCGGCCAGCGAAAACGATCTGCGGATGATCGAGCTTCTTCTCGCTCACGGAGCCGATCCAAATGCAAAGACCGGAATTGATGATTTTTTTACTCCCATCCAAGAAGCCGAGAACCGAAAGTTTTATGAGGCGGCGCAAATTCTACGGAAGGCCAGTAAGAATCTTGATTCACGCGCATGCCCCGGTCCGATGAATCGCAAGCGCGCTATCGTCCTCTCAACCATCGCGGCACTTTTCATGACGGCGATTGTCGTTGTTGCGGCGTATCCGAAATTCAAGAAAATCGAAAAACGCGGCCCGGCGCCTGAAACCGTCGCAGCAATGTTCCCCGAAGATGTAAACGCCACAGCCACTTCGATCGCCAGCACCTTCAACAAGTGGTCGGATTTCGACCGTCCCGATCGAATCGGTGCTTACGTCAACAAATTTCCAAGTGGCAATCAGTAGAACCGTTTTTTCTTATTCGACAAGGCGGGGTTGCAGCACACCTTGTTTCCCACTGATCAGGAAATTCTTCTCGATCGTGGCACGAATGCTTTTGTCGAGCGGTATGTCAGCATCCCGTTCCCGCTACGCGCGGAGGATTTCTACTTGTACGAACCGAGCGGCGATTACTTCTGGGATTCTGAATATTTCTATGCGGGGCAACCGGCAAAATTTCGTTGCAGTTTCCTGATCCATCTCGAGCCGGGCGGAAGCTCAACCACCAAAGTGGAGATCTTCGAATACCAGCCGGCCATCTGGGTGGGCGAATATTGGGGGATGTCCGCACACGCTATACTCCCCACAATGTTGCACGATATCCGCTCCGCCGAATCAACCACGGTGGACCGTAAGAACCTGCTCGGCACGATCGACGCGGCCATGCCTGTTCAGCACCATTAGCCAACGTCAAACGCAGACCGCCGGAAGCCAGACTTCGCGAGGCAACGCTATTGAATTTGGGCAACCCGATCAGTATTTATCACGCAGTTGAAAATCGGACGCCTATATGGCCGATTTAGTCAGATGAAGAGATCTTGCCTGATTCCGGCGAGACGTTATCGTTCGATTCGACAACTTTTGCCGCATGATCATCCCGGTTAATAGAGGAGTTTCTCGTTCCGAAGAACGCTTCTCGAGCCTTTTCAAACATGTCTTCTGTCGTCAGATGGGGCTGTGTCATTGTAATCTCTCCAATCTGTTATTGCTCCATTTTGGCGTACACCGCAGTCCAAAGTCTGTATCGTTTGTCACAGTTTCTCGGTCGCCGGAAGGTCAAAAACCATATCTCTTCCACCGCTCGGCGAGCTACTGACACTTTACAATTCCCGCATCCGCGCGGACATACTGTTTAATACTGGCTTTCGTCTGAAAAATCGGTATTTCACCCCGTACTCGCGCCTGTACCAGTTTTGCCCAAATGGAGAGGTCACAAAATCCCTCACGTCGTGCTACGTTAAATTCTGGATGTATGCGTGACGAACTAAAATTAGGCGCGACGGATGGTTATCAGGTGGTTCGACAGGAATCGTCATGCTGAGCCTTTGGCGGGTTCGTACGTCCCCGCATAGCCCGAACCCTATTCGGCCGGCGATCTACTTCATCACTTCTGCTGGCTTCGAACTGGTCCGCCGAGCGGGCGATGCATCGTCACTAATTACTAATTACCACCCTGCCCTGAGCGCAATAGACTGTCTTTGGCGTCCCGAGCGTTTTCGCCGGGAAGGGTCACAAATCACTGCATTTCTAATCGACACTCTGCCGATTAGAATCACACCTAAGTCCTTTGCTTGCAGCATCGGGCACGTTCTAATCGACACTCATCAGAGCCTCTTAAACCGCACCAAATCCGGGCAGCCGCACCGCTCAGCGGCCGATCATTTCGAAACCATAATCCCGGCAGAAACGCGGCGCACCGATGAGTATTATGCGAACCGCCTTCTTAAAGGCATCCGAAAGCGCATGGCTGCGGGAACGCGCGCCTAAGCACCGCTTCGTCCGCCGCTCCGTGGCCCGGTTTTTGCCCGGCGAAAGTGCGGACGACGCGCTCGCTGCCGCTCGTCGCCTTGCCGATAGCGGCATCTCCACACTGCTTTCCCAACTCGGCGAAAACATCGAACATCGCTCTGAAGCCGAAGCTGTCGTCCGCCAGTATCGCGACGCTGCTCGCGCGAATTCACTCTGCCGGGCTGCCCTGTGATCTTTCCGTGAAATTGACGCAGCTCGGCCTCGATCTCGACCACGAATTTTGTTTCGCAAATTTCTCGCAGCTCGCCGAAGCCGCTCTCTCATGCGCCCACTCCAGGCGGTGGGACCATCTGGATTGACATGGAGCACAGTCCGTACGTTGACGCGGCGCTCGATATTCATCGCCGCGCTCGCGCCAAATATCCGAACGTCGCCATCTGCGTGCAGGCCTATCTGTATCGCACGGAAAAAGATGTCGAATCGCTTATCGCGCAGGGAGCCACGGTGCGCCTCGTAAAAGGCGCGTACGACGAGCCTTCCGAAATCGCGTTCCCCAAAAAATCAGACGTTGATGAAAATTATTTCCGCCTCGCGCAAATTCTGCTGAGCGCGGAGGCGCGCAAAGCCGGCGTCCGCGCCGCCATCGCCACGCACGATCGAAAATTGATCGCGCGAATCTCGGACTGGGCGGCAACGCAAGGCATTCCGAAAGATCAGCTTGAGTTCGACATGCTTTACGGCATCCAGCGCGCCGAGCAATTGCGGCTTGTGCGCGAAGGCTACCGCTGCCGCGTCCTCGTTTCCTACGGCTCGTATTGGTTTCCGTGGTTCATGCGCCGCCTCGCGGAGCGCCCCGCAAACGTTTTGTTCCTCGCGAGGAATTTATGGGGCGAATAGAAATGAAGGAAATACCTAAGAGTGCCGGCGGGAGGATTTCTCCAATATTGCGAGCGAACGAGAACCCGAAATTACGGGCGCGTCTTTTCGTCTTTTTCGATTTTGCCGTCGCGCACGCGGATCACGCGGTGGGCATGCAAGGCGATGTCCGGCTCATGCGTCACCAGAACGATTGTGTTCCCGCTTTCGTGCAGCCGCGCAAACAGCGCCATGATTTCATCACCGGTCGCGGAGTCCAGGTTTCCCGTGGGCTCATCGGCGAGCAGAATCGAAGGATGATTCACCAGCGCGCGCGCAACGGCCACGCGCTGGCGCTGCCCGCCGGAAAGTTCGTTGGGCTTGTGCATCATCCGGTCGGAAAGATCCACTTGCGCGAGCGCCTGCTTCGCGCGTTCGAGCCGTTCGTGCCGTCGGCGTCCCGTTGTAAATCATCGGCAGTTCCACGTTGTGAAGCGCCGTCGCGCGCGCCAGCAGATTGAAAGTCTGAAAAACGAATCCGATTTCCTTGTTGCGGATGTAGGCAAGTTCGTCGTCGTCCAGCTGGCTCACCAGTCGCCCCGCCAGCCAGTAGCTTCCGCTGGTCGGAGCTATCGAGACAGCCGATCAGATTCATCAACGTGGATTTGCCGGAGCCCGAAGGGCCCATGATCGCGACGTACTCGCCCTTGCGGATTTGAATCGAGACGCCGCGCAGCGCGTGCAATCTCTCCACGCCCATTTCGTATGTCTTCCAGAGATCTTCCGTCTGGATCACGATGCCCGCGGCAACCAGATCTTCCCGGTAGCCCTGGGCTGGGACGGCGGCTTGCTTCAACGGCCATGGACAAGGACTCCTTCAATCGAACCTCATTCAGATAAATCGTGAACTGAACTTCACGACGCGAAGATTACGAACCGGCTGCCTCGTCGCGCGCCGTCACTGTGTTATCCACTTTTATTTTGGCGCCGGGCTTCAACGTTCGAAGCGCCTTGTAGCTTCCGGTGATGATCTGATCGCCCTCTTGCAAACCGCTGATCACTTCGATGTCCGTTACGCCGCTGATTCCGGTTGCGACCGGAACGAAAGCCGCCTGCCCACCGCGAACGACGAAGACACCCTGCACATTTTTAGCCGGAGCCGAAGAATCCCCGGACTTCGCCGCGGCAAGAGTCACGCTCCCGCTGCCATTCGTCTGCGCGTCTTGCAATTCTTTCGGCGTGCGCTCCGCAAGAGCCTGAACGGGAACAGTGAGCACATTTTTCTTCTGCGCGGTTTGGATCCTCGCCGTTGTGGAAAGGCCGGGGCGCAGACCCGTGGGCGGGTTATCGAGCGTCACGACGACTTTAAAGTCGCGGGCCTCCTGCGTGTTGGCGGTCGTCTCCGTCATGGCCGCCTCGCCGGAAGTGCGCAAAATCGCGAGATCGCCAACTTGCGTGACTTTGCCGTGAAACAATTGGCCGGGAACAGCGTCAATCGAAACGTCGGCCGGCTGCCCAACTTTCAATTCCGTGATGTCCGTTTCGTCCACTTTCACTTCGGACGTGACCACGCTCATGTCCGAAATCGTGAGCAGGAAACTGCCCTGCGAATTCTGAATGCCGGGAACTACGTTTTCGCCCACGCGCACGGCAACGTAACTCACGATGCCGTCAATCGGCGCGGTATATGTGGTTTTGCGAAGCACGTCCTGCAGATGCTTTAATTGTGCGCGGTTCTGGTCCAGCATCGAAGCTGGCCTGATCGCGTGCCGCGAGCGTTTGCTGCACTTGGGCTTCGGCTGGCTTTTAGTCCGGCTACCGCGCTGTCGTAGGTCGCCTTGGCTAGCGTCATAATCCTGCTTGGCAATCAATTGGTTCTTGTACAGTTGCTGGGAGCGATCCCAATCGAGCTTTGCTTTATCCAAATCGGATTGGCGCTGGCCAGAGTAGCAACAGCCGAATCGTAATTCGCGCTGGCGGCCTTCATGCCCGCGTCCGCTGCGTCAATGCTCGCGGCCTGAGCCTGAACGTCCGCTCCCGGCTGGATGCTTTCGACGCGGAGCAGCACGTCGCCCTTCTTCACATGTCGCCTTCCTTTACCACGATGTCGGTGATCAGCCCAATGCCCTGGCCGACGACGTTCGTGTAATTCTTCGGGCCGGATTTCACCGGAAGCAGTCACGACCGAGGTCACGTCCTGCCTGGTAACCTGGCCGGTCTGGACCGTGACCACTCCTTTCTTCATTTCGTAGGAGCTGAACCACGCCAGCCCCTATGAGCAGGACCAGCCCGCCCACTCCGATAAGAACCTTTCGCGACATCTTCATAGACAGGAACCCTCTTAATTGTATCCGGCCAATTGTATCCCCACTTTCCTTATGGACGATACGCTGGATTGCTGATCGACAATGTTTCTGCGCTACCCATCGCCTATAGATACGCTGGACAGGACACCGAATATTTCGCGCTGCCGAAGCTACGGGACCTGAGGCAGATTGCAGCGCCGCAGTCGGTCGCAATTCTGATAACCGACTCATCCGCCAGCGCTCGACCAGTTCGAAATTTGTGTGTTGAACTCAATGGTAGCAACTCTAGACCGCTTTCTTCCAATGTCATTAGAGTGCGCTTCGCGAGAATTGGGTTCGCGGGCGCCGCGCAGCAGAGCTGTTCCCGGAGTGCCAGAGAGGCGGCATGATGATTGTTGCGGAGCAGGCAGAGCGTCGTGCGTGGACAGGCAACCCTACGGGGTGGGGAGGATTCATATCCCTCAGACCAACTGAGCCACAGGTGGGGAAAGTTTGGTTGACCTGTCCGTTAGGACAGGTTAAGATTTGCGCTCTACGCAGGGGCAGGACCATTATGGGACGCTCCATTAAAGCATCGTTGTTCGTCATTTTTGCGGGCAGTCTGTTCCTTGCTGCCTATGCCCCCGCCAGAGCTGCACAGCAGGACCAACAAGACCAGCAGGGTTCCTCCAGCCAGCAGCAAGACCAATCCAGCGGCAAGAAGAGCAAAGCCAAAGGTCAAAGCGACAGGCAACTCCTCAAAGAGCTCGATTCCCAATACAAGAAGTGGCTGGACGAGGACGTTATCTACATTATTTCGCCGGAAGAGCGAAACGCGTTTATTCACCTGCAAACGAACGAAGAACGCGAGCAGTTTATCGAGGCGTTCTGGCAGCGGCGCAATCCCGATCCCGATTCCCCGGAGAACACCTTTAAGGAAGAGCATTACCGCCGCATCGCCTATGCCAACGAGCATTTTGCTTCCGGCGATTCCGGGCTGGAAAACGGATCGCGGCAGAATTTACATTGCCTGGGGACCGCCGGACGAGAAGGACGAACACACGCAGGGCGAACAATATGACCGCCCGATGGATCAAGGCGGAGGCACAACCTACGACGTACGCATATGAAACTGGCGCTATCGCTATGCCGAGGGACTCGGCGAAAACTTTGAAATGGAATTCGTCGACCCGACTGGCACGGGCGAATTTCATCTCACCATGGATCCGAGCGAAAAGGACGCGCTTGCTCAACGTGCCTGGCGCCGGTCTGACGCATGCCGAGACAAATGGGTATGGCGATAAAACCGCAGCGGTTTCAGCAATACCGATGGAACGCACCTTGCGGGAGCAACGAAGGCGTTGTGCAGGGCGCGGAGCTAAACGAATTCACGCGGCTGGAAAATTACGCCAAGGCGTTTACGCCGCCGCCGGTCAAGTTCAAGGACCTGGAGGCGGATGTTACGTCGCGATTGGTGCGCGACCAGTTGAAATACGATTATCGCTTCGATTTCATGCGGATCACGTCAGACACAGTGCTGGTTCCCATTACCGTGCAGGTTCCCACGCGCCAGCTGACCTTCAAGGAAGCCAGCGGAGTGGACACGGCCACGCTGAATGTGTTCGCGCGAGTAACCAGCCTGAGCGGCCGCGTGATCCAAACTTTTGAAGACACGCTGGTGGACGACCAACCTGCATCGCTTCTGCAACAGTCGCTCGGAACGGCTCAGATCTATCAGAAGCAAGTGCCGCTTACTCCAGGTCTCTATAAGCTGGATATCGTGGTAAAGGATGTGAACAGCGGGAACGTGGGAGTGGTGGACACTCGCCTGGCTGTTCCGCGATTCCAGGAAGACACGCTGAGCGCAAGCTCTCTGATTCTTGTCCGATCAAATCGCGCCTGTTTCCGCCAAGGACATCGGCCTTGGGCAATTCGTGATCGGCGACTTGAAAGTGCGACCCAAGATGGATTCCACTTTTACCCCGGCTGACAAGATGGGAGTCTTCCTTCAGGTGTATAACCTGAAAGTGGACGACAAAACGCACAAAGCGGACGCCTCGGTGGAATACCGCGTGATGAAGGATAAGGAAACGGATCCCTTGTTGAAGTTCACAGTAACTTCGGATAAGATGCCGCAGCACGGCGAGGAGTTGACGCTTCCGTACGCGATCACCCTTGGATCACTGCCGCCCGGGAAGTACACGCTGGAAGTGGCCATCACCGACAACCTTGCAAAACAAACGATCACACCCAACTACCAGTTTCACAGTGAAGGCCTTACCTGCGAATGCCGTTCAGGGGAGGTGAAGCGAAGTGACGCGTCGAGCCAATCAAGTTCTTTGTTGCCTGGGGCTCTTTGTGTGCGCTTGTGCCTCGCGTTGCCGCTGGCCGCGGCGCCTAACTCTGGGAAAATTTCCGGCGTGGTGGTGGATCCCGGCGGCACACCGCAAATGGGCGCGACGGTTCACGTTTCGTCCGATCAACTGGCTTCTTTTTCCTCGATCGAACTGCTCACCAACGATCACGGACGATTCTCGACGGCCACACTTCCCGTGGGATTTTATTCGATCAAAGTGACGTTGGCGGGATTTCTTCCCGCGATTGAGCAACACATTCAAGGTAACAAATCAGCACGCAACTCTGCTGGAAGTGGCGATGGGATCGGTATTTTCTTCGATTGAAAATCTGCGCCGCCAACCCGGGCAGCAAATTTCGGGCGATGACTGGGCTTGGGTTTTGCGCGCCTCGACTCCCACGCGGGCCGTACTGCAATGGCAGGACGGACCCATTGGCCTTTCAGGAGAGCCAGCGCAGAGCGACGCGAATCACGGGCGCATGGTGGTGAGTTCCGGTGCGGAGCACCCGGGATCCGTGTCTAACGTGGCGGATTCGCCAGGAACCGAAATGGTTTATGACATGGGAATCGGCACGATGGGTCAGGCTGCTCATGGCAGGCCAATTCAGCCATGAGAAAGGCTTCGTCTGCGGGCGGTTTCGCGACAGAATGGCTGCCTTCGGGAGACGCGGGCGTAGGGCCGAGCGACCACGCTCGTGGTTCGACAATCGCAGATGGGCCCGACCGGAATCGCTTTCCGCGGACTCCAGTTGTCGCATGAAGATCAACTGGCCATCGGCGATCGCGTGCGGATCCGTTATGGCGGCGAGTATCATAATGGCGTCGCTGGGCAAATCTACCGCAGCGCTTCGGCCGCACGGAGAAGTTAGCTGTAAAGCTTTCGAAGAACTGGCAAGCGTCCGGAATCGTGGCGACGCATCCGTGGAAGGACGATTCGGGCGATCGAAGCGCGTTTCAGTCTGCGCTGAATTCTCTCGACGAATTCCCGACGATCATGATGCGGCATCACAGCCCCGTACTGGAAAATAACTTGCACGAAGAAGTTGGCGTGCCAGCACGACCTGGGACATGGCGCCGAATTATCAGCGCCGCGGTGTTCCATGACCGTTCCACCCACACGGCCGTGATCGGGACCGGGCCCAGTCGCTAAGTTCAGATTTCCTGCAGGATTATTTCTCGACGGCGTTCGCGTATGACGGGGGAGTTTCGAGTTCGACGGGCGCCAGGGCAGCCTACCGACAAAAAATCACGTCGAATGTGACTTCGACAGTCGTTTATGCGTATGACGGGGCACTTGCTCCGATGGACGGCGTTACGGACGCTAAACTGCGGAATGAACTGACAACGCGCTATCGCCACAGCGTTGCCGCTCGCGTCTCAACGACTGCCCCGGGACTCGGAGACGCAGTTCTCCGCGAGCTACAAGTGGATCAGCGGCCCGACAGTGTCCCATCAGGACGTTTACGGCGAATCTCTTTATCACCTTGATCCCTACCTCAGCCTGGAAATTCGAGCCAAGCCCATTTCCCGGGCCACATGGAAGTTCAGGCAGACGTCGGAAACTTGCTCGGGCAGGGCTATGTCACCGATGGCGACTTCGAATGGCCCAGTCGTTTTAGTTCCCTCTTACCGATATTTCCGCGGCGGACTCAGCTTCCAGTTTTAAGAAGCTGAAATCAAAGGAATTCGCTCAGGGACTTGCACGCTCCTATTGGAATTGGAAGAACTGCTTCCACAATTGGGATTGCCTCGTCGATTTTCGCGAAAGTTCTCTTTTTAAGAGTCAGATTCTAGAGTCGTTTAACTTGACATGAATGGGACTCCGGCTGGAAGCTGACGTGCTATTATTGCTGCCTAGGTTTTAGGGTAGGTGTGTTCGCTGCGATGAACGACACTCTGCGAATTCGGTTAGGGGCCGTGACGCTGGCTTTGCTGACGCTGGCGGCCATGATCTTTGCCGCTTTGAATTTTCAGCAACGCGTGCGGTTTGCCCCTCCCGATGACGGCGTTGCCTGGACGGATACCGCCCAGGGCGTCGAGGCCCTCTACGTGGTTGCCGGATTCGCCTGCCGCAAAAGCCGGAATTGACCAGGGTGATTTCGTCGAGTCCGTTCGCGGCGTAGCCATTCAGCGCGCCACGGATGTGACGAGCGTCCTCTTCAGATTGGGCCCCTGGGCGCAGGTTCCTTATCAGATTCGGCGCGGCGACACTTCGTTTCGCACACCGGTAATCACCGCGCCGCAGGAGAATCCGTCCTCGATCGAAGATTACCTGCGAATCACGGCGCTGCTCTATTTGTTCATCGGGCTTTTCATATTCGTTCGGCGATGGACGGCGCCGCGAGCGGTCCATTTTTATGTTTTCTGCCTTGCGTCCTTCGTCCTCTATAGCTTCCACTACACCGGAAAACTGAATTCCTTCGATTGGATCGTCTACTGGGCAAACATCGCCGCGCTGCTTTTGCAGCCCGCGCTGCTGGTGCATTTTTCGCTGGTGTTTCCGGAACGCCGCGGGAAGCTTTGGCCAAAGCTTGCTGGCGGTATACGGCCTGCCGGCGGATCTGTTGCTGCTGCATACGTTTATCGCGACTGGAACGCTGGAATTTTCTGCCGTCCATCGGCAATCGCGATTTTCTGGCGACGCTGGAAATGGTCTACATGGCCTGCTATTCGCTGGCGGCGGCGGGAATTTTCCTGGCGAGCTACTTCCGCGCGCCCAGCGGAATCCTGAAACAGCAATTGAAGTGGGTCACCGGCGGAACACTCGCGGGCTTTCTTCCATTTTGCCTGTTTTACATCTTGCCGAGGCTGATCACTCCGGTATCGCAGCCGTGGATGAAACTCTCGGTCTTTTCGCTGGCGCTGATTCCGCTTTGCTTTGGCTACGCGATCATCCGTTACCGGCTGATGGACGTTGACATTATTTTCAAGCGCGGGCTGGCGTACACGTTTGCGACGGCCGCCGTGGTCGGCGTGTATTTTGCGGGAATCGCGCTGATCGGAGAATTGTTCCACACGGCATGGCCGGCGGGCCCGGCGGGCGGCGTGATTGCGATTGTGGTGGCCGCGTTTCTGATTCAGCCTCTGCGCAATTGGGTGCAGGGGCATCTGGATCACTTTTTCTATCGCGACCGGCTCGATTACCGGCGGACGCTGATCGAATTCGGCCGCGCGCTTACGAATCAGGTGCACTTCGACCCGCTTCTGGGCTCCGTGCTGGACCGCATTTCGCAGACACTTCTCGTGGATCGTCTGGCCGTTTTTCTGGAAGACGAAACGAATCCCGGGAACTTCGTGCTTTCGCGGTCGATGGGTGTGCGGCCGGAAGGGAAGCTCGATCTGAGTTTCCTGAACCCGACGCGGCCCGCGTTCTACCACCGCGGATGCCTTTTCTTCGAATCCGCGCGCGCGGCGGTTGGCGAAAGCGAACCGGTGCGTCGCACTCTCGAAGAGCTTGCGCTGAATTATTTCATCCCGTGCCGATTCTGCGATCGAACGGTAGCGATCATCGGCCTTGGGAAAAACTGTCGATGGCGACTTCCTCTCGAGCGATGACCTGGAACTTCTTTCCACGATTGCGGGATATGTTGCCATTGCGATTGAAAATGGCCGGCTCTATCAATCGCTCGAGCAGAAGGCTCTGCAGATCGAGCGGCTGAAGGATTTCAGCGAGAATATTGTGGAGTCGCTCAAGATTGGCGTCCTCACTGTGGACCTCGATGACCGCGTGGAATCCTGGAATCCGCAGCTGGAGGATTTGCTCGAAATTCCCCGCGCTGCTGTACTGGGCGGGAAGCTCGGGGAAGTGCTGCCGCGCGATCTGGCGATTGAAATCGCGGCCCACGCGCGAAACGAGCATGTCTCCGGAATCTACAAGCTGCATTTGAATACGCAGAGCGGCCGGCACATTGTGATTAATGCGTCCATGGCTCCGCTGCTCGGAAAAGACGGCGCGCAGCTGGGCCGGCTGATTTTGCTGGACGACATTACCCAACGAGTGCGGCTGGAAGAACAGATGGTGCAGACCGAGAAGCTCACTTCGCTTGGATTGCTGGCGGCGGGCGTGGCGCACGAAGTGAACACTCCGCTCGCCGTGATTTCAAATTACATCCAGATGCTTGCGAAGCAGATTCCGGCGGACGATCCTCGGCAGCAAACCATCGAACGCATCGTGAAGCAGACATTCCGCGCGAGCGAGATCGTCAACAACCTGCTGAATTTTTCGCGAATGGGCGCGGCGGAACTCGTGGAAGTGGACTTGAACTCCGTGCTGGAAGAGACGCTTGCGCTGGTGCAGCATCCGCTGAAAACGGCGCGCGTAAATGTCGTCCGGCACTATAAGGATGAATTGCCGGCGGTGCTGGGCTCGACGACGCGGCTTCAGCAAGTATTTCTGAATCTGTTCATTAATGCGCGAGACGCCATGCCGGGCGGCGGAATGCTGGAAGTGCGAACGGCCGCCTACAACGGATCGGTGGAAATTGAAGTGACAGATACGGGCGCGGGAATTCCGGCCGAGCAGGTTCATCGCATTTTCGATCCGTTTTTTACGACGAAAAGCTCCGGTCGAGGCACCGGGCTTGGTCTTTCGATCAGCTACGGAATAATCAAGGAGCACGCGGGAAAGGTCGACGTGCGGTCCACCCCCGGAAAGGGCACTTCGTTCCGGCTGGAATTTCCCGTAGCCAGGAAAGCGGTTCATGCCTAGAGGATCCATCCTTGTCATAGACGACGAAGCCGAAATTCGCGAAGGACTGGAAGCGCTCTTATCGTCAGAGGACTTTCTGGTGACGCTCGCGGAAACCGGCGAAGCGGGGCTGCGTAAACTCTCCGAAAATCCCTACGATCTTTTACTTCTCGACGTGAGTTTGCCTGGCAGCAATGGGCTCGAACTGCTGCGCGACATCCGCACGCGCGATCCGCACCTTGCGATTATTTTGATCACGGCATATGGCTCGATTGATATGGCGCGAGCGGCGTTCAAGAGCGGCGCGCAGGACTACATCACCAAGCCGTGGTCGAATGATGAATTGGTCGCGCAGGTTTCCGCTGGCCGTCGAAGGGCGGCGACTGCGAGAAGAAAATGTTCAGCTCAAGCGCGCACTGAAAGAACGGTACAACTTCCCGAACATCGTCGGGAAGAGCCATAAGATGCTCGCGGTGCTCGATCTGGTGACGCAGATTGCGCCTTCGCGCTCGACGGTGCTGATCTCCGGCGAAAGCGGCACGGGAAAAGAAGTGATCGCGAAAGGAATTCACGCAGCTTCCACGCGCGCGGAGAAAGCTTTCATTCCCATCAACACTGGTTCGATTCCGGTTGACCTGCTGGAATCGCAGCTATTCGGGCACGTGAAGGGCGCGTTTACGAGCGCAGTTGTTTCTAAAAAGGGATTATTTGAAGTCGCCGATCAAGGCACGATCTTTTTCGATGAAATTTCGACGGTGGGCCCCGAAACGCAGGCGAAGCTCCTGCGCGTGATTCAGGAGCGCGAATTCATGAGGCTCGGCGGGACCGAAACCATCAAAGTGGACGTTCGCATCCTCGCGGCTTCGAATGAGGATCTGCGAAAGCTTGTGAAGGAAGGGCCGCTTCCGCGAGGATCTTGTTCCATCGCTTGAACGTGATCTCGATTCAATTGCCGCCGCTGCGCGAGAACGAAAAGAAGACATTCCGCTGCTCGCGGAACGATTTCTCGAGATATTCTGCCGCGAAAACAATCAGCCGCTGCGGCACTTCACGCGCGGAGCGATGAAAATGCTGATGGATTATGACTGGCCGGGAAACGTGCGCGAACTCGAAAATGCCGTGGAACGCGCAGTCGTGCTTTCCACAAGCGAATTGATGGATGTCGATCTGCTGCCGGAAAGCGTGAACTCGCGCGAAATCGTGAAAGGCGTGCGTGTGCAGCTCGACGAGTTTTTGCCGGTCCGGCAAGGCGAAAGCGATCCGCCCGCCGCGCCGACTCTATTCGAAATACTCGAGGAAGTCGAACGACGCATTATTGTGGACATGCTCGAACGCACGAACTGGAATCAGACGGAAGCGGCCGAGCGTTTTCAGGTTCCACTCTCGACGCTCAACCAGAAAATCAAACGGCTCGGCATCGAGATACGCCGCCGTGCGGGCGCTCCGCGCGGTGCTTCGGGTTATGCCGAAGATGCCGCCGAATATTCCACCGGAAAGTAGCGCACCTCTCCGCTGAACTCAGAGGGCGCTATTGCTTCACGGACGTCATCTGCCATTTTCCGATCGAACAATTCAGGAGACGAGCGAGCTGCCGGCCATACTCTCGAGGACACGATACGGAGCGTACTGCGGCGCGACGAGCGCTTCGGGCGGAATCAGAAACGTTTGCTCGATTGCGTACTGGCCGGAAAGCGCGGCGTGCGGCACGCCGTCAGTGAAAACCAGCCACGTGGAGAGCGGCGGAAATTCGAGGCGAATTTTCGGGCAATTTGCCTGAAACTCCGAATTCTCCTTCAGGTAATCGTGAAAGCGAAGCATGAACGCGTCGTAAGGCGTGCGCCCCATGCCGCGAACTCCAAGTTTTTGGCCCCAATTTTGCACCGTGCGGCTGAACACGGATTCGTTTGCGAACTTGCGCAACCCCGCATCGTCCGCATACTGGCGCGCGAGCGAATCAAATTTCTCAGTCGTATTCCAAATGCGAGCGCGGCTGGGATTCAGATTCGTGAAGATGCGCAGGATGCGGCCGCCGCGAGTGGGACGCGAGGGAAATGCGTCCACGTGCAGCAGATCATTTCGCTTGTGCAGCGGAAGATCGCGGCCTTCCTCTTCCAGCGGACGAAAACTGGAAAAATCCAAAATCCATTTTCCCGCATAGGGAGAAAGAAACTTCGCCGCAAAATCGATTACCTCGCGCGGCATAGTTCCGGAGGATGGCATGAATGCGCTCAATCGTCGCGGCATCGCCCGAAACGCCGCGGAGGGCGTCTTCGCCCGGACGATAGGAAACATTTTTGTGCAATCGCAGCTCGGACCATCGCTGCGCCAAAAGAAAATCGCGGTCCTCTGCCGGAAGATTGAAAGGGAGCTCGCGAAAAAAAAGAATTTCTCCGCGTTCGAGCGCCTCGCAATAGGCGCGAGCCTGAGCCTCGGGTTGCTCGGGCTGAAGCCAGCCGACGGGCATCTTATAATCTTCGACTGAAACCCACGGAGAGTTTGCCACTTCAGCCTCGTATCGATGAACTATCAGCGCCGGCGTCTAGCGGCGCTAGCATTTCGCGGCGCCGACTTTCTTGTATCCGCGCGGAAGCAATGCCGTCGAAAGATCCACGCCCGAAAGGTCCACGCCTTCGAGATTCGTTTCCCGAAGGATGGTGGTCCTCATTCCGGCGCCGTGGAAATCCGCGCCGGCAATTTCGGCCTGACGGAAATTCGCCGCTCCGAAATCGGCGCTGCGGAGAATCGCTGAGCGGAGATCCGCGCGGAAGAGCTCTGCGCCGCCGGCCTGAGCTTCCGTCAAATCGGCGCCGCTCAGATTGGCTTCTGTGAGATCCGCTTTGCGCAGATCGGCGCGACGCAAGCTTTGCTTTGCTCAAATCGGCGGAGGCGAGCTTTGCCTCACGCAGGCTGGCGCCTTCGAGATTTGCGCCCTGCAAATTCGCGTACGTCAAATTCACTTTATAAAAATTCACGCGCGAAAGATCGGCGCCGCTTAACTCCGCGCGCGCGCCCGTCTCGTCACCGCGAACAAATTTCGCATGCTGGGCGAGAATTTCCGAAAGATGTTTGCCGTTGTGACGCACGCTGGCGGGCGACCGCAGTCCGTCAGATTTGAAAATGTCGAGGATTCCCATAGTGTCCGTAAGAAATGGTGGAACGCTCGGCCTGTATTTTACTAAAGATTCGATGCTTGTACACCATCCGCGCGATGAAATGCGCGCGCCCGCGGTCCTGTGATAAGGTGAAAATATCATGGCGCTTTCCGCGAGGCTGAATGGCATTCTCCTGCGTCCATTCGCGCTACTATGTCCGCCCAGCTGAGCGCTGGCCGCGCAGATTCCGTCGAGCGCCGGGAAAGCCTGTTTCGCGATTGCATGCTTTGCTATTTCGGCACAGCGATGCTTCCGGTATTTGCCTCTGCGCAGGAAACTGCCGGCGCGCCGACCGAAGAAATAGTCGTGAACCTTGCCGCGGGACGCGTGGTAATCGCGGTGGTAAAGGACGCGATCCTGATCGGCACCGTGGAAATCCCGATCGAACCTGAAACTCACGTTCCCACGCCCGTCGAGCTAAGCAGCGAACGCGCCGGAATCATTTTGGGCGCGGTTGATTGGTCTTCGCCGTCCGCGCAAAAAACTCTTGCGCGGCTCGATCATCGAACTACCTCATCTGCACAGCGATACTCCCGTTCAGCAGCGCTGCTCCCCATTTGGCCCAATCGCAGGGTGGCGACGAAGCTTCCGACATCGAAGCGATCGGCCAAAACTTGCTCGAACGCCTGAACGAGCTTGCTGCACGGAATCCACGGCAAACTCGACATGCCCGCCAAAGAGCCCATGGCGGAATTGATCGTCGCCGATTATCTTGCGAACTACGGCGCGGAGGTTTGGCACCGCAACCTATACGCTTGAAGCAAACTCAACAGCGCGGCGATTTCTGGGCCACGAGCGTGTTGCGGCCCGTCTACTTGCAATTTTATCCGCCGGAAAAAGGCCAGCCCCGCACGCTGATGGAATTCAATTATCCGAGTCGAGGATCCGCCGCCTACGTTGCTTTCGCTTCTGCAAAACGGCGATCCGCGGCTTGCGAAAATTAAGGCGTCCGATCCGAAGATGGCAGACGTGGCAGCCCGATTCCTGAGCGGAGAAAGCAATAAAGCTCCGAGCCGCTGACGCGATTCAATTTCTTCGCGCGGCGCTCGACGCCATTGCACCGCCAAATTCACGGCAAACGATGGCGGATAATCCAACCCGAAACTGGATTTAAATGGATTCTTGCGCCGCCGCCGGAACCGCAGACAGCCGGCAAAATACCACAGCAGCAGCGGCCGCCCGGCGCTCCAACACTGGCAAAGCCGCCATCCTTGCGCAATAAATTTCAATTCGAAGATCTTGCGCTGGAGATAGCTACTTTTTTTCGGCGAGTTGTTGCTGCAGGCGGGCATTTTTCTCCGCAACGGCGCGCGCCAGATCTTCTTTGTGCGCATAGGAGTTTGCGCGTAATTTCAGCGTCGCACGTTCCCAGAATCTCGGCGGCAAAAATAGCCGCGTTCACGGCGCCGGCTCTGTCAATCGCCATCGTCGCAACCGGAATTCCGCCGGGCATTTGCACGGTGGAAAGAAGCGCATCGAGACCATTTAACGTGCTCGTCGCCATCGGGACGCCGATCACGGGCAGCGTTGTGCTGGCCGCCATCACTCCCGCGAGATGAGCCGCAGCTCCCGCGGCTGCGATCACGACTTTCAGGCCGCGGCTCGCGGCAGTGGTCGCATATTCGTGAGCGCGCGCCGGCGTGCGATGCGCGGACAGAACTTCCATTTCGTA
Source organism: uncultured Acidobacteriota bacterium (assembly GCA_963818345.1). Lineage (GTDB taxonomy): Bacteria > Acidobacteriota > Terriglobia > Acidiferrales > UBA7541 > Palsa-189. Next base: position 320 of record CAWFRX010000015.1, on the reverse strand, counting down.
GGAAATACCAAATTTGTCGAGCGTTTTTGCGGTTTCGCTCATCACCGGATAATCCGTGTCGGAACCCATCACGATTCCGACGAGCACCGGCTTGGGCTTTTCACTGGCTGTCAATGTCGCGATCTCCTTCAGGCGCGCGGCGTCTCTGAAACCGCTTGCCCTTTGGCAACTTTCGAAGGCCGATATCCTGGCGGTAATGCGAGCCCTCAATCCATATTTTGCTGATCGCGTCGTATGCGGCGCGGCAAGCAGCGAGAAGATTTTCCCCTCGCGCACTGACGACGAGCACTCTACCACCGTTGGTAACAGTTCGACCATAA